>JAFLEF010000043.1 GCA_017309115.1 Verrucomicrobiota bacterium | reverse complement strand
CTCCTCCCGTTCCTCAGCCTGGAAGACGTACTCCCCACTCACCACCCGGGAGGTGCAGTGAAAATGGTGCGTCCCCAGTCCAGGCACTCCTTTAAATCGTTCCTTGGCCATGCCCCTATCCCACCACATCCCCAACCCCTCCCACCATCGCCACATTTAACGAGCCAGCCCAGCTCAGTCGCCGCGCCCATTCCATAGAAAGACAAGTGATCTACGGGAGGTTTGCGGCGCCTCAATAGGTCGCCAAGTGATCTGCGACCAAACCCATAGATTGTCAGGTAATCTGACGGGGCGTCGCACCCGTCGCCGCAATAGAGTTCCAGGTAATCTGCCCAAGGGCCACTGGCTTCGGCGCCTCACCACAGAGTGCCAGGTAATTCATGGTGGCGGGGCGCGCCTTCACAGAGTTCCAGGTGATCCAACGAATCCCACGGGGACGCAGTTTTGTTATATGCGATCACCCACTCGGCGGCCGTGCATTCCGCGATCCAGGGGTCCGACCAGACCAATCAAGCCGGACCGGAAGGGCCACTCGCAGCGCATCAATGGCCCACTCTTCCAGCCAATCACTGACCAGGAGCCTCAGGCGCAAACGAAACCTGGATTCCCGGTACCGGGGCATTCTCCTCCGTCGTGAAGCGGGCACTTCCCTCCCACCGACCTCCTTCGTTGATCACTTTCATCACCAGGACATTCCACCCAGCGTTCAACGTCACATCCGAAACCTCATCTTCATCCACCGAAAACGACCTCGCGATTAGGTTTCGATAAACTTCGCGACCATTCAGAAAAACTTGGGCTCCGTCATCCGATCCGATCCAGAGTTTAAGTTTTGCCTGAGGTGTGGCGCAGTAGATGTACGAAACGGCGTAGGCGACACTGTTGGTGGGTTCCTGCCCCGGTAGTGCCCCCAGCAATTGCGCAAAACCCAGTTTGTGAAGTTCTTCCAACTGTACCGGACGCCATGTCAGCTGGGCCGAACCCACCATGACGGGGTTCCCAGATCGGGGACTGATCTGCGGTTCCTCCGGGATATGTGCCTTCATTAGGTCCAACGTCTCCGAGACCGGAATGGGTGCGAGCACGAGCCACTTTCGAATGACGCCCGGATCGTTGGTGGAGACCGGGGGCGCATTCCTAAACCGACGAAACCGAGGTCCCGCCAAAGTGACTTCCAAAATCTGCCGATCTCGAGCGCGGGTGGATCGGGCCACCGGTATCGTCTCGACCGACACGCGCGCCTGTTCCTGGGCCAACACGGCCGCGCGGTGGTCCTCCTCCGCCGTCATCCAGCGACGACACTCCGATTCCTCCGCCATCTTCCAGACCGTGATCATCGCTTCCTCGGCCGCAGACGCAGATGCCAAGGATCGCCCGCCGGGCGCAAAGGCCACTCGGACCACCGCCACGCCCGCTCCGTGGAGAGACATCAACTCCAAGCCATCTTGCGCATCCCAGAGTTTGACCACGCCATCATTGCTTCCGGTCACAATCCTCCGGCCGTCCGGCGAAAAAGCCACGGTTGGTACATAATCCGAATGACCGACCAAGGTGAACAACGGGCGACCCGCCTTCCAATCCCAGACTACCGCCAAACCTTGGC
This sequence comes from Verrucomicrobiota bacterium, assembly GCA_017309115.1. GTDB lineage: Bacteria > Verrucomicrobiota > Verrucomicrobiia > Limisphaerales > UBA9464 > UBA9464. Next base: position 64,253 of record JAFLEF010000043.1, on the reverse strand, counting down.
TGGTGCCGGTAACTACCCGCTCGCCGTCGGGGGAGAAAGCGACGGACCCGAAGGCGCTGCGACCTTGAGGGCTTCTTAATTCCTGGAGGACTTCACCCGTCTCGGCGTCCCAAATGGTCAGTCGATCCTCCCGACCCACAGCGATTCGGCGGCCCTCCGGCGAAAACACCACCGGACCGATGGCTTCCCAGTCGGCCCGCAGTTCGCGGAGAGGTTCCAACGTCTGGCTATCCCAAAGTCGGGCCGCCCCGTCCTGTCCGGCGGTTACAAACCTCGTCCCGTCCGGGGAGACCGCGACGGCGAGCACATTCTCAGTGGGTACCTGGCCCAGCACCCGGCCGGTCGCCACCTCGACCACCACGGGTCCATTAACTCCAAACGCCCACCCGCCCCGGGTCGCAATCAGCCGCTGATCATCTGGAAACAGTGCGCTCGGACCGGCCAAGGGGTAGCCACGGATCTCACGTCCCGTTTTCGCGTCCCACAGCGCGGTCCGTCCCCTCCAGTCCGAGGTCAACAACCGCTCGCCCGTCCGGGAAAAGCTCAGCGAACGCAAACTGGTCTGGCTTGCTGAGAAGGTAAGCTGGCTTGGGCTGGTCTGGAGATTCCAGATCTTGAGAGTGCCTTCCCGGTCTCCGCTGGCCACAAAGGCCCCGCGGGGATGGATGGCCACAGCGTCGCATATTGTCGGATGTCCCCGGAATTCAGCCCGCTCCTTCAGGGAGGGTAACTCGAGAACCTTTACGACTTCGTTAGCCACGATGACCAGCACGGTTCCCTCGGGTGACACGTCGAGGCTTTCAATACTGGCGAACCTAAGTGATCGCACCGGCCGGCCCGTGACCGCATCAGCCGTCTGTAACCAGCCATCGGTGTGGCCGTAGATCACGGTCCTTCCATCGGGGGTTAATGTCGCGTCTGTGATCCACCTATAGTTGACTCGATCCGGGTCATTGATGGGAATGCGGAACCGTTCCTTGGTCGCGGGAAAATCCCAGAGGGAGAAGTCACCGTACGTCCCCCCCACGAGGAACTGCTGGAGGTCGGGATGCAGACTCACAAAACTAATCGGTTCAGGAGGGGGCGTACATTCGGCCACGACCTGGCCCAAGGTAGGATCCCAAACTCCCAGCCGGGAAGGCGTGCCAAACACCACGGTCCGCTGATCGCGGGAAAAGCCCACGCTCGCCACAACGCCATCGCCAGCCCCCAATTCCGCCACTTGCGTTCCCGAATCCCGTTCCCAAAGCCGGATGAAGGTATCGTCCGAACCCGTCACGAGCCGGGTGCCGTCGGAGGAGAAACTGATGTCCCGAATCTTGGCTTGGTGTCCCTTCCGAGCCCAGCGCGCCCGACCCTTCGCTGGATCCCAAAGCGTTAGCGTTCCGCTCGCATCGCCAATCGCCAGCAACTCGCCATCCGGAGAATATGCCAGGGCTGAAATCGGCCCGTTGGTCAGATGGACGGTCTGCCAGTCCTGACGGGCGCGCTGTTGCCAGAGATTCCATTCGAATCCCCGGTCGGGATTGTCCGCAGTCGCCTTCAAACGGGCTCGCAGGGCTCGGAGGTTGGCCCGTTCCCAGTCACCCTGGATGGCGAGCATCTGGGCTGCATACAGATTTCGCTGCGTCTCCCGTTCGGCCTTGCGCGCCACGCTGGCCTCCCGATTGGCGCGTTCTTGCTGCTCTTCCGCCTCCCGCTGTTTAGTTTGCGCGATCAGTTTCTGCGCCAACTCCGCCTGAACAGCGCGCTCTGCCTCCCGCTGGGCCCGGGTGGCACGCACAGCCTGCCAGGTGCTCACCGCCGTACCCGCGATCAGCAAACCCACCACCAACGCCGCCATCGACAGAGCTGTTCGATGTCGGCGGACATATTTTCGCAACAGGTATGTCCCGTCCGGCGGCGCCGCCTGTACCGGCTCGTGATTCAGGTAACGGCGAATGTCGAGGGCGAACCCATTGGCCGTGTCGTAGCGACGGGTGCGGTCTTTCTCCAAGGCCTTGAGAATGATCCAATCCAGGTCGCCTCGTAGTTCCTTGGACAGTTGTTCCGGACTGAGCTTTCGCTGCTGGGCCAGGGACGACTTCTCCTGGTCCTGCAGCGTGCTGACCCGGGTGGAAGGCTTCTTGGGTTCCTCCTCGCGAATGCGCCGGCGGATCTCGTCGTACCCGCCACTCAGAAGTTCGCGGCTATCCAAGGGCGTCCGACCGACCAGGAGTTCATAAAGTAGAACCCCCAAACTGTAGATGTCGCTACGGGTATCGATGTCCAACCCACTCATCTCCGCCTGCTCCGGGCTCATGTAGGCCGGTGTCCCAATGAACTGCTGAAAGTGGGTGAAAATCGTCTTCTCGGTCAGTTCCTGCTGGGTGGCTTTGGCAATCCCGAAGTCAATGACCTTGGGAACCGGCACGCCGTCGTGCAACGTGACCATCACGTTGGACGGCTTGATGTCCCGGTGGATGATTCCCTTCTGGTGGGCGTGCTGGATCGCCTGGCAGACCGGAATGAACAGCTCGAGACGTTCGCGGGTGTTCAACTGATGCTCATCGCAGTACTGGGTCAGGGGCACACCCTTCACCAGCTCCATCACAAAATAGGGGCGCCCGGTGTCCGTGGCTCCGGCATCCAAGACCTTGGCGATATGGGGATGATCCATCATCGCCAGGGCCTGGCGTTCCGCCTCAAAGCGCGCCACCACCTGCCGGGTGTCCATGCCGAGCTTGATAATCTTCAGCGCCACGCGCCGCTTCACCGGCTCCTTCTGTTCCGCCATGTACACCACGCCGAATCCACCTTCGCCAATCTTCTGCAGGAGCCGGTAACGACCAATCTGGGAACCAGCGGTCTCCACAATGGGGGTGCTGCCCAGAACCGTGGCAGGGCCTTCCACCGCGGGGCGAACGAGGAAACTGTCGGTGTTGGCGTGTTCCCGCAGCAGTTCGTCCACCTTGTTTCGCAAGGCGAGATCGGTGCCGCAGGCGCCGCGCAGATAAGCCTCACGCGCTTCGCCTTCGGGAGTTTCGAGGGCGCCAAAGAAGATGTCTCGTTCTCTCATGGCTGATGGGACCGGGTCCTCTGCTGGCACTAACGAGAAACCTGTCACCGGCACGCCACTGAATTTTCAAAACTGTGGTCCAGTGCCGCCTTCGGAATCGCGAAGTGCCCGCATCAACCAGGCTCGGGCGAAGGCCCAATGGCGGTCCACGGTCCGCGGCGCCAGGTTCAGGGCTTCGGCAATTTCTGGAACCGTCAGTCCCACAAAGTACCTCAACTCCACAATCTCTGCCGCCCGCGGATCTTCCTCGGCCAGCTCCGCCAGGGCCTCGTCCACGGCCAGCAATTGGGCATCAGGCACCGCCGTCGCGATGTTGTCTTCAACCCAGGTTTCCCGGGACTGACCGCCACCGTGACGTCGGCTCAGCTTGCGCCGGGCGCGATCGACCAAGATCTGTCGCATGGCCGTGGCCGCCGTCCGGAAGAAATGGGTTCGGTCGGCAAATGACTCCCCGGAAGCTCCCACCTTCATCCACGCCTCGTGAACCAACGCCGTCGGCTGAAGCGTTTGTCCGGCCGAATCCGCCGCGAGTCGAATCGCCGCGAGTCGACGTAATTCCTCATAAACTTGCGGAAGCAACTGGGCGGCATGGAGAGGTGGCGTCATGAGTCGGGGTAGGTTGCTCCGTCCTTAGGTCCAGTGCCGGATGTTTTCAATCCCGAAGGCGGCACTGGAGGGCGCCTGGCGACACAATCATCCCGTGAGTCGGCGAACCCATGGACCCCAAAAAAGTTACGGCGCGGCGGTCGGCACCCCGGGACGATATCCGTGACGTTGGAACTGGTTCCCCTCGGGCACAAAGTCGGCCGTGAACCGCAGGCCTTCGGGATTCAGCACGTTGGTTCCCTTCGTTAGCGCGTGGTGCGGATCACGACTGCCGCCCGAGATCACGCACTCGCGAACGACGCCTCCGAGGGGCAAATCGAGCTCGAACCGCGGCAGCCCCGGCTCACCTCCGTCGCGGGTGTTGGCAGCGAAAATGGTTCCGAAATAGGAACCCTGTCCGCTCTGATCATCCACGCCGTTCCGATTGCCGACCAAGGTGCATCGCTCCATTTCCAGGCGGGACCGGGGAAACACGGTGATGGCTCCGTTGTTGTTAAAGGGATTCTCACCTTCACCGGGACCGGTGTTGGAAATGTTGCCCACGAAGAAGCAGTTCACCACCCGCGCCCGGCTGCCCCAAAGCAGATCCAACGCGGCTCCGGTAACCTCCGCGCGGTTGTTGCGGAAGACACAGTTCTCCACCAGCACCGCCTCGTTGGTCGCACCTTCCTGCTGAATCGAAATGCCGCCGGCACAGGGGCTCGCATAGTTGTCCACAATCTCCAGATCGCGCAGGACCGGAGCGGATCGCCGGTAGACTTTGATCGCACCGCCATCGCCAAAATAGAAGCGTCCCTTGGGAATTGTGCGGTCGGGTTCCATCAGATCCTGAAGGGAGTTGGTGACGAAGTGATTCGCTCCGGTGAGGCGCAGATTCTCCACCAGGGTGTTCGTTCCCAAACCATCCCCAAGATAAATCACGTGGTTGACCACCGCCGGAAACGAAGCGGCCGTGCGATCGGCAATTTCCTCATTGGCTGCGGTCAGCGTGGGTCGGCCAACGCCCATAATCCGCACGCCGTCGTGCGTGCGGTTCAGATAAATCAACGCCTGGCCGGCGGCACGCGGTCGATAGACGCCGGGATGGATCCGGACCGTCTTGAACTTCGGATTTCGCGCCGCCCGATTGATCACGTCCTGCAAATGGTCACCGGGATAAACCTGGAACGCGCCGTCCTTGAACTCAAAGGCCGCAGCCAAAAACCCGCAGCCCCACATGGCCCAGAACCAAAGGCAGCATCCCGTGAGGATTCCTCGCGTTGCCAACCCACCGTGGATGAAGTGTCGAGCCATGACGTCCTGGTTCTCGGGCTGAAGTCGGAACGCTAGAGAGCCCCCAGAAATTCAGGCAAGGTCAAAGCCGACTCTCCTCCGGCGGTGGCGAACTCCAAAGGCGATCCCGCAAGCCGGAGGATCGCACCGTGCGCGCCGCAATGGCCTCCCGTAGGATCGGCCCCTGAAACCAGACTTCCGTTCGGCGGCGGGCGCGGGTGAGTCCGGTGTACACCAACTCCCGGGTCAGGACGCGCGTGACCCGGTCGGGAAGCACTAAAAGCACCTCGCCGAATTCCGATCCCTGGCTCTTGTGAACCGTCAGCGCAAAGGCGGTCTCGTGCTTCGGCAAACGCGCCGGGGCCACCCGCCGCACTCCTCCGTCCGGCTGGGGAAACCACACCGCCGGCGTGCCCGCCGAATCCCGCCACACCACGCCTAGGTCGCCGTTGAAGAGGTTGACCGAATAATCGTTGGCCGTGATCAGGACCTGCCGGCCTGGGTACCATTCCTCCGGACGCGTCAGCAGTCCCGCCTCGCGCAGAATCTCCTCCGTCAGCGCGTTCAAAGCGTGAACGCCATACGGGCCGTCCCGCACCGCCGCGAGCAGGCGGAATCCGTTCAAACCCGCCAACGCCGCCGCCGGATCGACCGCCTGGAATCCTGGACCGAAGCCCCGCAAGACCGGTTCCCGCAGCGCCTCCTTCAGTTCCCGACGTCCCGGGAGCAGACGCCCGCGGATCTCGCGCTCCGGCGCCTCGGGTTGGGTCAGTCCGTACAACACCGCTCCAACATCGCCCCGATTCACCGCCTGACTCAGCCGCTGAAGTTCGCTGTTGGGTCCAAATCGGTGGCTCTTCTGCAACTGCACGAGCGCATTGGTCAACGGTCGCTCCGGGCCGGTGCGCACCGGCAGTTCACCGCCGCCCAAGGCCCGGAACGCGGCCACCGCCGGAGGCGAGAAGCAATTGAGCTCAGGATCCGCCGAAATGTCGCCCAACACATTGCCCGCTTCGACGGACGCCAACTGATCCTTGTCGCCGAGCAGCACGATGCGCGCGTCGGCCGGCACTGCGCGCAGCAGTTTCGCCATGAGCGCGAGGTCTACCATGCTGGCTTCGTCCACGACCAGGACGTCCACCGGTAGGGGATTCCGCGGTCCATGGCGGAACTCGGCCGAACCAGGAATGTACCCCAACAACCGGTGCAAGGTGGTGACTTGTTCCGGCAAACCGGCGGCCGCGGGAAAGCGTTCGGTCAAGGCGACCCGCTGCGCCCGCAGGGAATCCTGAAGTCGCGCCGCCGCCTTGCCGGTGGGGGCCGCGATCGCAACCCGCAGCGACCGGGGACTCGCCAGTTCGAGCAACAACGCCAGCAGGCGCACCACTGTCGTGGTCTTGCCGGTTCCAGGTCCTCCCGAAATCACACACAGCCGCCGTTGCGAAGCCGTCCAAGCCGCCACGCGCTGCCAGGGAATCGAGCCGTCCGCTTCCGCCGGGAACAATTGCGTCAGCAAGTCAGCGAGCCGTTGCGGATCCGACGGTTCCGGCACGGGACCGCCGCGGGCGGCCAACGCCTGGGCAACTTCCTGTTCATACCACCAATACCGGCGCAGATAGAGTCGGTCCTGCGAATCGAGAATCAGCGGCTTCACCTCGCCCGGCACTCCAACCACTGCGCTCGCTGATTGCAGGGCGGCCCGCCAGGAATCCAAAGCGGGAAAACGCTGGAGCGCTTCTTCCGCGGATTCCTGCCACTCCCGTCCCGCCCAGCGGGGCAACTCCAGACACACGTGACCCTCCGCCCGCGCCTGACTGACCAGAGCGGCCGCCCAGCGCAACTCCGGCCGTTGACCGCCGGCCAACCGCTCCATCAATGCGGCGAACTGGCGGTCCAGTTCCGAGAAATCTAGCAGCAGCTCGTTCACGGGACGTCCTCCGGTACGGGACCCAACAGTCGTTCGGCGAGGACTTCCAAGGTAGCCCGCGAGGGACGGTCGCGGAACAGTCCCAGTTCGGGGTTGGTTGCCGTCACGCCGCGGACGAAGACATAAACCACACCCCCGACATGCTGGTCGTAGTCGTAATCCGGCAGGCGGCTGCGCAACAAGCGATCCAGCGCCAACAGATACAGGTGATATTGCAACATGTACTGCTGCCCCACCATCTCCTGACGCATCGCCATCGGCCCGTAATCTTCCGGCGCGTCACCCAGCCAGTTGGATTTCCAGTCCACCAGCCACCAGCGGCCTTCGTGCACCAGAACCAAATCCATGAAACCGGTGAGAAATCCTTCCACTTCGGCGAAGCCCAATCGATTCAACGCTGCGAGCAGATCAATCTCTGTTCCTTCGGGAAGGGCGTCTGCAAACGCCGCCCGCAAACCGGCCGGGGTGATCCGATTCAGCGGCAGCAGAAACTCGAGTTCACGCCAGCACTGGGCGGGAGCAACCGCCCGGAAGGAAACTCCCGGAGCTACCTCGGCGGACAGCACCCGCTCGATCAGGGCGCTGACCTCCGGCGCCAGCAGCTCGGTCGGGAAGCCGTGGGCGCGCAATCGTTCGCTGACCTTGGCCGAAATTGCGCCGGCATCGGCCTGAGTGAAATCCAGCTCCTCCAACACCTCGTGCAAACAATTGCCCGCCCGGGTACCGCGAAATTGCGCCAGGGGCGAATCCACTGGATTCGGCAGCGGACGATCCACGGCGTCGCGATCGGGTGCTTCCTCGACCTGGCCCTGGGCCAAAGTGCTAAAGCTCGCCAGTCCCCAGTCCCGCCGAATCTCCCGGTGAAACACTCGGGCTTCGACCGACGGAATTTGAACCTCCGGCGGCTGCCAGCGCTGGTCGGTGAGCGGCGGCAACGCGTGCACCGTGGTGGAAGGACCTTCCAGGGACGTCACCGCATCCTGACGATCGTCGTCGTCCAGACCGTCCACGAATTCCTTCAGGGTTTCCGGAATGTCATCGAGATCGAGCCCCGGCGCGATTGGCGGCGGATGCAGCAACCACGACAGGCCAGCCATGTCGGCGTACTTGAGGACGCCCCAGCCGACGTAACAGCGATGTTGAGCGCGGGTGAGCGCCACATACAGCAACCGAAGATTCTCGGCGAAATTCTCGCCCAACATCCGGCGGCGATTCTCTTCCAACTGGCGCGATCCGACGTCGTGGAACAGCGCCCAGTCCTGTTCCGGATCGTGAAAGAGAACGGGGGCATGGGGGCGTTCGACGCGTCGGCACACGAACGGACAGAACACCACCGGATATTCCAGGCCCTTGCTGCTGTGGAAGGTCACCAATTGGACTGCGGCAGCATCCCGTTCAAGGCGCAGCAACGATTCCCTGGCAGCGGCCTCCCCCTCGTCCGCGCGACCTCGCTGACTCGCCAGCCACGTCACCAAGGCCCGCGGGGTCAGTCGTTCTTGGGCGGCGGTATGTTGCAGCAGTTCGCCCAGATGCAGGAAATTCGTCAGCCGTCGTTCCCCTTCGGCCCGGGCCAGTAACCGGCCTCGCGTCTGCCGTTCCCGCAGGACCGTTTCGAACATCGTCAGGAAGCCATGGCGCGACCACAACTCCGACCAGCGCGCCAGAGTTTCCAACCAGCCTTCCCAGGCGGACTCGTTGGATTCCAGAGCGTCCAGTTCCGACGCCGACAAACCCACCAGCGACGTGGTCAAAGCGGTTCGCTGAGGTCCCACCCGGCCGCCCTCCACCAAGGCTTCCAGCAGGGATTGCACGGCGGCCGCTTCCTGAGTGGCGAAGACACTCTGCTGAGTGCGTTGCACAGACGGAAGGCGACGACGCGTCAGGGCGGTCGCGACGAGTTCGGCTTCGAAATGACTGTCCACCAGAACGGCTACATCCCCGGGGGCGAGCGGTCGGTCACCCAGTCGAACCGATCCGCCCAACAGCCGGACGAGTTCATCGGCCACCGCTTCGGCCAGTCGCTGCTTTTGGTCGCCCACCGTCTCTTTCTGATCTGCCTCGGCATTCCAATACCAGACCTGCAACGGCGGCACCCGCACACCGTCCTCCGTGAGCGGCGTGGCATCGGCCCGACCCCGCGCCGCGACCGGATAAAACGCAATCTCCGACAGCGCGAAGGGGCGGGGATTTCGGCTGAACACCTGATTGGTCGCCGCGACGAGGTTCGCTTCGGACCGCCAGTTTTCGCCCAAGGTGAATTCCCGGGCGGCTCGATTCCGCGCCCGCAAATAGGCGAACACGTCGGCTCCGCGAAAACTGTAGATGGCCTGCTTGGGATCCCCCACCAGCAGCAGAAAGGATTCATCCGTCGCGAACAACGTTTCGAAGATTCGCCACTGAATCGGATCTGTGTCCTGAAACTCATCAATCAACGCCGCGCGATATCGCCGCCGCAACGCCGTGGCCAACCCGGGTCCAGACGGTCCACTCAAGGTGTCGGCCACTCGATGCAGCAGATCGTCGAAGCCGAAGCGACGGTCACGTTCCTTCAAGCGGGTGAGTTCCGTTCGCGAACGGGTCAGAAACTCGTAGCGCATGCGCGAACCCCAGATGGCGAGGACTTCGCTAAACCGGTCACAGGCCGCGAAAAACGCCTGCCGCGGAACTTCCGCTTTCGCCACCGTCTTGTTTTTGGCCTGCGCCAGCGCGGACTGTCCGAATTCGGCGAGCACTTCGGCTCCGTTCGACGGCGGCGGCGCTCCGGAGAACAGCAGATCCAAGGTGGCGAAACGGGGCGCCATTTCGGAACTGCGATTGTAGGGCAACGTGCCCCAGACTCCGCCATTCTCGCCGAAGCAGGCCACAATCCGTTCCCGATCTTTCCGCCAGAGGACTCCGGCCGCGTTGAGAGCGGACTCGGCATCGGTCAGCGCCGCCGTCCAGAGGCTGTCGGTGCCCCGGGCCAGCACCTTCACCTGGGCCTGCTGGGTGTGCTGACACAACAGTTCGAACAGGGAATCCGGGGTCAGCTTGGCCTGTTGGGCCAGCCAGACCTGACGCAACGGGGCCTCATAGAAATGACGACGCCAGAAGTTGTCCGCGACTTCGCGCAGGAAGGGCGTGACGTCCGGAGTCAACTCGGCGTCAAACAACACCCGGCTTTCAAACGCCCGTTCCTGAAGCACACGCTGACAGAATCCGTGGATGGTGAACACCGCCGCTTCGTCGAACTGCTCCAGGGCGGCCTCAAGCTGCGCGAGCCGCTCCGATCGTTGTCCGGGCTCGCCGGCGAACAGGAGCGCCGACCACAGCGGATCGTCCGTGTGACCGGCCCTCAACAGGTCGCGCGCTTCGCTCAGGCGTTCCCGAATGCGGCCGCGCAATTCCGCAGTGGCGGCCTCGGTGAAGGTCACCACCAAAATCTGATCCACCGTCAGGCGCTGTTCCAACAACAGGCGGAGGAACAGTCCGGCAATGGTGAACGTCTTGCCCGTGCCGGCACTGGCTTCCAACAAGGTCACCCCCCGGAGCAAAGGAGTGCGCGCCAAATCGAAGGCTTCCGGAGTCATGGACGGCCTTTCTCCTTGGTGGCGACGGCGCGCAGAGGATCGCAAATCCGTCGGGCCAACCGGTGAAACTCTTCGTTCAACGGATGAGGCTCCACGCCGCCAAAACAGAACTCAAACGCCGGGTCACTGGCTTCTCCGCGTTGATTGGGGTTCCCGGTCCACTGCGCCAGGGCCCGCTCCGCCGCCGGTTTGCGACCAGAACCCGTCAACGCCCAGGCCGCCCGGGGAAAGAACGGCAGCGGCCGACGCAATCCCTCGGCCCGCAACTCCAGCAGATCGGTCAGCAAAGCCCGGGCCTGGTCGGGCGCCCGCACAGTCCACGACTCGTCTTCGGCAATCAACCGGGCGGACGCGGATCCCGGGCCGTTCTGAGTCGTCCACACCAATTGATACAACCACAGGCGCAACAGATCGGCGGGCTTGAAGCGCGCTGGTCGAATCAGCCGCAGGCCCACGGAGGTAACCTCCGGAAGCGTGCCGCGTAAGGTGTATGGACCCAGCGTCAATTGCACCGATAAGGGATCCAGGGTTCGCAGTTCGTCGGGAGTGACCCGAGCCAGCAACCCCTGCATTCGGAGGTCAAAGTCCTGAAGCGTCAGCCGACTGGCCGGCCCCAATGGCAACGTTCCGTCCACCTCCAACCGTTGCTGCAACGGACTTGGGCCCCGGCCTTCCCGTAGGCGTCGCAACCATTCCTGCTTCACCTGGAAGGATTCGAGCGCATCCAGGGTGAAGGTCTCGCGATCTTCCGGAGCGGCTTCCATCTCGGGCAGACGCAGACCCAGCCGACGTTCCAGAAAGTAAGCCGCCGGATTCGCCAGAAACCGCGCCAGCTCCACCACTGTGGTTTCGCGCCAGGGACCGATAGGTTCGGCCAACGGTTCCGGGCAGAAGGGACCGGCCGACTCCGCGGTTTGGGTCAGTTGATGCGCCACCCGGGCGGCCACGGAATTCTCCTGGGAATAACTGAAGAGGCGCGGATCGGTTCCAGCGCCGAAGTATTCCGGACTGAACGCATGCAGCGGATGACGGATCAGTACCTGCTGACGTACCGCAGCTTCGCCTCCGACCACTCCGCCGCCCAAATGATCCAGCAATTCGCTGATGACCACCGACGGCGGCAGGTCGGCGTTGTCGCGGAGAGAACGACCGACATAGCTCAGATGCAGTCGGTCGCGGGCGGACAGCAGGGTTTCGAGGAAGAGATACCGGTCATCCGCCTCGCGCGATTCGTCGCCGGCCCGGGGTTCGGCGGCGATCAGATCGAAACTCAACGGATTGGGACGTCGTGGGAACGCGCCGTCATTGAGTCCGAGCACGGCGATGATTCGGGCCGGCACACTGCGCATGGGTTTGAGGGCCGCGAAGGTGATGCCTCCGCGCAGAAATCCTCCGGCGCGCCGTTCCTCGGACAACCACGGCCCCAATTGTTCCACCACCGCCGCGAGCGGCACCGAACCCGTGAAGTCCGCCGCGATCCCGGCCTGACGTAGGCGATCCAGAGTCGCGCGGACCAACTCGAAATCCCCTTCGCTCTCCGGACTCGGCGCAAAGAAGTCCTCCAGCACGCGGGTTAAATCGTCCGCCCATTGAGGCAACGAACGTTCCGCAGCGAGTCGTCCGGGTAGTCCTTCCAACAGCGCCACACACGCGGCGAATCGTCCGGCCAGTTCCGCCCCTTCACCTTCCACTGCCAAATAGGGGCTGATCCCTTGCATCACGACCTCATCGCCCGGAGCGAGGGCCTGACCTAACATCAGCTGATCTGCCGCCTGACGCCACGTGCCTTGGGCAAAGGCGGGCAACCCCTGCGCCACCCGTTGGGCGGCGTTGAGACCCCAGCTGACCTGAAGTTCGTCCAGCCAGTCGCGCACTTGAGGCAACTCCTGGGGGGTCCAGCCAAACCGCCGTTGCCAGGCCGGACGCTCGAACAGCGGCAGAAGTTCGCTACGACCGAACCGCTTTCCCGGAAGACTGAGCAGCCGCAGAAACGCATCCGCCAGGGAACTCTCCGCCCGCGGCACCCGGTCCGCGACGGTGAATGGCAACCGACGTCGTTCTTCCTCCGGAGAACCAAACAGCGCCTGAATCAACGGTGCGTAGGTTTCGATGTCCGGGGTGAGGACCAGAATGTCCCGGGGTGCCAGCGTTGGATCCGCTTCGAGGGCCGACCACAATTGATCCGCCAGCACTTCCAGTTCCCGGCGCGGACTGTGGCAAGCGTGTACTCGCAGGGAATCGTCATCGGCCCGCAAGGACAGCAACGGCGGCCCGTCTACTCCAGATCCGCGCTGGGTCAGGTGCAACAAGTCCGATTGCACCGCGTGCAGGAGGGTGTCGGATCCGGGATCCGGGAACATTTGGCCCTCGGGATCCTCGTCGGCGCCGGCGCCTTGTTCGGCGAGTAAATTGAGGAAACTGCGACCGAGCCGGCCTAGTGAGGTCAGTAGTCGGGGGCCGCGTTCCAGGTGCAGAGCTTCGCCTTCATCAGCCTTTCGCCCCGCCCGACGCAACGCCCGCTGTTCCTCGCGGCGGGAGACGGTATCGCCCCAGTACTCCTGCGACGCCAGCAACTGATAGATCGTGACCTCGGTCGTGGTGGCGAGAGCCGACAGCACTTCGACGTAAATGGGCGGCAAGGCAGAAATGCCGAAAACCGCCACGCGTTCCGGCAATTGCGGCCACGGGTCGGGTCCGTTCCGCAGTCGTTCCATGGCGGTCAGCAACCAACGTGATTCCGGCCAGGCTGTGGCGTCGCCGCCGACTCGCCGCCACAGTTCGGCCTGCCAGGATTCGTCCTCGCCGGCGGTCCAGCGCGCGATCAGATCCGGGCGATACACCAAATACTGGTCAAACAGCCCGGCCAACCGATGGGCCAGTTGGAAACGCCGGCGCGGATCATCACCGGCGTAGCGGATGGGTTCGGCCAGGGCCGGACTACGTTCCGTCGCCGACAGCTGACTCCAAAGTCGCCACGCCAGGGCTTCCGGGCTGAAGCGTCTCTCCTGGGCGGCCTCGGGAACGACCACGTGGCAGACCTCCTGGAGGAATACTTTGGGAAAGGGAAACCGGACCCGCGAGCAAACCCCGTTGCGTCGGGCGAGTTCGAGTTGCAGCCAACGCGCCATGCCGAGGCTTTGCACCACCAGGACCTCGGCTGCGAGGGGATTCCGGGGACCGCGGCGAATGGCCAGGGACAAACGTTCGGCTAGGGATTCTAGCCGATTGCTGGTGACCCAATGGAGCCCACACGACATCGCCATCAGGCAAACGGTAAGGCCGGGGGTCGGTCAACTGCCGACCTACCCTGAACACAAAAAAAACCGGCTCCCGCGAAGGAGCCGGTTCCTGCTGCAGACCGATCGGGCCAACCCGCCCAATCGGGAAATCAAGGACCCTGACCTAGCAACCATCGACGGAGACCGATTGCTCGGGTTCTCCGAGGGGAGAGATGGTGCGGTTACGCATGGTGGGGGGTGCTGATCTCGGGAACACGTTAAACGTAACGAAGCTGTTGCCAGAGTGTCAACGATCCAGTTACACCGGGGCGAAGAAAATGGGCGGATTGGGAGCAGCCTCCGCTGGTTCCTCGGAGGGATCCCGGTTCGGTTCACAAACCCACCGTGCGGAAGAAGACTTGTCCCTCAGCTCCGACTTCCTGCTGATACTCCGCGTCGCCTTGGGAATCAGTCTGGACCTGGGCGACGGGGATCCATGTGTCTCCCAAGCCAGCGCTCGTTTCCACCACGACCACGGTATTGGGCGCATCCACGATGATGAGTGTCAGGGTGTTGCCGTCCTTAATCAGACCGAGACGGTTGGTGGGCTGAGCGTTCAAGCTGATGGGCAGCCAATTGTTGCCTCGCTTCTCCAGCAGCTGATTCGCAGAAAACCCCGTGGTGGCCGTACGATCGGGGATAATCATCCCGGCCACCTGAGAGGACTGAACCCCGGCAAACTGCACGGAATAGAAGAACCGCTGCGGCAGCGCATTGGCGACGTCGTAGTTAAAACTGATGTTCACGAGTCCGCCCCCGTTGAGAATATCGAGGGGCAGGCTGTAGATGAGGTCTCCGGGCTTTCCTGATTCCTCTCGTTCATACATTCGAAACGTGAGGCCGGCAGTGGCGGCGTAGTTGGCGTAGTATTCGAAGGAAATCCCAGCCACCACGCGATTGGGTCCGCTAAGCACGACATCATCGGCCAATTCCCGACTGGTATAGAAACTCAGATTCTCTCCGGCTGGGATGTTATAGGCCACCGTCGGCGGGGAGAGAGGATCTCCGTAGACGGAAATGGTGGCCTGGAAATTGGCCTCCACGGCGTGCACACAAGCTCCCGTGACACTGGCCAAAGCTATCAACGAGAGACGAAGCATAGTCTTCATCCTCTGAGAGAATCGCGTTTTGGCCTCGCCCAGAAGCGGAAAGTTGGTTCGTCCTTCCCAAACTGACCTAGGGAAAATGCCTAGCCTGGATTTCTCACCGGGTTTCGTCGCGAGGCGCCCCGAATGGCCGTCTGGCCTGGCAGCCGAAGCGGTACCGAGCCGGGTTGTAGGGGAACATACTGTCCGACGAGGAACGCGAGGCCAACGCGACGAGACGGACTTCCAGCCAGCCGCCGCGGAAAGTCGGTGAGCAGTCCGGGCTAGCCCCGGTCCGCTCGACCAACGCAATCTGATCCAGGCTGAGAAGCCGACCTCAAGCATTTCGCGTCGCGATTGACCACTGTCCCGTGAGGATTTCACTTCAGTCGGGTCAACGGCTATAGAACGATTCACCCAATCAGATCACCCCATGTCCTCCCTACCCCGATTTCCCTCCGGCCGAGCCCACCGATTCGCGGCCGCCTTTACCCTCGTGGAACTGCTGACCGTGGTGGCGATCATCGGCATTCTCGCCGGATTGGGCTTTGGCGCTGTGTCGGGCACGGTCCGGCGGGCCAAAGACGCCCGCTGTCAGAACAACCTGAAACAACTCTCGACCGCCTTAATCTCGTACGTGGGAAGCCACGGGCAGTATCCCCAACGGTTGAATCCCGAGGTAGTGGACGGAACGACGAACGTTTGGCTCTGGTGTCACGTTCTGGAACGGGAGATGACTTCGGACGACCGCTGGCCTCCGCCCCGTTTTCTCAACGCGTTGAAACAATCGGTGTGGGAATGTCCTTCGATGCGTAATTCGCACCCGATGGGAGACATCGGGTATGGCTACAATACGTGGGGCCTTTATTCTCATCTTTCCCAGGAACCGCTGGGTTTGGCTGGAAAAGTACGCGGTCTGAATGTCCACGGGTTACCCGAGCCGCCGCGAATACCGGTAAAGGATGGCGAGGTATCGAATCCGTCCCGGATGCTGGCGCTGGGCGACGGCGTCCTCGGTTGGGGCGACTCCTATTGGACATCCACTTTCTTTGTCCGCGAAAAGACCTTTTGGCGTCCACAAGACAACCAAGTCCCCTTCGATGTCGCGCGCCATCGGCGTCGGGTCCACGCGGCCTTTGCCGACGGTCACGTCGAAACCATTCCCCTCCAGACCCTATTCTCCGCAACCACAGACGAAGTCCTGAGCCTCTGGAATCGGGATCATCAACCGCACCGGGACCGCCTGGGAGAGTGAACCGGTACGGAGTCCCGCCTTTAGGCGCCGAAGGGCCCAGATACCTCGACCGTGGAAGTCCTGGACCACGCCATGACAGTCAGATCTTCACCTGCTTCAATCCGCAGGCCGTCGCCAGTTTCTGCTGCCGATCATCGAACGTCAGAAAGTGTTTGAGTTTCAGTTCAAGCGCACACGCGACGTGCAAGACGTCCGCGGCTCGAGTGCCTAGTTCCGGGGTGTAAACCCGACTCAGTTCGGCAGCTTGATCCAAAGTCCCTCTCCACAACAGGTCTGCTTGGTGCAACCGCCCCTCGGTAAAGTCCGCCTCGAGTTCCGCAAGCGCTTCCTCCCAGCCGGATTTGGAGAGCTCGCCCCGGAAAGCGGCCAAGCCAATGGCGTTCGTGATTTCACTGCGTTCGTGGTGCGTCACAGGCAATGAACCCGCTAACCGACGGCGCCAAGCGCTCAATTGCCTCGATCCCGCCTGATTGAGGTACAGCCGACACAAGGCGCTCGGATCTACGTATACCGCTTCAGCATTCACCGCGATTCTCTAAGTGGAAGTTCCGGGTCTCGGACGCACTCAGGGCCTGAGGCTGTCGACGCCGAATGCGTGCGTAGTAATCGGGCATGGGCTTCGCTGCTTTGGCCTCGGGCACGAAGCGCCGCACGACATAGGCGGGTTCGCCGTTGTCAGTGATGGTGACCTCGCCATGCTGCTCAATTTTGCGCTTAACCGATCGGAAATCAGTTCGAAGTTCGCGGATACTGGCGGTGGCGCTGCTCATCTGTGAAACGCTAGAGTTTCACGCTCGGGGGTCAATGGTCATTCGAGGCACAGACCCTCACGGACACGTCAATGAGGTAGGGATGGACCGCCGGGCCGTCCCCGCGTCTGCGCGCGCAGCGCCGGAACGCGGCCCTTGCGGGTCAGCGCCCGTAGTCGTGCCGTGGAACCTCGCGTGACGGCGAAGCGGACTCCCGCGGAGGACGCGGAGTTAGAATCGTTCGGAGTCCCGCCTTCAGGCGGCGGAGCGCCCGGTGACCGTGGTCGCGGGAAAACTCCTTGAGCAGTGCCTGCAGCCGACGCGGGACCGGCTAAAGCCTGGACTCCGTACCGCCTCCGAGCGCAGCTCAGGAGCGTGGCGATTTCCGGGGAGCGGCGCGCACCGACTCCACTGCCCGACGAACTCGACGGTCCAGCACGTGGTCGAGTTCCCGATACAAGTAACCGTAGATGCCCTCACGACGGTATTGCGTTGAAGCCTGTCCATACCACGCCGCCGCGCGTCGGGCGGCAGCCATCAATTCCTCCCGAGTCGAGAGTTGGTCCCAACGAAGACCGCGCTCGCGGTAACCGATATCCAATCGGCGAACGAGGCTCTGAAACAGACTATGGAATGCGTACTCATTCGTTTGCCACTCCAGCGATTCGGCCCACGCCGCATCTTCGCTGGCGGAACGCTGCGGACCGAAGCGCGCTGCCCGTCTCGTCGGGAAAACCTGTCGTAGGATTTCGTCCATAAGGGAAGCCCCTTCAATCATTCGTTCACTCTTTCACAGAGCCGGAATGACACTGACTTCTGCAGCGGACAATCTTGAAGTGCGATGCGGCCGCCGTTTACTTCGGTGGGCAGTCTTCCACCCAATGCCTCTTACCGATCGTCGCGGTCATCAAACACCGGAAGCTGCTTTCTAGACTTTACCAGTCCCTTGATCTGCTTCACCGAGAGCCGCCCAAGATCGGTCCAAAGAATCTCAGCGCCGTCCTCCAAGTCTTCATAAACGGGCAACAGCAATGAGATCCCCGCAAAGCGCCACTCGCCTCCATCGGTCTTCGACGGGAGTCCGGCTCGTGCAATACGGAGTGCCTTTCGATACGCCTCATCGCGACTACGAGCGCGAATCAGCCTTGTGTTCTCCCACACGGGACAGCGACTGCCCTCCGAGAGGGACTTCTGCCGATTCGATACCCATTGCTGAACTTCCCGGAAAATCCACCACCCCGAATGACTTCGATTCTGAATGGGTACTTTAGGACGTCGTGGCATGTCGGCGTAGCGTACGAATGGAGGGCCCCAACGATACAGCCCAGACAGTAGCGAAAGGGCAACATGCTTGGGTCTATCCCCACCGTCTTTTCCCGAGTGACGGCCTGGGGAGGGTTTCCCGCGGAGAGCGCGGAGAACGCGGGGAAAGAGTCGTTCGGAGTCCCGCCTTTAGGGGGCGGAGCGCCTGGTTATCTTGGTCGTGGGAGAACTCCTTGAGACGTGCCTGCAGCCGACCTGGGACCGGCTGAAGCCGGGACTCCGTACCGGAATCGGGAACGGACGCAAACGGCTCGGCAGAAACCTCGCGCCACCAGCCTTCCCGCTTCCCGCTTCCCCGTTCCGTTCTCTCAGCTCTCAGCTCTCAGCTTCCCCTAATATCCCGCCGCCTGGCCGTCTTTGCGGGTTTCGCTGGCGCCGATCCAGACGCGGTTGGTGCGATCCCAGGCCACGGCCTGATATCCGCCATAGTTGGGCGTGCCGGCGCGGCCCAGCCGATGGCCCTTGCGCTCCAGTTCCGCCCGGGTTTCAGCCGTGATGCCGGGCTCCAGGCTCAGCACACCGCCGTCGGTCATTTGTAGTCCGTTCGAGTCGCTGGATCCGGTGTGGTACGCCCGGGGTGCATCGCCCGCTTCCTGCAGGTTCATTCCGAAGTCGAAGAGGTTGACCAGAATTTGCACATGACCCTGCGGTTGCATGTCGCCGCCCATCACGCCAAAGGCCATCACGGGCTCGCCGTCCTGAGTCACAAACGCGGGAATGATGGTGTGGAACGGACGCTTGTGGGGCGCATAGGTATTGGGACGCCCCGGGGTCAGATCAAAGGCTTCCCCGCGATCCTGCAGCGCAAAGCCCAGTCCCGGCGGCACCATGCCACTGCCCATGCCCCGATAGTTGCTCTGAATCAGGGACACCATCATGCCCCGCTCATCCGCCACGCAGAGGTAAATGGTGTCGCTGGTCCGCAGGGCGGGCAGTCCGGGATCGTCCCGCTGGGCGGCTTGCTCCGGCTGAATCAAGGCCCGTCGCCGGGCCGCGTAGTCCTTCGAAGCCAGTTCGGCCACCGGGGTTTGAAAGAAATCCGGATCGGCATAGAGCCGGGCGCGATCGGCATAGGCGAGTTTCTTGGCTTCCACCAGGGTGTGCAGATACGTCGGCGAACCAAACCCCATCGATTTGAGGTCGTAGCCTTCGAGCAAATTCAACATCTGCAGCACCGCGAGGCCCTGGCCGTTGGGCGGCAGTTCCCAGACGGTGTAGCCGCGGTAGGTGGTGGAGATCGGTTCAACCCAATTTGACGTGTGATCGGCGAAGTCCTTTTCGCTCAGGAATCCGCCCTGCTCCTGATGAAACGTCGCGATCGTGCGGGCGATGTCGCCCCGATAGAACGCGTCGCGACCGCCCGTGGCGATCCGGGTGTAGGTGTCGGCCAACTGGGGATTACGAAAGACCTGACCTTTCCGCGGGGTGCTTCCGCCGGGGGCATACAGGGCCAGCACATTGGGATACTTCGCAATCAGCTCCACGTTGCGCGCCCAGGCATCGGCAATTACCTCCGACAGGGGAAATCCGTCACGCGCGTAGCGGATGGCCGGAGCGAGATTGGTGATCAGAGGCGTCCGACCGAACCGGCCATGCAGGGTCATCCAGCCATCCACACATCCCGGTACCGTCACCGGCAAGGGACCAAATCCCGGAATGAACTTCAGCCCCTGCTTCTGGAGGTACTCCAGCGACATGCCGTACGGCGAACGACCACTGGCGTTGAGACCGTGGAGTCGGCGCGTTTGCGGATCCCACACCAGCGCGAACAGGTCACCACCGATGCCGCAGCTCACGGGTTCCATCAGGCCCAGGCAGGCGTTGGCGGCAATCGCGGCATCCACGGCCGAACCGCCGGCGCGCAGCACTTCGAGTCCGGCCTGGGTCGCCAGCGGATGGCTGGTGCAGACCATGCCTTTGGGCGCGATGACTTCCGAACGCGTGGACCAGGGACTGGAGCGGGCCCGGGGAGGTTCCGCGGCGGACAAGGCGAGCGAGGACATAGCGAGGAGCACGAGCAACGACAGCTTCACACCCATGCGTGTCGCTAACACGGGATCGGTCGGCTCGCACGCCCTGTTTTCCGAGAACGTTCGCAACGTTCCGGAAACACTCCACGCGTACCCCAGAAAAAGGATTGTAAGCCCGGCTCAACGGCGCACGTTTTGATTATCCACTCGACTGCCCCCTGGTGATGATCCCACCCACTCCAGAGCGACCCTGGTTCGCCGTCCCTTCGGCCGTGGCAGGCATGTTTCTGATGAGCGGATCCCTCGGGCATGCCAACGGCGGTCCGCTCGGCGTTTCGCGGCCGAACCCACGCCCGGCATCCGGCCGCGACTAGACTTCCCCGTACCGCCATGGAGACCCGTCGCATCTGGATTCTGGAACCGAAGACGAGCGTCCTCGGCGAATCCCTGCGACAGCTGCTGGAATCCACGGGCCGCTATTCGGTGGTACGCTCCACGTTGATGCCCAAGCCCGGCTCGCGCCCCAAGCGACGCGGGGCAGATTCACCGGTGGCGGGATTCGTGGTTCATTCCGGAGCCACCGGCGCGGCCGATCTCGCCGGGCTGCCTCAGAGGCTCGGACTTCCCCGGGATCTTCCCTGGTTCCTCGTCGCGGCGGACGGGGAACCCGACGCCATTCTCACCGCCTTGCACGAGGGATTCTGCGACTTCCTGGTCGCGCCTCTCCGCCCGGTAGATGTCCTGCCCCGACTGCAGCACCACTTGGAGGAAGCCGGCGAGCTCGGCCCAGCTCCCGATGAGGATCTTCAATCCATGAAGGATCGGTTGGGACTCGGGCACATCGTGGGCCACAGCCCGGCGCTGGTGGCTGAATTGCGCAAGCTGCCCTCCCTGGCGCGCTGTGAGGCCAGCGTGTTCATCGCCGGGGAAACTGGCACCGGGAAGGAACTGTTCGCCCGCGCGCTGCACCGGCTCAGTCCGCGACTGGAACGTCCGTTTGTTCCGGTGAATTGCGGCGCTCTCCCGCTGGACCTCGTGGAGAACGAACTTTTCGGGCACACGGCGGGCGCCTACACCGGTGCGCAGCGCGCGGCCGAGGGGTTGGTGGCCGAAGCCGAGGGAGGAACGCTCTTCCTGGATGAAGTCGACAGCCTCGCGCCGCCCGCCCAGGTCAAATTGCTCCGGTTTCTTCAGGAGAAGGAGTTCCGACCTGTCGGAGCGCGGCAATCCCGCCTTGCCGACGTTCGGGTGCTGGCCGCCAGCAATGGGAATCTGCGCGACGCCGTGCAGGCTGGACGCTTCCGCGCCGACCTGTTCTATCGGTTGAACATCATTCCCATCCGGCTGGCTCCGCTGCGGGAACGCCGGGAGGATATCTCCGATCTGGCCGACTTCTTTCTGCGTCGATACGCGGATCAATTCGGGGCGCTCGTTCGCGGGATCAGTGCCCCAACCCGCCAGAAACTGCTCAGCTATTCCTGGCCGGGAAACATTCGGGAACTCGAGAACGTCATTCAGCGCGCCGTGGTCCTAGCCGACCGGGATTTGCTGCAACCCGATGACGTGGTCTTCGACGAGGCCGAAGCGCAGCCGCTCGCCACCGACTTCAAGGAGCTCAAGGCCCGAGCGGTAGCCGACTTCGAGCGAGCGTTCCTCTCCGATTTATTGCGCGCCCACGGCGGCAACATCAGCCACGCCGCCGAAGCCAGCGGCAAGCATCGCCGTGCCTTCTGGGAACTCATGCGCAAGCACGGGTTGACCTCCACCGCCGCTTCCGTTCCCTCTGCCGTGCGTGATCGCTGAGCGGCCTGGGTTGCGGAGGGGGAGATGGTAATCGCAGATTAACACAGATTAACGCAGATTAGAAACTTCGGAGAAAAAGAGGTCGGTAGTTGGGTCTCCAGAGGGACACTCACGATCGCACTAGCCACAAGCAGAAATCGTTTCCCGAAAAATCTGCGTTAATCCGCCAATCTGCGGTTAACCCTCCCGGCGCAGCACCAGACCACCGACGGTCATGCCTTCGGGGATGCCCAACACCCGGTCGTTCTGAATCTCCCGGAGGCTTTGAGTCAACGACTCCTCGGAGAACTCCCAAACACTGGCCAATTCCCGCAGGGTTGCCGCCAGCGACTCCGGACTGAAGATCTCGCACCGGAGGGCGTCCTGATGCCGCTCCGGCGTGGCGGAGAAGTCGAAGGTCAGAATCAAGCGGCCGCCGGGTTTGAGCACCCGCAGGGCCTCGCGTAAGGCCGCCCGTTTGAAGGGCACATGCTCGACCACGGAGATGCAGGTCACGACGTCGTAGGTCGCATCTGGCACCGGCAGATTAAACAACGACGCAAACCGCGATCGAACACCGTGCGCCTCCGCCCAACGGAGAAAGCGCCCTTCAACTTCTGGATCCCCAGCGCTGTCCCACAGGTAGTCGAGATCGAAGGAATCCACCGACGCCCCGCACCCCGCCAGATACGGCGCCAATGCTCCCCGCCCACCGCCGACATCGGCCACCTTCAGCCCGGCCAGCGAACCACCTTCAGCCCGCTGCAGCTGTTCCCACGCGAACAGGTACTCCCATTGCTTCGAAGCGTGCAGATACAAACCCGAGTCGGCGGATTGCGAGTGCTGGGAGATCGGCACCGGCGGCAGTTCCAATCGGCGAAAGAGATCCTCCAACACCGCGGCGAACCGTTGCCGCGTGGCAGTGTCATAGAGCCGACCGGCTTCCGGCGTAATTCGCATTACGGTCGAACGTTCGAGCATAGGGGCCAGAGCGGCCAACACCCGGTCAGGCAGGATGGACGCCAGGCATTCCGGCTCGGCCAAACCCCGCGGACACCGCGCCAGCCACGTCGGCGTGGACCACCAGCAATTGCGACAGCCCGAAGGGCACAGATTCTGATTCTCCCGATATCCGAAGAACTCGTGATCGGTCGGACCGAACAGCACCACTGCCGGAACGTGGAGCGCTCGCGCCAAATGAACGAGCCCAGAGTCTCCGTCTACATGCGCCCGGGCGTTCTTCAATACCCAAGCCGATTCCGCGAGCGTCGTTCGTCCCACGAGATTCAAGTCCACACCCGGGATGGGGCGACTAGTGCGACTGCCCAGTTGCACCACCAAAATCCCCGGCTGTTCCCGGTGAATCTGCGCGACCAATTCCTCCCAGTGTTGCAGCGGCCAGCACTTGGTAGCGGTGCCCGGAGCCAGACCTTGCGTTGTGTCGAAGCCATCGTGGACCGTCACATACGCGCCCCGGGTCGCGAGCTGCTCTTCGAAGAAGCGGTAGCCTCGGAGATCCGGCGCCGCGAAGAGCTCGTCGTCCTCCGGCAGGCCGGCCAAATACCGAGGTCCGGTGCGGCGGTTGCGACCTTCCTGCACGCAAATCCGACCCCACAGCCCGTCCAGCTGCGGATGCGCTTGGACCAGGCCCCGATAGTTCTCCAACCGGCGGACGCACTCGGCCTGCCGCGCAACAAAGCCAGGACAGATCGCTTCCAATCGCGCCGGTTGACGACATTCCAGTCGGACGAACTGGGTGATCTCCACGACCAGATCACCCCGCAAACGCGCCGCACCAAACTCCGCCTGGGAGCGTACCGAGCGAACGAAGCGGGCCCCTTGCAAAACCTCTCGGGCGGCGTCCGGGGAGTGATGGAACACGTCGATCTCGCAGTCCTTCAACTCAGCGAACAAATCCCGCAGCAACGCCCCTGCAAGCAACACGTCGCCCAGTCCCCCTGACACCCGTGCCGCCACCGTCACCCGCTCGACCCGCCGCGACCTCGGATCACTTCGGGCGGGGAAAATGGTGAAGCCGGACCGCTGCGGAACTGCCAGTTTCATCGCTGCCATAACGTCCTCCACTGACAACTTCTTGAGACACTCCAGCTGATGCTCGCAGTTCCGGCGGCCCCAGGGCTGCTGACGGCAAGCAGCTTCGCAGGGAAGGTGCTTCTCAATCGCCTGCGCCCGGGACGACGGCATCAACTCACGGCCCGGACTCGTCAGTCCGAAGATTCCCCAGGTGGGAGTGCCGACAGCCGCTCCGAGATGCAACAGGCCGGAATCATTGCTGATCAGCGCGGCGCACTGCCGCAGTAACGCCGCCGTGTCGCGCAAATCGAGTTGCCCGGTGAAGTCCCGCACATGCTCGGGCCAGGCGAACGGTTTCCCGAAGTAGGTTCCGGTCACGTCTCGATCTTCCGGCGTGCCCACCACCACGACGTGTTCCAATCGTTCCGCCAGCTCGGCAAAGCCATGCCACTTCTTCCACGGCCAGGTTCGCTTGCACCCGGGATGCAGTGCGACGGTTCCCGCGGGAAGTTGGAAGTCCCGATCGGACGCGCGCGCGAACGGTTCCGGCATTGGCCCGGTCCAGCCAGCCAGTCGGGCCATTCGCTCCACACACACGCTGTCACCCAGCGCCCGCCACTCTGCCAAGTCAAAGGTCTGACGCCGCTCGGACTTCACCACATTCGCGACCCCACCCGTCAGCGCATTGGAGAAGGCCCAGTCGTACGGCGAGGTCAGGAAGTCACTTGGGAGGGAACCCCTCTTTCCCGCTAGCACGCGGAGCCGACGGATCTCCGGAGCACCTTCCAGCAACGTGGCCGTCCCGGGATAGTCCGGAGTCAGCAGCACATCCACGGGATGACCCAATTGCGCCAGCGCCCGGATCAAGGGCGTCATTCGCAAGATGTCGCCCACACCACCACCGGCCGCCACGAGGACTGGCTTCCTCACTAGCGCCTGGGTTTCGGCAACCACCGGGGCCACCCGAACCGGCGCTGCTGGGGAGCCCATGACGTCCTGCACCCGCGTCCACGCTACCGGATGCCAAAAGGCACCCGCGGTAGCTTTGGGACTGGTGTTCTTACGGTGCACCCGCGCGACGTAGAAGTCGGGGTTCTCCAAGACTTCAAACCGGGCCGAGGCATCTGCCCAGACAAAGCGCGTGTCCTCCCCCTGTTTCACCTTCGGGAATGGGTTCCGCAACGCGAAGGCGCGGCGATAGGTGAGCGTTCCGCCGCAGACCCAACGGCGTTGGTCTCGCGGATAGACGTACTGCCAAGCGTGCTGACTTTCCTCGTCCATGAACCACACCCGGTCGAGACCACACAGATCGGCTCCGGACGCCAGCAACCGCTCCACCTGATAGCGCAATCGCCAAGGCGCCATCCAATCGTCGTCGTCCCAATGCGCCAGAAGTCCTCCCTGCGCTTCCCGGACAGCGAGGTTCCGCTTTTCGCCCAGGATCAGTCGTTGTGGCAGCCGCAGGTACCGAATGCGCGAATCAGAAGGAATCAAGTCCCCAACCGCGTCCCGACCGTCATCGAGCACGACCAGTTCGCGCTCCGGATAATCCTGCTCCAAAAACTGACGAATCGCCCGAGGCACGAAGGCCCGGCGATCCGCAGTGGGCATGAGGCAGGAGATGAGCATCTCGGAGAAGCTGAGAGCTGAGAGTTGAGAGCTGAGAGGTAAAGGCGGGTAAGCGGTAAGCGGTAAGCGGTAAGGAGGGTAGGGCGAGGTTTCTACCGAGCCGTACGCGTCTCTGCGAAGAGACGCGTCAGTCCTCCACACACGGACGGCTCCGCGGAGCGTCGCCCGACCGGGAAGGGCGTTTCGAGCGCCACGACCTTTTCCTCAAGATCGAATCTGCGTAAATCTGCGTAAATCTGCGGATAACCCCCCCTCAGAGCGTCTTCACGATCATGAGGGTCAGGTTGTTCTTCCGCTTCTTGTTGGCTTCGTCGATGCCGAGCGACTTGCCCTCCGGTGTCGTCACCTTCCGACCCGCCAGGGCGGCGCCGCTCGAACGATTCTCGCCCTTGTCGAGAGGCCACAGGTTTCCGATCGCATTCGGTCCCCCGATTTGCATCTCGACGATGTGGTCGCCGTCCTTGCCCTCCGACCGCGCCCGGTAGCCGTACGGATGCAACAAACTGTTGATGAGTCCGCCCCCTGCCGTCTTCCCCGCCTTGTACTTCACTTTCTTTCCGACCTCGACCTGATACGCGGCGTCGAGCCCAATGGTCGGGCCGCCGGCCGGGAGCGCCTGCTTTTGGTACGGGGCATAGCGGGTAATGATTTTGCCTTGGCTCTTCCAGGCATCGCGTTCGGGCTTGGTCAGAATCTTATCGATCTCGGTTTTACTGCCGCCCTGAAGCAGGGACTGGGGAATGCGGGAGGCCGACTTGGGACCGAAGTACAGCACCGGATATGAACCCGCGCGTCGTTTGGTGTAATCGAGCGGCAGCGGATTCTCATCGGACCCCCAGTCGGTGCTGCTGAGCAACTCGATGAGGAAGGGCCCCATCGCGTTCATGGCGTCGCTGATTTCCTTCTGCGCCTTTTCGTGCTGGTCCTCCGGATACGCCTCAGCCTTTTCCACCGCATCAATAAAGGGCTTGAGCGCCGCGGCGGCGGCCTTCTTCTTGCCCGTCTTGTCGGCCTTGATCTCCGCCGCCTTGGACGCCACGAAGGCCTTCACCTCCATGGGCGCGCTCGCGACGGTGAGCTTCGCGCTGCGGCCCTGTCCCGCGAAGTACAGACTGTGCGCCTCGCCGTCGCGCGTTCGCAGGGACTTCCGGACCTTCCACCATTCGACCAATTTCGCGCCCACCGCCTTGGCTCCCGCCACTGCTTTCCCGAACAACTTCTTCACCGTCGCCACGATCTTCGCCAGGACCTTGTCGATGGCTCGATCCACCGCCGCCTGCACTTTCTTGATGATGCCAACCACCTTCTCCGTGATGCCGCCCAGCCCGATCAACCGCGCAAGGAATCCGATCAGCACGGGAATCAGGCGCGCCAACGACTGTTCGATCCAAGCAATGGCGCCGCCGATGGCCCCGGTCGCGATGGCGTGAACCGAGTTGATGATCGCCTCGACGAAAGCCCAGATTTGCTGCGCCTTCTCGATGAAGAACATCACCGTATTGTAGATGGCCGTGAGCGCCTGGATGATCGCGCCGGCGGGATTACACATCGACACCAGCTTGATCACCGCCTGCTTCACGATGGTGGTGACGATCCAATCCTGAATCGCGTCGACCACCATCGCCTTCAGGTTGCTCAGGTCCTCCTTCACCTTTTCCCACAGCGCCGCGGGTCCTTCGGTGATGAGCGTCTTCACGTACTCGAAGAGCCGCTCCAGGATCTTGACGTTGCGCTCGCCGATCAGTTTGACCGCCTTGGCGCGCAGCTTCTCGTAGGTGAGGCCCAGCAGGTCCATCACCAGCTTGAAAATGGAGGGAAGGGAGAAGTCCTTGGGAATGGCCACCCCGGCGCCTGCGAGTGGACCGGCGAGCCACTTGATGAAACCGGCTTTGAGATGGGTCCAGATGTTGGCGACGAACGCCGCGATGCCGCCCTTGATCGCAGCAATGAGGTTCCCCAGGAAGCCAATCGGGTCGGCCAGGATGAGCTTGATGGTGGCCAGTCCCTTGCGCAGGACGGACATCAGCTTGTCCTTAAACTCGAGGAGCAATTTGACGATCTCGCCGAGCGCTTTAACGAAGCCGAAGAACGCGCCCTGGTTGGCCTCCTCGATCTTCTTCAGTTCGGCGTCGGCCTTCTCGCCCGCCTCCTTGTAGCGTTGCGCCAGCTTCTGCGCGAGGGCGTTGGCCGCGCCGTTCACCTGTTCGGTGAGCGCCGTGAACTGTTCGTTCACCCGGCCTTCCGCCTCGCGACCCACGGCCTGCAAGTCCGCAGGCAATCCCGCCACGTAAGCCTTGATGCGCGCCTGACCCTTGCCGATCTCCGCCTTCGCTTCGCCCAGAATTCGATCGACCGTGCCGGAAATCCGTACGACCAAAGAATCCATGCGTTGGGTGAACACCGCGCGATTGC
Source organism: Verrucomicrobiota bacterium (assembly GCA_017309115.1). Taxonomy (GTDB): domain Bacteria; phylum Verrucomicrobiota; class Verrucomicrobiia; order Limisphaerales; family UBA9464; genus UBA9464. The sequence continues at coordinate 36,304 of JAFLEF010000043.1, read as the reverse complement.
GCTGGAGGATTTGTTTAATCTCCGGGGGAACCGGCCGGAACAAATCGGCGATCCAACGGCCCTTGCCTCTGATCCCGCTGTAGCGCTCGTCCTTGAACTTCTCGATGTCCCGTTCCGAGTCGGACTTCATCTGTTCGATCGCCGCACTGGCCCCAGCGTCGAACTGCTGCAACACGACCGTCTCCAGGGTGGCCAATTTGGCCTCCACCTTGGTCTTGGTCTGGAGATAAATTCCCTCGATGTGATCGGCCACGGCCTTGCGCCGCGACTCGTTGCGCTTCTTCGCCTCCTCCTGGCGATTCCGGACTCCGTCTTTCGCTCGACCGTGGGACGTTCGCATCCGACCCAGTCCGGAGCGCGTTTCGGAAGTCGCTAGATTCGCCGCGGTCGCCAGCGGTTTTCGTTCCGCCGCGCGATAGAGTTTTGGCGCTTGTTCCGACTGTTGATCGCTGGCGGCCTTGGCGGTCAGGACCTGACTGAAACGGGGGTCATTGGCCTTCTTACACTGCTCGGGCGTAACCTCGGCTTCCTTCAACCGGCTATCCGCCTCGTCCTTCGTGGCCTTGAAGGAGATATCACCATCCGGCTTGGGCGTAGGCATTCCCTCCGCGGCGGGAACGGGAACTGCGGCCGGCGCCGGCTCGCCCGGGATCGGCGTGGTGGGTTGCGCGGGAACCTGACTGGGATCCGGGGCGGTCTCGGTCGCACCCTGAATTCCGGCCGCGGCCTGTTCCGACTGCGCTTCGACATTGCCGGAGACTGCGGAGCGCATCTGCTCCTTCTGGCCGCCCTCCATGAAGTTGTCCGCTTCATCGAGATTCTGCGGCATTACTTTCTCGATCTCGGCACGGAGCAACGCGAGGAATCCACTGGGCTCCGGCTTGCCCGTGGGCGCCGACTGCATCGCGTCCACCGAATTGGCCTGCGCACCCGCCAGCCGTTCCTTGGGCGGAGCGACGGCGGCTGACTGCGCCTCCTTCGCTTTCTGCCGGGCAGGCGGATGCTTCTTCAGTTTGCGGTTGTTGCCCTGGATGCGTTCTTCAACTTTGCGGAACCGGGGATCCTGACGCGGCGGGACCGCTGGCCGCCGCGCGCGCGGAGGCAGGGGACGGGTGACGCCAGGCATGAGGAACGAAGAAGTGCGTTCAGTTCACCGGCAGGACTCGGCGCAGCGGACACACGCCGCCGAGCTTGGTGAACTCGCGTTGCACTGCGGCGAGCAGACTCGCGTCATCCACGAGACGGCTTTGTCCCGCAGCCAACAGCGCCGCGTGCAAAACCGCGTTGCGAATCTGTCCGCCGGTTAACGCGCACCGCACCGCCACCTCGTCCAGCAACCGCGGCTCAACGTCGTGTTCCGCGGGCAAATGCACGTTCCACAAAACCCGCCGCTCGTCGGGTCCGGGCGCCGGGAAATCCAGGATGACATCCATGCGCCGCTGAAAGGCCGAATCGATCCGCTCCCGGGCGTTGGTGGTGATGATCAGGATCCCCTCGAACGTCTCCAACCGTTGCAGCAGGAAGTTGGTTTCCAGATTGGCGTAGCGGTCATGGGCGCTGCCCACTGCGGTGCGGGGTGCCAGGAGGGAATCGCCTTCATCGAGCAACATCAGGACGCCGCACTGCTCGGCCCGGGTGAGCAGCTGATGCAAATTCTTCTCCGTTTCGCCGAGGTACTTGTTCACCACCGACGACAGATCCACCCGATAAACTTCCAACTCGAGCACTGCCCCCAGCACGCGCGCGGCCAGCGTTTTGCCGCAGCCACTCGGACCTCCCAGCAAGGCCCGCACGCCGGCATTCCCGCCGGCACCACCCACCTGATGCCGCAGATCCTCCCGCAGCCGGCACCGTTCGGCCAGCACGCGCAATTCGGTCAGCACCATCGGAGGCGCCACCAGATCCTCCCAGCCCGACACCGGCTCCAGCCGTCGCGCCGCGGTTCCGAGTTCCGCCTGGGTGAGTTCCCGCTCGGCGCGAACCACGTCGGGAAGCACGGTCCGCTGCCGCCCGGCGATCTGCGCATGCGTCGCGGCCAGGGACGCCAAGCGCGCGGTCCAGCCACTGGCCGTCCTGCGTTGCCGGGCGAGGCGCGCGCGGGCGGCGGGCTCCAAGGTGGGACCAAAGCGGCGCCACAGTTCTTCCCGGGGTCCGGTCTCGGGCAAGCCCCAGCTCAAATGCAAACTGCCGGACGCCTGATTTCCCGTGAGCGGCGTTCCGGGCTCGGCGGTGAAGATCCAGGGAACTCCCAACGACCCGGTCAGTTCAAAAACTCCGGACTCCATTCCGCCCGGTTCGAGACGCAGACACGGAATCGCCCGCAACAGCACGGACAACACTCCCGCCAGTCGGATGCGTTCGGCCAGACCGCGGGGATCGCCGTCGACCAGCAGCAGGCCGCGGCTGCGTTGGCGTGCGAGCGCTTCGGCGACGGCGCGACGTCCGTTATGAGGATGACTCCACAGCCAGAGTCGTCGGACATCTCCTTGCCCCACCACCTCCGCCAACGATTCAACTTCCCGTCGCAGCGAAGGGGGAATCACCAGTTCGTCCAAACTTCGCAGACGTTCCCACGGGATCCCTTCCAGGCCGGAACCAGGAAGTCGCGGCACTTCGCCGGCCAGCGCCTCCCAAATTGGCGCGGCCACCTGGGGAACTGCGGCGAAGCCGGTGTCCTCTGTGCGCGTCCAGAATCCCAGGTCGACCAATCGTCGCGCCCAGGAACTGGCCGGCACGGGAAGTTCCCGGCGCCGGAACACGCTCCGCAGCGCGCTCCAACTGAGGCGAGGCTGGCCAGTGAGTTCCTGCACGAACGGCCCCAGCCGCGGATCCTCCTCCACCAAGGCTGGAGCCAACGCGAATTCCCAACCACAGCTCCATCCGGTCACGCGGGACAGTTCCACCAGCGGCAACGACTCACCACCGGCCTGGGACCACTCGCCCACGGCGCGACTCCAAGCAACCGCTAGCGACGCCGGGGATTCGGCGGCCGCACCGAGGGTCTGCGCCGGTCCCACGTAGCTCTCCAAAACCGGAAATTCGCCCAGCCAATCCCGTCCTTCCTGAGTCTCCGCGGCAAAGGCGAACAAGGCCAACGCCGACCCGTGAAGAATTAATTCCAGATGGGTCGCCGCACTGATGTCATACTGGTCCAGCAACGCGTCCCGCAATCCAGTGGAGTCGGTGGTGTCAGTCATAGACAAAGGAGATGGAACGTCCTGCTGCCGGCACCCAGCCGGGATCGCGATCGAGCCCAGCCATCCGGATCGCCAGGGGATGCGACACGAGCGGGAACTGCACCACGACTTCCGTGGGCGAACAGCGGATCCGTCCGGGCTGCCGAAGCACGCTTCGCAAAAGATGTTCCTCGTTCAGCGACGGAAGCGCCCGGCGCAACCGGGCCTGCAGATACGGGAGCAACCGAGCGAGCCACCGGCGAAGGGCGCGGCGCTGACGAGCGGTGGCGGATTCCGCGGGATCCCGCGGGGCCACCGGACCCGTCAGCCGCGGGTCCATCAGACGCTTCGCCGTCCAACCTTCCGGTAACCACCGGAGTACTTCGGTCTCCGCGGCGTCGGCCGAGGCACAAGCCCGATCCAAGGCCACAAATCCCGCGTCATGCCACGCCCGCAATTGTCCCTTCGCCCACAGCCAGGAGATCGCTGGTGATTCTTGGAACGGCACCAACCAGGACGTCTCCAGAGACCAGTCCGCAGGGGGAATGAAACGGCCCCCCGGCGGCTCATTGGGCTCGCGTCCCGACCAATGGGCCAGCGACTCCCAGAGCGGATCCGCGCGGAAGGCAGGTCCCAGAACGCGGTCCCCAATAACGGCCAGAAAATCCCAGAACGGCAGTTCAATTCCCGGTCGTCGAGGCTGAGTAAAATCACCGTATAGACCCAGCGCCAAGGCCACGTTGGTGAGGTAGAACAAGCCGCCCGCCGCAGTGGCGAACTCCTCCCTCACCACTACGTCTCGGATCCAATCCTGTCCGCCGTCCGCGCGGGTGGCGGCTCCGGAGAATTCTGATTCCGAGTTCCGAGCCTCCGCCGCGGTGGGCAAGTTGTGGACGATGGCTGTATCAAGCGCCGGCGACTCAGACTTCGCGAAATCTTCCGCGGGTGGGCGCACGACTTCCTGTTGGACGGTCTCAAATTGCGCGGCGAACTCAGAACCGGACGCAGGAGTCTCAGAAGGAAACCGCGACTTAGCCTTCGGAGAGTTCTGTGGTCTTCGCGGTGGCTCCGTAATCGGCTCAACAGGGCGAATCGCCTCCATCCACTGAGCCATCTGCGCCCCAAACTCCGCGGCGCGAACCCGCTGCGGCGCCCGCTCCAGGATCAATCCAATCGCCACCACTGCGAGTGCGGAGCGCGACCACCCAGAACCCGTGACCTCGGGCAACAGTGCGGTCAGTTCACTCGAAACTGGCGTGGATTCCCTGCCGGAAGCGAAGGGCTCTTGAGGTATTTCCTCCGTGCCAACAGCTGGAGGAGACGGGAACGTCGCCGCCGTCGAGGCGGATTCTTGCGCCGGAGAATCAACCTGGGGAACGGAGCCAAGTGCGGGATGGAGCCAGGCATTCATCGGTGAGTCCGGAAGGAGGCAGGGGTCCAATTGGAAGCGCTGCACCAGGGCCGCGATCAGCGCCGACGTCTCCCGGGACGGAAGCGGGGCGAGCGTGGATTCCAAGGCAGCGTGGGCGGCGAGTTGCGAAAGAGCGGAGGGAATGGCCTCGGCGTGAAAGGTCCAGGCGTCCACCCAGGATTCCGGACGAAGTTCGCCCAACAGACTTCGCCACCACCATTCCTGCCCCACCCGTCCCGCCCGCCACGATTGGGCCAGACAGGCGAGCAGTTCCCCCAAATGCCGGAACAGCACGGCCTCGGTGTCGCCAGTGATGACTCCGTTAATCGGACGCCCCGCCGCCGCCAGCATCTGTTCCAGGCGCCCGCGAAACGCGCTTTGCCAGGCGGCCGGCGCCATCACTCGATCATGCCGACAACTCAGCGCACGTGGCTGCGGATCCCGCAGCGATCGGACCACCAACCACGCACCCACTGGCAGAATCGCCTCGGGAGCCACGCTCCCGGCAATTTGATGCTCCAAGGCGAAGCGCGCTCCCACCGCCTCTCGAATGGGAAGTCGCGCGCGAAGCTCACGAATTCGCAACGCCGCGGAGGGAGACCGAATCATCTGGAGTTCAGGAGCGACCCCTCCGGGAGCCGAGGTTCAAGAGTACTCCCACCCGTGCCTCGCTTAAATCGGCCCCACCAAAGGTGGATCGTGCCGATTCCAGTTTCTCCGCTTGGAGCTCCGTGATTCGCGAGACCTCCGCTTCGGTCATCAACTGGGTTGCTTGATCCCGACTGAGCCCAGTCTTGTCCGAGACTTCCCGCACCGTGGCTTCGCGAATCAGGTTGGTGGCGCGTTCCTCGGAAACTCCCAAAGCCGCCGCCACGTCCCGGGCGTTCGCACCGGCCAGATCTGCCATCGATCCCACGCCCGACTCCACCAACGCTTCGGCCTCACCACTGGCCAGTCCGGTCAGGGAACTCAGTGAAGATTCCCGGCCATACGACACAGCGCGTTCGGTGAGTTCGGCGTCAACGCGGTTCGCCAGTTCCGTGACGGCCGCAGCATCCAGTCCCAGTTGAGTCGCCACCGGCGAACCCGAAGTCGCCAAGGCGGCCTGCAGTTGGCCCAACGACTGGATTCCCTGGGCGCCCAGTTGGGACATCTGATCGGTGCTCAGTCCCAGATCCGCCGAACCCACGGACCAACTGCCCGCAGGCGCGGCCTTTTGGGCATAGTCAATAATCCGACCGAGCGCGTCATTGGAGAGATTCACGTTGGCTTGGCGGGCGACAACCTGCAGTTGATCCACTGTTTGATTCGCCAGCGCCGCCGTGCTGAGCCCGGCCGTCGCCAGGGCTTGTCCGAATTCCGCCGTCACTCCGGGCAAATAGGTGTGTTGGTTCAACGACGTTTCCACGGCCGCCGCCGTCTCGTGCAACAAACTGCGGGCGCTGTTGGAACTGATACCGAGCGTAGTCGCTGCCTTGCCGGTCCACAGCGAAGCGACCACATCCAGTTCACTGGGAAGTGCGGCCTTACCCTCGACCCCCAGTTCCGCGAACTCGGGCGCGCCGGAGCGGGACACCGACACGGAATTGGGCAGCGCTGACTCGGCTGGAACCAGCACGAGCGGAATGCCGCCACCATTGGCGAAGACGGCCATGGCATACGGTCCCTCCGACGTCGCGCCCGCCCGGTAACCGGGGTCGATGAAGATCTCGAAGTCCCCCGGGGTCACTGGCAGATCCTGATCCACCAACACCTCGGTCAGCACCTCCTTCATCACGTCCCTTTCCGGACCGAGCGGATCGCAACCCGGGCGCGGTCCCCAGCGATCACGAATCTTCGTCACGTCTTCTTCCGGCCACCAATCGGGCACCGGCCACACCTTCTTGAACTTGTTGCCGAAGCGGTCGTCGAGAGTTCCCTCGAACTTGGCACCCTGGTCCGGCCGGCGAACGGGTCCCTTCGACGTGCGCTTCTTCAGCAAAAGTTCCACCACGACGATTCCGTTTCGGGTGACGTGAGCGAGATCGTGGTCCGCCACGTAGCCATCGCAAGTGGCGGTCACTGTGTAGTCGCCGGTGGGCACTGGCTCGAACTCGTAGGTCAGCACAGCCGTTGCGTTAGCCTTGATCTTCCGAGTGCGCTTCGGCTCCGCCCAATCCGAATCGGCCCGCGAATTCTTCAAGCGCGCCGTGGCCACCAATACTCCGCTCTTGTCGTAGGCCTTCACCGAGACCACCGGAAGCTTTTGGCCCGCCTTCGGAACCGGCAGGGGATCGAACGCCAGCAGAGCCCGGATGCGCCCCTCTTCGGCAACGGGTTCAGGGGTGACCACAACGGCTTCCTGTTCCGTCTCCTGTTCCGGCACCACCACTGGAGACGCCTGGGTGCGAAGGAAAAACACGAAGTCGGTGATTCCCGGAAATTGGTGAACCTCCACCGCCGGTCGATCCGCCTGAGCAGTACCCGAAGTGGGAACTCGGAGTGGATCCAGATGCCACGAAGCCGTCAGGAGCAACCGCAACAAGCCAGGATCGCTCTCCACTTCGCGCACCTGAAACTCCTCGAAAAACACGGCCGGATCGAATCGCTGCGTCCCGACTGGGAGAAATCCTCCCGCGGGCAAGACATCGAACCAAGTTCCCGCAGGCGCCGTCGCCAGGTTCGCAGCGGGAATCAGTCCTTCGATCTGATCCTGAAATTGCCAGAACGACGCCTCCGCCACCGCGAGCCGGCGGTCTCCGCCAAAGAGCGACCAGTCTTCGACGGAATCCGGCCGCGCGATCCGCCGGCGCACCGACCACATATCCAGAAACTCAAATACCCCGGGAGCGCTCCAGTACACCACGGCTAGCGGCACTTCGCCCGGTGTGAGTTGACCGCCCGCCAGAACGGGAAATCCGTAAGTTGGGACCGGCAGGACAAACGGCTGCTGCTGGTGGCTAATCACGGAAGTGTCCAGCAGGCCCAGGCATTGCCAGGCCAGTTGATTGCGCGCGCGCAAACCGGCCGTCACCGAACTGGCCGAGAGCGGAACCAACCGAAACTTCAGTCCCTCCGCACGCTGACCTGCATTGCAGGGCGACACCCGATTCCCCAATCCCGCCACAGGTGCCCGGCCTTCCGTCACTGTTTCTGCCGACAAGGTGAGTACGTAGGCCCCGGCCTGATCCGGCGCTGCTCCCGATGGGGTGCGGCAGTCATCGAAGTCGGCTCGGGTCGTCGGGCGAGCTGGCGTCGGCGGCTTCTCCAAGCGCAACGTCAGCGCCTCGGTCAATTCCAGGACCTCACCGCAATCCGTTACCGCCAGTCCCGCCGAGACGGAGACAATCACCGGCTGATTCCGCGACTGTTCCGTGACAAGCAAACCGTGGGCGATTCCGGAACCCAAGGCGCGACCCAGGCGTTGATCCCGAGCGCGTCCAGCGGAGTGCTCAGCGTCGAGATCCTCCCGGGACAGCAGCCGGCCGTTGAAGTAATGCGGCGAACGCACGCGGGCGTCACCGAGCACCCGTGTTTCAAGCGTGGTGGGATTGGGCATGGACGTGGGAGTTGGGAAACCGAGTTACCGATTCCCGGGTTCATTGCGGATTCCGCGGGGTCCGCGGAGTGCGGATCGGACGAGTGGGCGTCGGAGTCGGAGTCGGAGTCGGAGTCGGAGTCGGAGCGGGCGATGGCGTAGGCGTGGGAGTGGGAGTGGGAGTGACACGACCCCGTAGAGGATCCACGGGCACCGGCACATCCGGACGAACCGGCTCCCGACCCTCCCGGACTGCTTCGTCAAAGCCGGGAAGGTCCGTCCCGAACTCGCTGACCTCGATCATGAATTCCAAGCGAGCAAGCCGCTCCGGGTCCATCGGCGAATCACCCAAACCGACTTCAAGAGTGAACCCCTCATTACCGTCCAAGAACCGACCGAAACAAACCGTCGGAAACAACTTACCGGTGCCCACCGCCAGGGCCTTGACGATGTATTGGTGACGGCCGGCCGGCGTGACGTAGCCGGCAAACGTGAGGACAACCACTCCGGGATCGTTGGGCTCGATGCGAACCACCCGCAGTCCGCCATATCCCGGCGAACGCGCACGGCCCAGTCGCACAATGCCGGCGGCGGCGATGCCCAACCGGGAATCCGAACGACGGTCCACAAAATTCCCGGTGACCTGGCCGCCACCCGCAGCCTGAGCCGTCCAACGACTGCCATCAAAGGTCAGCACTTGCCCAGAGCTCGCTCCCGACACACTGACATCGGCGAGCGAACTCAAAGCGTGGGAATGGCCCAACGGTGAGTAACGAGTGTCGCCCCGACCGCTCGTCAAATACTGCGGGTGGTCATCACCCACGCTCAGTCCGGTCAAAGCCCCGTGAGCCGTTACTCCGGTCGCCGGTGTCTGCGCCACCCATTGCCCACCCACTCGGGTGAGCACCTGGTTTTCGGACGCTCCCGCCGTACTCACGTCCGCCAGCGCGTCCAGATCGTGCGTGTGACCCAACGGCGAATAGCGGGCATCGCCGCGACCATTCGTCAGGTACTGCGGGTGGTCGTCATCGCCCAATCCCGTCAGACCACCATGATCCGTCACTCCGGCTGCCGGTGTTCGCGCCACCCATTGCCCGGCCATGCGGGTGAGCACCTGATTGTCTGTAGCCCCCATCGTACTCACATCATTCAGGGCGTCTAAGTCGTGGGTGTGACTTAACGGCGAGTAGCGGGCATCGCCACGGCCATTGTTCAGATATTGGGGATGATCATCGCCCAGGCTGAGACCACCGAGAGCGGAGTGCTGGTTGACCGCCGAAACCTCATCGCTCAACCGACCCAGCATCCATTCCTGAATCAGGCGCAGATGCAGCACATAGGGTCGCTGCCGATCGTCAATTTCGATCAAGGCGGCGTCCCGAACCTGATTGGAATTGTTCAGCGGAATCCGGACTTCGCCCAACCACAGCCAGGGTTCCGGCGCGCCTCCGGGATCTGCCGTGGGGGTCGGGGTGTTGCAGGAACAGGTTTCCCCGCACCCGCCGCACCGGAGTTGCCACAGGGGTCGGAGTTCCGTCACCCAGACGCGGAAAACCTCCCGCCAATACTCTCCGGCCTGCGTCCGGGGAATCGCGAGAAATGCCGGAGGACTGCCCAAGAGAAAGTCCGAAGGCGGGGACGCGGGCGCCGGCGGAGAAGTCCATTCAGTCGCCGAAGCCCGCAAGGCCGCCAGTACCTCAGCCACGGTTGAACCCGGATCCGACGGCGTTTCGGTGATCACCGGAATTCCCCGCAGCCACTGCACGACATCCCGAATCGCCAACTCCTCCCGCTGACGCGACGGTTGGAATCGCAGTTCCAGTCGAAAGCTGTCCTTCCGTCGCGACGCCGCGACCGACTCAGCATCGGAACGGCAGGGTTCGCCCAGAATTCCCACCGGATCCGTCTCACAGTCGTGGTAGCGCAGGACCACTTGGAGTCGAACCCAGCGTTCCGGCGGCGACCCAAGCAGTTCCACATGGGTGGCGAGTTGTTCCTCCACGGGACGCCCCGCCTCCGCCGCCCGGGTCAGCCAATCGTTGAGGGACGCACACTGATCGCTGCACACGCGAACCAGGTCCCCGCAAGGCGTCAGCGCTTCGCCCGGGGTTACTCCAAGTTCCACGTTGGCCGTCGTGCCGCGCTGGAACAGTCGCAAACCGCTGACGGTTCCGTAGCCGATCAGATCCCGAGCCAGGCTGCGGTCACGGTCCTGGTGGTAGGCAAACTCCTGCGTGAAGTCGTCCACGCCGAGCACCATTCCTTCGACGAAATTGACGTGCTTGGTCGGAACAGGCGGACAGGCGGTTCCCGAGGTGGAACAGGTGCAGAACTGGCTCATGGCAGAATCAGGATGAGGTTGAGGAAAGAAAGGGAGGTGGCTCGGTCGGGTGGGATAACGGAGAGCGCCGATCGCTTCGCTGGACTTACGAGATTGGCGGGGGTGCGGGATTCGTCAGACGGATTCGATCCGCGGGCAGCCCGGGTTCCGTCAAATACCCCTGGGCAAGGGCGCTCTCTCCCAGGACGAATGGGCCGAGGAGTTCCGGCAAACGACTGCTGCGTCCGAGCAGGGAGTCCTCGCCGAGTCGGGCCTGACCCACCCGGAAGTAGGCCCAGAAAAACTGCACGTCGTAGACTGTGTGCGCCGGTTTCTCCAGGCGGATGACCCGGTCGGCGAGCGCCAGTCGTTGGCGCTGCGACTCGGCCACGTTCAGGCCGCCGCCCGCCTTGGCCGGAATCAGCACCGTGAACCGATGGGCGGTCTGCTGCAGTGCCAGCACCGTACCTTCAAACTCGTACCAATCCCGCAACGCCAACGCGGTCACCGGCAAGGCGGCCGGCAGGACCACGGATTCAAACGAAGTGGCATTCGGATACGCCGTCGCCAGTCGCGCCACCGTTCGATAACGCCGATGCAGAAATTCCAGCCACAACAGGGCCTGCTGCGTTTCGTCGGGACCTCGCTGCTCAGCGTTGAAGGCTTCCCAATCCTCCCGAAGCGCGCCGCCATCGGGCAGTCGTTCCGGAAGTAGAATTTCCCCGAACTCCGCCCACAGGGAGCCGTGACTCTCGTTCAACAACTCCAGTGATTGATACCGCTCTTCGAGGAAGCGTTGCCATTGTTCGCGGTCCGTCCAGCCCGCCAGCGGCACAAAGCCCAGCTGTTCGCGGCAGAACTGTTCCCACGCCGCCGAATCCGTCGCCGGCCGCCGGACGGGAAAGTTCATCGGCGAACTGCCCGCGGGTTGGGCCCGCTGGTAACGCTGATGCAGGTCCGCAGCGCCGAGATCTGGCGTCCACCGCGACGTGACCAGTGGCGGACAACCGGGCGCGCTCGGCACGTTGGTCCGAACCGGAGCCAACGCCCGTCGGCGCGTGAAGTGTTCCACGAGACGGAATGACCGGTTCGCGGCCTTCAAGTCGGGATTGCGCAATTGTTGCTCGGTCAAGCAGGGATCGAGTGCTAGGCGCAGGGCGAGTTCGAGTCCGCGCGCCGTTCCCCGCCAGCGGTACAACTCCAGGGCATTCCGCAGAAACAATCGTTGTCGAGCGACATCCCACGCCGGATCGAGCACGGCTCCCAGCCAACCCGCCAGCCAACCCAGCGTCTCCGCAGGCGCGAGTCGTGGATCGAAAAACACCTGGAGACTGGCGATGCGATCCTCCCAGGCAGTGAACTGACCTTCGAAGTTGGCGACGAACCGATCGAAGAAGTCGGCCGACCCACCGGCCGCACGATAGAGATCCTCGTCCCGGTAAATCTCCGGGAGGTAGTTCTTCACGTAAGAGAACCGTGGACCGTAAAGACGGACCGCCCGCAACCGGGGCGTGACCCGGCCGTTGCCTGACAACTTCAACCGCAGTTCCACGAACCGGCCCCGCACGTTCTGGAGCAACAATTCCCACGTCGCCCGACCACCGGACGCCTCGGGAGAAAGCCAGGGCAGTTCGCTGCCGGTTCCCCGCCGATAGGGCTGGGGTTGTGGTTGCCAGTCCGCGTCGTTGAGGTCGGACTCACGATCGGCGGCGCGGGCCTCAACCAGCACCTGAGCCTCCGCCGACCAACTGCCATCAAGCATGACGCGATGCCACACCGCCTGGGGCAGCCGAGCGTCCGAGACAGGCAGCTGCACCCAGCCCTCGCGAACATACCGCGGACGATCCTGACGCCGCAGCGGCACCCACTGTCCCGCGGAGTCGTACCAAATGTCGCCGGGCACCACCGCGAGAGCACGACCCGTGTAGAGCCGAAGCGGGAGGAAGTCAGTTTGAACCCGAGCTGTCCAACGCGGTTCTCCGGGCTCAAGGAAGACCAGGAACGCCTGATTGCCCGACTCCGGAATCAGAACCATTCGATCCAGGGTGGTCGCGGATCCCGGGACCACCGCCACCTCATGAACGCGGAAGGAGAAGCCTCTCGGAAACGCCTGAGCGAGGGCTTCGAGCCCGAGGATCTTGGACCAACGGGACTGATGATAACGTCGGAGCTTGGGGATTCGAATCAGCGGATGCCGATCCACGATCAGCAGGCTGCCATCGTGCAAGGCGTGCACGCTGATCGGATCGTTCGAAGGAATTGAAATGGCATCGGCGGGCGTAGGTTCACGATCGACGCGCTCCGGACTCATTCCGCCTCCCTGAAACAGCCCACGCACATCCACCGGTGGGTCATTGCGGGTGATCAGACGGAATTGCCGGTCGAACTCCCAAAGTCGCCGGTGCCGCCGATCCAACATCCAGAAACCTCCGCCCACCCGCCGAGCAAATCCCGCAGGTACTAGGCCCAAGTCCGTCGGGAAATGACGGGCTCGCGGCGAACCCCCACCCACGAGATCAAACCACAACAGGCCGCCAGGCGACTCCGTTCCTACCACGAGGAATCCATCCTCTGAGACGAACAGCGCTCGGAACTCTGGACCGTCTTCCGGGGCCGGTTCGCTGACAGCCCGGAAGTCCCCCGTCGCTGGCGCCACCGGTGAGGGTCGCGGCCAGAATTGCCGTTCTCGAACGTCCTCCACACCGCGCGTCAGGACCGACCGTTGATCCGAGCCAATCCAGTAGAGATTGCCGTGCGCATCGGCCACAACCGAGCGCCGGTCGGATTCGGTCACCCGACGATCACCCGGCGCGCCGACAAACAGGGTGAGTTCCGGGCGCAGGGTGAGTTCCTGACGTTCCGCATCCCAGCCCAACCCCACCGCGTCGCGCGGCGGACGGGCGTCCCACAAGTCCGCCAATCGGGTCGCCACCCCTGACCCCGGCGCCATCTCCGAGCACCGGGCCCAGTCGGCTCGACCCAGGATCAGCTCAAAACGTGTGCCGTTGGCATCCATGAAACAGAGTCTCCCACTGACGATCCCACCTCAGCACTCGCGGGGAATCACGGGAACCGCGATCGGTCGCGGGGCATTCGGATCCGACCCCGTTGCCGACACGGCGGTCCGTCCACGCAAGTCGGCGAGACTGATGGGTTCGCCCTCGGTCACCGAAAGTCGAGCGATGCGCGGCAATTCGAGTCCGGAGAGCTCGACGGTGGCCGATTCGGCTTCTTCCCCAACGGCCAGTCCCACGCGATTGACCGAGGCGACGCCTGACACCCGGCTGACGATCACCATGAGTTCCCCCGTCGTGATCGACTTCCGCAATGGCCAGCCCCGCCGCCGCACGAGATCCTCCGGCGTCTCCCGCTCCAGCACCGGAGCGTCCGCGGGCGGCCCAGGATTCAGCGGCAAGGGCGAGAGAAACTGTCGCACCGCCACCTCGACTTCATCCCGCACTTCGGCGAAGGAACGGCCGGCGACAGCGTTGAAACCAATCGCAAGCCAGAGATCAACGTAGGTGGGTCCGCGCAGAAACAACTCAGTGGTCACCAGCCGACGGGGCTCGAGGTACTCGCACAGCGCATTCAGGAAGGAAGAGTCCGGTGCCGGCGCTTCGGGATGCACGGGATCGCGCCGCGGCACGACCAGCAGGGTCACCACGCCAGGAGCGTCGCCGGGTTCGTTAGGCGAGAGCCGGGGATGATAGGCGGGCAGGACATCCAACCGACCCAGTTCAATTCCCGGCGTTTGCCACGCGATGCTTTCAAAGTCCTCGGCGGTCACCAGCCGATCCCGATGTTGCAGAAACCGGGGAATGCGCTGCTCTCCCGCCGCCACCGACTCCGCGTCGCCGCCGCCCCAGGTTCGCACCGGGTTGGCGACCTTGAATCCGGGTGGAAGGCCCACGCCCGACTTGATCGCGCCCCGCTCCACATTGCCCGCGCTGCCGACGCCGAAATCGTAGTCGACTCGCACCTCCGCTCCTGCAGGGGGCCGGCGTCCGCGAAATCCGTCGCCGAACCGCAGGGTCCCGGCCTCGGCATCGAGCTGAAACACATTTGTCGGGCCGACGGCGGGACTGGCCACTCCGGGCGGCTGGCGCGGATCCGTCGTCGCCACTTCTGGTCCGGCGGCGAACAAGTCCTCGATCTCCTCCCACGCCGAGGCGAAGCCCTGAACCCACACCCGCACCGTCCCCGGGAGAACGGGCCGGTTGGCCAACGTGACGAATTGATCCGGAGCGCCCGTGCCGGGAGTGAGCACTTCGCCCTGAACTCGGGTGCGCTGACGGACCGCGGCACAATTGCCCCCGAGCCAGCCGACGCGAGCTGAACTTCCCGTGGGCCAAGTGACCCGCAGCCAAGTGATCAGCCGCTCGCCCGAGTCGGTGTCTTCCAAACCGGGAGGTCGTTCGCCGGCGCCGGCTTCCAAGGGTTCCAGTTCATTCCGAAAGTCCAGGGCAGCGCGCTCCGGTAACCGGATTTCTACCGTGGCGGGTGTCTCCGGCATTTCAAACTCGGCCAAACGCTGAAACCGCGGCTCCCGCGACGGCGCCACCGGATCGCGCACCAGCTCCACTCGAACCTTCTCACGCAACCGTTCTTCGCGACCGCCCAGGAGCAGATGCCGGCCCAGCCCCGTCGATTCCACGAGCGGAACCAATCCGAGCGTCAGCATCCGTCCGGCGAGGGCTTCCAACGTGGCCGGTCGACGAGCGGCGAAGGGCTTGTCCACCGGACGCTGGAGCAGCGCGATCCAGAGCGACCCGTCCACGGTGTCTTCATCCACCTTCACCCCGGAATCTCCGAATCCGCTGAAAGGTGTGGTCTCGTACAGTTGAACGTGGGCTGGGGCCTCCTGCTGTTGGAACGACCGGTACAGTTCCCGGTAGTACTGCTCCGTCGAGGCATCCGCGGCGAGGCGTCGCTTGGCAAAGACCGCCAGTTCGATCGGCAGCACTTCCAGACCCGACTCTGTTCGGAACGGCACCTCGCCCGCCCTTACTTCGAAGCCGGTAGCGAAGGTCGCCGCGCGCAATTCGCCTCGTTCATTGGCGAAGGAAACCAGTCCCTGGGCCGAACTGCCCGGCGCCAGGGGCAGACCGAGCAGCGACAGAAACTTCTTTCTGTTCCGCTCGGGAATCTGATTGGCGCGGTAGAGCAGATTCTCCGTCAGGAACGCGAACAACTCGACTAGGGTGACCCCGGGATCGCCCGCGTTGAAGTTGGTCCACTCCGGGGTGTGGACTGGTACGCGCGCCAGAGTTTCCTCCACCAGCTGCGCCTGCGTCCGATCGTCCAATACGGGTACTTGGAGGGGCATAAAACTAAGCGGCGAGAGTTACCGACAAGGTCAGTCGTTCCGTGGCCTGCGTGGCCACCAGGCGGTAAGTGACGGTGACCACCGCCGCTTCCCGATCATCCGCTGCTGAGTCCACGCGGACCGATTCCACCCGGATGCGCGGTTCCCAGCGGGCCAGGGCCTTCTCAATCCGATCCTTTAAGCGGGTGTGCGTAGCCAGGGTGTTCGGCTCGAACAGAAAAGGTTTCAGATTGCCGCCAAATTCCGGTCGGCGAAGACGCTCGAGCCGATTCGTGAGCAGGATGATCCGGATGGATTCCCGGATGTTCTCCTCGCCGCCCGACCACACCAGGCGGCCGTCGGATCCCACCCGCGGGGGAAAGCTCAGGCCCGCCCCCAACTGAAGTTCAGCGGCAGTGAGTTTCATGGAGTGGAAGGAACCAGCGGTTTCTTTCCCTTCAGTCCGGGAACTGGGAAACAGATCATGAAGAACGGCAGCCAGCGGAAAATGAAGTCGAGCAGGGTCACGATGATGATCAGCAGGATCAGCGCGCAGATCGTGATGATCGGGATCGACAGGGAGCAGATGGTGCCGAAGGAGGCGCCCCCGGATTTGGCGCACGGGGTCATGTCGCCGACGGAGAGATCCTTGTGCAGCGGCCACGGCAGTACGGAACGGACTAGGTCGCCGAAGGTAATCTTCTTCATCCGGTTCACCTGACCGCACAGGGTGTCGGAGAGCACGAAGGCGGTGTTTTTGTTGAACTTCCGCAGTCCCGCCGGCGTGGTGTCGATGGGTAAGCCAATGCGAATGGGTCGGGCCGGCGCATCGGGATCGAAGAATCCCGCCATTTCAAACGGTGGCGTGGGATCGCTCACCACGTCCTCATGCAACGGTCCGCAGCTCGGGCGTTCGTACACGCAGCGGAGTCGGAAGTAGCCAGTCAGAGAATCGGCCGGATCCTCCGGAGACTGCGCGGCCAGGGGAATCTCGGGCTGGGGACTGTCCGGAATTTCCGGCAACGCGCGCGTCAAAACTGCCGCCAACTCATCGAGCTCATCGGCCGACTCCGACGACGCGTCAGTCTGCTCGGCCTCACTCAGGGCGGGCAGCGGAGTGACGCTAGGATACGGCGCCAATCCCGTGGGATCGGCCAGGGGAAATAGGAAGTTGGGCCAGAGCGCGCGTTTGTTGGGATCCGCCCGGTCGTACGGCTGATCCACCGTCTCAAGCTGATTCTTCAACGCCGTGTTGAGGCCCGAGCCGCTGCCGTATAGTGCCAACGCCTCGCGCAGATTAAGCGGAACCTGCGGCGCCGGAGCGATGCCCGCGAGAAGTTGGGTCCTAAGGGTCGCATTCAGCGTGGTGTTTTGCAGGACATCGTACGCCTCTCGCAGCGGACCCGCGGCAGGCCGAGCTCCGCTGACCACGGCCGGCCAAAGCAACTTCACGTGTTGCTGGAGGAATTCCGCGAGATCCAGCAACAGCAACCACGACACCACTTGCGCCTGTTCCCGGGCGTCCTTGTAACTGAGGTTACCGGAAGGGGCCGGGTCAGAGACCTTGTTGGCCGGATCCGAAGCGATGCGAACCTGCTCCATTTGCGCCCGCAACGCCTTCCACGGTTCGATCACGGTCTGACGCAGCAGAATCTTCCGGGCGGTCTTGACCGTGGTTCGGTCCGGAAGATCGCCGGTGGGTGCTGTCGTGAATCGTTGCGCGGCCAGATACGCCTCTCGTCGGCCCACGGGAATGACACCGCTGAAGATTCGGCGCGGGCGCTGATCGTCTTCCACGCATCCCGCGGGGAACAACGGCAGACGCTCCTCGTTCGCCAATACGCCCCGACCCGGCAGTCCATCCGGTGTCCGGGGAACCCGCTCCCAATGGGGCCGCTTCGAATCGGAGATCCACGCGTACTCGTCCCACAAGAGTCCGTCCGCCGAGGGAAACAGTCGCCGCACCACGAAACTCACCTTCTCCGAGCGGCCGCTCTCCACTCGGCGGTCGGGCAAACCCGGGGTCTGACACACCAGACACGCGCTCAGCAGATAGTGCCGCTGATGAGCGGGTTGGTAGAGTTTGAGCACCGGCTGCGAGGTCGCCTCACCGATCTCGGCCGGTCGGGCTCCGCTTCCGAGCGAACGCCGCCGGGCATTGCCCTGACGTTGCAGCGGCAATCGAAACGCCGCGGAAGGACGTTCAACAACCGGAGCCGGTTGCGCTCCCTTCCAGGTTTCCCGCACCGCCCGAAACTCGCCCAGCCGACGCGGATCCGTCGCCAGTTGATCCAGGAAGTCCTGCATGAACGAATCGGTCGCAAACCGTAGAATCGTGGGCTCGCCAAAGCCGCCCGTTGCCGCGGTCTGATTCAGCAACTCCGACCACAACGGGGACGGTGCCGTCCAGCGAATGACGTGCCGGTTCATGATCGCTTACCAAATGTTGCCCGCGCCCGGGGTGTAGGTGGCGCTGATGACCGTGTTGCTGATCAGCGTGTCGCACTGCACCACACCGCTGAAGCGGGACATGCCGGCGTTGACCGTCAGCAGGCTCGCCGACACTTCCGCCAGACTGCACGAGATGTTCACCTTGGCGGAGGCATTCACCGTGATGCCCGCGGCTTCGAACTTCATCGAGTTCCCGTTGCTATCCTGGATCTCCACGGACCCCGGACCATCCTTCAACGTGATCTTCTGTCCGCCCGGCGTCTCGACAATGAACTGCTCCTGGCCGTCCTGATCGTCCATCGTGATCTTCACTCCGTTTCGGGAGCGGAGCACTTTCTTGTAGTTGTTGCCCGCGCCATCCATGGACTCGGGCGGGGCATCCGAACCATTCCACAATCCGCCCAGCACATACGGCCGCCGCGGATCTCCGTTCTCGAACGCCACCAGCACCTCGTCATCGACGTCCGGCACAAACCAACTGCCCCGGTTGTTGCCGCCCTGCAGCGTGGCGAGTCGGGCCCACGCTTCGTAGCGGGAACCGTCGGGATCGGGACTCCACGGCAGGGTCACCTTGACCCGACCCAATCCGTCGGGATCGCGCAGATCGATCACCAGCGCGGTGTGCACGCCATACCAGCGTCCGCCCAGCCCCGTCGGAACCCGGGCCTCCGTGAAACTCCGCACTGGTGAGACGTCGGACATGAACAGTTACGGCCGACCCAACCAGGGTCGTTCAACGTGAACCTCGGTGCGCAGGCCGAGCTTGCCATCAAAGCAGTGACGCACTTCCGCGACGAAGTACCGTCCGCTGAACAACGGACCCAGCCCGGTAAGATCCACCGATGCGCCCACGCGCAGTCCGGGGGTCGGCTCCGCCACGCCGCGTCCAGTGAGGAAGCGACGGGCTAGGGTCTTGAAGTAACTTTCCGCCAGCGCCCGGGCTTCCTGGGATTGGGCGGGAGTTCCATGAACCAGGGATTCCTTCCGGGCGCCAAACTTCGCTTCCAGCAGCGCCGGCCCCGATTCACCGCCCGAAACTTCGCTGCCCAAAACACTCGCCTGCGCCTCCTCGCGCACCGCTGATTTCGACGACACTTCCCACCCACTGGCGATGACCGAGGTCCGTTGACCGGCCAGATCGGCCAACACTCGGAACTCGCGCAGTTGCCGGCCATAGGTCAAGGCGATCGGTGTGCCATTCCGCGAATCTCGTCGTCGTGCGTGCAGTGTCCGATCCTCCACCCACAGCTCGCCGCCCACCGCCCGAACCCGATCTCGCAGCCACGCGAGATCGCTCTGATTCACCTGGGCCAGGACAGGATGCGTGGGCCCGTCGAGTTGAACCTGCGCCTGAAGCCCGTGATCCGAGGCCAACCGTCGGACCAGGTCGGCGTCGGTCAGCTCCTCCAACGTTCGGGTGCGTCGGGTCATTCGGAAATCCTGAAGCGCGTCTTCCGCCAGCACGGTCAGTTCCGGCGCGGAGCCTTCGCCGAAACGAGCTTCGAGCCCGGTGATTCGTCCCTGGAACAGCACCGTATCCTGGAGCTTCACCTTGAACTTGAATCCGAAATCCAGATCCCGCCGGTCGAAATAGAGAAAGCCGGTTTGTCCATTGCGAGGACCCCAATTCCCGAAGGTGGCTTCGCAGCGGTACAAGCCCTCCGTGGTCTCAACGATCAACAGACCCAACAGCCCGTCCGCCAGTGGCGCATTCGCGGTTCCCTCGACTTCGAACGAGGGCCGCGAGGCTTGGAGCAGTTGTTCCCGGGCGGACATGGAGGAGGTCAGGTGCCCTAGCTGGCGCGAACCCGTTCGGCACGTTCGGCGGCGTCGCGCAGAACCGCCGCTAAGGTTGCCGCCAGTTCGACTTCGCTGACGGAGGACTCCGCGCTCGCAGTCGAGGCAGCCGGAGTGGCCGAAGGCCGTTCTCCCGCGGGAATCACTTCAAACTGATCGATGATCACAGGCATAGGTCAGCGGGTGGACACGTTAAGGTCGATGAGCTGACCGGGTTGGAGCAGCCGGGGATTCTCGATGCCATTGGCGGAAGCAATCTGCTTCCAATCCGCACCCAATCCCGCGCCTTCGGCCAAGCCTTGAAGCGAAGCGCCGGCGGGCGCAGCGGTCAGCGGCTTGGTTCCGGCAGCCGCTGAGGGATCCGCCCCCGCACTCCCGGCAGCCGCTGTGGCCGGAGGCGGACGTTTGCCGCGCTCACTGGCTGGCACGGTGAAGGCCTTGATCTTCTGCTGCGTGAGCGTGAAGGACATGCTGGCCCGCAGCGGCCGACCGTCGGCGGAGAAGTATTCCAGCGATTCCTCCAGCGACTCCATGATGCCGTCGAACTGGAAGGAACCCCAAATGAACCGCACCGCCGGCGGCACGAACTTCGGCGGACGATCCGTGGTTTCCTGCGGTGTAATGAAGTAGGACACCTTGCGAGTAAGATTGCGCACGTCGTTCTCGGTGTTCTCGCCGTCGGGCAGCGCCATCACGTCGAACCACACGAGCAGAGCCAGCTTCGTGGTCCCCGCGCCAACGAATTGCCGCGCCGGAGTACCCCGCTGATCTCCGGAGCCTTCGGGTGTCTTCACCTGATTGGCGAAGCTCACCTTCAACGACTCGGGATTGAACTGCACGATGGCGGTACGCTCCGGGTTCTTTTCGTTCTCGAAGTTCTCGTCGAGCTCACGGAGCTCGGCTTTCACCAAGGGGGCGGCGTCGGCCATATCAGCGTCGGGGTTTCACCAACTCCAAGGATTCGTAAACCATCTGCAATTCCTCCACCGCCACCATGCCGTCCTTGGCATTGAGCGCCGGGGCCTTGAGTTTCACCGGCAAACATCGCTTCAACACGAAGCGAGCGTTCTCGGTCCCGTCGGACGCCATCACGACAATCTTGGTCGTCGCTCGCAGCTTGCCGTTGCCCTCCTCCTGCAACGCCGTCAGCCAATCCCACAGATCGAAATTGGCCGTCATGCCGCGCTTAAGGGTGACAGTGCCCAGATTGATCGGACCGGTGAGACGGATGGGCGCCGCATTGTTGCCGCCTTCCCGAATCGTCTTCACGTCGAGGGTCAGCTCCACGCCGTCACATTCGGCAAAGGCGCCGTGACAGGCGTTCGCGGTCACTCCGGGAATCTCAATCTCCACGGCAAAGCGAAAGGCCGTGAAGGGATGCTCCGTCGTTTCGCGGGCGGGATTGGCCATATCAATTGACCTCGGTGATCAGGCCCTGCCCGCCAGCCTGCTCGAGTCGAAGGGTGATGAAGGTCAGCGGCAACGCGGGCGCCACGCGGAGTTCCACGACCAGTCGTCCGAGATCCAGGTTGGTCGGCGGGTTCACCGTAGGACCGGTCTCGACCCGATACGCCGCTGCTGGCGTTTTTCCAGCGAACGCTCCGCGCGCGAATAGCCGTCCCAGTAGTTCCTCAAAGCTGTGCTGGACGGTGCGCAACAGCGTCTCGCCAAGCGGTTCAAAGGCGTACCGCTGACCCCGCTCCAGCGCGAGCCGACGCAAGAGAGCCAGCAACCGGCGCACGACCAGCGGCCGATACGCCTCGTCGGCCGTCAGCGTGTTGGCGGTCAGACTGACCACGCCCTTGGGCTCGTTCGAAAGCACGTTGATTCCGGACGCGATTAGGACCTTCTGATCCGCCCGGCTCAGTCCGGGCTCCAGTCCGATCACCCCGGTCAGCGGTTCGTTGCCCGGGGCGTACCAGACGCCCCGCGCCAGAGTCCGCTTCACGATCAAGCTGACCATCGCGGCTTCCGGCGGCACCGACACCAGACTTCCGTCGGCGTTCCGCTCCACCAGCCACGGATGAACCAACATCCCAAAGGACAGAACGTTCTGTTCGCTTGAACTCAAAGGTGGAATGCCTCGTCGGCCGATGGGCACGAACAGAGCATTGGAATCACCCAGGTCTTCGGCAAAGGACCGTGCGTCCCCGGCGGACACGGCTTCCGGCACTGCCAACACTGCCACGGTATCACCCCGGGCCGCGCACAATCGGAGCAGCGCTCGTTGGACGCCTTGAATCTCCGTTCTCCGGGCGGCATCCACGGGCGCCACTTCAAAACTGTGTTCCTCCGGGATCTCCGGAATCAAAGCCACAGGATCGCTCCACGCGCTCGCCTGGTCTCCCGCGAGCGAACGTGCCCGGAAGTAACGAAGCGCCGGGAAGGAACCCCAGACGGTGGCTTGATGGCCCGCTCCCCGGAAGAGGAGGCCGGGCTGATGGAAGTCAGGTTCGCCCGCTTCCTGCACTTCCACGGCGTTGGCTCCGGAGGTCCGGTGCGTCCACAGCAGACGCAGCCCGGGCGCCGGAACTTCCAACCGTTCCACCCGGAGTCGGGGAGCCGGAAGACGATCGGAGGAACACGGACGGAACGTTTCGCGTACCGTGTGCTCCTCCTTTGGCGTGGCCGCGCTCGGCGTCGGATTCGACCGGGCCGCCACCGGACGAACCACCCCGTGAGACAGATCCGGCAGCGCAATGAGCGACGGCTCGGTGAGACTGAAGGCGGCGTGCAGTCCCCGCAGAAGTCCTCCACGGGTCACCACCGCTTCCGCCAGGGCCGGCAGATCCGCCACGGTGGCCGACGTCAGTTCTTCGTGGACCCACAGCTCGGGCGTCAGCGGATCGCCGTAGGTGTAGGGAATTCCCAAGACCCAGCAGCGCTGACCACCCTGCGCAAAGAAGCGCCGCACGGCCCGCGGCAACCAGGACACCTCATTCCGTTTCCGCACCGGATTCCAGCCCAGCAGCACTTCGCCGCCGAAGATCCGCTCGAACTGTTCCACACTTTCCACAGGCACCGGAGCCGTCGGGCCGCCCGGAGACACCAGGCCAATCCACAGCGGCACATCCATCCGGGGCAGGGATTCCCCGGACGGCGGTGAAACCGTGTCGAACCGAATGGCGGGCGCTCGTCGCATGGACGCGTCGGAACTGAGATCGATCGGACCGCGGTTGGAAGGTCGGGTCCCTCGAACGGGACTACTCCATCTCGAGCCGCTCGTAACTGAGGGTGAGTTCCTCCATGGCCACGTCCGTGCCCTTGGCGTTCATGGGTCCGCTGACGTGTTTGATGATGCGCGCCCGAAGCAGTTTCCAAGTCTGCACGATGGCGGTGTGGTCTTCGTTTTGCAGATGAATGGTGACCGTCCGCATTGCCGACTGGTTGCCATTTCGGATTTCGTTCAGCCACTGGTAGAGATTCAGCGAACCGATCACGCCACGTTTGAGGGTGACGTCGGTGGACTTGTTGAGTCCGGTGATCTTACGGACGCTGTTCTCCTTTTCGTTGCCGTTGCGATACTCGGCCACGGTGACTTCCATGCCGATGTTGCTGCACTCCTGGAAACCAGCCTCGGGGCCCTCGGTGTTGCCGGTGCCGAGATCGACCAGGAAGTTGAACTGGACGTAGGGACGTTCGCGTAGGACAGCCATAATCTAGAGTGTTGAAGGTTGAGAGGGGCGGAACGCGGATCAGACCTTCCGGTCGGCGGTCCACTGCCCGATGCGGAAGATGACGAACTCGGCGGGTTTCACTGGAGCGATGCCGATCAGGCAGATCAACCGGCCGTTATCGAGGTCGTTTTGCGACATCGTGGAGCGGTCGCATTTGACGAAGAACGCCTTCTCCGGCTTGTCGCCCAAGAGCGCGCCCTGCTGCCATTCATTGAGCAGGAAATCCTCAATGGTGCGCCGAACGTTCGCCCACAACTGATCCCCATTCGGCTCGAAGACCGCCCATTGGGTTCCCTTGTCGATCGAACGTTCCAGGTAGGCGAAGTACCGCCGCAGATTGACGTACTTCCATTCCGGATCTGAACTGATAGTCCGCGCACCCCAGAGTCGGAAGCCGCGGCCTTCGAAGAACCGAAAACAGTTAATCCCGAGAGGATTCAAGACTTCCTGCTGACCCTTGTTCAGCAACTGCTCGAATCCGATGGCCAGCGTCACCACTTCGTTGGCCGGCGCCTTCCACACCGCGCGTTGAATGTCGTTACGCGCGTAGATGCCGGAGACGAAGCCGCTGGGCGGTAGATTGAGTTCCCGGCGCGACACTGGATCCAGCACGGTGACCCAGGGGTAGTAGAGAGCGGCGTGCTTCGAATCGAGTTTGGCCCGGATGTTTCGGACGTCCGCCAAGCTTTGCGCCGGCGGCGAATCGAGCACGGCGATCCGATAACGCATGCGCTCGGCATGACCGATCAGTAGACCGAGCGTGGCGTTGGCTTGGTTGCGATCGTTCTCGGAATCGTACTGCGCGGTGCAGCCCGGCGCGGCGACGATGGAGATGTCTTCCACGTCTTCCAACTGCCGTAGTCCCGTCTTGAAGTCGGCGGTGTCATCCGCCCTACCTTCGTACTCGACCGCTCCCGGACGTTGCCCGTCGTTGCCGCCTTGCAGAATCAGTTCCAGGTCATTGCCCAGTTCCAAACCCTCCAGCCAATCCTGGGTCGTGGCTCCCGGATGATCCGCCAACCACTGCGTCTGCAGCGCCTCGAGGATCTGCACGCCATTGGTTCCGGCGGGCGGCGGGGCCATCACCAACGGCAATGAGCGGGCTTCGGCGATGGAGGAGGGAGCGACTTCGAATCGGGCAAACAGCGAATCGGACGAACCGCTGCGTTGATGCCCGGGATCAAGGGGCAGGTCCGCCCAGCTTCCCAGGTCATGATCGCGATCATCGGAGAGCACGTTGACGGTGACGGTGACCACGCGAATGGAATCGCCTTCGCCTCGATTCGGACTGAGGACCAATCCCAACTCCTCCACCGTGCGTCCGGTCGGCAGCGAATTGAGCACGTCGAAGAAACGCCACACGTCCGCCACGCGATCGCGTTCTACCTGGAAATAGCCGCCGGCTGGAAGACTGCCTGAACCTTCGATCCACACCACGTCGCCATGCATCAAGGCACCGAGTTTGGGACGATACACCGGACCAGACGGCGTCGAGCGGGCGGCATCCAATTCGGCGCCGAGCACACTCTGCCCCGCCCGCACGCGCAGGCGCACAATCAGGTTGCTCGCCTGGCCCGGGAATCGCGATCGGATGTTCAGCAACGAGCCGATCTGGCTCCGGCCGTGGCCATCGTCCCACAGGGGTGCCTCGGTCGAATCGTGATTGAAGGGCGTGTAGCTAGGATCGGCGAAGTTAGGCGGATAGGTTTGTTCCGCGCCCGTGGAATCCGGCAGCGGGCGGAAGATCCGCGCCACATACAACCTTCGTCCCCCTTCAGCGAAGAAGCCCCGGGCGGCGTGCCACAGGAAGTTGTCCGTCTCGCCAGTTTCCGTGCCGGATTCGTCGCGAAACCTCAGACGTCCACCACCGGCATGGACGCGTTCGAAGTCGGCCAGACTCGTCAGAACATCGGCCGGTTGAAAAACCGGCCCGTAGCGCGCCGGGCCCACAAAGCCCGTGGTCGTGGTGCTAACCCCTTCAATGGATTTGCTGCGAAAGGACGTTTCCTCAACGTAAACGCCCGGAGCCAGGTATTCCGGCATAGTATTCTCCTGCTTGGTCGGGCGACAGGCGTCGCCGTCTGGTTTACCCCGGCACCACCCGCCCACGGCGGAACAAATCGGTGCTCGAGAAAAGGGATAGTTCGCGGGTGGCCAGCAACACCGGCGGAATCAGGTTCTCCACGCTCGTCAGAGGCTGCGCGAGGACCGTGCACAGTTCCGGAGCGGCAGCGCCTTCGCCGGTCAACGCCCCGTACCGCACATCGACCAGCAACGGCCAGGACTGGTCCGACAAATTCATTCCCTGCGTAGGCGGCGATGTTGGCCCACTTGGCGGCGGCAGTTCCGGATACGCAAAGATCACCGCCACGGAACCGTTCGCACCCGCCATCCCGGTGGCTGTGTAGGGACCCGTCGGGGTCTGCGCCGTCACCGTGAGCAGCGCCCACGCGGCCGGACGCTCCTGTTCGGTATCCCAAAGGTCCATCCGCACCACTGCCCGCCCCGCCGGAACCGGACGCGACGACGACGAGAACAGGGGAACGGCACCCAACGGAAGGTTCGGCGGCGACGCCACACACGCGGGCGAACACCAGCCGCGAACGGGCAGACGGGTTCGCAGCCGCACTGGGACAAATCGATCCAGGGTGTCCGTCACATCGAGGTCGTACTCCCGACCAACCCCCACGTCCGCCCAGTACGCATCATCGCCTTGGCCCAGTTCGAGCGAACCCAATCCCGCCAAGTCATGCCCCACCCAGGCACCCCGGCGCGTGGCGCGCAGCCGCTGACCCGGATTCCGGGTTTGCCTTGGCCACTCCTGGCCCACCGGTCGCACAAAAACTTCGAGACCATCGTCGATCCATCCGGCGTCCACCGGGTCCCAGAATCGCAAGCCCACCGGACACACCCGACTGAACCGATCCACTTCGCGGAATGACGGGGGAATACGCATCACTTCTGATCCATCAACCCCATGACGAACTCACGGGTCTGCACGGCCGGGTGCTCACTCAGCGGCCGATCCGACTCCAGGGCCAGTTGGCGAACGGTGTACGGCACGGAGGGCTGATGCCGGTGACCGGCCACGTCCCAGACGTTATACAGATCCTGAAGGGAAAGCTGATCGCCCAGCAATTCCACGGTCTCCGCTTCGCCAAACACGTTCTCACCGCCCGGTACGAACCGATTCAAAAAGCCTGCCGGCAGGATGGGATTGTCATCCAACGTTCGGATCGCCCATCCCAGCAGCCGCTGCTGTTGTTCCACGTCAGCCGCCCAAGCCGTTACCAAATACTGGAGGTCGACTGGGACCGACGCGCGGAATTTTCGACCTTGGGCATCAGTTCGCGGTGGCAGGGTCCGCCGGCTGGTGCTGAACAGCGTGCGAAACAAATACACTGTAACGCCCTGATCCACGGGTCGCGCGTTTCCTTCCAAATCCGTCGCCTGCACCAATCGGAACGTCGCGCTGGGGAACCGTGTCCGCGGACAGGCATCCTCCAACAGCCCCACGAGCGCGCGGCTGACAACGGCAATAGCAGAATCTCGAGCCATGAATCAGGGTTTCAGCGGGAGTCGAACGTGGAAAGCGGCCAGAACCGGAATCGTCTCGTTTCGGGTTCTTTTCTCTCAACTCTCAACTCAACTCTCAGCTCTCAGCTCTCAGCTGATTTATCGGTAGAGAAATCTCCGGACAGGCTGCCGCCATCAGCGGTTTGATCCGCTCTTCCTTCGTGCCTGGTTCCGACGCAGTGGGCTAGGTCCCCACTCGACTGAGGCAACGGCGGTCCAGCACGAGCTGAGCCTGCTGTAGCGCCTCCAACAAAATCACCACGCGCAGGTGGTCTTCGAGACCGCGTTCAAAAACCCCAAGCAGGCCACGAAACGGTCCCGACTCGATTTGCACCCGGTCCCCGCGTTGGAATCCCGGTTCGTCCAATTCCACGCACCCGTCGGCATCCATGCGGTTACGAAACGCCTCAATAACCGCCTCCTCAATGGAGGCCGGATGCTCGCGTCCGCCGACCAACCGGATCACTCCGCGCGAGTATCGGATCGCGTGGAGGTGTCGCTCCGGATGGCAGCGTACAAACAAGTAGCCGGGAAATAGCGGACGCCTTCGGAATGATGCTGTGGAACCCCGACCCTGAAGCCGCTTGACCCGCGGCAGAACCGTCTCCAAATCGAGCGACCGCAAGGTTTCTGCTGCCACTTCCTCCGCGACCGGCCGAGTCTGAACCGCATACCAAGCCCACCCCGCACTCGAAGCAGCGGAACCGGACGAAGAATCCGGAGACGAGTGAGCCGGTTGCAGATCGAAAGTCATGCGGTTGGTCGGACGCTGGCCAACATGTGTTGCAACTCGCGTGCCGACCCGAAATCCGCTCCATTTCTCCATCTGTCCCGAGTTAGGTGGACAAATTTGTCCGACTGAATTCGCGGCCGAACCGCAAACCCCGCTTTTTCCGCGGCAATCCACTAGGACAACATTGGGCGCAGAGTATGGCGACTGGCGGTCGCGTTTAGTGCCGGAGGCATTGACGCGATTAGCCGAAGGTTGCGCCCGCAATCCCCGCTCCGCGAAAATTTTCAGTTCCCAGGGTCTGTCCCCGTTTCTCAATTCTCAGCAGTTCTCAGGGTCTGTCCCTGTCCTCACCCGCGGCGGTACGGAGTCCCGGCTTTGGCCGGTCCCGCGTCGGTTGCGGGCAGTTCTCGAGGAGTTTCCCACGGTCGAGGTAGCCAAGCGCTCCACCACCTAAAGGCGGGACTCCGAACGATCTTCTCTCCGCGTCCTCCGCGCACTCCGCGGGAATACCTCCTCCGCCAAGAGAGTTCCACGTCTCGACTTTCGGCGCCGACCATAATGGGGCACCTGAGGGTCTGTCCCCACGGTGGGGCACCTGAGGGTCTGTCCCCACGGTCCCCTCGCGATCCGCGAAGAGCCGCCGCTGCAACCGCCGGCCCGAGTCATCCCCATCAATGATCTCCAGCGTCCGCTGCCAACTCTCGACCTGCGTCGTGTTCAACTCGCCCAAGTGCAGCACCTGCCGTTGGATGACGCGCCCGCGATGGACCCGCAGGCTCTCGCAGAGCGAGTAGTAGATGTGGTCCTTGCCGTCTTTGTGCCGGACACGTCGTTTGAGGAACATGCCCGCTGAAGATAACCCACCCCGGCCAGGGGCAATCCCCCAAGGTCGGCCCACAAGGGATCGACACGGGAAAACCCCAAAAAATCAGGAGTTCCAGCACCGCAATGGCCAAACATCGCTGCTCATTGCCCAAATCTGCGAAACTTGGGCTAACCGGGTACGGAGTCCCGGCCTGAGCCGGTCCCGTGTCGGCTACCGGCAGTTTTCAAGGAGTTCCCCACGGCCGAGGTAACTAGGCGCTCCGCCGCCTAAAGGCGGGACTCCGTACCCTGGGGACAGACCCTGAAGTCTGAAGTTTGGGGACAGAGTCTGAGGTTCGCTGAAGCGGCAGAGCGACGGTAGGGACACCTGAAGTCGTGATGCTGTGGCAGCATCAGGTGGGCGGCGATTCACCGGGCTTCGATCAGACGGAAGAAGGAGGATGCTTCCCCGGACGGAATGTTCACGGGAGGTTTGTCGGCATAGAGTTGCCAGTCGGCCGGTGAGAGTTGAGGCGATCGCTGAAGAATGAATCCGTCAGGCCAGGTAGCGATCTGGAGAATTCCAGTGCCGGTCTCGAACGCGTAACTGAGCGTCGGGGTCAAGGGAGGGATCTCCGGACCAGCCACCAGTTGGACCGCATCAATTTCGTTCCATCCTTTGACCCGGGCCGAATCGAGGGTGAGTCGCACGCGCTGCACCGGTCCGCTGGTCCGGGGGAATTTAGCGATGAACCACGCGATCTGGTTCGCCGGATAAGCGTTCGTGTCGATTCCCTGAAACACGATCGTACCGATTCCCAACGCATCGAACACCTCCACCCGGTTGATCGCTCCCGGATTATACACCTGACGCACCCGCACCGCGCCGGCCTTGACCGCATTTGGAAACGTTAGCTCCAACCATTCCTCACCGGAATCGGCCAATCGACTCGCCCACGCTTTGGGACTGTCCCCATACCGGGTGACATCTGGAGCACCTGTCGCCCGGGATGCCGAATAGTCGGTGGTTCGATACTCACTGCTCGCCGTGGCGCCAACCGCCCATTGCCCCAGCGCATCGTTGCCATACACCCGATCTTGTTCCTCCAGCGTCAGGGGTTCCGGTTCTTCGGGAACGAAGGGTTGACGGGGCAATTGGTCAAACAGTTGGCAGTTTCCAGGGTCTGTCCCTGTCGTCACCGCGGCGGTACGGAGTCCCGGCTTTAGCCGGTCCCGCGTCGGTTGGGGGCAGTTCTCGAGGAGTTTCCCACGGTCGAGGTAGCCAAGCGCTCCACCGCCTAAAGGCGGGACTCCGAACGATCTTCTCTCCGCGTCCTCCGCGCACGCCGCGGGAAACCCTCCTCCGCCAAGAGAGTTCCACGTCTCGACTTTCGGCGCCGACCATAATGGGGCACTTGAGGGTCTGTCCCCACGGTACCGAATCATCGCTGGTTGCGGAGTTTCTCGACCCGTGACTCGTCGAACTCTGGGGACAGACCCTAGAGTGCAAGGACATCAGTCTTGCCGAGTCCCGGATAAAGTCGGGTACTTGAGGGGTCGCGTGGCTCGTTAAATGTGGCGATGGCGGAAGGGGCGGAGAACGTGGTGGAGTGGTGGGATATGCGAGTACCCCGAATTCAGCAGATTCCCGGACATGGGACGCACTTCTTCCACTGTATGTCGCGGGTGGTGGACCGACGGCACTGCTTTGAGCAGGAGGAGAAGGAACAGTTTGTGAAACTACTCTGGGAGTATGCGACCTTCTGCGGGATCCGGGTGTTGAACTATTGCGTGATGTCCAATCACTTTCACCTAGAGTTGGAGGTGCCGCCCCGGCCTTCCCAGCCGCTAAGCGCCGAGGCCTTTCTGAAGCGATTGGCTGGGCTGTCCGCGTCGACCTTGACCCCGGCTCGGGCGCGGCAGGAGTTGGAGGTTTTCCAGCGGGCGGGAGATGCGGCGGGGGAACGGGCGTATCTGGAGCGCAAGTGTCGGGACATGTGGAGTCTGAGTGGTTTCATGAAGCGGCTCAAAGGGCGCTTTACGCAGTGGTTCAACCGGCGGCATGGCCGACGGGGCACGCTCTGGGAAGAACGATTCAAGAGTGTGCTGGTGCAGGGTTCGGCCGCCTCCTTGCTGGTGGTGGCGTGGTATCTGGATTTGAACCCGATTCGAGCCCGGATTGTAACCGATCCCGGGCTGTACCCCTGGTGCGGTTACGGGGCGGCCCTAACGGGGAGTACCGGGGCCCGACTGGGCATCCAGAGCCTGATGCAGTACGCCGAAGGAAGGAACCCTTCGGAAGAGGAGGCTTTGGCGGAGTATCGGCAACGGCTCTTCCAGTGGGGAGAAGCGGGTCGGGAAGGGACTCAGGAAACGGGCGAACCGTTGAAGCCGGGGTTTAGCCCGGAACAGGTGCTGGAGGTGTTGAAGGCCAAAGGCCAAGTGAGACTGACGCAGTTGGCGCAGGTGAGTGTGCGTTATCTGACCCAAGGCATTGCCCTGGGCGATGAGGAGTTTGTGGAAGCTGTCTATACTGCCAACAGCGGCCACTTCGGCCCCCGGCGAAAGACAGGTGCCCGACGAATGCGCGGAGTCACCGAACCGCTCTACACCCTGCGCGACTTCCGCCGCCGGGTCTTCCACTGACGCCTCGCGGCGATCCTACTCCCCCGATCGGCCGCTGCCACTCGCTCACAGTCGGCGCTGCAGTTCTTCCTACCCGGAGCCTCCCTAGCGGGGTAACTCCGGATGTATCCACTCTTGGCGCCTACTCCAGGCTGTCGTCTGTTCACCGCGATTTCCACCCCACGTCAATTGGGGATTCGTTACCCCAGGGTCTGTCCCCAAGATTGGGCGGCACGGAGTTCCGGCTTTAGCCGGTCCCGCGTTGGTTGCCGGCATTTCTGAGGGAATTTCCCACGGCTGGGGTAGCCTGGCGCTCCGCCGCCTAAAGGCGGGACTCCGAACGGTTCTTCCTCCGCGTCCTCTGCGCACTCCGCGGGAAACCGTCCCCTGGCCGTCCTTCGAGATACCATGGCACGACTTCTGGCGCTGACCAGCAAAGCGCCGCGTTCCTCCGCTTCGCTCGGAAGCGCGGGGACGGCCCGGCGGTCCATCCCGACCGTAGGTGACAGTAGGTGGGTGATTCGACGTTCTGGAAATTCGCTTCCTCCAGGGGACGTTCGCGATTTAGGTTGCGGCATTCCCATTTGAACCAGGTGGCTCGGCGTTCTCGTCGGCTTCACTCAACTGCCTTGATCCATGTCGCCTTACTTCGCGGAGTTTCTCGGAACGGCTCTTCTGATCCTGCTGGGTGATGGCGTGGTCGCCAATGTCGTGCTGGCTCGCTCCAAGGGCCAAAACTCCGGGTGGATCGTCATCGCGACCGGATGGGGACTGGCGGTTGCGCTCGCGGTGTATTGCGTCGGCTCCATCAGCGGAGCCCATTTGAATCCCGCCATCACGCTCGCTTTAACGGCCATCGGGAAGTTCGAGGCGGCCAAGGTCCCGGGGTATCTCGCGGCTCAATTTGCCGGGGCCTTTGTCGGCGCCATCCTGGTGTGGCTGGCGTATCTGCCGCACTGGCGGGAGACACCGGATCCTGCGGCCAAACGCGCGGTGTTCTGCACGGCACCGGCCATTCGCAGCCCGGGCAGCAATTTTCTCTGCGAAGCGATTGGCACGGCGGTGTTGGTTTTTGGCGCCCTGGCGCTGCCATCGAAAGCCAACCTCCCGGAACCCGCTTGGACCTCCGGCTTCGGACCGCTCCTGGTCGGTCTGCTGGTGTTCTCGATTGGTTTGTCGCTTGGGGGACCCACGGGATACGCCATCAATCCCGCCCGGGATCTGGGTCCGCGCTTGGCCCACGCAGTCCTGCCCATTTCCGGCAAAGGGGACTCGGACTGGTCCTATGCCTGGATTCCCGTGCTCGGTCCGCTGGTCGGCGGTTTGGTGGGAGCCTTCGCCCAGCAGTTCCTTTACGGATCCTAATTCCTTTCCCGTCTCAATTCCCTTCGCGCTATGTCCTATATCCTCTCTCTCGACGCGGGAACCACCAGCGTCCGGGCCATTGTGTTCGATGCCGAGGGTCAAACCCGCGCCGTCGCTCAAAAAGAGATTCGTCAGATCTACCCGCAGTCCGGCTGGGTCGAACATGATCCGCAGGAAATTTGGTTCTCCATCATGACCGTCGCCGTCGAGGCGCTGGGTCGCGGCGGATTGCGTCCCCGGGACATCGCGGCGGTGGGAATCACCAATCAGCGCGAGACCACAGTGGTGTGGGATCGGGCGACCGGGGATCCGGTGTATCCGGCCATCGTGTGGCAGGACCGCCGGACGGCGCCGGAGTGCGATCGCTTGCGGGCCGATGGGGCGTTGAAGTTGATTCAGAAGCGCACCGGGTTGTTGTTGGATGCCTACTTCTCCGGCACCAAACTCGCCTGGATTCTCGATCATGTTCCGGGAGCCCGGAAACGCGCCGAGGCCGGTGAATTGGCGTTCGGGACCATCGACTCGTGGCTGGTGTGGAAGTTGACCAGTGGCCAGACGCACATCACGGATGTCAGCAACGCCTCGCGGACCCTGCTCTTCAATCTGCACACCGGGGAATGGGATGACACCTTACTGAAGCTGTTCCGGGTCCCGCGCGAAGTATTGCCCGAGGTGAAGTCCTCCAGCGAAGTGTACGGCGAGATCTCCACCTCGCTCGGCCTGAGCAAGATTCCCATCAGCGGCATCGCGGGCGATCAGCAGGCGGCGTTGTTCGGTCAGATGTGTCTGCGGCCGGGCTTCACCAAGTGCACTTACGGCACGGGCTGTTTCCTCCTGCAGAACACCGGACTGAAACCGATCCTGTCCAAGAACCGGCTGATCACCACGGTGGCCTGGAAGCTGGGTAACCGCATGGAGTATGCGCAGGAAGGCAGCGTCTTCATCGGCGGGGCGGCGTTGCAGTGGCTGCGGGATGGCCTGCAATTGGTCCGCTCGGCTCAGGAGGTCAATCTGCTCGCGGAATCGGTTCCGGACAGTGGCGGGTTGTTTCTGGTTCCGGCCTTCGCGGGTTTGGGCGCCCCGCATTGGGATTCCTACGCGCGTGGTCTGATGATCGGCATTTCGCGGGACACCTCGGCAGCGCATCTGGCGCGGGCAACCCTGGAGGGAATCGCCTTTCAGGTAGCGGACCTGCTGGATGCCATGGTGGCCGACACTGGGCGTTCGGTGCCGGAGATGCGCGTCGACGGCGGAGCCTCCCGCAGTGAACCGCTGATGCAGTTCCAGGCCGATATCCTGCGCATTCCGGTAGTGCGACCCTCGGTCACGGAAACCACCGCCCTGGGAGCCGCGTATCTGGCCGGCTTGGGCGTGGGCTTCTGGAAATCACCCTCGGCCATTGCTTCCCAGTGGAAGATTGAAAAGGTCTTTGAACCCCAGATGAAGGCCGAGCGCGCGCAGGAACTGCGACTTCGCTGGAACGATGCCTTGCAGCGGGCGCGGAGTTGGGCAGTGCCAGCTCCCACGCCCAAAACCCGACGAACCCGGAGGAAGAAATCATGAAACGAACCGAACAGCTCAATCGGGTCCTCACCCAGACCGAACCGTGGGATCTGCTGGTGATTGGCGGTGGGGCCACCGGGGTGGGCGTCGCGCTGGACGCGGCGGCACGCGGTTATCGAACGTTGTTGTTGGAACGTCACGATTTCGGAAAGGGCACGTCCAGTCGGAGCACCAAGCTGGTTCACGGCGGCGTTCGTTATCTCGAACAGGGGAACGTGTCCCTGGTCATGGAAGCGCTCAAGGAACGGGGAATTCTGCGGCAGAACGCGCCGCATTTAGTCAGCGAATTGCGCTTCGTGGTGCCGAGTTACGCGTGGTGGGAGGGACCCTTCTACGGAATCGGGCTCAAGCTGTATCAGGGTTTGTCAGGCAAATATGGCTTCGGCGCTTCCCGTCTCCTCTCGAAGGAGGAAACGTTGCAGAGCCTGCCCAACATCAAGCCGGATGGGCTTCGCGGTGGAGTGGTGTACTTCGACGGGCAGTTCGACGACTCGCGCTTGCTGATTAATTTGGCCACCACGGCGGTGGAGCAGGGAGCGACGGTGCTCAATTACGCGCCGGTCACCGCGCTGTTGAAGGACAGTGATGGTCTGGTGAATGGCGTGACGGCTCGGGACCTGGTGTCGGGTCGGGAATTTGCGGCTCGAGCGAAGGTGGTTATCAATGCCACCGGCCCGTTCACCGACGAAGTGCGGCATCTCGCGCAGCCCGAAACCCGGCCGATGATTGCCCCGAGTCAGGGAGCGCACTTGGTCCTCGACCGCTCGTTCCTTCCAGGCGACACGGCGATCATGGTACCTCACACCAGCGATGGTCGGGTGATGTTCGCCATTCCGTGGCATGGTCACACGCTCGTCGGCACCACCGACACGCCGGTGGAGTCCGCGAGTGTGGAACCCGTGGCGCTGGATGAGGAGATTGAGTTCATGTTGAGCACGGCGGCGCTGTATTTGGAGAAGACGCCGACCCGGGCGGATATTCTGAGCGTGTTTGCGGGGATTCGGCCGCTGGTGAAATCGGGGGACAGCACGAACACGGCGGCGTTGTCGCGGGATCACACGCTGCACATCGACGCCTGTGGATTGGTGAGTGTGTGCGGCGGCAAATGGACGACCTATCGCAACATGGCGGAGGACTGTGTGAACCAGGCAGCGACACTGGCCCACCTGACGGAGCGTCCGAGTGTTACCCGACATCTGAACATCCACGGGTATCATCAGCACGCTGACCGGTTCGGTCCGTTGGCCTTCTACGGATCCGACGCCGTCGCGCTGCAGGATTTGATTCAGCAGAATCCGATGTTGGGTGAACCGCTGGACGCCGCTCTACCGATTGGCGGCGCCGAAGTGGTCTGGGCGGTTCGCTACGAAATGGCGCGCACGGTGGAGGATGTGCTGGCGCGAAGAACGCGGGCGCTGTTCCTGAATGCGCGGGCGGCATTGGCCATGGCGCCGAAGGTAGCGTCCTTGATGGCTCGGGAACTTCAGCGGGATGCGGCGTGGGAAGCGCAGCAGGTGGCGGACTTCGGCCGGGTGGCGCGGGGATTTTTGGTGGGGGCGACCAATAGTTGAGAGTTGAGAGTTGAGAGAAGCCAAAACCGGTAAACCGGATCCGCATTGCGTCCACAAACCCGTCGCCACTCTTAACGTGCTGGATTCCAGGATGTTTCTCTCAACTCTCAACTTTCAACTCTCAACCGGTTTGTGGGTAGTTGAGAGACAAAGGCGGGAAGGGGAAAGCGGGCTTTGCGTGACTGGCGAGAATGCGCGTCACTTCTCCACACGGGCACGGCTCCGCGGAGCGTCGCCCTACCCGGGGGCCGGTTAAGAGTTGGGAGACCGAGAAGCGGGAAGCGGTGCGCGGAGCGTTTATAGAGGTAGGAATGGGGGATTGACCCCACCCCTCCCTCCGAACCGGACGTGCGGATCTCCCGCATCCGGCTCTCCAGTTGGTGAGTCACCCGCAGGTGGCGGGACTGGAGCGC
>JAFLEF010000042.1 GCA_017309115.1 Verrucomicrobiota bacterium | reverse complement strand
TCCGGCCGCTCCCAAAGCGGCCGCTCCGGCCCCGTCCCGTCCCGTCGCGGCTCCCGCCGGCGCGTCCATCAGTCCGATCGACCTGGGATTAGCCTTCGCCACGGTAGTCATTGGTGTTTGCGTCATCGTTCGTTTGCTCTTCCTCGTCCCGACCGCATCTTGATGCCATGGCTTCGAACCATATCGTCACTGTCACTGAGCAAAACTTCACCGAGAAGGTCGTAAACTCTACCCAGCCTGTTCTGGTCGATTTTTGGGCCGAATGGTGTGGGCCCTGCCGAATGATCGCCCCGGTCTTGGATGAACTCGCTGGTGAGTACGTCGGCAAGGCCACCATCGCCAAAGTTGACGTCGATAAGGAGCAGGGACTAGCGGTCCAGTTTGGAATCTCCGGCATTCCCGCCCTCTTGATCTTCAAGAAGGGGCAGGTCGTGAGCCAAATGGTCGGAGCTCAAAGCAAGACCAACCTCAAGAAAGCCCTGGAAGCCGCACTCGCGGCCTAACGCGCTCGATCCTCTTCTACTCCCGCCCGCAGTGATCCTGCGGGCGTTTTTTTTGCTCAAATTCCCAACTCGGAAGCCCGACCACCATTCAGCAGGAACAGAACGGCCATCCGAACCGCCAATCCATTGGTCACCTGCTGCAGGATCACGGATTGATCACCGTCTGCGACGTCACTCTCGATCTCTACCCCCCGATTGATCGGCCCCGGATGCATGATCAACGCATCTGGCCGAATCCACTTCATTCGCGCGGCGTTCAAGCCGAACAAGGACGCATATTCACCAATGCTCGGGAACGCACTCGCCCGCTGCCGTTCGTGTTGAATTCGGAGCAGGTTCACCACATCCGCCCCCCGCAACGCCTGTTCCAGATCCCAAGTCACCTTGATCTGAGGATGCAACGACTCAAACACCCTCGGCACCAACGTGGAGGGCCCACATAACGTGACCTTCGCCCCCAGCTTAACCAGCGCCCAGATATTTGAACGCGCCACGCGGCTATAGAGAATGTCTCCCAGGATCGTGACGTTCAGCCCTTCAATCCGGCCCTTACGTTCGAAGATCGTGAACGTGTCCAGCAATCCCTGGGTGGGATGCTCATGAGCGCCATCCCCGGCGTTGACGATGTGCGACCGAGCGAAACGCGACAGAAAGTGCGGCGCCCCACTGGCCCCATGCCGAAGGATGATGAAGTCGGCGTTCAACGACTCCAAGTTGTGTAGGGTGTCCTTGAGGGTCTCGCCCTTTTTGAGCGAACTAGCCTCGGCGGTGAAATTGATGACATCCGCACTCAACCGCAGTGCCGCCAACTCAAAACTGATGCGAGTGCGTGTGCTCGGTTCGACAAACAGGTTGATGACTGTCTTTCCCCGTAACGCCGGCACCTTCTTGATGGCCCGTTCACCCACCTTTTTGAACACCTGGGCGGTCACCAGAACCGTGTTCAGCTCCTCTGGGGTGAGCGACTGAAGATCGAGCAGATGTTGTCGATGCCAGGTCATGATACCACCTCCCGGAGGGTTACGCTGTCGTCGCCGCCATCTTCAGCCAGGCGAACATCAATCCGCTGCTGCAATGACGTCGGTACGTTTTTGCCCACAAAATCGGCCCGAATGGGAAGTTCTCGGTGACCCCGATCCATCAGGACGGCCAGTTGAACCTTCTGCGGCCGCCCCAAATCATGGAGAGCGTCCAAGGCCGCCCGTGTCGTCCGCCCGGTGAAGAGCACGTCATCGACCAGAACCACCGTCCGACCGGTGGGATCAAAGGGCAAATGGGTCGGCTGAATATCCGGCGCGGCGCGTTGACTGAGGTCGTCCCGATACAGGGAAACATCGAGCAGTCCGGTCGGTACCGGATGCCCGAGGATCCGTTCCAAGGCTGTCGCGAGGCGCCGGGATAGGGATACCCCACCCTTTTGGACCCCGACCAGGGCCAGCAAATTGGATTGGGGATTACGTTCCGCGATTTCGTGCGCCATGCGGGCGATTACCCGTTGTAGCGCGGTGGAATCCAGCAGCAGTCCATTCATGGCAAAAACAAAACGCCGGCCTCGCTCCGAGGACCGGCGGTGGGGATGTTTAACAGTTTCACTGGCGCGCCAACAGCCTTGCGGGACTCTGGGTTGCCGGCCAGCGGAATATCATTGTTCGTTTATGCGCTCATTTCACCCGATTGCCGCGAACGCCGCCAAGCAGCTCTGTGGCGGGTAATCCAGTCCACCAGCGCCCGCTCAAACCCGATATCGTAGCCAGCCTTCTCGGATTCAATCCACTTGTGACGGAGGATTTCGTCCTTTTCAGCCTGAAACTCACGGTAAAGAGAGGAGTGCACTAGAGGATACTGGGCATCGCGCCGGGGGTCAGCTTCGTTGCCCATGGTAGGTTACGTTGTGTCGTAAAAGTAACGATGGTCGGCAGAGTGTAAACCGCTTTGTGGCCGGTCGCGCTTGAGTCCCCGCAAAAAGCATCGTTACTCCCCAGGCATGTTACGTTTTCTAACGTTCGTCGTGGCGCTTGGGTTATGCTGGTTGGACAGCCCCTCCCACGCGGCAGGCCCCTACGAATTGCCCAACCGCAACCGGGCGACGCTGCGTCCCTTGCGCCTGCTCCAATCTTGGAGCCTTCAGCCACCGACTTCCGAACGGTTCGATGCTTCCGGGCTACTCCTGCAGACCAATGGTTCCCTCCTCACCCTCAATGACAAACGAGCCGGCTTGTACCGCATCGACCTCCCCGCGAGCGGTTCCGTGGCCTCGCTCGTCCGCGTCCCCGGCGCCTTTGAACCCGAAGCCCTCGACGCCGCCGTCGGCCGAAAGGCCCGGAACTACGACCTCGAAGGTCTCGCCGAAGACGACCAGGGACGCTGGTATACCTGTGAAGAATCCACCCGCTTGGTCTTTCGCTACGATCCGCGAACCCAACAGACTGAAGCGCTGCGGTTTGATTGGAACCCGGTGAAGCGATGGTTCAGCCGTGACGGCAACGCTTCCTGGGAAGGAATCGCCGTTCACGGTCAGACACTCTACCTGGCCAATGAGCGGGAAACCGGCCGAATCGTCGTCGCCTCGCTCGCCAATCATACCGTCACCGGCAGTTTTTCAGTGGCTCCACCGGATCGTCCCGCCCGGGATGTTCACTATTCTGACCTGTGCTGGTTTCAGGATCATCTCTGGGTCCTGTGCCGCGAAAGCCATTGTGTTTTGCAAGTAAATGCCCAATCCGAGCAGGTCGTGGCTGCTTTCGACTACGCTCACATCGAGCGCGATCCCCAGTATGGATATTTGAACCCTCTTCCCTACGGATTCGTGGAAGGCTTGGCCGTGTCTTCCGAGGTTCTCTGGCTGGTCGTGGACAACAACGGAATCGGCCGAATCTCCAATTCCCAGGATTCCCGGCCCAGCTTGTGGAAATGCGAAATCCCGGCCGCGCGAACCCCGACCAAGCCGAACAATTCGCCACGCCTTTGACTCCGTTCCGTCATTCACCAGCAGGAACAGTTTACTCAAGTCCAACGCCTCGCCTTGCTTCGAAGCTTTCCGGTTGGCTTTAATCCCCGCGTGCCGCAGCAGCAGACGCTTCAGCAGCCGGTTTCCTTTGCCGGCATCGGACTGCATTCCGGAAACCGGGTGAACATGACGTTCCTCCCGGCGCCCGCGAATAGCGGTCTGCGCTTCCGTCGGGTGGACCTCGAAGGCCAGCCCGAGATCGAAGCCCGTGCCGAAAACGTGGTAGACACCCAACGCTCCACCACCCTGGGCCGGGGCCCGGTCCGAATCCATACGGTGGAGCATGTTCTAGCCGCCTTCCAGGGAGCCGGAGTCCACAATGCCGTGGTGGAACTGGATGCCCCCGAACCGCCGATCGGCGATGGCAGTTCCCGGGAGTTTGTTCGCCTCATTCGTGAGGCCGGTATTTCTCAGCAACCCGACAAGATGGAGCCGCTCAAGCTAACGGCTCCCATCGAACTGTCGATTGGCGAAACCCAGATGGCCGCCTTTCCTCACGATGGCTTCAAGCTGACGTGTACCAGCGCCGATAAAGGCGGCCGTTTCACCCAGTTCTTCGCCCTCGAGGTCACTCCGGAATCCTGGGAACGCGATCTCAGCAACGCCCGCACGTTCGGCTTTCTGGAAGAGATTGAGTATCTCTATCGCAACGGATTGATCCGAGGCGCCAGTCTGGAAAACGCCATCATTGTCCGGGACGATGCCGTATTGACCAACGAACCCCTGCGTTATCCCGAGGAGTTCGTTCGGCACAAGATGCTGGATATCGTCGGCGACTTGTCTCTTGTGGGCCGCCCATTGCACGCCCATATCGTAGCGGTCAAACCCAGCCATCAGGCCAACACCGAACTCGCCAAAGCCATCCTCGCCCAATCCCGTAAAGCCCTCGAAGCCGTTCAGACTTTCGCTCCGCCTCCCGTTCCCATTGCCGAGAAGCCCGCCGGAAAACCCGCAGCGGGCCAGGCCAAACCTGCTTCCTCTGTGACCGAAACCCCTGTCTCCGAAACCTTCGTCCGCGACGGCGCCACGCTCGACGTCGAACAGGTCATGCAAATGCTGCCGCATCGCCCGCCCTTCCTCATGGTGGACCGGGTGACACGGATTGACGGCAACAAGATCACCGCCCTCAAGCAGGTCACGATGGGGGAACCGTACTTCGCCGGACACTTCCCCGGCCATCCCATCATGCCGGGCGTCCTTCAGT
This sequence comes from Verrucomicrobiota bacterium, assembly GCA_017309115.1. Lineage (GTDB taxonomy): Bacteria > Verrucomicrobiota > Verrucomicrobiia > Limisphaerales > UBA9464 > UBA9464. Next base: position 63,177 of record JAFLEF010000042.1, on the reverse strand, counting down.
TGGAAGCCATGGCCCAGGTCGCCGGCTTGTTGCTCCTCCGCCAGGCCGAAAATCTCGGCAAACTCGCCTACTTCATGTCCGCCGAAGAAGTGAAATGGCGCAAGCCCGTCCGCCCCGGCGACACACTCATCATCGACATCGAGCTCACCAAGATTCGCGGCAAAATCGCCAAGGCCGAAGGCGTCTGCCAGGTCAACGGCGAGACGGTCAGCGAAGCCCGCGTCACCTTCATGCTCGTCGATCGCTGATCATGGCTACGACGATTCATCCGACGGCGATCATCCACTCCGGAGCCGAACTCGGGGACGACTGCGAGATCGGGCCTTACTGCATCATCGGTGCCCAGGTTCGCCTAGGACCCGGTAACCGGCTGCATTCCCACGTGGTCATCGAAGGCCACACCACGCTTGGCCGGGAGAATGAAGTGTTTCCGTTCGCTTGCCTCGGCGGACGCACCCAAGATCTCAAGTGGAAGGGCGGCCACACCCGCGTCGAGATTGGCGACCGCAATACGCTCCGGGAGTACGTGACCGTCCATGCCGCCACCGGCGACGGCGGCGCCACGATCGTGGGATCGCACAACAACCTGCTGGCCTACACCCACATCGCCCACGACTGCCAACTCGGCAATCACATCATCATGTCCAACTTGGCGCAAATTGCCGGACATGTGGTGATCGAGGATCACGCGATTCTCGGCGGCATGTCGGCGATTCATCAGTTCTCCCGGGTTGGTCGCTTGGCCATGGTCGCCGCTTGCACGCCCATTCGCCGGGACGTCGCCCCCTACATGCTGGTGTCCGGCGATCCGGCCGAAACCGTGAAAGCGAACGTGGTCGGACTGGAACGCGCCGGACTCGACGCCGAAGTCATCCGCGCGTTGGGCCAAGCGCACCGAATTCTGTTCCGCGAAGGTCTCTCCACGCCCAACGCCTTGACCAAGCTCGAAGCGGATCTGCCGCCGCTCCCGGAGATCCTGCACCTGATCCAATTCGTCCGCACCAGCGAACGCGGGGTCACGAAGTAATTCAGCCGTCACCAATTCCAACGGCGCTTCCCAGGATCACTTCGGCCGGGATTCCATGAATTTCCGGAGTTCCGCCAGCTTGTCGGTATTGATCAGATCCACCCCAGCATCGAATAGCTCACGCCAGACGAACTCCTGATCTTGCAGCCCCCAAAAGCGGATCCGCCGACCCTGTGCATGAGCCTCCCGCACCAAGGCGTCCAGTCGGGCTCGATCGGCCGGCAGCATCCGCCCGTCCGTGAACCAGGGAAACGTCGGCCGCCAGCTGTCGCTGACCCACGGCATCAGAAATGGAGATGGATTCGCCTTCAGATCAGAGAGGCGGCCATCGACGCCACACCAGCGTTCTGCCTGGGCCTGCACCTCGGCGATGGGGCGGGATCCCGACAGAATCACCGTCACCGCCCCCGGCGTCACATTCGTAGCGGTGTAGCGCGTCAGCATCCCCCGATACCGCTCCAACAGCGGCTTCAGAACGGCATAGGTACCGGCCGCCTCTGACTTGAAATCGATCATCAGCGAGAACTCGTTGGTCCCAGGAAACACCCGGCCGCCACCGGCCTGAACCCGCCGCTGCAGCGGTGCCAGATACAGTGCCTCCAGCGTCCGTTCCGGCTTCACATCCTTCAGATCATGGGCGACGAGCAGTTCCCCATTCACCAGCCAGATATCCGCCTCGACCCCGCAAAACCCCTGCTCCAACGCGTCGAACAACGGACGCGCATGCTCGTAATCGTTGTGCGCATGAGCGCGCGGCAACGGAGTCTGAGCCCACGCCCCCGTCCCACTCGCCATCATAAAGACAATGCATCCCAGAACTCGCGACCACCAAAGCATGCCCCATTGAACCCACCCCACCCGGACACGCAACCCTGCTCGGTCTCGTGACGCATTTTGGAACCAAGGAAGCACCGGGGCGGGTAAGGGGTAAGGGGCAAGAGGCAAGGAAGGCCGCGCTCGCCTCGCCTCCCGCTTGCCGCTTACCGCTTACCGCTCAGCACTCAGCTTCCGCAACGCCGCTTCTTCGCTTCCCTCCACCCTCGCCCCCACCCTAACTTCCCCGGTCGGCGATCGGGATCTCGTTGATCTCTTCGCCCCATCACCTCCTATTCTGCATGAGCGTTCTCATTGTCGGCACCACCGCCCTCGACTCCATCAACACCCCCAAGGCCAAGAATCCCCGCCTGCTCGGCGGATCAGCCAGCCACGCGGCGTTGGCCGCCAGTTTCTTCGCCCCCACCAAACTGGTCGGCGTCGTCGGCGGTGACTTCCCCGCCAAGTATCTCAAATTGTACGCTTCCCGCGGCATCGACCTCACCGGACTCGAACGTGTCAAGGACGGCCAAACCTTCCATTGGCACGGCGAGTACGAGGTCAACATGAACAACCGCCGTACGCTCAACACTGTTCTCGGCGTGATCGAGAATTGGTCGCCCAAGCTGCCCGGCGAATACGAGCGAACCCCCTACGTGCTCTTGGCCAACATTGCTCCCGCGATTCAGCTCACCGTGTTGGAACAGATGTCCAAGCCCAAATTCGTCATCGCCGACACAATGGATCTCTGGCTCAACGTCGCCCTTGCTGATCTCCTCAAACTGCTCAAGAAAGTGGACTGCCTCGTCCTGAATGACAGCGAGGCCCGCCAACTAACCGAGGATGACAACGTCGTCTCCGCTCTGGCCAAGATTCACAAGCTCGGACCGCGCTATGTGATCATCAAAAAGGGCGAACACGGTTCCCTGCTCTCCGGTCCTGGCGGACTCTTCGTCGCTCCGGCCTATCCGCTCAAGAAGGTGGTGGATCCCACCGGCGCGGGTGATTCCTTTGTCGGCGGACTGCTCGGATACGTCGCCGCCCAACGCTCCGGATCGGTCGAGAAACATCTTCGTCGCGCCATGATTCACGGTGCTGTCGTCGCTTCGTTCTGCTGCGAAGGATTCGGCCTGAGCGCCACGCTCAAGGCCACCAAGGCGACCATCAACGCCCGCGTCCGCGAACTTGAGAAGCTCGCCCGTTTCTAATCAGCCCCCGGCCGCCCACTTTGCCCATGACCATTTCCGTGGTGATTCCCACGTGGAATGAAGCGGGCGAACTGCCGGCCACGCTGGCGCATCTGCGGCGGGTGCCGGAGGTACTGGAGCAAATCGTCTGCGATGGCGGCAGCACCGATGACACCGTGGCGCTCGCTCAAGCAGCGGGCGCCCGGACCCTGATGGCGCCGCGCAGCCGCGGCGGACAGCTACGGCGAGGTGCCGCCCTGGCGCGGGGTGACGTCCTCTGGTTCGTTCATGCCGACACGAGGGTGCCCCCGACCGCCGGGCAAGCCATCGAGCAGACCTTGGCTGACCCGCACGTCGTGGCCGGCGCGTGTTTGAAGGAATTCCGCGACCCACCAGTGCTGACGTGGGGTTCAGTGGGTCGCTGCCGCTGGCGGATGCGCTGGGGTCAGTTTGCGTATGCCGATCAGGCGATTTTCGTGCGTCGCTCGGAGCTCGACGCCATTGGTGGCGTTCCCGACGTACCCTTGATGGAAGAGTATCTCCTTTGTGCCGCCCTTCGGCGCCGGGGACGGCTGGCCCTGGCCGAGACCGTGGTGACCACTTCCGCCCGTCGTCTGCGCCAGCGCGGGGTCCTCCGCACCTATCTCCGAATGGCCTGGATCAACCTCCGCCATCAACTCGGCGCCTCCCCGGAAACCCTTGCCCGAATTTACGAACGGAAATGACGCCAGGTGGGACGAGGTTCCACCGAGCCGTTCGCGTCCCGGCGAAATAACCCGTGTGCACCAACGAACGGCTCCGCGTCGCCCCACCACGATTCCCCGGTAGGACTAGGTGACACCGAACCAAGTCCGACCGGCGAGAGATTGCCTCCCTCCCGTCGTTCGAGTCTCCTCGCCGGAAGATTGCGTCGAATATGAGCGATCCCCTTCCTTCCCGCAGTGGCGCCGACTCCAAATCGGCTGGACCGGTGTCTTCAGGCAACTCAACCAGCCCAGACCCCGACACGCCGGGGGAACACTGGCGCTGGTGTCCCCGGTGCGGGCATGAACTGCACAACGAAAAGTGCAAGTTGCGCTGCCCCCGTTGCCATTACTTCATGAGCTGTTCGGACTTCGATTGAGTCGTGTTTCAACTGCCGGGAGTGTTCCGGTCTACCGCTTACCGCTTACCGCTTATCGCTTACCCCTCGGCCCCTCAGCCGCTTCCTTTCCCCGGGAAAAGCTTGGATTGGCGCATTCCCGCCGTAGGTTACGCGGCGTCGGCATGAAACGTCCGTGGCTTCTTCCGGCGCTCTCTGGTCTCGAGTTGATTTTGGCCGTGGTGTTGGCGGCGCTTTGCGCGCTGCATATTTACTACACGGTGCTTAACAACCGTCAGGCGCGCCGCTTGTACGAATACAACGTCAATCGCCAGGCCTTCGGGGCACTGGTTCGGGAAAGCATTGCCTACGGCTCGTTGAGCAACCGCGCGGTGTTGCAGGCGCTGTCCGACGCCGGGGTGCAGCTCAACGTGTCCTCCAATGCGCCCGTCCAACCGAAACCCGCGCCAGTCAAAGGCAATCGCTGAATCATGAACGAGCCTTCCGACATCGACAGCCCCACCCCGTTTGCCGACCTGGCCCAACTGCGCCGGGAAGTCGATGTACTCCATCGGGTCATCCGAGTCCTTCTGCTCGGCCTGGTTCTGGCCACGGCGGCGCTGTGCCTGTTCATGTACCGCCAGTCGCAACTGCTCCGCTTCCAAATCCTCGCGCAACAGGCCGCCGTCCTGGAGGCCGACAAGCAGCACGCGCCTTTGCTCGGGGTCCTTCCCCTGTTTCAGCAAATCGGAGGGCGGTACCCAGATTACTCCAGCAACGTGCTCCGGAAATTCAATCTACCACCGCTTGCTCCGACCAACCCGCCGGTCAAGCGCCCTTAACCGCGTTCGATCCACCGTCCCGTGAACTCTCGGGAACGAGCTGACCCGGTAGCCTCCGACCACATTCCATACAATGCTTCGCCTGGGGCGGATTCAGCTTCCGGCACGACGAGCATTCCATGTGCGCCTTCTGATGACGCCGTTGGATGATCAAATTGCGCAGGTACGGAATCCAGTTGAAGAGGTTGGCGAAGATGAAGACCGAATCGCGCTGGTAAAACAGGGCATAGGACAGCAGCAGCCAGGAACCGGCCAAACTGAGCCACCAAAACGCCAATGGCACGACCACTTCCTTACGTTTCTCCGTGGCATACCACTGAACGATGAACCGGGAGGTGAACGCGACATTCCCCAGCCAGCCAATCACCTTCCAGACATGCCATTCGATGCCGAGAAAGTTGCCGCCGTGCCACAACCATTGATGCAGCCACTCCATGTATGAAGGCGCATCGTCGGGGAGGGGAGGCCTGCTGGGCAAGTGGGGATCGGTCTGGTTTTCGCGACCTCCGGCGGCTACCAAGTCCGCCTCATTACGGGTTGAATCCTGGCCAAATTCCGTGGAGCCATCCGGGCCGCTCCCCATACACTCGGAACCGACAACACTAACCCCATGAACACCGATTTCAGCCAGTTCGGCCGAACCCCCTGCTCCCATCCCCAGGCCCGCGCCTGGGTGGAACAGACGGCCGCCTTGACCTCACCTGACCGCATTTTCTGGTGCGACGGTTCCGAGGCCGAGAAGGAAGCCCTCTATGCGGAAGCCGTCCGCACCGGAGTCCTGATCCAGCTCAATCAGGAGAAACTGCCCGGCTGCTACTACCACCGTTCCAACCCCAACGACGTCGCCCGCGTCGAGCAATGCACCTACATCTGCTCCGAAGCTGAGGTGGATGCCGGCCCAACCAACAATTGGGCTGAGCCCAAGGCCATGCGGGCCAAACTGCTCGACCTGGCCACAGGCTCCATGAAGGGCCGCACGATGTATGTCGTGCCCTACCTCATGGGTCCCCATGGCTCGCCCTTGGCCAAGGTGGGCGTGGAAATCACCGATTCCATCTACGTGGTGCTCAACATGCGCATCATGGCGCGCATGGGACAAATCGCCTGGGATCATTTGGGAGATTGCCCGGAGTTCAACCGCGGTCTGCATTGTCTGCTCGACCTCAATCCCGAACGCCGATTCATCTGCCACTTCCCCGAGAACAACGAGATCATCTCCGTCGGCTCCGGCTATGGCGGCAACGCGTTGCTCGGCAAGAAATGCCTGGCCCTACGCATCGCCTCCGCTCTGGGACGCAAGGAAGGCTGGATGGCGGAACACATGCTGATCATGGGCGTCGAATCGCCCTCCGGAGACAAGTCCTTCGTGGCTGCGGCGTTTCCGAGTCAGTGCGGCAAGACCAACTTCGCCATGTTGGTTCCGCCTGCGGAATTCAAGGGTTGGAAGGTCTGGACGGTGGGCGATGACATCGCCTGGATGAAGCCGGGCCCGGACGGACGGCTCTGGGCAATCAATCCTGAGGCCGGCTTCTTCGGTGTGGCTCCTGGCACCAACGCCAAGACCAATCCGAACGCGATGAAAACCATTCAGCGCGACACGATTTACACCAACGTCGCGCTGAAGCCCGATGGCACGGTCTGGTGGGAGGGCCATGACGATCCGGCGCCGGCCGAATGTCTGGACTGGCAGGGCCGACCCTGGACCCCGGAGTCCAAGGAGAAGGCGGCGCACGCCAACTCCCGGTTCACCGCTCCGATGGCCAACAATCCGATGCTGGCCCCCGAAGCCAACGACCCGGCCGGTGTGCCGATTGACGCCATCATTTTTGGTGGACGCCGGCCCAACACGGTTCCGCTGGTCTTCCAGGCCTTCAATTGGAGCCATGGCGTGTTCCTCGGCGCCACGATGGGTAGTGAAACCACCGCCGCCGCTGCCGGGGCCGTGGGACAAGTCCGGCGCGACCCGATGGCGATGCTGCCGTTCTGCGGTTACAACATGGGACGCTACTTCCGGCACTGGCTGGACATGCGAAAGGCCATCAAGTACCCGCCGCGCATCTTCAATGTGAATTGGTTCCGCAAAGACACCGACGGCAAGTTTCTCTGGCCGGGCTTCGGTCAGAACATGCGGGTGCTGCAATGGGTCGTCGGACGCTGTCGGGGCCGGGCCGGCGCTCACGAAACCCCGCTGGGCTGGGTTCCCCGTTACGACGACTTCAACACCGAAGGCTTGGACGGATTGACCCCGGAAACCTTTGAGAAACTACAGGCCATGAACGCCGACGAATGGCGCCGGGAGATTCTCCAACAGGACGAACTCTTCATGCGGCTGTATCAGTTCCTGCCGAAGGAACTGATTTTCCAGCGCGAACTCCTCGTGGCCCGCCTGTAGCGTGCCAGAGGGCCAGCTGAGAGCTGACCCAGCTCTCAGCTCTCAGCTGTCAGCTTCGCCTGCGGGCGTTTCGCCAGGAGCCGCCGGCCAATCAGCCACCAGAGCAGCGGCGGTCCCAACAGGCTCATCGCCGTGGCCCATCCCGGATGTTTGGTGCCGGCGTGCCCCACCCAGGCGTAGGTGAAACTCATCGGCACCGATCCGCACACCAATGCCAGCAGGAATGGCAGGATCCGCATCCGAATCAGTCCCGCCGCACAGGACACCACTTCCGGGAACAGCGGCAACCAGCGGGACAGCACAATCAGCCACGGTCCGAACCGGTTGAACAACCGTTGGCCCTGTTCCAATTCCGACCGGCCCACCCAGCGCTCGGCGGTCTCGCGTCGAAAGAGCCGACCCAAGCCGAATCCCAATAGCCCCGAAGCCACCGAGCCCAGCGCGCCGAGTGCACCACCCACCCACGGACCATAGAGAAAACCCAGCGCCGCCAGAACCGCCGACGCCGGAACCGGCAGGAACAAATCTGCCGCCAATAAGGCGATTCCCACCGCCCAAGCCCACATTCCGTAGCCCCGCAGCCATGCGGCCACCGCTTCCGGAGTCACTTCCAAATGCCGCCCCCAAAGCGCGAACGGAATGAGCAACGCGACCGCCAGGCCCACGAAGATCAGAATCAGTCGCACGACCCACGATTACGGCAGAGGTCTCCGGGTTCCAAGACTGGGTTGCGCATGACGGGCTAGTGACCTTCTAACTCTTGTCCCCAGAATCTGTCTCAAGGCGAGGCCACCTGCGCAGGTTGAAGCTGCGGAATCGCCCTGACCAGGGCCTCGCGATAGATCCGGTGCAAGGCGGGGTCGGCCGCTTGGAGTTCAGCATCGATCGCGAGCAACTCACTTCGGGTCATACCGTAATTGAGTTCGAGTCGACCGGCGGTGGTGTCGGCTAGTCGGGCTTGGTCCGGGTTGCCAGCGGATTCGGCATCGTCCCGGGCCGTAATCAGGGCCGAACTCAGGGCAGAGATTGAGTTCCCACGAAACACCGACTGGGGTGCTTGCGGGTCGATGGCGCGAATCGTTTCATCGAGGGTCAGTCGCACAAATTCCCGGTCCGGAATCTCCAATGCCTCCTTCAGAGCCGGCAGGGCAAAGGACGCTTCGGGACCTAGCTCAGCCAAAGCCTGGGCGGCTTCCACCAAGGCCTGTCGCTCGGGATGTGCCTTAAACTCGTAGTCTTCCACCAACGTAAACGCGGCGGGATTTTTCAGACATTGAACGAGTTGCTCGGGAGCCAAAGTCTTCAACGCCTGCGCCACTTCATACGAGCCGGTGCGGGTGAGGGCCGCCACCAATTCAGGCGCCAATTCGCGCGCCTCGTCACCACGCTGGGCGAGAAGGGCGGCGGCGGCGCCGGCACTCCGCGAACGCGTCAGTCCCAGGCGCAAATCCTCAAGGCTTGCCGTCCCGAACTTCACCTGATCGAAGAACGCTTGATCCTGATCCCACCCCTTCCTCGCGGCGGTCAGTTCCGGAGATTCAAAACGCCGCTCCGGATCGAGCTCGGCGATGGACCGGAAGACTTGATCGCGAAGTTGTTCATTGGTGGTTCGCTGGGCGAGTTCGGCCAGGGCGGGCAGACTTTCGCGGCCTGCGTCACCGAGCGAGGCGAGAGCTGCCGCCGCCCCATGCCGCTTGGCGTCATCGAACCCACGCTGGGTGATCCTCCAGACCTCGTGGGTTCCATTTTCGAACTTGGCCTGGTAGTGCGTCGGATCCCGCAGTTCCGGCAGCATGAGGAACTGCTCGAAGATGGGGCGCAGTTGCTCCGGATTCGATCCCGGCAACTTCGCCAAGGTCCGCGCCAACACCAACAAGTGGTCGCCCTCAATCTGTGACAAGCGGTCTCCCAAGAGTTGAAGCGTTTCCGGAAGAAGCTCCGGATGAAGTTCCGTGAGTTGGAGAACGGTCTCCGGGATGTATGAGTTCGGCCCCGAAGTCTGGGCTATGTACTCAATCAATTCCCGGGACTGATCGAGGCTGGGCTCCAAGGCGATCAACAACGTGGGAACTTTGTCATTAAACCAGGCCAGTTTCCCCGCACGATACCATTCCATAACTTGGGGCAGGGCCTCGTGCGCAGAGCGGCCCATGCTACGGAGAGTTTCCACGGCGACGCTTTGGATCTGCAGTTTTTGTTGAACTTCCGCTGGCGCCTTGGACGCCTTGACATCCATGGCCGCCGTCAGTTCCTCGAGCACCATGGGCAAGGCCTTTGGCGCATGACGACCGAGGGCGTTGACGGCTTCTTGGACCTGATCCGTGGGTATCTTGCGGTTGAACGGAGTCCGGATGACTTCGCGCAGACGGGCGATGGCTTGGTCCAGAATCGCCGGGTCCTCCAACGGGTCGTTGGCACCTCCCTCCGAAGCATTCTGCCCGGCGGACGACAACCCGGAAGGCGAACTCACCAACTCCTGATCCGGAGGGACGACGGTGCCGGAGTAATTCTGAAAGGCGCTCAAACCTAGGGTACCGAGAACCACGACAGTGGCGACTCCGGCCAGCGGCAGCGCCAATCTGGAAAGGGTCGCGAGACCAGTTCCGAAGGTGGAAACACCCGTGCCGGTTTTCGACAGAGCAGCCGCCAGGATTCCATCCGCAAATCCGGCAGGTGCCGCCACCACCGTCCGTTCCGCGAGCAGGCCCATCAATACTCCTCCGGTCAGGACAACGCCCTGAAGACCCAGTTGTTCCCGCAAGCGAGTCACCGCCCGGCCCACTCGCATTTTGGCGGCAGCTTCGCTCGTGCCCAAGCGACGTCCCACCTCCGCCAACGGCAGCCGCTCGAAAAACCGGAGCAGCACGGCCTGCCGATCCACCTCGGACAATTCCAGCAGAGCGGTGTCCAGCTGCGGCGTCAGCTGTTGCCACGCGTCGTCGGATCCAGGGTCGGAGGTCATGGCGTTCAGATGACTGATTTCTTGTTCGCGGGCGTGGCGGCGGCGTTCGGTGCGTAGGATTTCGGAGGAGATATGGACGGCGGCCCGATGGAGCCACCCGAGGAGCGAACCCGTGGACTGCAGGGTGGCGGCCTTCTGCGCCAACAGGGTGAACACCCGCTGGCAGACGTCGCGGGCGGTCTCGGAATGGCCTACGCGGCGGAGGGCCGTGGAGTACACCGCGTTGAGATGACGCCGCACCAGTTCGGCGAAGGCCGTTTCCGACCCGCGGCAGTAGTCCCGAAGTAGTTCCCAGTCGTCCATATTCATCCGTTACATGGCCGCCACCGCCAAAAGGTAACAGGATGGCGAAGAGCCGTCATGAATCCAGCGCCGGTGGAGATCGTCGTTACGCGCGGTTGCTCAGGCGAAATCTTACTCCGCCACCAGTTCCGGCGTGCCCTGTTCACCGATTCCGCCTCTCCTACCGGCTTCCATGAAACCACTCCTCGCTTTGGGCTTCGCACTGCTTCTGGGCTGCTTCGGAACTCGGGCTGCTGAGGCCCTGATCCTGGAGTCGCCGCTGGATTGGCAGGTAGTCCAGCGACACTCGGAATCCCTCGGAACCCTCCGCCTCCAAGGCACCGCTCCGGCCACCTCCCGCCTCGAGTGGCGAATCACGGGTTCGGCGAAATCCGGCGAACTCCCCACCGGCTGGCAACCGCTCCCCTCGCCGACTCCCCAGGGGACCTTCGCCGTGGACCTCACCCTGCCCGCCGGCGGTTGGTATCGGCTGGAGGTTCGTGCCCGCCAAAACGACACCGTCGTCGCCCAAGCACAGGTGGAACACGTCGGCATTGGAGAGGTCTTCGTGGTGGCCGGCCAGTCCAACTCCGCCAACTACGGCGAAGAAAAGCTCGCTACCCAAACCGGTCAGGTCAGCGCCTTCACCGGCAGCCGCTGGCAACGTTCCCAGGATCCCCAGCCCGGCGCGACCGGTGAGGGCGGTAGCTTTATTCCGCCGCTGGGCGATGCGCTGGCAACTCAGTTCGGTGTGCCCGTTGGCTTTGCCGCGGTCGGCGTCGGTGCGACGAGTGTTCGCGAGTGGTTGCCCGGCGGAACGCGTTTCCCGAATCCCCCGACCCTAACCGGCAACGTCCGGCAACTGGACTCCGGGGACTGGGAAAGCAAGGGCACGCTCTTCACCAACTTGGTCAGCCGTTTGCGTGCGCTTGGACCCAACGGGGTGCGCGCCGTGCTGTGGCATCAGGGAGAATCCGATGCGAACCAGAAGGACCCCACTCGCACGTTGCCGGGAACGCTGTACCGCACGCTCTTGGAACAGTTGATCCGCGATTCGCAGCAGGCGTCCGGGAGTCGCGCTCCCTGGTTCGTGGCCCTGGTCAGCTATCACACTCCCGACGATCCTGGCTCACCGGATCTGCGTTCCGCTCAGGAAGCGCTCTGGAACGCCGGCACGGCGTTGCCCGGACCCGACTCCGACGCGCTGATCGGACCCAATCGCGACGGCGGCGGAAAGGGCATCCACTTCAGCGGAGCCGGGCTGCGCGCGCACGCCGCCGCCTGGAAGGAGAGTATCGCACCGTGGCTGCTAACCCAGCTTCAGTCGGGTCCGCAGTCTCCTCCCCCCGCTCTGACGCTTCCCCTTCAACAAAGGTTCCAACTCGGCAGCCGGCCCGCGTTCGTCATGCTGCCGCCGCCTCATCTGCGCCGACAACCGCAGCCCTGGATCTTCTACGCTCCCACCCTGGCGGCCTATCCCGACGAAGCCGAACGCTGGATGCACGAACAGTTCCTCGCCGCGGGAATCGCCGTGGCCGGAATCGATGTGGGTGAAGGCTACGGCAGCCCGCAAAACCATCCCCACTTCACCAACCTATACCAGGAGCTCACCACGCATTGGGGATTCGGGAAGAAGGCGTGTCTCTTTGGGCGCAGCCGCGGCGGTCTGTGGGTGAGTAGTTGGGCTCTCGCCCATCCGGAATGGGTGTCGGGGATCATCGGCATTTACCCGGTTTACGATTTCCGAACCTATCCCGGCCTCGCCCAGGCCGCGTCCGCTTATGGGCTGACCCCAGCCGAACTCACCGCCCGCGAGGCGGAGTTCAATCCCGTGCATCGCCTGGGGCAGCTGGCTCGCGCGGGAATCCCGGTGGTCCTGATTCACGGGGACGTCGATACGGTGGTGCCGCTACCGGAGAACTCCGGAACCTTGGTTCGCCATTACCAGGAGGCCAACGCCGGAGGCTTGGTCAAGCTCCTCGTGTTGAAAGGTCAGGGACACAATTTCTACGAAGGCTTCTTCCGTTCCCCCGAAGTGGTGACCTTCGCCATCGAACGCGCCAAGGCCGGCGCCCAACCTTAGCCGAGTCTTTGGAGAGCGGTAGCGAAGCCTACGTAGCTACCGCTTTTCGTCCCGGCGGGTGACGCGTCGAGTCACTCCAACCCCCAACCGCCCCCGGTGGGGCGACGCTCCGCGGAGCCGCACGTTTGTGGACTCCTAACGCGTCACTCGCCGAGACACGAACGGCTCGGTGTAACCTCGCCCTACCCCCTTTGGAGTGCGGTAGCGAAGCCTGCGTAGCTACCGCTTTCCGTCCCGGCTGGTGACGCGTCGAGTAATCCCACCCCCCACCCGCACCCCGGTGGGGCGACGCTCCGCGGAGCCATGCGTTTGTGGACTCCCAACGCGTCACTCGCCGAGACACGAACGGCTCGGTGTAACCTCGCCCTACCATCTTCCTTCCGCCGAAATCTGCTTAATCTGCGGTTCACCTCCGTTGCTCTCAGCCGTTCCGTAAAGGGAGTCCGGAGACGGCGGTCAAGCGAGCACCGGAAACCGGGTGTAGCCCATCAGCCGGGCATCGCGCAGGAGTTCCGGCGGGCGTTCCGGATTTCTCCGCAGCCCCGGAAACGCCCCCCGCAATCGGCTCAAGGCCACCCGACCTTCGGCGTGCGCCAGATAGTGCCCCAGACAAAAGTGGGCACCGGCTCCAAACGCCAGATGGTCGGACGCATTGGTTCGATGGATGTCGAAACGCTCTGGTTCCGGGAAGACCTCCGGGTCGTGATTGGCCGAGCCCAACAAACAAAACACCTGGTGTCCGGCCCGAATCGTCTTTCCGCCGAACGTCACGTCCGCCACCGCCAGACGACTGATCAGCTGAACCGACGAGCGGCACCGCAGGATTTCGTGGATGGCATTTTCCCACAGCTTCGGGTCGGCGCTCAACTCGGCCCACGCAGCCGGAGAATCGAGTAGTAGCTGAAGTCCGTTGCCGATCAGGTTGCGGGTGGTCTCGTTCCCGGCGAACAACACGAAGGCCAGATTCGCCATCAGATCGGCGGACTCAATGACCTGGCCGCCTTCCTCCGCCTGAATCAGCTCATCCAGAAACTCGCCCCGAGGATGCGCCCGGCGATCTTGCACCACGCGTTCCATGGTGGCGGTCAGTTCGTTCAACACTGGAACAATCCGAACACAAGCCTCAGCGGGTATCGGAATAGACGTCAGGAAGAACGCAATCTCATCGGACCAGCGCGCCACCCGCGGACGTTCCTCCGGCGGAAGCCCGAACAACTCCGCAATCACGGTCACAGGAAACGGAATGGCATACTCCGTGGCGGCGTCGAACTCCGATCGACCGCGAAGGCCGTCCAACAATTCGGCGGCCACTTCGTGCAGTCGGGGTTCCAATTCCTGGATGGCCCGGGGCATGAATCCGTGACTGAACAGACGCCGCTGCCGACGATGGTCCTCGCCCGCCTGAAACAACACCCATCGTTCCAACGTGGCCAAAGCGGGCGCGGTGACGTCCAGTTGGTCGGGAGGAATCAGGCGGCGAAACGCTTCGATCCGCTTCTCGCTCAGTGCCGGATTCCGCAGCGCCTCCGAAACGTCCGCGTACCGAAACAGAAACCACGCCTGATACCGTTCGGACCAGTAAACCGGTTCCGCCTCCCGGAAACGGCGGTACACAGCGACGGGATCGGTCTGCGTTTCCGGTAAATCGAAGCGAAAATCGAGGCCCATCCCGAAACGCTGGCAAAGCCCTCCCCGGAGCTGAATCAAAATCGTTCCGGCTTTCCGTCCCGGCTGCTGACGTGTCGAGTGGCTCCAACCCCCACCCGCCCCCGGTGGGGCGACGCTCCGCGGAGCCGTACGTTTGTGGACTCCTGACGCGTCACTCGCCGAGACACGAACGGCTCGGTGTAACCTCGCCCTACCGTCTCCCTTCCGCAGAAATCTGCGTGAATCGGTGTTAATCTGCGGATGACCTCCGCCTTCGGGCAAAACGGACCTGAATCAGAATCGCGCCTGAGAATTCCGCACCAAGCTTGATTACCGCTTCACCTTGGCCCGTCGAAAACGCCACCTTTGGCCATGGAATCATCCCCGCCGCCGCTTCCCCCGACCCTCGCGGGTCGTGGGCTGCCGTCCCGGCGGGGATCTCGAGGCCGGTTTCCCACCTGGTTGGCCGGATTGACCCTGGGCCTGTCCACCGGCTTCGGAGCGGCACTCACCCCGGCGCAAACCGAGTTCTTCGAGAACCGGATTCGTCCGATCCTGGCCAACGAATGCTACGAATGCCACGGCGCCACCAAACAGAAGGGCGGCCTGCGGCTCGACTCCCGGGAAGCCCTGCGTCGAGGCGGTGACTCTGGCGTGGTCCTGGTACCCGGAGATCCCGCAGCGAGCCTGCTCCTTCGCTCCGTCCGGCACACGGAACCCGACCTCGAAATGCCGAAGGATCGTCCCCAATTGGCCTCCTCGGTTCTGGTCGATTTGGCCCAGTGGATCCAGGACGGAGCGCCCGATCCCCGGGATCATCCGCCCACGGAATCCACCGCCGCCACCGGCTGGGAGAGTGTCTTCCAAGCGCGCCGGGAATGGTGGAGCTTTCAGCCGCTGCAATCCGTCGCAGTTCCGCCCGGCGAGGCCGCTCATCCGGTGGATCGTTTCCTGGACGTGCGATTGCGGGAACTCGGCCTGACTCCCGCCGCTGCTGCCCCGCGCAACGATTTGATTCGGCGGGTGACCTTCGCCCTGACCGGCCTGCCGCCCACCGCCGAGGAAATCGACGCCTTCCTGGGGGACACTTCGCCCGACGCTTTCGCCAAGGTGGTGGATCGTCTGCTCGAATCACCCCGCTTCGGTGAGCACTGGGCCCGCCGCTGGATGGATCTGGTGCGCTTCGCCGAAACCCACGGCAGCGAAGGCGATCCCGACATCCCCAACGCCTGGCGCTACCGGGACTATTTGATTCGCGCCTTCAACGCGGACGTACCGGCTGACCAACTGATCCGGGAGCACATCGCCGGAGATCTGCTCGAACGCCCCCGAATCAATGAGCGCGACGGAATCAACGAATCGCTGGTCGGCCTGACCCATTTGCGGTTGGTGGAACACGGATTCCAAGCCGTCGACACGCTCGACGAACAGGTCAAAACCGTGGACAGCCAGATCGACGTGCTTTCGAAGGCGTTTCAAGGCCTGACCACCTCGTGCGCTCGGTGCCACGATCACAAGTTCGATCCCATCAGCCAGCGCGATTACTACGCCCTGTATGGCATTCTCGCCAGCAGTCGGCCCACGCATCTGAGTGTGGACCTGCCGGACCGACTGCGAGTGTATCGGGCGGAGTTGGCCTCGCTCCAGACCCAAATTCGCGGGTCGCTCGGTGAAGCCTGGGCCCAAGCGACTGCGGACGTCAGCCGTCGCCTCAACGCGGTGACGTGGAAGGATGGTCGGCCGCAGTGGGAGATTCCGGGCGACGAACTCGTGCGCCGAATCGCCACCTTGGAACAGCAGATTCAGAAGATTGATGATTCTGGCCGGGCCACGTTGACCACCTCGCAACGCAGTGCCAACACCTCTTCCCTTCCGGAACCCGCGCGGGTGTGGACCTTTGAAGGTTCGGCGGAGGCGCAGAATGGCGAATTGGTCGGTGGTGCCCGAATTGAAGGCGGCCAGCTTCATCTGGACGGACGCGACTCGGTGTTTCGCGCGCCGTCCCTCGACCGTCCACTGGCCGAGAAGACCCTGGAAGTCTGGGTTCAGACCGCAGATCTGAATCAGCGCGGCGGCGGGGTGCTCACCGTGGAGACGGACGACGGAACGTTCTTTGATTCCGTGGTCTTGGGCGAACGTCAGCCCCGCAAATGGATGTCGGGCAGTGACGGACTTCGGCGTTCTGCCGATGCCCAAGCCGCAGAGGAATCCAGTACCAACTGGGTGCATCTGGCGATTGTCTACCGGGCTGACCAGAGTATCGCCTTGTTCCGCAACGGTGAACCCTACGGTACGCCCTACACTCCGTCCGGAGACCAAGCGACTCTGCGAGTTTTCCAACCCGGCCGGTCGCGTTTCCTGTTGGGTCAGCGCCATACCGGCGGCGGTCGCGCCTTCTTCGCGGGTCGAATCGAGGAAGCTCGGGTGTACGACCGCGCGCTCTCGTCGGCGGACCTCGCGAATTCCTTTCAGGTGGGGCCGAATCGGCCGTCGCCCGAAGCGATTCTAGCTGCCCTCTCGGATGCCCAACGCGTCGAGCGAACTCAAGTGCAGACCGAACTGGAAGAGGCGCGACGCACGCTCGCCACGACCTATCCGGAATTCGCTCCGCAGGATGCTGCTCGCAAACGCTGGCTAGCGGCCTTGGAGTCGGCCGCGGCGCAATCGGGCAGTCCGTTCCAAGCCTGGCGCGACGCTCTAAGCCGCACCAACTTCTCCCAGGAATGGTCGGACTTCGTCGCGAAGCAGAACACCCAAGCCCTCGCCCGCGCCGAGGTCCGGCAGAAGTCGTATCAGCCCTTCTGGCGCGTGGGTGATTCTCCCGACTGGTTCCGCTACGGCGCCAATCCGCCGGAAACCATTCCGGCCGGCTCGTTCACCCTGTTGCCCACCGGCGAACGAGTATTGGACGGAATCCTGCCCGCCAGCGTGGTGAGTCATCGTTGGTCGCAGAAACACAACGGCGTCTTTGCTTCTCCCTCCTTCAAGGTCACCACCGACCGAATTAGTATTCGCGGCTGGGGCGGACACGGCGCTCGGATTCGACTGATTTGCGATCAGTATCCCATTGGTCAGGGCAACATCTTCCCGCAGGCCAATCTCGGAGCGAACCCGGGTTGGATCACCCTCGACACTGCCTATCGCAAAGGTTCCACGGCGTACCTGGAATTCGCCACCGCCGAGGACGTCACCTCGCGGGATCGTTCCGGACCCGGACCCGGCGGTCGTTCATTCTTTGGTGTTTCCGAAGTGGTCTTTCACGACGTCCGCGAAGCGCCGCCCGAAGCCCTGACCGCCGCGACCGAATTCCTCGCCGGTGAACCCGTGACGTCGCCGGCGGAGCTCACGTCCCGGCTGACCCAACGACTCCAGGACTCCGTGGTCGCGTGGCGCGCCGGAACGTTAACCGAAGCTCAGCAACGCTTCTTCGACTCCTGGGTCCGCAGCGGACTGCTGCCGGTCGAACTGCCACGACTTCCCGAAGTGGCCCCGTTGATCGCGGAGTACCGTCGGCTCGAAGCGGAAATCCCGACCGCTCGCCGCGTTCCCGGAGTGGTGGAAGCTGCGGGCACGGATTCACCGCTGCTGGTTCGCGGTGACCATCAACGACCAGGAGAGGCCGTGCCTCGGGGTTACCTGCAGGTGGCTTCCCGCCCGCCCTATCGAACGCCTCAGAGCGGACGCCGAGAACTCGCCGACGACCTCACCAGCCCGGCCAACCCACTGACGGCCCGCGTCATGGCCAACCGGCTCTGGCACTATCTGTACGGTCAGGGTTTGGTCGCCACCGTCGACAACCTTGGTCGCCTGGGTGACCAACCCACGCATCCGGAATTGCTCGATTACCTGGCACTCCGACTCCAACAGGAAGGCTGGTCGTTCAAGCGGATGATCCGGTTCCTGGTTCTCACCGACGCCTGGCAACGCTCCAGTCAGCCCTCAGCGGAAGCCCGGGAAAAGGATCCGTCCAACCAGGCCTGGTCCCACGCCCGAGTTCGTCGGCTGGAGGCAGAATCGGTTCGGGACAGCCTGCTGGCGATTTCCGGACGCCTGGATCTGACCCAATACGGCCCGGGAGCCAACGCCCTCGCACCTGCTCCCGAGCAGCGGCGGCGTAGTGTGTATCTGACCGTTCGCCGGAACTTCCTGAGTCCATTTCTGGAAGTCTTCGATGCCCCCAAGCCGTTCAGCACGCTCGGTCGACGCGACACCACCAACGTGCCCGGCCAATCGCTGGCCCTGCTCAATGATCCGTTTGTGATCGAGCAGGCCCGGCAATGGTCGGCCCGGGTTTGTGCTCTCGAGTCCTCCGACGACGGCCGCATCCAGCGCCTGTACCTGGAAGCCTTTGCCCGGCAGCCCGAGCCGGAGGAGTTGGTCGTGATCCACAACTATCTGGCCGATCTCCGTCAGCAATCCTCCGGGGACGAAGCCGGGGTCTGGCGGGATTTCGCGCAATCGTTGTTCAATTTGAAGGAGTTCATTTACCTCCGCTGAGCCCATGTCGAATCCCTTCCTGCACCCCCGGCTGCCCCGCCGCGAAATGCTCCGCCGTTGTTCCCTGGGCTTCGGTTCCTTGGCGCTGTCGGCCCTGCTCGCGCCCCGGTTGTCGGGTGCCACGCCAGAGAAAGCCGCCGTTCGCCCGCCCTTGTACCGTCCCCGAGCGCGCCACGTGATCTTCGCCTACATGAGCGGCGGGGTTTCCCACCTGGATTCCTTCGATCCCAAGCCGGAGTTGAAACGTCGGCACGGCCAACCGATGCCCGTTCCGGTCAAACCCACGATGTTCAACGACAACGGAAACATCATGGCCAGCCCCTGGGAATCCCGGCCCCGCGGACAAAGCGGGATCGAGATGACGGACTTGTTTCCGCAGATCGCCGAACTCGCGGACGAACTGGCCGTGATCCGTTCGATGACCACCAAGGTCAACGAACACGCCCAGGGCAACTACACGATGCACACCGGGTTTCCCTTCCTGGGACATCCCAGCGCCGGGGCCTGGCTGGGCTACGGACTCGGCTCGGAAAACCAAAACGTTCCCGGATTCGTCGTCCTGCAAAGCGGCGGGGCCACGGTGCCCCACGGGGGAGTCGGCCTGTTCAGCAGCGGCTATCTGCCCGCGCAATACCAAGCCTCCGTGCTTCAGGTGGATCAGGATCCCGCGCTCGCCAACATCAAGCCAGCCGAAGCCGATGTTCTCCAGCGGCGACGACTCAACTTCATCCGCGATCTGGATCAGCGCTTCGCCCAGGAATCCGCCGACCCCCAAATCGAAGCCGCCATCCACAACTACGAAACCGCCTACCGCATGCAGGCGGCCGTTCCGGAGTTATGCGATCTGCGCGGAGAAACCGAAGCGACCCGGCGGCTCTACGGACTGGATTCACCCGACAAAAACAAGGCCGCTTACGCGCGGCAATGTCTGGTCGCCCGCCGACTCATTGAACGCGGTGTGCGCTTCGTGGAACTGAGCTGTGTCTCCGGCGGAATCGGCGCCGGTGGTCCGGGTAATCCGTGGGATCAACACGGTCAGATCAAGGAGGGCCACGGCAGCATGGCCTTTCAGGTCGACCAACCGCTGGCCGGCCTAATCCGGGATCTGCGCAATCGTGGACTACTCGAAGACACACTGATTCTATTCACCGGCGAGTTCGGCCGGACACCGTTTTCCCAGGGCGGCAGCGGACGGGATCACAATCCGTTCGGCTTCAGCCTGTGGATGGCGGGCGGAGGCGTTCGGGGCGGCAGCGTGGTGGGCGCGACCGACGACCTCGGCTACTACGCCGTCCAAGATCCCTGCAATATCTACGACCTCTGGGCGACCATTCTGCATCTGCTCGGCCTGGATCACGAACAACTCACCTACCGCTACGGCGGCCGGGATTTCCGGCTCACCGATGTTCACGGTCAGTTGATTAGGGGCGTCCTGGCCTGACGAACCGCTTCAACTGCCTAGTCCGGATATTTCACAGGCTGTCCGGCGAGGAACGCGAAGCCAACGCCGCCAGACGGGCTTGCCGCCAGCCGCAGCAGAAAGAATGTGAGATATCCGGGCTAAAACCTCGCCGTGGCGTTGGCCGGGAACGCGGCTAAGGTTGCCCAGTGACACCTTGGAGAACATCGCTGTGGAGGTTCGGCCTCCTGCTGGCCGCCTGGGTTGGGACTTGGCTGGGCTGGGCGCAAACCCCGCCCCCGCTCCCGGAAGCTTCCTGGGATCACTTGCCGGCCTGGCGAGGCTTTAACCTCCAGAACAAGTTCCACCGCGACTGGTCGAACCGCGCCTTCAGCGCCACGGAGTTCCAGCAAATCGCCCAGCTCGGCTTCAACTTCGTCCGGATCCCGATGGATTACCGGACGTATCTGCAGGGCAGCAACTGGACCAATTTCTCCGAGTCGGCGCTAAAGGAAGTCGACCGAGCCGTGTCCCTGGGCGGACAGAACGGACTGCACGTTAGCCTGAATCTGCACCGGATTCCCGGCTACACCGTGGCTTCGCCGGCGGAAACCCGGAATCTCTTCACCGACGCCGAAGCCCAAAGGGTCGCGGCGTTGCATTGGAAAACCCTGGCCCAACGATATGTCGGCATTCCCAACTCCCGGCTTAGTTTCAATCTGTTCAACGAGCCCCCCGAAGTCACCCCAGCCTCCTACTCCAATGTCGTGGCCCAACTCTGCGCGGCCATCCGCTCGGTGGATCCCAGCCGCCTGATCATTGCCGACGGCTTGAACTACGGTCGAACGCCGGTGCCGGAACTGATCCCTTTGCAAGTCGCCCAAGCCACCCGCGGTTACACGCCCTTTGGACTCACGCATTATCAGGCCAACTGGGTCAACGGTTCCTCCAATTGGGCCCAGCCGGAATGGCCCTCGCCTCAGTTGCCGATTTATCTCTACGGCCCCCAGAAGCCAGAGTTCCGCAGCACCCTCACGCTTCGGACCTCCCTGTCGACCCCGACCACGCTGCGGGTTCGGGTCGGGCAAGTTTCCGCCCGCTCCCGACTCCTCATTCGGGCCAATGGGGCAACGGTCTTGAGTCAGCTCTTCGTTCCCGGTCCGGGCACCGGCGATTGGAAACAGGTGATCTACGAACCGCAGTGGAACATTTACCAAAACATCTACGATCGGGATTACCTAGCCACACTCCCAGCCGGCACCACGAATGTCACCCTGGCCAACACCGACGGGGACTGGATGACCTTCACCCAACTGGGCCTTCAACCCACCGGCTCGGCCACAGAAGCCGTCCTTCGTCCCACCGTCTCTGATTGGGGCGCGCGCCAAACGACGGTGGTGACCTACCGACCCGATGAACCCGCTCAGCCCTTCCTCTATTCGCAGTCCCAGGACCGCGCCTGGCTCTTTCGGGAAACGATCCAGCCCTGGCTGGATCTGAAACAACGCGGTGTCGGCGTCATGGTCGGTGAATGGGGCAGTCACAACCGCACGCCGCACGCCGTCACCTTGGCCTGGATGCGCGACAGTCTGATCAACTATCAGCAAGCCGGCCTGGGCTGGGCGGTGTGGAACTTCGGCGGCAGCTTCGGGCCGGTGGACAGCGAGCGGCTGGATGTCCCCTACGAAACTTGGAACGGACGCCGACTCGACCGGGCGATGATGAATCTGCTCCAGGAATTCAGCGGTCGCCGGGAGAGCTATCCGCAATGGCGGGATCGCACGATGCCGGTGGAATCAACGCCTGAAGCCCGTCGGGAACCCGAAGAAGACTTCAACGGCGACGGACTCGTGAATGCCTTCTGCTACGCCACCGGACTTGACCCCCGGGAGACGGGCCGCAACGGGCTGCCGTTTCTGACCCCGGGTGCGGGGGACACCTGGGAGTTTCACTACCGCATCTCCCGACGCGAAGTGGGCACCGAGTTCCACGTCGAGCATTCCGACGATTTGCGTTCCTGGCGGGAACTCACCACCACCTCGCGCCGTCAAGTGAGCGCGACGGACGACCATGAATGGTGGGCCGTCGGCGTGCCGGCCGACTCCGCCGCCGGATTTCTTCGCCTGCGCGTCGAGCTCTCGCTTTAGCGGAAATTCTCCAAGTTGCCGACCGCAACGTCCTAGTCGAAGCGCCGGATCGCGGGCGACGATCCCGGGAATGAACTCCCGTCCGCTGCGCGTGGCCATCTTTGGAGCCGGCTTTTGGGCCCGCTACCAAATCGCCGCGTGGCGAGAAGTAGGTGGAGTGGAGGTTGATGCCATTTACAACCGCACCCGATCCAAAGCCGAGGCACTAGCCCGGGAGTTTGGGATTCCCGATGTTTTCTCCGACCCGGACAAACTTCTGCAGGAGGTCCGCCCGGACGTGGTGGACAACATCACGGAAGTCGGCGGCCACCGCGCTCTCTCGCTCCTCTGTGCCCGCCGCCGGATCCCGTGTATCTGCCAAAAACCCCTGGCGCCGACCCTGCGCGACGCCCGCGCCATGGTGGCCTCCTTCGCCCGGACGGGAACGCCCTTCTACGTGCACGAAAACTGGCGCTGGCAGACCCCGATGCGTCAGCTGAAACGCCTGTTGGATTCCGGAGTCATTGGGGTTCCCTTTCGCGCCCGCCTGACCATGATTTCCGGCTACGACTGTTGGGCCAACCAACCGGCGTTGCGGGATCTGGAACAATTCATTCTGACCGATCTCGGGGTGCACCTGCTCGATGTCGCCCGCTTGTGCTTCGGCGAGGCCCACCAGGTTTACTGTCAGACCCAGCGGACCCTCGCCCCGGAAGTGAAGGGAGAGAACGTCGCCACACTCCTCCTTTCAATGGGTCCCGCCCTCACCAGTGTGGTGGTCGAACTCGGCTACGCGCGCACACCGTTGGAACGGGAAGTATTCCCGCAAACCCTGGCCTTCGTCGAAGGACCCTTGGGATCCATCGAAGTCGCCCCGAATTACGATCTCCGCGTCACGACCTCAAAGGGAACGCGCTCCCAACGCCACGCCCCAATCCATTATTCCTGGGCGGATCCCCAATATGACCTTGCCCACGCCAGCATCGTGGACTGTCACCGCGATCTGCTCGCCGGACTGCGCGGGGAACATCCGGCCGAAACCACCGGTGCGGACAACCTGCGAACCCTGGAACTGGTTCATGCTGCCTACGCCAGCGCCGCCCGACGTCGTGTGGTGCTCCTGGACCCCTGAGTCCCGCCCGCCGAATCGTCCACCGCCAAAGTCATCGAGAGAAAAATCGGCCAACAATGCGATAGTTCTGCCAATGGACATCCCCGGCCGGCGCCGATTCAATGTCCTGTCTCCTGAGCTCACTGGCATCATGAACACTCGCACGTTTCTGCTTCGCTCCGCCGCCGTTGTCGCTGCCCTGACCCTGGCTGGCTGTGACCGGCCGGAGCCGGCCATCACGTCCACGCCCACGATCTCTCCCGGCGGGGCTGATCCGCTGACCATTGGCGTAGCGTTCGAAACGCTGCAAACCGAGTACTGGGTGGCCGGACTCGACGCCATTAAGGCCAGTGCGCATCGCCGCAATGTGCGGGTTTTGGAATCCGTCGCCGATGGGGATGCCAACCGACAACTGGAACAGGTGAAGAACTTCATCAACCGCCGGGTGGACGGACTGATCATTG
Source organism: Verrucomicrobiota bacterium (assembly GCA_017309115.1). Lineage (GTDB taxonomy): Bacteria > Verrucomicrobiota > Verrucomicrobiia > Limisphaerales > UBA9464 > UBA9464. The sequence continues at coordinate 39,264 of JAFLEF010000042.1, read as the reverse complement.
TTCCCAAGGACGGCAAGACCGTGATTCCAATGATCAAGGCCGCCAACGCCGCCCAGATTCCGGTGGTTCTTTACAATCGCCCTTCGGATCCCACCGACGCTCCCCACACCGTGGTCGCCCCGGATAACTTCGCGATTACCAAGGCCACTGTGGAGTACTTGATCGGCGAAGCCCGCAAAACGGGCCGCAAGGTCAAGGCGCTGGTCCTCTTGGGCGACTTGGGAGATGTCAATGCCATGGGCCGGCGGGATGGTTTCGAAGCCGCGGTGAAGGAAGCCGGCGACGCAATCGAGGTTGTGGCCCGGGTTCCCACCGAATGGAAACAAGAAAAGGCCCTGGCCGGGGTCCAGAGTGCTTTCCAGGCGAATCCGGACATTGGTCTGATCTTCACCTCGTCGGACTTCATGTTCCCCAGCATCAAGTCGGTGCTCAGCAGTCAGGGCAAATGGAAGAAGGTGGGGGAACCGGGCCACGTGATTTTGGGAGGCTTCGACGGGGATGCCACGGCGTACCAATTGATGAAGGACGGCTATGTGGACGCGACCGGCGTTCAGGACGTTTTTTGGGAATCCGATCAGGCCGTCCAGGTCATCGCCGAGGTGAAGGACGGCAAACCGGCTCCCGCCCGCATCGAGGACAAGGGGTTTGTCATCACCCAGGCCAATCTGAAGGAACTGGAGTCCCGCATGTGGGGTGCCCAGGTGGCCAATCGCAAGTGAGCCCTTCGACCGCGTGAGTTCCGCCCCGTCCCGTCCGGCCGCTGCGGCCTGGGTAACCCCGCTCCGCTCCTGGGCTGGTTCCGACTTCTTCGTCCTGGTCCTAAGCGCGGTCTACTTCCTGATCCTGACGCCGCTGGCTCCCGGATTCGCTTCCACCGGGAACGCCCTCTCGCTGATCACTTCGCTGTTACCCTTGCTGCTGCTGGCCGTCGGACAGACCTGGGTGCTGGTCAGCGGCGGCATCGACCTGTCCGTCACCGCCACGATCGCCCTGACCAGCGTGCTCGGCGGACTGGCGGTGAACGAAGTTTCCGGCTGGCTGGGGTCCGGTCCGTTTGCCATCCCGGGGGCTATCCTGCTCATGCTCGCCGCCGGGGCGGGGGTGGGATTTCTGAACGGTCTGGCCATTGCCCGACTGCGCATGCCGCCGTTCATGGTCACGCTGACCTCCCTGATGTTCTTCAGCGGCGTGGCTGTCTGGCTCACCCAATCCCAGCCGATTGGGAGTCTTCCTCCAACGTTCACGGCCTTCGGCGGTCGGCTCGGCTGGGCCCTGCCCGTCGCGGCGCTGCTGACCTGGGTCGCCCACCTCGGACTCAGCCGAACGGTCTTGGGCCGGTGGTTGTATGCCGTGGGCCAGAATGCCCGAACGGCGGAAGTCTCCGGGGTGCCAGTGCGAACGGTAACCGTCTGCGCCTACGTGGTCAGTGGCCTCCTGGCCGCAGTGGCGTCCTTGTTTCTCACCGGACAGGCCGAGACAGCATCGCCCGTCCTCGGACAACGGATGTTGCTGGACGTGATTGCCGCGACCGTCATCGGCGGTGTCAGCCTGTACGGCGGTCAGGGCCGCATTCTGGGCGTGTTATTTGGAGTCCTCTTCATTCGCCTGATCGACAACAGCCTCAATCTGCTGGGCCTCAACTTCACTCTCATTCTGATGACCAAAGGGGCGGTCATCCTACTGGCGGCGTGGCTCGATGGCTGGCGCCGACAGCTGGCCCGGATGGCCTGATTTCTGTGATGCCTCATGACTCCTGTTGCTTCCAGTCACGCTCCGGTGCGGTTGCAGTTTGACGGCCTCCAGAAATCCTTCTTCGGAGTGCCCGTCTTGAGGTCGGTTAGCTTTTCGGTTCGGGCTGGCGCGATCACCGCGCTGGTGGGCGAAAACGGCGCCGGCAAATCCACCCTCATGAATCTGCTGGGCGGCAATCTGACGCCCGATGCCGGCCAGATTCTGCTCGAAGGTCAGCCTCACCGCCCGCGCACCCCAGCCGAGGCCCAACGAGCGGGCATCGCCTTCGTTCATCAGGAGCTCAATCTCTTCGGCAATCTTTCCGTTGCCGAAAATCTGTGTCTCGACGGATTCCCGCTCCAGGGATCCCCAGACGCGGCGACCTCGTCCGGACTCGGCTGGATCAATCGCCCGGCCCTGCAACTCCTGGCGCGGAACCGACTCGATCTGGTGGGCTTGAAACTCGATCCCAACACCCCGCTCCATCGACTCTCTTCCGGGGAACGTCAGCTGGTGGAAATCGCCAAAGCCCTCGGCCGGCATCCCCGGGTGCTGATTCTGGATGAACCCACCACGTCCCTTTCAGCTCCGGAATGCTCCCGTTTGTTCGCGCTGATGCGGGAACTCCGCTCGGAGGGGCTCGCCCTCATCTTCATCTCACACTCGCTCTCCGACGTGCTGCGCGAAGCGGATGACCTAGTGATCCTGCGCGATGGCGCCGTGGTCGCGCAGGGACCCTGCCGGGACTTCTCCTCTCAACAGCTGATCACCCACATGGTCGGCCGAACACTGGAACAGTTGTTTCCTCCGCGGGATTCCAAACGCTCGCTCCGCCAGGATGTGCCTTGCCTGGAGGTCCGGAACGTGACCCAGCCCGGAATCGTCCGGGACATCTCGTTCACCCTTCATTCCGGAGAAATCCTGGGAATGGCCGGCCTGATGGGCGCCGGTCGGTCGGAACTGGCGCGCATTCTCTTCGGCTTGGATCCCCACGCCTCCGGGGAGATTCGCATCGGCGGTGAACTTGCCCGCCCCGGCCCACGAGGACGAATTCAACAGGGTGTGGGGTTCCTGACCGAGGATCGTCGCGGGGATGGCCTTTCTCTGGAATCGTCGATCGCCGACAACATGACCTTGGTGAGCCTGCCTCAACTCGCCCGTACGGCAATTGGCTGGTTGGACCCAACGACCCTGCGACAAACGGTTCAGACCATCCGGGAGTCCGTGCGACTGACCGCCACCGCCCGGGATGAGCAACCCGTGAAAACCCTGAGCGGAGGCAATCAACAGAAGGTGGTGCTCGCCAAATGGCTGCTGACGCGCCCCAAGGTTCTGATTCTGGACGAACCCACCCGGGGCATCGATGTCGGCGCCAAATACGAGATTTACCAACTGATTCATCAACTCGCGGATCAGGGGGCCGGAATCCTGGTGATTTCGTCCGAAATCGAGGAACTGCTGGGCCTCTGTGACCGCCTCCTCGTCCTGGCCAAAGGACAGATCCGGGCGGAACTACCGCGGGCTGAATTCCAGCAGGAACGAATTCTCGCCGCCGCCCTTCCCGCATGAACCCGACCCCGGTTCCTCTCACCTTTCGACTGCTGCAGGCAGCGACTCCGCTGTTGTTTCTTATGGTGGTGCTGGTCTTCGGCCTCCTCGAACCGCGGTTTTTCTCGTTCAGTAATCTGCAAGGCATTCTGCTGCAATCCACCGCCACCGCCTTGGTGGCAGTCGGCATGACCTTTGTTCTGCTGGTTGCAGGCGTCGATCTCTCGGTGGGGGCGCTGATGTTCGTGGGCGCGGCACTGGCCGGAAAACTGATTTTGGCGGGACAACCGGTGGCCCTGGCACTGGCGGTGATGTTGGCCGTGGGAGTGGTGGGCGGGACCGTAAACGCCTTGCTCGTCACCCGCCTTCGGCTGATCGCCTTCGTCGCCACCTTGGGTCTGTTGCACGTGGGTCGTGGCTTAGGCCTCTGGATCACTCAGACCCGGGCCATGAACCTACCCGACAGCTTCCTCCAGCTGGGTTCCGCCCAATGGCTGGGCCTTCCGCTTCCCCTGTGGCTGCTGTCGGTGGTCGTGCTGGCCGCGTGGACTCTGTTGAACCGAACCCCCTTCGGCCGTCACCTGTACGCTACGGGTTTCAGCGAAGAAGCTGCTCGCAAGGCCGGTTTGCCCACCCGTCGCATCATTGGCCTCGCCTATGTCCTGTGCGGTGCCTGCGCCGGGCTGGGAGGAATGGTGGCCCTCGCTCAGTTGGGCGCCGTCTCGCCGAGTTTCGGCGAGTACTACGAGTTTGAAGCCATCACCGCGTGCGTGCTGGGCGGGATCAGTCTGTTCGGCGGTCGGGGTCAGGTTTTCCCCGGACCCATCCTGGGCGCCGTGCTCGTAAAGAGTCTGTTCAACGGACTCGTCATGATCCAGGCCGATCCGTACTTGTTTCCGGTCATTACCGGCGCGGTGATTTTCTTCGCGGTCGGCGTGGATAGTCTCCGGGCCCGCTGGTTGCAGCGATGGAACCAAAGGCCCATTTACCTTACCGACCCAGTCTAGACCTTCGAACTCGTTTCCTGGCCTCGGTCAACTGTACACCCCCCGGCTTGACCCTGGAGGCCGATTCCCGAAGGTGAAGCATTCATGAAGCCCAATGCCCTGCGTCAGCTGCTGGCCGTGTGCGATCGGCTCAAATTCGAGCCGCACGCCATCGCCGACTTTTTGGACTCGCGGGGTCACTACGAAGTCGAACTGACGCCCGAATTCCCGCTTTCCATCAAGCTCTTCCGATACAGTTCCCGGCATCACACTCCGAGCCAGACTTGGCACGAACGGCTCGAGGTATTTGTGCCGTTGGACGGACCGGTGAAGTTCCGCATGGGCGATCAGATGGTGCCACTCGAGGGCGGGGATCTTCTGGTGGTGGACAACCTGAAGCTCCATCAGGTCGTGGATTTTCCCGGATTCAACACTCGGGCGGTGGTGGTGAGTTTTATGCCGGAGTTCGTCTATTCCCTGGGTTCGCCGTCCGGGGACTACACGTTCCTACTGCCGTTCTACTCGAAGCTCGACCGCCGGCCCCATTTGCTTCGGGGCAATAATGAGAATGCGGCCGATGCGCATCAGGCGCTGTCCCGCCTCTTGCAGGCGTATTTCAGCTCGGATGAGCGCCAGTTCGTCCAGGCCGGCAGCAAGGCGTATCTGCTGGAACTGCTATTCCACCTCGCTCGACACTTTCGTTCCTCCGACGTGTTGCGCTGGGAATTCCTGCGGCAACAACAGAGATCCCTGCGGCTGAAGCGCCTGTTTGACCACATTCAGGCCCATTTTGCCGACAAATTGTCGGTTTCCCAGGCCGCCCGCTTGGTGGCCATGAGCCCGGCCGCCTTCATGAAGATTTTTAAGCAGGTGGCCGGCATGACGCTGGTTTCCTACCTGAACCATGTCCGCCTCGCCCGAGCGGCTCAGTTACTCCGCGAAACTGACCGCAGTATCGCGGAAATTGCGGCGGAAACCGGATTCTCAGATCAGAGTTACTTCGATCGACGGTTCAAGAGTTCCTTCGGTGTTGCCCCCAAAGTGTTCCGTACCAGGCCTTCAGCCGAAATTCCCTCGGCCAAGAACTGAACGCGAACGGTCGTTTCTCTCAGGAGTGGGAGTGGCATGACCAATGCCTTCCAGGTGCTTGAGTTTGCTATGATGTCGAAATCACAACCGGTTCGAGTCCTGACGGTGGACGACGAACCACTGGGCCGTGAGCGGCTCCGCACCCTGCTATCCCTCGAGCCCGAGGTTATTCTCGTGGGCGAGGCGACCAGCGGGGACGAAGCCGTGGAACTAATCCGCGCGCTGCGGCCCGAACTGGTGTTTCTCGACATCCAACTCCCCGGTTGCACGGGTTTCACCGTCCTCGAGCGCCTGGGTTCGGAGGTCCCTCCGGCCGTCGTCTTTGTCACTGCCCATGATGAATTCGCCCTCAAGGCATTCGAGGTCCATGCCGTCGACTATCTGCTCAAGCCCTTTGACCGCGCCCGGTTCAAAACCGCGCTGCAACGGGCTCTCGAGCGGCTTCGTACCACGTCCACCGATGACCTAACCTCAAAACTCAATGCCGTGATTGCTCAACTTCAACCCAGAACTCAAGCCACCTCTGACCGAATTCCGGTGAAAGCCGGAGGTAAGGTCATCTTCGTCAACATTCCCGACATCGACTGGATCGGCTCCGCCGACAACTACGTCGAACTCCACGTGGGCCCCCAGGCCCACCTGATCCGCGAGACCATGACCGCCATGGAACAGCGGTTGCCCAGCGACCGCTTCGTGCGCATCAGCCGCACCACCATCATCAACTGCGACCGCGTCAAAGAACTCCAACCCCTGTTCCACGGCGAGTACAGTGTCACGCTACGCGATGGGACGAAGCTGACCTTGAGTCGGACTTATCGGGATCAATTGCCGCGCCTAGGAATACTCTGAAGGGCCTTCGGTTCGGACGTCCCGTTTTCGGTTCTTCAAGGTCCCGGCGACGCGCACCTTCACTGAACTCAAAAAAACGCCTTGCACCCTCCGTCCGGGGGGCCATTTTGGCCTCGCAGCACGCCCGGAGCCTCTTAACTCCCGCAGTTTTCCCCTGACGAAGTCACCCTAGGCAGTTTCCGCTCCTCCGAGGATCGGTTTTGTTCTCCAGGCGAGTTCACATCTTCAACGTATGCTACGCGCACCTAAAGATCCGTCGGCTCCCAAAAAGCCCCGGACACCTCGCAAGAAAACCGGCAAGTCCACCGAGACCACCGAGGTTTCCGAGAGTTCCATTTCCGAGGAAACACCGACTCTCGAGACGTCGGCGATTGAATCGGCACCCAACCCCAACCCCGATCCGATTTCGCCAGCTCCCGAGCCCGAGCCCGAGCCTGAACCCGTATCGACTTCGTCTCGGACCGCCACCCCAATGACCGCCCCGGTCGTGTCTCCCCGGGCTGATGATCCCGATGCGGAACCCACCGCGCCCCCGATCGTCATCCGTCCCCGAACGATTAGCCTGCATGAGCTCCAGCCCATGCCCATCACTCAGCTGAGTGAACTGGCCCGGGAATTCGGCATCGAAAATTACGGCACGCTCAAGCGGCAGGAGATCATTTTCCAGATCGTTCAGCGCAATCTGCAAGCCAGCGGGACCATCTATACCCGCGGCATTCTGGAGGTCATGCCGGAAGGCTTTGGCTTTCTACGCTCCCCGGCTTTCAACTACCTGCCCTGCCCCGAAGACATCTATGTCTCGCCGTCGCAGATCCGCCGGTTCGATCTTCAGAGTGGCGATGACGTCGAAGGCCAGGTGCGCCCGCCCAAGGACAAAGAGAAGTTCTACGCGTTGCTCCGCGTCGAAAAGGTCGCCGGCATCGAACCCGATGTCGCCAAGGAGAAAACCCATTTCGAAAACCTGACGCCGCTGTTTCCGAATCAGCGCTTCCTTCTCGAGACCGATCCCAACGAACTTTCCACTCGCGTCGTGGACCTCGTCTGCCCCATCGGCAAGGGAACCCGCGGACTGATCGTGGCCCCGCCCCGGACCGGTAAAACGGTCCTCATGCAGAAGCTCGCCAACGCGATCCTGAAGAACAATCCGGAGAGTTACCTGATCATTCTCCTGATCGACGAACGTCCGGAGGAAGTCACCGACATGGAGCGCAGCTGCAAGGGCGCCGAAGTCGTCAGCTCCACCTTCGATGAACCGCCTGAGCGACACGTGCAGGTGGCGGAAATGGTCATTGAGAAGGCCCGCCGCATGGTCGAGCACAAGCGGGATGTCGTCATCCTGCTGGACTCCATCACCCGTCTGGCCCGGGCCTACAACACGGTGCAACCGCACTCGGGAAAAATTCTTTCCGGCGGTGTCGATGCCAACGCGCTGCACAAACCCAAGCGGTTCTTCGGCGCGGCCCGAAAGATTGAAGAGGGCGGTTCGCTGACCATCATGGCCACCGCGCTCGTCGATACCGGCAGCCGCATGGACGAAGTCATTTTCGAAGAGTTCAAAGGCACCGGCAACATGGAGATCCATCTGGATCGCGCCTTGGTGGACCGCCGAATCTTCCCTTCCATCAACATCGAACGTTCCGGCACCCGCAAGGAGGAGCTCCTGTACCACCCCGACGAGTTCAACCGGGTCTCGGTCCTGCGGCGCGCCCTGGTCGGCGTGCCTCCCGTGGAAGCCATGGAGTTGCTGCTGGGCCGACTCAAGAAGACGCCGAACAACATCATGTTCCTGCTTTCGGTCGGTCAGACCGGACGTTGATTCGACCCGCAGGCGTTCTTTCGTCACGACGGAACTCTCCGGAGTTCCGTCGTTTTCTTTTTCCTTAAAGTGGTTTGAGCCGCTGACTGACCCGCGCGCCGGCGCTCTGCAACAGCGCCAAGGCCACCGCCAGGGCGTCCGCCGCATCGGGATCGGGCGGAGTCTCCAGTCCGAGCATTCGCTGCACCATTTTCGCCACGGCCAGTTTCTGCGCGCCGCCGAAGCCCACAATGGATTGCTTCACGGCCCGCGGGGCCAATTCGAAAATGGGCAGCCCCGCCTCGGCCACCACCGACAAAGCCGCGCCGCGGGCTTCTCCCAAGGTAATCGCGGTGCGGAGATTCTGCGCAAAGAAGAGTCCCTCCACCGCACACCCATCGGGACTATGCTGCTGCACCACCCGACGTAGTTCGCCCGAGATAAATGCCCAACACCGGGAACGAGGCCAGGATGCCGGACACTTCAACGTTCCAGCCACCAACAACCGCCCGCCCTGCCCCACCGTTTCAATTACGCCATACCCCGTGCCCCGCAGGGACGGATCGATCCCCAGAATGCGACGAAACTTGAGGGTCCCGGACGCGGAAGCCTCCGAAGTCCCGGTCGCCGCAGTCTTCCGACCCCGGCCCAACAAGCGTTGCTGCAACTTCTGATACTCGCCCGGGGACATGCCCATGACCGCAGCGTAGCCCTCCGCCCCGCCATCGGTCAGCGAGAAACCCAAACCTGATACAACAGGACGTAAATGATCACTCCGGTGACCGACACATAAAGCCACAATGGCAGCGTCCACCGAGCGATCTTTTTGTGCAGTTCGTAGCGTTCCTTCCAACCCCGATGCATCGAGATCAACGCCATCGGCACAATCGCCATCGCCAGAACCACGTGCGTGAAGAGCAGAATCAAATACGGAATCAGCCACACCTTCGGCCCCGGGAACGAAGTGTGAATGCCCTTCATAACCACGAATTTGTGATACAGATATCCGACCAAAAATAGGCTCGAAGTAGCAAAGGCGGCCACCATGCAGTTGCGGTGGGCCAGCCGGCGTCCGGAACGGATAAAGATCCATCCGGCGGTGAGCAGAATGGTCGCCAGGCCGTTGAGGCTGGCATTGAGAGCAGGCAGATCGTGGGCGTTCACAAATTGGTTTCGCGTTCCAGCTGACGGGCCAAATTCAGAATCCGTCGTTCGGAGTCCGGTTCCTCCCCCGGCACCACGGCCCGCATCCGACCCTGCCGGTCCAGCAACACAAAAGTTCCCGAATGAATGAACCGATCCTCCAAGCGGGGGTTTGCTTCCCCGGTATCCATGACGCTGAAGAGTAGATCCTTCTCGGCCACCCGGTACACCTCCGCCTTGGGACCCGTCAAAAACCACCAGCGAGCCGGATCGGTGCCATACCGCTGACCGTACTGCTTGAGGACCTCCGGGGAGTCAAACAGTGGATCGGCCGTCAGGGAAATCAGCCGGGTTTCGGACCCGATCTTTTCCTGGAGCCGGCCCATCTGGCGGGACAGCTGATGGCACTGCGTGGGACAGCGGGAGAAGATGACATTCGCCACGACAACCTTGCCCCGGAGGGTTTCCGGAGTCACCACCTGACCCAGTTGGTTGGTCAGAACGAACGGGCGAATCTGGCTGAGCACCGGCAATTCCGTTCGCCGGAATTCGGCAAACAGAGCGATTCCGACAATGGTCAGAACGGCGGTGACCAACCCCGCCCAGATCAATTGATGCAGCCGGTTCATAGCCAACCGAGACCTCCACTCGACCGACGGTGAGCCGTAGTCGATCCCTGCTTCGATGTTTCGGAGGTAATGAGTGGCCAATCCATGCGCGGCGGCAATTCTTCGTGAAGGGGAAGAAAAGCACCAACCCGCCAACCAGCAAGTACTCTTGCCAATCCGCCGAGCCTTGGGCGCCGCGGACCCGGTCGATCCTCCGGCGCGGATCACCCCCCACCTGAGGTCTGATGCGCAAACTGCCGACTGACCAACTCCCGCCGGACCAACACCAGTGCCACCAGACCGATCAAGAACTGAACCGCCGCCGGCAACACGCCCCAGTCCAGGCGGGTCTCCAGAAAAAACTGCACCCCAGTGCCCTGAAGCACGGCCGGCCCCCCAAAGTAATCGGGATTTCCCAAAGCCGAGACGACCATGGCCAAAGCCCCAGGCAGAAACAGCCCCCAGAAAACCGTGCTCAGGACCGCGGTGACAAAGTTGCGCGCGCGCAGTCCCCGCCATAACCCCACCGCAGGCAACGTCAGTAGCGACATCAAAAGCCACCAATTGAACCGGGAATAGTCCACTCCCGCCCGCCGCCAGAGCCCTTCCACATAGATCGACAGGCTCAATTGCAGCATCACCGGAAAGAGAAACTCCCGAACGTGCGACGACCACCGACTTTGTAGCAGCTGATTCAACGTCAGCGGCGTCACCAAAAGCAGTTCCAGCGTCCCGTTTTCCCGTTCCGCTCGAAACCCGCCGGCCGCACTAAAGGCCATGCCCCCCATTAGGAGCAACGGCGCCATCCACACCGGGACACTCCACTGGCCGGCAAACCCACCCATCCAACCACCGGTGGTGGCAATGAGCATCCACACCAGAATCACGATAAAAATCCAACCCCAGCGGGTCAGGGCCGCCGCCACCGAGCGATGCTGAATCCACACCAAAGGATTCTGGGCCAGTCGCCGACGCTGTTGCTGGCGAATCCAGCCGGGAAACAAGACCGGACGGGTGAGCTCCCGCTGGATGGCCAGGGTCCGGGGTCGGACGGGCTCCTCCTTCCACAGCCGCGCAATTCGCCGCGCCGCCGTCAGGATTGTCAGCCAGCCCACCAACACCACCGCTCCAATCAGACATCCCAGGCTCGCCAGCCACTGGCCAACGCTGAGTACTGGGAAACCCGGTGGCAACGGTCGCATCACCTCACCCGTCACGACCCGCGATACTAGATGAATGGTCTGGGACAACTCCATGGGCCGGGAGGTCGGTACGGAAATCGAGAGCACCACCTGCAGCCCGACCACCGCCACCATATGCACCAACTCCACCCCCACCAACAGAGCTAACTCCAAAACGAAAGCCAACGCCAAGGCTCGCCGGAACTGGGTGCTCACCGCACTGGCCAGGAGTCCCGCCGCCAAGCCCACCAAAAGAATGACACCATGAACCACCATCACCTCCACTACCTGGCGTCCTCCTACGCCCCCCATCAGGAAGGGCACCGTCAGAATGGGCAACGCGGCCAACCACAGCGTCAATGCCCTCAGCAAATTGGCCGCACTTTTGCCCACCGCCACGGCTGATGGGGTTAGCGGCGTGAGGCCCAACAGATTCAGCGTCGATTCCCGCCGTTCCCGGGCAATCGCATCCGCCGTCAGCGTGGGCGCCAACGCGAGGATCAGGAGGGTCAGCACCATTTGCACCCGGCCAAAGACAAACCCGCCCTCGCTGAACAAAACGCCCCAGGGACCAAAGACGAAATTGCCGCTCCGCTGCATCTCCGCCCACACCGTAATGCCCCATAACAATGCGCCGATGGCACCGGCACCGGAGATTAACCGCAGCCGGAACAAGGCCGGATTGCGGCACTGTTCCAGCAGTTCCCGCTGGATAACGGGATTCATAATGCAGACTCGCCGTCTGCCTGCGCCCGGTCTGGCCCGGACCCAACGATCATTGCGTGTCTCCCTTGGTCACGCGAAGGAACACTTCCTCCAGGCCGAGTTCGTCCTCGCGCAATTCCAACACCCGCTGCCCCGCCTGCACCAATGTCTCGGCAATAAAGCTGCCATCGTCGTCGGGATTCTTCAGCACCACCTTGAGCCGACCCTCAGCGGATTCGACCGACTCCGTCTCCGGACGTTGCAACAGCAGTTCCCGGGAGGTCTCGGGCGCACCCGCCACCCGCACCCAAAACGCCCGCGCTTCAGTCACGCCAACCTTCACGCCCTTGATCGGTCCGCTGTAAATCAACTGTCCCCGTTCAATGATCGCGCACCGATTGCACAGCGACTGGAGCTCCGAAAGGATGTGCGACGAGATGATGATGGTTTTCCCCATCCGCTGCAGTTCCTGCAGAATGGCCATCATCTCAATGCGGGCGCGCGGATCCAACCCGCTGGCCGGCTCATCCAGCAACAGCAGCTGCGGATCATGAATCAGCACCCGGGCCAGCCCTAGACGTTGCTGCATGCCGCGGCTCAAGGCGCCAATCAGCGACCCCTTCTTCTCACTCAATCCCACCAACTCCAGCACGTCGGCGACCGTCTTCTCTCGCTGGGCGGCCGGAATCTTGTAACACGCGCCAAAGAAATCGAGGTACTCGGTGACCTCCATGTCTTTATACACCCCGAAGAAGTCCGGCATGTATCCAATCAGGTGCCGGACCCGGTCGGCCTCCTTTACGACATCGAGTCCGAGGACCTCCGCCGTACCCATGGTGGGCGTCAGGAAGGTCGCTAGAATACGCAACGTGGTGGTCTTGCCCGCGCCGTTGGATCCAATGAATCCAAACAGGTCCCCCTTGTGAACAGTGAGGTCGAGGGAGCGGAGGGCAACCATGCTACCGAAGATCCGTCCCAGGCTGCGGGTTTGAACGGCGGGTACGGTGGGCGGCGGTGTCATACTGAGTAAAAAAGCTACGGACGCGACGGAATCGCGAGGCGCAACAGCGCGCCCCGGCGGGAACGAGGAGCTTCAAACTGGTTCTGCGGCGGGAGCACCCCGGTGTCCGGCATCCACGCCAAGCATAAGGCGTCTCCCCGCGCGAGCGTTTCCGAAAGATCCAATCCCGGTGGCCAGACATATCCTTGTCCGTCTGAAGGGCTCGAATTGAGGTCCGCCGGGAACGACGCCATGACCGTGGCACCCGCCCAATCCGAAACCGGCTGGCGATTCCCGGAAGCGAACGCCTGATCGCGGAAGGACACGGCGGCTCCAATTTGTTGCTGCTGCTGCTGCAACGAAGCCCGGAAGTCCTCTCCCTCGGAAAGATCCACTTCCTTCGTAGCTCCGGCCCGGAGTTCCGCTATCCGGACCGATTGATTCTCCACAACCAGCCACACCGGCCCGAGCGTTTTTGACGTTCGATTCACCACTTCAAAACGTTTGCCCCCCAGCGCACGACCCACCATCGGGGCCTCTTCCTCCTCCGCCCAATCCGCCACGTTCATGGTACTGGTCCAAACCGGCACATAGGCATCGGCCACCACCCGCTGGGCCTCTTGCGTGATGTCCAAACGGCCGGGATCCGGTGAGCCGCCATAAAGATTCTTGGATTCGCCCCGCATGGCGGCCATCGCCACCGGAGTGATCAACCGATAGGTCTCGTTGGCGGGGGAATAGAGCCCACCATAGGTGCGTCCCCGCAAGAGCGCCCGGTTCTCGTCCGCCGTCGGCAAAACATCGACCACCTGTAACTCGTTCCATTCCGTTTGCCCGGCCCGCAGCTTGTAGCCAATAAAGTAGATCAGCCCGGAGAAGAGGAGGACATAGATGGGAAAGGTGATCCACGTGAGCATGGGCCGGTTGATCTTCTTGAGCCACCATTGGTCGATCGGACCAATCACGGCGAGGTACACCAACAACAGCAACAGCAAGGCTCCGATCGGCAGTTTGCGAATCTGTTCCGTGTCGACCATGGCGCCGAACACGACGTCCACGCCGCGACCGCCGCGGAAATCCAGCGAGGTCGACTCCAGGAAGGCTTCCGGAACGGCGGTCAGTTTGGCCCAAAACCAGGGCCGCAACCGCCACGATTTCAGCGGTTCCCGTTCTGGGTTAAATCCCAGCAGGACCACCTGACCGCGCCCCCAGGCATCCGCCACCAACCAGGGAGCACCCGACGCAGTCTTGAGGACCGTTCCCCGGGGCGACCGCAGTTGCAACAGGGGCGTGTCCGTAACGTCCACGGAGAGGTCGGGGGCCAAGTTCCGGTACACGTCGCCGGAACGGGTATTGGCGCGCGGCGAACGGAAGGCAAATCGGGGACTCCAGTCTCCCTGGGTGACCCAGCGATGCAGTTCGGTTCCCAAGCGGACATTCGTTTGCCCGCCCAAGGTCGCGGGGAGCACATCGCGAAGCCACGGCGTGGTGGAAACGTCATTGGCCTGATCCACCGCCACGATGAGTTGACCGCCCGTGCGCACCCAATTCAGCAGGGCCGCCACCTGCGGTTCCTTCAGTTCCAGGGCGCGGGCGGAGTTGAGGTACAGGGAATTGAGCCCTTCCAAGGAAATGGAGTTGTCGGGAAAAATCTCGGCTTGGAGGCGGGCCACCCGGAGTTTCCACTGCTCCCGCGCCACGCGTTCCGTCTCCGGATAGGTCGGCACCCCACTGAAACTACCGGGCAACGCGGCCAACAGGGGCACATCCCAGGCCAGCAATCCGACCTGCTGTCCTTGGCGTTCGTCCTGGACGCGGCCCTTGGAATCGAGCAACCGGCCGTCCACCGCGACCACGGTTTGGGAACTGGCGAAGAGCGGAATCGAAAAGCGTTTCCGGGTATTGGTGGGTAGTTCCACGGGAACCCGGACGGTGGTTCCTCCAAAGCGTCCGCCCGACAGCTCGACGACGGCGTCAAAGGACGGACCGTCATTGAAGACTTCAATCGTCACGGGATACCACGTCCCGGCCCGCACGGAATTGTCGAATCCGGGGAAGACGTCGAACTGGACCTTGGCCTCGACCCGCGAGAACCAGCACAGGAACAGGACGAGCCACCCGCAACCGCGTCTGATGGAACGGGGGAAGCACATGTTGGAAGAGCGCTGCTGGTTGTAGGCGTCCAGGGTGCTCGCCGGCAAACGGGAACTGCGGCGGAGACACGATTTCGGTGTCCCAGACCCGGAGTGGACCAGGCCTCGAGGGGTTCCTCACGACGGCGAGCCATCTTTCCGTAACCAAATCGGTTGCCATCGGTCTCCTTCCGACGAAAGGTTCGGAGCCAGACGCATGGATGATTCGGGCACGCCGGTGACGGAACTCGTCGCCCGCGCCCGGAAGGGCGACGAAGGAGCCGCGCGCACGTTGGTGGCGCAGCTGACTCCTATCGTGGGTCGAATTGTCCGCGCGCACCTGCCCCGGCGAACGAGCGAAGAGGATCTTGTGCAGATGGTTCTTACCAAGGTGTTCACCCGGTTAGACCAGTTTCGCGGACTCGTGCCGTTGGAACATTGGGTCGCGCGCATCACCGTGAACACCTGTCGGCACGAGTTGTCGCGGGAGAAGAATCGTCCGGAACTGCGGCACGCCGATCTTTCCGAGGAGCAAACGGCCATTTTGGACCACCTCGCTGCGGAGGAAACTGATCTCTCTCCCCAGCAGGGCCTTGCTGCCCGGGAATTGACCGAACAGCTGCTGGCCGGACTCAACCCGGAAGACCGGGCCGTCATTACGTTGTTGCACTTGGAAGGCCGGAGCGTCGAAGAAATCAAACAGCTGACGGGCTGGAGTGGACCTTTAGTGAAGGTTCGCGCCTTCCGGGCCCGTCAAAAAATGAAGAAGCATTTGGCCAGCTTGCTGGAGGAAAACCGAAATGAACCCGCTTGATCACCAGTTGGACCGCCTGCTCCGGAGCGCCGCCCAAGCTCCCCGGCCGGTCGAATTGACCCAGCTCTCGTTTGCCGCCGAAAGCCGCGTTTTAGCCGCCTGGCGGAACCAGCAGGCGGACTCCTTGGGGTGGCTCGCCACTTGGCTGCGAGCCGGTCTCGCGACGGCCGCGCTAGTCACTGCCATCGCTGTGGGCCTGAACTGGCCCTCTTCCCGACCTCCCACTGGAGATGAATACGCCGTGGCCAACGCCACCTTCTACGTCGCTGTGGCTCCATGATCGCACCCACCCGCCGAACCATCATCCTGTACCTCGCCGGAACCTTTGTGCTCGGAGCCGTGGCGGGCGGTGCCTTGGGCTATCAATGGGGCCGTCAGCCGGTCTTCAAGTCCTTTGACCGGGACGAAATGCGGTCCCGCTTCTGTAACCGCTTGGTGAGTGATCTGGGGCTTTCCCCCGCCCAGCGCGATCAACTCGATCCCATCCTCCGCCAAAACATGGAGGAATTCGAGGCGGTCCACCGGGATCACTACAGCCAAATTGGGGCCACCATCAAACGCCATCGGGAACGGATCGCCTCGATCATGAGCCCCGAACAAAAGGCCAAGTACGAAGCAATGGAGAAGGAGCGCGATCAGGAACGGGAACAACGAATGCCCAAACGGTGGAGCTCCTCCAAAAACGGTCCGGAAGGCGCCAAGACCAACCAGACCGGTTCTTCCACCACCAAACCGTAGGATGGCCGCCCCGAAACCTTCGGGGCCAGCCCAACCTTCTGGAGTCTCACAGGGCCTCAGGCCCGCTCCATGTACTTCCCGGTCCGGGTATCTACCTTGATCTTCTCGCCGGTCTTGATGAACAGCGGCGCGTTAATCGTGATGCCGGTCTCCAGGGTCACCGTCTTCTGCACGTTGTTGGCCGAGTCGCCCTTCAAGCCTTCCGGCGCATCCGCCACGGTCAGAATTACGCTCGGCGGCAGCTCAATCTGGACCGCCTTCTCTTCCACAAAGGTCATCGTGACCGAGGCGTTCTCGATCAGATAGTTTTTCGTGTCGCCGACAAATTCCGGACTGACCGTGACTTCTTCGTAGGACTCCGGATCCACAAACACGAAGTCGTCACCCGACTTGTAGCTGAACTCCATCTTCTTGGTGTTCAGCGGAACCGTTTCAATCTTTTCCGCCGAGCTGAAGCGCACGTCCATGGACTTGCCGGAGCGCACACTGCGCAAGATTGCCTGGACGAACGCGCGGAGGTTGCCGGGGGTCCGATGAGTTACCTCCAACACGACACAGATGTCGTTGTTGTAAAGAATTGCCGTGCCTTTGCGGAGTTCGTTCGCGTTGACTGCCATAACGGTAAAGAGACGATTTGATGCCGAAATTTCTGCGAAAAGAGAAGCGGACGTTACCGACGGCCTTCGAGGTGGCAAGCCCTCAGTTGATTCACCGGCAGATGTCAGCAGATGACAGACCGTGCGCGGAGCGGTCTGGAACCCCGAGACGGCAACCGCGTCGACCGCCGGACAACTTTCTCTCACGCCTGGCGCGAACAGCAATCGAGATGAATTTGTGATGCAGGTTTGAATTCTCAATGCGGGATGACTACACCTCTCGCCGCATCACCCTCGCCTATGAACCGCTCCCGTGTCCGTTACCTGATTGCCATCACCGCCGCCTCCGTGAGCTGGGGAGCGTCGGCCGCGCCGGACTTCCAGAAGGACGTCCTCCCAATTTTGCAGAAGAGCTGCATCGAATGTCACGGTCCCGACAAGCAGAAGGGCAAGCTGCGCCTCGATTCGAAGGAAGCCACGTTCAAAGGCGGCAAAGACGGACCAACCGTTAAGCCCAATGACCCGGCCGGTAGCGAGTTGATCAAACGGGTCTCCCTGCCGGCGAACAACGATGACCGCATGCCGCCGGAAGGGGATCCGCTAACCGAAGCCCAAATCGCGGTACTGAAGGAATGGATCGCCTCCGGCGCCAATTGGCCCGACGGAGTGGTCATTTCGGGTCCGGCCAAGCCTGAACCGGTCGTCGCGCGTCCAGCCAAAGTAGGCCCGCCGCCGCCGCCGCTGCCTGAATTGCCCAAGGAATTCAAGCCCAGCGCCGGGGAAGCCGGCGCGTTGGCCACTCTCGCCAAGGCCGGACTCGAGGTTCGCCCAGTAGCACAGAATGTCCCGTGGCGCGAAGCCAATTTCCGCCTCGCCGGCACCAACGTGACCGACGCCTCCATCGCGCCCCTCAAAGAGGTCACGTCGCTGATCGAACTCAACCTCGGCAATACCCGGGTGACCGACGCCGGGCTCGTGACCATCGCCCAGTTGGGTTATTTGCAGAACCTCCAGGCTCCGCTCACCGCCATCACCGATGCCGGCCTGGCCCAGCTCAAAGGTCTGTCGAATCTGGTCACGCTGAATCTCTACGGCACACCGGTCACGGATGCCGGTCTGGAGCACCTCAAGGGACTCAAGCATCTGCGCGCCGTGTACGTGTGGCAGACCAAGGTCACCCCTGAAGGCGCCGCCAAACTGACCGCCGCCTTGCCTGGAATCTACGTCAACACCGGCGCCGAACTCGCCGCGCTCTCCACCAACACGCCGCCCGCCGAAAAGAAGGAAGAGAAGAAGTAAGGCCCATCCGGCGACACTCCGTCCGCCCTTACCGCTTACCCCATACCCGCTTCAGGGTTTCCAGATTCCTCGCCTCTGCGGGAGACACCTCCCTGCAGCCCACCGCCCCGGCCGGTTATTACGGCGTTGGGGCCTTCGCCGGCTCCGCCGGAACCGCCGCCGCCGGGGTCACTCCCTTCCAACTGGTGATCTTGTCCGTGAACGCCTCCACCCCGCCTTGCAGGTAACCCACCTGACGTCCCAATACCTTTCCGTTGGGATCCACCAGAATGAACGTTGGAAATCCCGTGATCTTGAATCGCTGCTTCAGGGCTTCATTGGCCGCCTTCAATTCGGCCGTCTGCGGCGTCTTCTGGGGGAAGTCGAGTTCCAGCAGGATCAGATTGGACGAGGCGTATTGGATAAACTCGGGCTTGGACAGCACGTCCTTCTTCATCTTGATGCACCATCCGCACCAGTCGGATCCGGTGAAGTTGACCAAAACCGGTCGGCCGGACTTTTTGGCAAACTCCTGCGCCTTGTCATAACTCAGGAGCCAACCCGGGGTTCCCCCTAGGCTGATGGCGGTCAGGACCAAGCCCCCTACCAAGGTCAGGGTCAGTCGTTTCAGGGATGAAATCGATTGCATTGGAATATCCTTTAAGCCGACCGGGTCGGGGTGGCGATTGAATTTTCGCAAACTCCGGGCGCCGCAGGGCGCCTTGTCCTCCCCCACAACAAAAAGACCCGAAGACGAGGTCTTCGGGCCTGATGCAAGAACCGGAAACGGTCCGAACCAAAACGGGAATCAGTCCAGCGGCTTGACCCGGATGTTCTTGTAGTAGACCACGCTCTTGGGGTCATGCGCCTGCAAGGCGATGGTGCCGGCATTGAGCTTCCGTTCGAAGTCCTTGCCCGGCTGACGACCGACCTCTTCCTTGAATTCGTTCACCAGCTTGCCGTTGAGATAAACCTTGATGGTCCCGTCTTTCACGACCACGTGGTGGGTATACCACTCGTTATCCTTCACAATGGCCTTGATCTGGTCCTCCTTGACGTCCTGCACCGCATAGACGCTGCCGGACTTGCGCCAGTCGCCCTGCGACTGATTGACCTGGGTCTCGTAGCCACCCCAGGGCCAACCGCTGTCCTGGAACTTGGTGTGAACGTAGACGCCGCCGTTGGAGCCCGGTTCGGTCATGATATCGAGTTTCACCTCGAAGTTTTTGAACGGCTGCAGTGGTCCAATGTAGAAGTTGTGGCTCCGATCGCCTTGGGCGCGGAACGCTCCGTTGGAGATGCTCCACGCCTGCGGATTCTCGTTCACTCGCCACCCCGTCCAGGTGCCGTCGAAAATGATGGTGAAGCCCTCGGCGTCGAGCTTGCCCAGATCCGAACCCGGAGCGTGCAGGGCGTTTTGGTTGACGGCGGACGTCGTGGCGTGGGTTCCCACGAATCCCGCCTCGTTGGGCTGATGGCTGGCACATCCAGCCAAGGCGACCACGGCCGCCAAAGGAAGAAGTTGTTTCATGAAGCCCCGATTTGATACGCAGCCCCGAACCGGGCGGCAAGAAAACACCGACCCGGAGCCACTTCCCCCATCCCGTGAGCCTGCCGCAATTCCTTTCCCCTCGCTGGGGCCTGCTCTTGCTGTGGGTAGGCTGGCTGGCCAGCGGACACCTGACGCTGGTCACCCGCGCGGCCAATCAGGATGAATCCAAAGTTCGTCCGTATCGGCTACCAGATCCGCTCCGCCTGGAAGACGGCCGGGCCGTGACCAACGCCCAGCAATGGATTCAGGAACGACGGTCCCAAGTGCTCCGGTTGTTCGAAGACCACGTCTACGGCCGCCCTCTCCCAACCCCCACCGCCCGACGGTTCCTCGTGGTCCGGGAAGATCCGCAAGCGCTCGGGGGCCGAGCAATTCGCCAGGACGTCCAATTGGAGATACTCCAACCCCGCGCCGGAATCGCCCTCGACTTCACGATATTCCTCCCGCGCTCCGCCACCGGGGCAATTCCCATGCTGGTGGGACTTCACCTCTTCGACACCGCCGCACCGGAACCGCGCCCGGCCGTCGGCCGCCGCCTTCCGGGTCAACCCACGCCCGATCCCACCCCAGCGGGAAAGGCTACGCTCGAAGCGATTCTCAATCGCGGCTTTGGCCTCGCGTCCCTCAACCTCGGGTATCTGGCTCCCGATTCCCCCACCGAATACCGCCGGGGCGCCGCCTACTTGATGGGCATCGACACCAACCGTCCGCCCGAACCCACCGAAACGGGCGCGTTAGGGATCTGGGCCTGGGGACTCAGCCGGGCTCTGGATTACTTCGAAACCGTTCCCGAAATCGATGCCCACCGGGTGGCGGTCATCGGGCATTCGCGAATGGGCAAGGCCGCGCTCTGGGCGTCGGCACAGGATCCCCGGTTCGCCTGGACGATTGCCAACAACTCCGGTTGCGGTGGCGCGGCGCTGAGCAAACGGGACTACGGCGAAACTGTCGAAATCATCACCCGGGCCTTCCCCCATTGGTTCGCTCCCCATTTTCGCACCTACGCTGGGCACGAGGATCAATTGCCCGTTGATCAGCACCAACTCATCGCGCTCCTCGCTCCCCGTCCCGTGTACGTCGGAAGCGCCGCCGAAGATCACTGGGCGGATCCCCAAGGCGAATTCCTGGCGCTCGTGCATGCCGAACCGGTCTTCCACTTGCTCGGAACTCCCGGCCTTGGGACTACCTCGGCTCAGCCTCAATTGGACCAACCGCTCGGAGCCACACTGCGCTACCATCGGCGGGCGGGTCAGCATGACCTGACCGACGTCGACTGGGAGCACTACCTGCGCTTTCTTTCGCCGTGATTCTTTCCGAGGTTTGCCCGGCCGCTTGCGTCTCCCGATCCTAACCCCCTACGGTCGCGGCCATGAAACGACTTTTCTCGCTCACGGTCTGCGCTTCGATTCTGCTCTCGCTGACCGCCTGTTCTTCCTTCGAGTCCCGCAGCCGGAAGCTCCAGCTGGGCATGACTCGGGAGCAGGTGGTCAAGATCCTGGGTGACCCGTACTCAGTGGCCGGTGCCAAAAAGGAGGCCAACGGAAGTACGATTGAGGTCCTCCGGTTCGGCGAGAAAAAGGACCCGGGCGTGTATGCCTATTTTCACAATGGCCAATTGGTCCAGTGGGGCGACCAGCAGGTGTTGCAAACGCTGAACGCCGAGTCGAAATCGAAGTAAAGTTTATCCGGCATGGTTACGGCAGGTGTCGCAGGTGCCCATCATCACCCAGAATCCGCCGCTGCTCATCGCCCCGCAACAGACCCACGGACTGGCTTCCCGTTCCGCCCACTCGTTCCGGTATCCATTGATGCAAATGCCGCCGGTCAAGAGTTCCGGAGGAACCTTCGTTCAGGCGTCGCGCGAAGACTCCGATGTCGCTGACCATGATTGCCTCGCTGACGGTTCTCAACCCTGGAGGAATTCGTGAGCCCCATTGGCATCCCAATGCCGACGAATGGGATTTCGTTATCAGTGGTCGTGCCCGTATCACTTTGTTCGAAGGAGCGGACCAGAATGGCACCGTTGAGGTTGGACCGGGTGATTTGGGGTACTTGAAACGAAATGCCGCGCACGCTGTAGAAACCCTCGGGGACGAGCCCTTCCGGCTGTTCAGCGTCTTCAACGCCGACACCTTTCAGGCCATCGGCATTTCCGGCCTACTCATCGGCACACCCCACGAGATTCTGAAACGGAATTTGGCCTTGGGCGAGGCGGAGGTTTCTCAAATCACGCGGGAGAAAAAGTTCATCACAGGCACCTAGCGGAATGAACCATCACTCGCCCCGATAAGTCCACACGCCAGGAATTACCGGCCCCAGAACAACCCGGAGTCCGAGATTCTGCCAGAACGTTGTCCGCCATCCGGCAATACGGGCGGGCGACCCCTGTCCCCGCAGGTCGGTGTCTTGCACTGAAGCGACCGCGCTCAACACGACACTCAAAGCCCAGCCCAACGCCCGGCGAACCAGGTTCTTTTCCGATGATGTTCTACAGATTTGCGACACTCCTCCCTAGGAACATTCCCTAGACCAACTCAGGAGCGAGAAACCCAGCAACTAAGGAATCGGCTAAACCTCGCCAAAATCGGTGGAGCGACTGGTCTCGGCCGCTGCCAGTTTAGGGGTGTCGCGAACCCTCTCTCACCGCCGGCAACCAGCCTTCGTCAAACGATCGAATGACTCGACTACGGCGGTGAGAGTTGGGGTCGCGAACGGAGGCAACTGCTCTCATGAAACTGATCCATGGCACCGACTTCTCGCCCCATGCCGGACACGCTGGCCAGGTCGCCGCCGGGTTGGCGCACCGCTTCGGGGATTCCCTCGTAGTCGTTCACGCGTTCGAGACCGATCGGCTCGAACCACTTTCCGCCCGGGTTCAACAGTCGCTGGAAACCCAACTCCGGGAACGCCTCGCGCACCACGTCGAACCCCTGCGCAAGGAGACCCGGCCCCTCACCGCCGAAGTTCACCGCGGCGCGGCCGACGAAGTCATCCTCAACCAACTCGATCCAACCCAGGCCCGGTTGGTCGTTCTGGGCTCACTTGGACAGCGCAAGCCCGGACGCTGGTTCATCGGCAGCGTGGCCGAGCGGGTGGCCGAACAGTCCCCCGTCCCGACCCTGGTAATTCGTCAGGAAGGTCCGCTCCTAGCCTGGATTCGCGGGGAACGCAGCCTCCGGGTCTTTTGCGCCTTCGATTACAGCGATCCTTCCCTCGCCGCGCTCCAGTATCTCCAGGAACTGCGTCAGATTGGTCCCCTCGACCTGACCGTGGCTCAAGTAGATTGGCCGCCCGCCGAAAAACACCGGCTCGGTATTCGCGGACAGCAACCTCTGGATGCCAATCCACCTGAAGTTCAGCGCCTGCTGGAACGCGATCTGCGCGAACGCCTCGCTTCCCTGCTCGGCGCGGTCGAGGTCCGCCTCCGCGTGGAACCCGGCTGGGGTCGGGCAGATCTCCGTCTGGTCGAATTGGCCGAGAACGATCACGCCGATCTGCTGCTCACCGGCACCCATCAACGCCAGGGACTCCAACGGCTCTGGCATGCCTCCACCTCCCGGGGAATTCTGTTGCATGCGCCGATGAATGTTCTCGTCGTGCCCGAGTCCCGGACCAATCAGCAAACTCCCCAAATTCCCGACTTCAAGCGCGCCCTGGTCGCCACCGACTTCTCGCCATTGGCCAATCACGCCATTCCCGTGGCCTACGCCGCCCTGCCCCGAGGAGGTCAGGTAAAACTTGTGACCGTGGTTCCGCCATGGATCCCGCCCTCCGCCCGAATCACCCGCACCGCCCCGCGGGCACCCTCCCGCTCTCAGCACAAACAGCACCTCGCTGAACTAACCCGTCAGTTGCATCAGTTGGTACCGCCTGACGCCGCCTCCCGAGGCCTGCACACCGAAGTCGAGGTGATCGAGGCCAGCGAAGTGGCGGAAGCCATTCGTCAGGCCGCGGAACGATTCGATGCCCAATTAATCTCTCTCGGCTCCCACGGACGCACCGGACTCAGCCGCGCCCTGCTGGGATCAGTCGCCCAAGATGTGGTCGCACACAGCCGGCGCCCCGTGGTCATCGTCCGACCGCCTGCCACCTGAGGCCGGACATTCAGAGTTCCGCCCAGCTCCTCCCACCGCCATACTTGCCCTCATGACTCCCCGGCCTCTCTCGTCGTCCGCCACCCGTCGTCCGCAACGCGCGACGGCCTCCGAACAACCCGAGTTCCGGCCCCGCCGCCTCCTGGTCACCACCGACTTTTCCGGGGAATCGAAACAGGCGTTGCCCTGGGCGGTCACGTTGGCCCAGTCGTTCCAGGCGGAACTTGACCTTCTGCACGTCCAGGAACCGCCCCCGCGCTGGGCCGGCACCGAGAGCCTCCTGCTCCTGGCGCCGGAGAAATCCACCCGGGAACAACTGGAGAGTGGTCTGCGGAATCTGGCGGGCGCGTTGATCCCCGATTCAATTCCCGTCACACCGCTCGTCCGCTCCGGCAAACCGGTCGCCCAGATCCTGCGCACCGCCCGGGATCGAAAAAGCGATCTGCTGGTGCTGGCCACCCACGGCTACAGCGGATGGAAACATGCCCTGCTCGGCAGCGTCACCGAACGCGTCATCCGCCAGGCCACCTGCCCCGTACTCGCCGTGCGAACGCGCCGCCTTCGTCGGGGCACTGGGACTGAACCGGAGTCCGCCGCTCCACTCCGACGAATCCTGGTGGCCACCGATTTCTCGGAGAATTCCCAGGCGGCCTTTCCTTTGGCGTGGTCGCTAGCCCAAACCTATGACGCGCAAATCACCCTTGTCTCCGTAGTCCAACGTTACCCCATTGACGCGCTGCTCGGCACGGAGGTCACCCGCAACACCGCCGGAGTCCTGCAAGCCCAGGCGCGCGAGGAATTGGAATCCTTGCGCGATCGTCTCACCGCTCCCCACCGCCAACCCCTGAACCTGGAAGTCGCCTTTGGACATCCCGCCCAGGAAATCGCCCGAGTGGCCCATGACCACGCCACCGATCTCATCGTCATCGCCACTCGCGGTCACACCGGATTGCGTCACGCCTATCTCGGCAGCGTCGCCGAACGCGTGGTGCAACATGCCCCTTGTACGGTGCTGGTCGTGCCGAACCGCGCACGATGACCCCCTTCCGACCTCTCAGCTCTCAGCTCTCAGCTCTCAGCTTTCCTCACCAGTTCCTCCCCCGCCGCCCGCTTCATCTCCTCAATCAGCACACCCACTGCCGGATCGCGGGATCGCTCCGGACGGCAGCCGGCCGCTACACAAAGCGGACCCGGTTCGTCCGACAACCGCAGGAAGCGGACGCGCTCCGGAAACAGGCGCGACATTCGAGAGGTGACCACCGCCACGCCCATCCCCGCCTCCACCGCCGACATCAGGCTCTCGGCACCGTCGTACTCCCCCGCGAGGCGTGGACGGCTCGTCGGCCACCAGGCACTCAGCTGTTCCCAGTATTCCGGATAGTCCCGCTGACAGAAAATCAGCAGCGATTGCCCGCTCACCTCCTCCAGCGCTACTCGGGATCGTTTCGCCCAAGGATGATTCCGGGGAACCGCCAACAGCCACGTATCCTGACGCAGCGAGATCCATTGAATGCCCCGTGTTTCGCGCGTCGGTCGAACGGTAACAATTACCTCCAACCGCTCGGCCTCCAGTCCCGAGAGCATTTCCGCCGTCGATAAATCGAACAGTTCCACCCGGGCTGTCGGATGCGCCTGGGTGAAGTTCGCGATGGCCGCCGACAACCATCCCGACGACAACGACGGCGCGTAGCCCACCCGCAGTCGGGGACCGTTGCCGACGGTTCGAATTCGTTCCTGCAACATTTCCGCCTGACGCAACAGCGCCCGCGCCTCAACCAGCAACAGTTCACCCGCCGCCGTCAACCGCACCGAATGCGCCTGCCGTTCGAGTAACTCTTTTTCCAACTCCGCCTCCAGCGCCTTGATCTGCCGGCTCAGCGCCGACTGCGTCAGGAAGATCTTTTGCGCCGCCCGGCTGATGTTGCCCTCCTCGGCAACGGCCACAAAGTATCGCAGTTGACGCAACTCCATGGCGTCAGCCTGCGGAAGCCGCCCCGAATTGAAAAGCCTCAGCCGTAGCCGCTGAGGGAACGAAGCGCTGACTTCCCCAGAACCACTTCACGCCCGAGACAGCCATGACGCCAAGGGAAGGAATCGAGTCAGCGCCTCCTCCCGTCGGCGGCTACACCGATCAGCCACCGCCGCCCGGACGAGAGCTTGAGCTCGGCGCCGGGATGTTGCTACAAGCCCCGGGTGAAGCCGGTCAATGTAAGTCTTAATGGAAGTACCCTCTCCCTTCAGTTGGGGGATAAGATCACCAAAGACCTGCTTTATGGTGAAGTCCGCCCCCGGGTCGAAAAGGACGGCCAAGCACTGGAACGCGGCTGGCTGTTGCCCGATGGCACCCTGCTCCGCCGCTCCCAACTGACCAGTGCGACCGTCGATCCCGAAGGCACCCCAGTCGAAACGCCCCAAGCCCTAATTGATGGGAATCCCGCCGAACTCATCGCGAGTTCCTTCGAAAAGGAAGCCGAGCTCAAGCCGGTGCCTCTCACCCGCCTGATCGAATTCACCACCACGGACACCTACGCGCTGGAATCCTCCGGACTCGCGCCCGGTCTGTATGAAACCACCTTCAACTACCGCAAAGGCTACCATGCCCGCGATGCCTTGGTGCTGGTGAAGGGTCAGGAATCGTGGTTGTTGGTCGGCCAGTTCAAGCGTCTGCCATTCGTCGGCAAGACGCTGGCCTACTCCTTCTTCGACGCCGCGGAGGACGAAGCCGATGAGGCCGATCCGCTCGACTTCTCCATGATGTAACCCCTTCCAACCCCCACCATGAACTTGCTCTTTCTCGAACACGCCGGCAAAAGCGCCCGGGTCGGGTTCGCCAGCGTTCCGGATGAACGGCCGCGTCCCAAGCTGACCCAGACCACGACCACCGGCGCGGTCGCCCGACTGAAGGTCACCAATGGCTTGGCCCCCGTCGACCCCTTCAAGCTCACCTCCGCCGAGGTCGCCTCGAAGGATCCGGAACTGGCCCTGACTCAAGTGGGTCGACGGCTCGACGTCGAACTGACCGCTGCGTGGTTCAATCCGGCTGATCCCGCCAAACCGGTCGGGGAATTCAAGGAACTCGACGTGGTATTCGATCCGCAGGGCAACGAGAAGGAACGGCGACCCCGGGTCCTGCGCGTACCGAATCTCAACACGCTGCACCCCATCAAGGTCGGCCGCCGCTTCCCGCTGTCCGAGGCGCTCACCCAGTTTGTGTTCCGAGCGTCGCATCAGCTGGTCCACGAAGACGGGCTCACCCAGGAGTTCCTGTTCGGACTCGCCCGCGAACTTCACGAAAAGCAGGAGGTCGCGTTCCTCGGCGCTGGTCCGAAGGGCAATCAACCGCTCGTGGTCCGCGAAAAGGGTTCCCCGTGGCGGGCGTTCCTCGCCGGGGAAGTTCGCGGCGAGGAATACCGCCTAGTGGTATTGCTCAGTGACCAGGAACTGAAACGTCCCGCCCCCATTCCCGCCCCCACCACTCCCGCCGCCTGACGCCATGATCGACGAGAACAAACTCCAAGCCCGCGCCGGCGCCTACCGGTTCGCTTCCAGCGGCGCCGTCACCGACAAGGTGCTGCTCGACGTGGCCGCCCAGTACGAAAATCAGCTGCGACCCAAGTTTCTCTCGGTTCCTCCCCGGGAAATTGCCAAGCGGTTCGCCAGTGATGATCGCCTTCTGGAAACCACCAAGTACGACGGCGAAGGGGTCTTCATCTACTTCGAAGGCGGGCGCAAAACGTTCCCGATTTTCGCGTTCAGTTCGCCCAGCGGACGTCTCCGGGCCGGACTGCCCGCGCTGGAAGCACTCCACCGCAGCCTGACCGCCCAAGGGGTCAAGAAGGCGTTGCTGCGGGCGGAATTGTACCTCGCTCATCCCACCCAAGGACGCCGCCGCAGTGTCAGCGACGTCATTCGCGTCAGCGCCAGCGGCACCGAGGCCGAGCTCGCCCAGCTCCGGCTCGCGGTGTTCGACCTGATCATGCTCGACGGGAAGGATCTGCGAACCACCCCCGACTTTTCGACGACCTGGGAAACCCTGGGTCGACTCGCCGGCACGGATGAATCTGCTCCCGCGCATCGGGCCGCCGGTCAGATCATTCCCGAACGCGAGGTGGAAGCGGTGCTAGCAGCCAAGACCAAGGCTGGTCTGGAAGGGCTCGTCCTGCGCCGACTGACCCGGACCGAGCTCTACAAGATCAAGCCCCAGCTCACCGTGGACGCCGCCATCATTGGCTACGTCGAAGGCGAGTTCGAAGGTCAGTACGGCGTGCTTTCCCTGCTCACCGCCCTGACCTATGGCGAAAAGAAACCGTCCGGCCACTACCAGGTGTTGGCCCGAGTCGGCAGCGGATTTCCCGATGCCCTGCGGTTGGAGTTGTTGTCCGTGCTGCAGCCGATGCGAATCCCTGCCCCGCTCGCCATGACCGACAGTGATGGTCGAACCGTTCACTTCGTTCGTCCCCAGTTGATCGCCGAACTGGAAGCGTCCGATCTGGTTCTTACTTCACGAGCCGACCGGGATCACTCGACCCAGCTGTTGATCTGGAAGGATTCTGCCTGGGAGTTCGCCGGCATGACGTCCTTTCCCCGGTTGGTGTTCCCGACCTTCAGCCGTCTGCGAACCGACAAGGAGATTGGCTCGGGCGGCGCGCGCACGACCCAGATCGCTCCGCAGGCGGTGGAAGCGCCGTCGGTGAGTCGCGGCACGCAACGTCAGGAAACGCTCCTGCGCCGCGAAGTTTGGACCAAGGAGCAGAAGGGCGAGACGATGGTTCGCAAGCTGGTCGTGGCGGAGATTCGCCACGATCCGGAGTCCTTTCCCTTCGCGGTGTACTGGGTGGATTTTTCGCCGAAGCGCAAGGAACCGCTCAAGGTGGACGTGTCCTTCGCCACCACGGCCGACCGCGCCACCGCCCTGGCCGAACGCGCCATCGCCGACGGAATTGCCAAAGGCTGGGTGAAGCAGGGTTAACCGCAAATTTGGCGCCGATTCACGCAGATCTCTTCTGAAGGTACGGAGTCCCGCCTTCAGGCGGCGGAGCGCCCAGCTGCCCGAGGACCGTCGAATTCACCAAAACCCTCAGCCCAACGTCGATCAATTGCGCCTTCTGACTTGGTAGGGATGGACCGCTGGGCCGTCCCCGCGAGTCCGAGGGGAGCGAAGGAATGCGGCCGTTGGAGGTCAGCGCCAAAAGTCTTGCCGTATCATCGCGACTAACGGGGAAGGACTCCCGCAGAGACGCAAAGACGCGGAGTTGGGGAATCTGGAAAACAGGAAAACAGGAAGGAATCATGGGGGCGGAAGAAGAGCGAGGGTTCGCCGGACCGCACGCTTCCGAGCGAATAGACTCACATCGAGCTTATAGTCGAACCGCCCTGTGAAGTACCACCCCACTGACCCGCCTGTATCTCCTGATCTTTGCTTCTCCTGTTTCCTGTTTTCCAGATTCCTCCCCCTTCTTCGTTCGGAGTGCCGCCTTCAGGCGGCGGAGCGCCCGCTGCCTGCGGACTGCTGAACTTACCCAAGGAACAGCACAACCCTTTGCGTATCACGCGGGACCGGCTGAAGCCGGGACTCCGCACTTCGGCGTCACGCCCGATCGAGCCAGTACACGCTGACAAACACCGGCCAGACACTTCGGTAAAAGTGGGCATACCAAAGTAAGGCCAGCGGCGCCAAAAGGGTGAACATCAGCCGAGGCCGCCACCGCCACTTTTGTTGTTTGCAGAGCGCAGCCCCAGAAGCGGCCCCCATGCTCAGCAGAATCATCCAGCCCACCCAATTCAGCGGCAAGCCATGCCACCTCCACTGCCATTCGGAGGCATCCGGCGTGTCCAGATAGACGTCCACAACGGGTAACGGACAGCCGTACGAAAGGACCATTTCGCGCAGGTTCACCACGTAGCCCCCCGGGAGAACCGAGAACAGCAGCGCCAGGACGCTCAATCCCACGAGGGTTCCCCAACGCGATCTGACGAACTGCCAACTGCGAGCGAAACGTTTCACCAGGCTAACCCGCGAACGATCAGATCGGTATCGGACCATTGTCGAGCTTCAGGAACCGTTCGGAGTCCGCCTTCAGGCGGCGGAGCGCCCGCTGCCATGGGACCGTCGAAATCACGGGAAGCTCTGCACGTCCCTTGCAGATGACGCGGGACCGGCTGAAGCCGGGACTCCATACCTGCCGGGACTCCGTACCCTCAGAAACAATCTGCGTTCAATCTGCGGTTGAACTCCGCCAAAAAACACACAGATCAGGGCTTCGCTGGAGAAGAGTTGACGGCCAGCATCTTGGAACCCCGCACGCGTTGGATGATCGCGTACACCAAGAGCCAGGGCGCAAACCAAACCAAGGCCAAGGCCCACCCAAAAAAGAGCGCTCCCACGTGGCCCGCGCCCCCCTCGGGCGTCTCCCTCAGCATCGCCCCGACGACCAACAACGCCCACCCGAGTCCGACCGCCGTCAGGAAGGCAGCCCACCACGGCATCAGCCTGGGGCGAACCAGCCTGACACCCAGCACTAGGATCGGCAGCAAGACAAGACCCGAGAGACAGACGAGAAAGGCCACTTGATTCATACGAGGATGGATTCCTGCCCGCCGATGACGTTCGAAATCGCCGAATTTCTCAAGCCTGCCGTCAGGCCCGACTGACAGCGGATCGTCGAACTCACTGTAAGATCATCCCGCCCTATGCAGGTAACGCGGAACCGGCTAAAGCCGGGACTCCGTACTCTCCGAGAAGGGCTCCCATGGAGGCGCGGAGACGCGGAGTTGGAGAATCTGGAAAACTGGAAAACAGGAAGGTCTGCCGCACTCCATAGGCTTGCCGCCCACCGCTTCCCGCTTTGCCTCTCAACTCTCAGCGACCAACTGGCCCGGCCCCAACTGCGGCGTCATTCACGATTGAGATTTTCGTCAATAACCTGATGATTCGCCCTATGGCTGCGCGCGCGATTCAGCCCATCGTGACTTTCTCCAAGGGATTTGCCGAAGCCGACGCCAAGGAGCGGGCGTTCTGGCATTCCCGCACCCCGGAGGAGCGACTGTGGCACTTGGAATACCTCAGGGAACTGAACTATGGACCCCCGCCGGCTACCCCCCGACTTCCGCGAATTCCTCGAGTGTCTCAACGCCGCTGGGGTTGAGTATCTCCTCGTGGGTGGTCACGCAGTCTGCTTTCACGGCTATCCACGGGTAACGTCGGATATGGACCTTTGGTTTAATCCGAGTCCGCAAAATGCGGACCGGGTCATCGCCGCCGTGCGACGCTTTTTTGACAGCGAACTTCCCGGTCTGACCCGAGAACAGCTATTGGATCCGCAAACGGTTACCCATTTTGGCGCTCGGCCGTTTCTGATCGAATTGCTGAACCAGGTTTCAGGCGGGGATTTTCAGTTGGCGTGGACTCGACGCGTCCAAGCAGTGTACGACTCGGTTCCGGTCAACATCCTCGGAATCGAGGATCTCAAAGCCAACAAACGGGCGAGCGGTCGGGCCAAGGACCAAGCTGACTTGGAGAATCTTCCTTAGCGCCGGACTCAGAAACCCCAATCCGAAATCTGCGACGATCTGCGTTAATCTGCGGACAACCCTTCCTTGGGCCTGCGGTTGACCTACCACCGCTTTCCCATGACCCCGCCGCGTCGGAATTTCAGAACCCACACTTACCCCTTACCGCTTACCTCTTACCCGCCTTTTCCTCTCAGCTCTCAGCTACCCCTCACACTTCCACCACCAAATCCGGCCGGAACCCAGTGTGGTCCTGATCCGGATACCCCCGCTGATTCGCCAAAATCCGGGTCGTGCCGATTTGGTAATCGACCGACCGATGAGTGTGACCGTGGACCCAAAGTTGGGCTCCGCTTGATTGCACCAGCGACTCCAGATTGGACGCATAGGCCGCACCCAGCAGATCCTGCGCAAACCGCGGATCGAGCGACTGCGGACTCGGGGCATGATGGGTCAAAACTACGATCTTCCGACCCCGATGCCGGGTGAGTTCCTCTTCGAGCCAGCGCCGGGAACGGGCATGGAATCCCGCCGTGTCCCGGCCCTTCAACTTCCGATACTCCGGAGTGTAGCGAATCAATCGGTAGTCATTCATCCCCGCCGCAGCGTGTTGACCCGCGCGGGACGGATCGCCGAACAGATTGAAGTCGGTCCACAGCGTGCATCCCAGGAACACCACGTCCCCCAGTTCCACGCTGCGATTCTCCAGGAAATGAAATCCTGGGCGCGGCACTTCGGTCAGATTTTCCAGCACGGAATCAATCTGACTACCGTAGAACTCATGGTTGCCGGCCAGGTACAGCACCGGTTTGTCAGGAAAATGCTGTTCGATCCAAGGTAGTCCGCGGGTGTCCTTGTGGGTGTCACCGGCCAGGATGACCACATCCGCGTCCGCCGCCGGTGGCTGCCAGTCGCCGAACTCCAGATGCAGGTCACTGAAGATTCGCAGGCGCATCAGGCGCCTCCTTTCCACGGCAACTGCCAACCCGTCGCCCTGGGGGTGATCCAATCCCGGCTGAACAGCTGTTGGGCCGTCTTCAGTGTGGCCTCAGACTATCGGAGCCGGTCACCGGAGAGAAGCGGGATTACTTCGCAGACGCTCAGTTGGGGCGAACCGGTTAGGTCCGCCTCACCACTCACGGCCCCTGGGCGTCAGTGGTGAGGACGATCAGCTTGGCCGGACGCAGCGGCTGGGATCGGGACGGGGATCCTTCGCTACCTGATAACTCTTCCAGACACGCAACGATCAAGACCTGGCCGTCTCGGAGCACCACGTCCCGGCGAAGCTCCGGCAAGCGACTGAGACTCCCTGGCTTCACGGCAGACCAGTTTCTAGGCCGCACAGTGACCTTCAAGGCCACGCCGTTGGATTGGACGTCGGATTGAACGCTGATCAAGTCGGTCGTAAGCCCGGAGTTCTCGCCGTGGTTAGTGGACGCATCGACCGACGACAGGCCCCAATCTTGTCGTCCGATCAGACGTTTCTGACTGTTCACCCGTTTCAGCGTGTCAGGACGGGACTCAATCTCCTGCTCTAGTGTTTTCCATCGGTTCAATTCCATCATCCCGCTCATGGCGACGTCCCCGTCCAAGTGAACACCTCCTTCCACTTGGGATGGCCACGGCAATAAAGGCGCCCCTTTATCCATCACCCGACCCCCACCCGACGCCCAAAACTGCACCTCTTCGAGCGGCAGTTCGAGCTGTTCTGTCCCGACTTCAATCATCTTCATGGTGATCCATCGGGACGGTAACGAATCCGGTTCTTTCCCGCGCACGGGAGGTACTGGCGTTCGCTGGAGCAGGAGTGTCCTGAGTTCTACCACGGGCATCGAATCGATGGGGACTTTGTTATCGCCCGCCCACTGCTCCAACTCCGACCAGGTCAGACCAAACTCCTGCAGCAACCCCACGAGTGAGGCGCGATTGAGTTCTGGCAAAGAGCTGGCCGCTGAGCGGAGAGGTGTCTCGAGTCTTGCTGTGTTCGAAGGCGCTGCCGGGAACGGCGAGGTGTCGCCGAGGGAGACCAGATTGAACTTCGACAGACCAGATGACCGGGACCATTCCAGAACCTCCCGCACGGACCCGAACCGACCGCCTTCTCGGAACCTGATCCTCAGAGCGGTCTCCGGTGCGGTCCTTCCCAGTTCGGCCAAACGCTCTCGCAACTCTTCCCGGGAAACTTCCTTCCCCTGAATTCGATAGCGCACGTCGCCCCCGAGTTCTTCCACTTCGATCTCAATCGCCGGGATCACCGGACCGGCGGACGGGACCATTGCTTCGAGGAGCGACTCCACTCCGGCACCCACCTCCACCACCACGGGTGCGGCGCCCGGGTAATACCAGAGAGCGAGCGGCACTCCGGCGCGGTGGTATTGCTTCAAAAGCCCTTCGATCATGGGATCCGAACGCGTCCAGTCGGCCTCCAATCGCAGCGCCTTTAGTTCGTCAAATCGGTCGCGCACCTCCATTGACTCCATCAGGGTCTCTCGAAACGACCGACCAGACATGTCCCATTTGGCCGTCGCCAACACCAACACCGGACGGCCCACCGCCAGCGCATTCTCTACCGCCTCCGGTGACCAGGGAAGCCACTCGCTCGACTCACTCGGCGACGAACCGGGGAGCGTGCGCGCTGATTCGATCTGAGGGGATAACGTCCTCACGGCTATCGGTTCCGCCTCAAGGGCTGCGGTCAGTTCGGGACTGAGACCCTCGGTGCGCACCCGCGCCGGACGGGTAAATGCTTTGACGTTGTTCGTGAAGCCAGCCCGCTTTACGAGGTCCAGTGCTTTAATTACATACTTCCACTTGTCTTCGGAGTCGGCGTTAAGGGAAACGGTCCGTTCCGGATTAATGCTTCTCTCCTGACTCAGCCGACGGGCGAATTCCTCCGGCCCCATCCGCTCGCCTCCGACTTCGAAGCCATCTGAGCTCACCTGAATCTCCAGAGGCCGCAGCGTTGAACTCGCCCCCGAATCCCTGGGATTTTGGGGTGTCGCCGGATTCATGATCATTTTGAGGTTACCCCGGGCGGTTAGTCGGTTGTTGGCCCGGTCGATCGTAATCTCGTCCGCCTCCAGATAGCCTTCATTAGGTTCCACCCACGGCGGTCCGCTTTCCGGATCACCGGTTAGGGTGACGACGTCGTTGGTTCCGTAGTGGACCGCACCGTTCTCCACCCGCCGCGCGAACGCCATCGGCAGCGCCAGAACCGCCACCAACAGGACCACGATCCAACCCGCCCAACCCAACCGCGTTCGCCGCGCCGGCGGGGCGTTTACCAGCCGGAGCACGCGATACCGCACCGACCGGCGGGATTCCAAAATGCCCACAAATCCCAGGGACACCGTGGGACGCGCCGCACAGAACCGCGCCACCTCCACCAGGGTCTGCGGATAACTGGCGTCCTCCTCTCGCGAGAGCGCCATGACCGCGTCGTCCACGGCCTGCTCGCGCCACATCCGGATGCGCGCCGTCGCCAGCCACACCACAGGATTCCACCACCACAACGCCTGAAGAAAGGCCTGCGGCAGATTGAGCCACAAATCACCGCGCCGCAGATGAATCAGTTCATGCGCTAACACATCCCGCAGCCCCGCTGGCGCCAACGAGTCGGCCAACGCTTGCGGCAGCAGAATCACCGGCTGAAACCAGCCCCACACCGCCGGACTGTGATCCTGCGAGGTCAGCCGCAACCGGGGCAACCGCCGCAGACCGACCTCTGCCGCGACGCGTCGCAGTGCGGCGTTTCCTTCTGCCGACGCGTCTGTCGAAAAACTCACCAGTCTCCGAACCTCCTGGTTCTTCCGCACCATCCAGCCGAGGCAGATCAGACTGCCGACACCCCAACCCAGCAGCAGCCAACCGGAACGGCTCAGTCGCGGAGCGGGAGCTGGAGCAGGAGCGAGCGCTGAAGCCACTGAGGCCGAGGCCAACTTCGGGGGAGCTACCGACACCTGTTCCACACTGGCGAGCGGGGCCACCGGAGTCGGAGCGGTCACCCGGACAGGCGCCGCCAACCAGGGCCCCAGCCAGAAGCTCAGACTCGTCGGCGATTGGAGTCCGGGAGGAAGAACCAATCGCACCAGCACCAGCAGCCACAACGCCGCCGCCCAAGCCGCCGGCAATCGTCGTCGGAACACCCGTTCCGCGACCAACAACACCACCACCAAGACCGCCGCTTGCCCGGCCAAGGTCAGACTCGCCGGCCACAAGCGGGCGGCCGTTTCGTTGATCCAGTGGGTTATCATGGCGACCTGAATTGTTGGGTTACTTCGACTTTCGGGAGGCGCCAGCTTTGCGGCGGGCCTGGATCAGGGACTCGAGTTCGTCGAGCTCGGCGGCGGAGAGTTTCTCGGTCGAGAGCAGGGTCTCGACCATGGGTTTCAAGGCGCCGTCAAAGGCGTGGCGCAGGGCGTACCGCAGTTCTCCCAACTGCGCCTGCTGACGCGTGATCGCCGACCGATACAACGTCAGGTTCCGGATCTTCTCCGCCGTGAGCAGACCCTTGCCCACCATCCGGTCCATGAGCGTTCGCACCGTGCTGTAGGTCCAGCCATGGGACTTCTCGAGGGCCTCCTGGACGGTGGGGGCCGCACACGGCTCCACGGCCCACACCGTCTTAATGATGGCCCATTCGGATTCGGTCAGTTCAGTAGGATTGGCAGACATCGTTTACTGGAGTCAGTTAATCTCTACACCTGTAGAGACAGCAAGAGAAAAGTTCAGCCATCTCATCAGAATCGCCTCGCTCCAGCTGAGTGCAAGGAAGGTGAACCGCAGATTAAGCGGATTGAACGCAGATTTCTTCCGGCAAAAGGAACGTCCCCTTTTTTTCCTCCCCAACCACTCAGCGAGCACGTCTCTCGACCCGGAACTCGCCAGAACCAAAACAAAAAATCTGCGTTAATCTGCGTCCAATCTGCGGTTCCAACTGCCTTCCGTCAGCTCCACGGGGTAATCCGGCTGTCCAATTGGAAGATCTGACCAGACACGTTGCGCATCCCAGCGAGGAACACCAGAAACCGCGCCACTTCCTCAAACTCATTCAAACGCCCCAACACGTTGGCCGCCGCGTGCCCAGCCAACTGCTCCTCCGTCAGCGTGCCCACCAACGGCGTGCGCAAAAATCCTGGCGACACTGCGTTGACCCGAATGTTCCGCGAACCCACTTCCCGGGCGAGCGACTGGGTTAGCCCAAACAGGGCGGCCTTGGAGGCCGCGTAGTTGGACTGACCCGCCCGACCCACCCGGCCGCCATAACTGGTGATGTTGAGGATGTGCCCATCGCGCTGCCGCAGCATGGGGCGGAGGGCGGCGCGAGCGCAGCGAAAGGCCCCGTTCAAATTCACCTCCAACACGTGTTGCCAATCCGACTCCGACAACCGCGGCACAATCTCATCCGCAGCAACGCCGGCATTGTTGATCAGAAGGTCCAGTCGGCCCCACCGCTTCACCACGAATTCCACCGCCTGTTCCGCCGCCTCCGGGCGGGTGACATCCAGCGCCACCGGCTCCACCTGGGCGTCACCGGCGGGAAACGGGGTTCGGTTCCATCCGGCCGCCACCCGCCAACCCGCGGCGACAAACGCCCGAACCAGCGGCTGCCCCAATCCGCCGGCAGCCCCGGTGATCAGCGCCACCGGCTGTTCCGAGCGGGTCATGCGGTGGTCAGGTGAACTGGCGATCGCGCCCATTCTCCAGCGATCATACTGGCGGAGACTGGGCCGGAATGATGAACCACGGCGTCGGCGACCTCGTCTGGCGAACCGACGTACGGAACGGCGATCAAGTCCGCCCAGCCGCCATCCGTGAGTTCGCCGGCCAGTCCGGTCAGGCCCAGCGCCCGTGCCCCTTTGGTGGTGACCAAATCAAGGGCATCCTGCGGGGACAGGGTTGCGTCATTGGCCAGCAATTCCCGCAACTCGTCGAACAACGACAACGTGGGACGCCGGCCGCGGGGGCCCTTGGTGGATGCCAGACTGTCGGTGCCCAGCGCCACATTCACTCCGGCCGCCACCAGTTCCTCGTAGGGAAAGCGCCGATGTCCGAAATAGGTGTGACTCGACGGACAGTGAACCACGTGCGTTCCCGTTCGGGCCAGACGGGCGGCGTCCCCGTCCCAAAGATAATTGACGTGCACGGCCAGATGCTTCGGCCCGAGCAATCCGCACCGCTCCAGATGCTGCACCGGCGATCCCACGCCGCAATCGGTCATGGCGCGCTGAGGTTCCAGCCAGGCGTACATCGGCCCGCGTCGATACATGTACATGTCGAACTCCGCCTGGGATTCCGCCACGTGGGTCGTCGTCCACCAGCCTTCGGAACGCACCCGCTCGGCGGTCAGTTGGAGCAACGCCGGCGAAGTGGAGTACGGGGCATGCGGTGACAGTCCGATCTGCCCCCGGCCGGTGCGAATGGATCGGGCCCGGGCCACGGTTTCCTCCAAAATGACGGCCGGATCCCGGGCACTGCGAACGCCGGTCATCTCCAGAAACGAATACACCCGCAGCGGCGTGGCGGCGCGGCACTCCGCGAGCATTTCCGGAACAGACTCAATGTTGGCCACCGTGGTGGTGCCCGACTCGACCAATTGCCGGGCCCCGGCCAGCCACGACGCGGCGAAGTCGGAGAAATTCCATTCGGACTTCGCCGCGAGGATGGATTTGATCCAATCGGGAAACGACTTGGGCGGAGCCAAACGACCGCCCAGATTGGTGTAATCCAGGTGGCAATGGGCGTTGACCAGACCCGGCAGTAGGGCGACGTCCCCGAGATCGAGAACAGAACGGGCGCGGGGCCTCAGGTCGGCATAGCGTCCGACCGCCCGGACGCGGTCCTGAAAAATCAGAACCGCGCCGTCCTCCACGGGCGGCGCGGTCTGCGGTAAAACCAAACGGGCTCGAACCAGCACGTTTAGGAAGCAGGACTGCGGTGCTTTTCCTTCAGCTTGGCGGCCACGGACTTCTTTTTGGCCTTGGCCCGGCTGTGCTTCTGGCGCAGCTGTTGTTCGATCTTCTTCACCGAAAGATCCACCGCGGCATAGAGATCGGATTCCCGGTCTTCGGCATAGAGGTCACGGCCTCGGATCCCCAGGCGGATGGAGCACTTGAACGTCTTGTCCGGCGACTTGGGGGTATGGTCCTTTTCCAGGCACACCCGGGCATCAATCAGCCAGCGGTCAATGTTCTCGAGCTTCTCCAACCGCATCAACACGTGCTGCTCGATGGCATCAGTGAGGGTGACGTTGTGTGTCGTCAGAATGAACTTCATGTCGGGGAGAACTTCACGCCGGACGGCCAAACTTTCAATCAGATTGGCGGGCTTTGGCGCCAAGACTTCCGGGGTTAGCCTGATACCCCGGCCGGCACCGGCTACTGTCCCCCGAGCGAATGCCCCAGATCCGACACCCCGCTGGCCTGGTTCGCCTTGCCCTCCCGAACCTCCCCGCGTGGTCGTTGGTCGCAGTGGGGAGTAGTCCCACGCCACCCGGTAGGGCGAAGTTTTCACTGAGCCGCTCTGAGCCGCTCCGCCTAACTCCCTTTGCCCACCCTGTAGCCGCCGCCGGCAGAAGGCGCCATCCAATCTACCCACGCGTTACCTGACCTTTCGCCTGTGAAGTCCGACCCGCCTCCCGCCTTTACCTCTCAAGTTTCAGCTCTCAGTCGCTGGTTAAATCTGGCGATGGCGGAGCGGAGGGAAATCCTGCTGCACTGGTTGGGTGAACCAGGACCGCAATGACTACGACAGCCCTTGGAAAGAGGCGCTGGAGAAGTTCCTGCGTCCCTTCCTGGCCCTGTGCTTCCCGGCGGTCGAAGCCCAGATCGACTGGTTGCGCGACGTAGTCTTTCTCGACAAGGAACTTCAGGCACTCCAACCCGACACCGAAGCCGGACGCCAGTTCGTCGACAAAC
>JAFLEF010000041.1 GCA_017309115.1 Verrucomicrobiota bacterium | reverse complement strand
CGGCGACGCAGTTGCCTTCAGCTACACGACGCCCTGTCGGCATCGTACTCAGTCTTTCACTGGTTAGTCTCATCAGTTTCACAAACGCACGGACTGCGCCAGCCCTCTGGCGCTTTGGGGCGCGTGGGAGTGACTGGGGTTCGAGTGGTTCAACGCCTCAGCAGCCGGGACGAAAAGCGGTAGCTTCGCAGGCTTCGCTACCGCACTCCATAGGCTCCGCGGAGCGTCGCCCTACCGCCCCCTTTCCCTTTCCGACCTCTCAGCTCTCAGCTCTCAGCTTTTCCCGCCCTACCGCCGCTCAGCTTCCTCCGCTCACTTCCAGCGCGAGAATTTCGCCTGGTTCACATTCCGCGAAGACCTCGAACGGACGGCAGCAGACCTCGCAATCGGTGGTAAACCGCTGATCGGAGACAGAGGTATCCAACACCAACTCCATCGATTGACCGCAGAAGGGGCATTGAATTCGTTCCGAGACTTCCATGGTTCAATGAAGCCCGCACCCGGGATCCCCGCGAACGAAATTTTCGCAGGAAGTCTTTCGAGCCGCCGCGGGCGACAAGCGGTAGGGATGGACCGCCGGGCCGTCCCCGGCCAGCCAGCGGAGCCAGGCTGGCCGGTGTTTCCTGGTCAGCCCAAGACCGGCGCGAGACGACGTGATCTCTCTATCCGAGAAAAGATCCTTCGTGGTTCCAAATGCTTCTCCGCGCCCTCCGCGCCCTCCGCGGGAGACACCTTCCGAGCCGGGGGCCGACCCACGACCTTCCCGCACTAACCAACAATTGCCGGTCGGCCACGCTACGCCGGCCAACCGGGGAAGGCCCAGCGGTCCATCCCTACCCTATCGTGGAGTTCACCTTATTCGTGGGTTCGCCCAGCGGGAGGCGTGGGCGCCACCGGAGGCGCAGTGTCGGAGTTGAGGTCGCGCTGTGGGACCGCTTTGGTTTTCTTCTTCTTTTTCAAATCTACCACGTACTCCGGAACGAGGTCACCTTGCGGAACATCGGGAGCGGCCACGATCACACCGGTCCCTTCTCCACTGACCTCCACCTGTTTTCCTGGGATCAGGCCCGACGGTTCTTCGACTTTTTTGGGAGTGCTCATCCCCTCAGCCCCGCACTCCTCACGCCAAGAAGAAATCAGCGATTTCGGCCCGGATTCCTCTCCGCTCCGGACCAAACCGAGGCAAAGTGCGAGCCAAACTCCCGCAGTTCGCCCGAATTTTCCCGCCCCTGCGTCAGGGCTTCACTGGGTAAAAATTAACCTTCGCGCTCAACTCGGGCGTGAGATAGCGGTCGGGCTTGAGAATCTGCACCTTGAGTTGAAGGGTCCCTTTCGAACGGTTCGCCTCTGGGGCGATCTCCGCGACGACACCCTCGTAGAACCGATCCGGAAACGCCTCCGGACTCACTTGGCACTTCTGACCCAACTGAATCCGGGCTAGTTCCTGCTCGTTCACGTCAATCTCCACCTGAAGGTCATTCAGATCGGCCACCGCCAGCAGGGACGTGCTGGGGCCCCGACTGCCGCCGAAGTTTTGGGGCGTCACCAGTTCGTTCGCCTCGGCCAACTTCTCCAACACCACGCCATCCACCGGCGATTTGATCACGCACCAGTCAAGCCACGTTTCAATCAGCTTTCGAGCTCCCTCCA
Source organism: Verrucomicrobiota bacterium (assembly GCA_017309115.1). Taxonomy (GTDB): domain Bacteria; phylum Verrucomicrobiota; class Verrucomicrobiia; order Limisphaerales; family UBA9464; genus UBA9464. The sequence continues at coordinate 73,211 of JAFLEF010000041.1, read as the reverse complement.
ACTGCTTTACCTGCGCCTCGGCCGAAGCCAGTGCTAGGCGCAAATCATCGAGGGATTGCTGCGTCTCCACCTTCTCCCGAACCAACTCCTCCGACCGTCCCAAATCCAGCCGCGCCTTCTCCACTGCGACCTGGGCCACCGCAATCTGGCCGTTCACATCGGCGAGTCGCGCCAGATACTCGGCATCATCCAGGATCACCACCACCTGCCCGTTGGTGACTGAATCCCCCTTCTTGATCCCAATCCACTTCACCTGTCCCATAAACCTCGGGCTCACTTCGATTCGCTCGCGAGCGATGATGTAGCCGGACGTCTTGAGAACAAACTCAGTCTCGTCCGACGAGGGTGTCGACGCCGCGACCGGGGAACTCGGGGGCACCTTGGACGCCGCGGCCGACTTCGGAGCCTTCCCCGAAATCGATTGGTCCGCCGCTTCCATTACCATCTCCCGACTCGACTTCATGCCAGTCCGAATCGAATCCGACGCTCGGGGAATAGCAAAATACACGATCACACCCACGATGACGGTGATGACGCTGAAGATCAGCCACACCGCGCCGCGCGGCCGGCGTTTGCGTTCCGAAGCGATGCGCAGTTTTTCGAGCGCGTCGTTGTTCATAATGATTTGAGTGCGGAAATGACGGGCAACCGGGCCGCCCGCAACGCCGGCAGGAGAGATCCCGCCAGGCCAATGAAGAGGGAAAAGAGCAGACCCAGCAGCATCAGGTCCGGCGTCACCCGAAACTGAAAGACCGTCTCGGCGAACGATTGAAAGTCCAAGGTCCCGAAAGTCACATTGAAGGTGGTCAGGCCGACTTGAATCAGCCACGCAGACAGACACCCCAGCAACCCTCCCAGTAACGCCAATAATGCTCCTTCGATCAGAAAACAAAGCACGATGGACCGACGGGAGTAACCGAGCACCCGTAGCGTTCCAATCTCCCGGGTTCGCGCGCCCACGCTCGCATACATGGTGTTCATGGCGGCGAAGACCGCGCCCACCGACATGGCGGTGCCCAGAATTCCAGCCAGATAATTGATCGGCGTGGCCGTCATGGTTTGCTTGGAGTAGTAGCCCACTTCGGACTCGGCCCGCAGCGCCAGTCGTTTGTCCGAATCAATCCGGGCAATCAGATTGGACACAGTCAACGGGTCAGCCGGACGCAACAGCACACTGGAATACTGCTCGCGATCGAACACGGCCCGGGCTTCATCGGCGTCCATCCAGGCTTCGGAATCAAAGGCACTGCCCTGACCGTCGAACTGTCCCACCACCTTCAGTCGTTCCGGTCCGGCTTTGATCGTTCCGCCGAGTTCGAATCCGGCGAAGCGGCGCGCCATCCGGGTGGAAACCACCACCTCCCGTTGGCCGGGTCGAAACCAGCGACCCTCCACCAAGGTGACCTGTGGACGGAGCTCCATCCCGCGAGGCGTAATGCCCCGGATCAAGGTATTGGCCTCCCCGTTCCCGTCGCGGCGGGGAGCGCTGACGATCATGACGATCTCGGCCGAAACCACCGGTTCCCCCTGTTCGTTGCGGGCAATTCCCGGCAGATCCCGCAGCGTGCGAAACTGGTCCCGCGTGACGAGGGAACCGGACTCCGCCTGGGATCCTTTGCGCACCACCAGCAGGTTGCGCGGATCACCCGTGTTGGCATTGGTGGATTCGATGCCGCGGGCCAGAGCACGGAGCCCAAGAAACACCAGCACGACCGCTCCAATACCCAAAACGGTGAAGAGCGTCGTGCGCCAGCGAACCAGCACATTGCGAACGTTGTATTTGAGCGGAAGGGCCATGGTGGGTTCCGGTTAGTCCAAAGTCTTGAGGCCCTCGGTGACGCTCATGCGGGCGGTTTCCACGGCGGGTGGGATCGCCGAGACCAAGCCCATCACGGCGGCCACGGCGGCGCCCCAGGCCATGATGCGTGGCGTCACTTCGAAGTAGAGCAGGAATCCGCTGGTGAGCTTCTGCAAATCAAGATGGGTCCACAACCCCCAGGCACCCCCAATGCCCACCACCGCGCCGACCACCGCCAGACCAAAGCTCTCTGCCAGGATGAAGGCGAACAGTTCCCGACGCTGGAATCCCAAAGCCTTAAGAACCGCCAGTTCGCGGAAACGTTCGCGGATCGCCATGCTCATGGTGCTGATCGTCACGAGCATCAACGTGAACACCACCGCTCCCGAGATGAGCATCACCAGCATCTTCACGTTGCCCAGCATGCTGACGAAGCCCATCTGGAACGCCCGCTCGGTTTCCGCCCTCACTTCGGCCGCCGTGTTCTCGAACGCGGCGTTGACCCGGGCAATGACTTCGTTGGAGACCTCGGCCGATTCCACCCGCATGTACCAAGTCCCGACCGTTCCCGGATCACCATTCAACTCGTCCAGCAGCTTGTGATGAAAGAACACGCCGCGGTCATCCACCGTCCCCTGAAACACCGCCAGAATCTTCAAATCCAGGTCCACCGGGAAAAAGGTTCCCGTGAACTTCATCCGGTCACCGATCTTGAGCCCGTAGCGCTTCATGGTATCGGCTCCCACCAGGCAGGAAGTGCGATCCGCGACGAAGGCGTCATAGGACCCATCCACAATCTTGCCCTCGACCAACAAGCCCTGGAAGCGCTTGGGATCCACCGCAAATTGGGCAAAACTAGTCACCGTCTCGTCCCGAAAATTCCCGCCGAAAAACGTAAACGGCGTGACCGCCACGATTCCCGGGATGCGCTCAATCACCGCCAGCTGTTTCGCCGGCAACGGTTGGGCCAGCGAAACCTTGTTGCGGGCGATGATCCGCAACGAGGCCGCCTCGGATTCCGGGGGAATGGTTAGTTCCCGCTGCAAGGTCAGTAGCGTTACCAGCAAACCGCAGCTGATCGCCACGCTGATGATCGTCAGCAAAGCCCGCCGCCGATTTCTCAGGGCGTTCTTGAGCACAAACGTGGGCAGGTTCATGGCGGAAGCGGAGTGACCAGGGACGCGAGACCGTCAGTCGGCGACGATCTCACCTTTCTCCAAATGCAGGCTGCGGGTCCCGAAATGGGCCGCCTTGGGATCATGGGTCACCATGATGACCGTCTTCTTCGAAACCCGGCTGAGCGACTGCAGGATGGTCAGCACATCGCTGGCGCTCTTGGCGTCCAGGTTGCCCGTGGGTTCGTCGGCCACGATCAGGGTCGGATCGGTCACCAGCGCCCGGGCGATGGCCACCCGTTGTTGCTGGCCGCCCGACATTTGATCGGGTCGATGGTGTCCGCGGTCGCCCAGTCCGACAAGTTCCAGGGCCAACGCCACCTGCCGCCGGCGTTCCGCCCGACCGAGGGAGGTGAGCAGCAAGGGCAACTCCACGTTTTCAGCGGCGGTCAACACCGGGATCAGATTGAAGGACTGAAAGACAAACCCGACGTTCTGGTTTCGCCAGTCGGCCAATTCCGATTCATTGAGGTTCGCCACATTGATCCCCTGCACCAACACCGAACCCTTCGTAGCGCGGTCAATGCCGGCGATGATGTGTAGGAGGGTGGACTTACCGGAACCGGAGGGACCCATCAGCACCACGAACTCGCCCTCGTGGATGTCCACCGACACCTCGTTGAGCGCGGTGACATTGATCTCCCCCTGTTGGTAGACCTTGCTGAGTTCGCGAATTGCGACAATCGGTTCCGCCGCCATAAAGCCCTAGAGTGAGACATGGGCCAGAACGGCGGAAGCGCAAACGGGATCGGAAGGTTGGTCCGTTGGTCCGGGCGCACTTCACGGAAAGGGTGGTTTCGGAGGGCGAAGATTGCCGCAGAGCAAGATGCAAGGGCGGGACTTTTCAGGGATCATCAAACCAGTACTGCGGTTCCAGTTTGGAATGGCGCAGCCAGAACCAGTGCCAGTCGGGACTTCCGAAGACGTTCATGGGTTCAACCTTCAAGGTCCGCGGATCCTGCCAGCGCTTCATTTCCACATGCCCATCCACAAAACCCAGGGTGCCCGCCCCAGCATGGCGACCGGTCGGGCGCTTGGCCCACGCACCAAAAGTCGTGTCTCGCGACAGAGTAAAAATGCAGCTCCCAATGGAGTCCTCATGGGTATCGGTGAAGACGATCCAACCCGGGCGGTGATAGACCGACCAGTCATTCATCTTTAGAAACGGTTGCCCTCCGGTAATTCTCCCGATTTCCGTCCCCATCGAGCCGTTCATCGAATAGCTGCGCACCCGCGGATACGACCGTCCATCGCCCAGCGTCGTCTTCGAACGGTCGCTGGGGCATTTGAACAGGCGCACAGCAGACAAATACGCCCCCAACGAGGCCACCCGATTCGACATCAGCAACGCCACATTCGTCCCATCCGGGCTGCCGTACCGGTGATCTCCCAGACTCCAGCTCGGAAACCGCCGTCCATCCGGTCCCCCGTAGTGATGGGGATTGTTGAGGACCAACACGTCCCGGTTGTCATCGGAATAAAGCCTCCAGGCGAGGGTCAACTGACGTTGGTTGTTGATGCAGGCGGCGCCCTCGCCTTTGGCGCGCACCCGCGTCAGGGCAGGAAGCAGCAGCCCGGCCAGAATCGCGATGATGGCCACCACCACGAGCAACTCGATCAGCGTAAAGCCCAGCGAACTCGCAGGCCGATGGCGAAATCCACCCATGCCCGTCCTCTTCATTCTATGGGTTTGGGATACATCCATTGGCGGGGGGAACCGGTTCGGGTTCCCGCACCCCCAATATAACCATGGTCGCTGACACCCACGCAACGGTGAGAATCCAGCTGGCGGGGGCGAGCGTCGTAAAATCGGTTGTCCAACGGACTATTTGCGACCGCGCGGGGGCAGACGGAGCGATTCGAGGCGGTGCAACTCGGCGAGATCGTCCAAGGCGGCGGTCTGACCGAGACGTTCCAAAGTCAGCCAAGCCGCGGAGACGTCGCGGTAAACGACGACCCGCCGAAAGTTGGCCCAGGCGATCTCAGCCTTCCGTGCGACGGCTTCCGCCTGTTTCCACTGCCCAGTCCGCTTTACCCATTCCGACACGGCAACGACCGTCTCAGGGGCAGTGTTGGTTTTGCGGGCTTGGACAGCGGCAATCCAGTCGTCGCGCAGGTTGTCCCGGCGGGCGAGCCACCGGGTCAGGGCCGCGAAGCGTTTCGGGTCAGCCACCGCCAAATGGGAATGGCGATCGAACAGCTCGTCCGACCACCGCAGCGGGTGCGGATTGGCGGCCTCAGCAGCGGCAACTTCGGGTTCCCAAGCCAACTCGTCCGTGGGCGCCTTGGACCGGGGTAGGTCGACGACTAACTGGGGCAGAGCCTGATTCCAAGCACCCAGCAGCGCCGGTCTTGCCTCGCTGACGAATTCTTTTGAGTGCTCCACGAGGCGCGCGGCGGCCGTTCGGCGCTGGTTCAATTCTTCCAGCATGACCCGGGCGGAAGCAGGATCAGTCAGGGCTTCGCGTCGTCGCGGGTGGGCCATGTCGGGAGTGTGGGCGATGACCTGCTCAACCCAACGGCGGTGCTCCCGCCACGCCGGGGAATCGCCGTCGGTGGGAGTTCGCCACGCGGTCGCGAAGGCCGCCTGAGCCTCGTCCAGTCGACTCCCCCACAGGGCGCGGTGCGCCGGATCGGCGCTGAACAAAGTTTTGGCCCAGAGTTCGAGGAAATAGTCCGACGTGGCGAGCGGCAGTTCAATGGACCATTCCGGCAACTCGAGCACGGCGGCGCGATGAGCTTCAGTCAGGGTGATCCGTCCGCCTTTCTGACGGCTGTGATCGACCATCACTTTGCGGGAGAATTGCCCAACATACGTGAGGTTCCATAGGTCCGGCGTGGTGGTGCAACCGGATGAGAACATGTCCGCGTGCGCCGCGCTGAAGCCGGCCGCGCCCCGAAGGATGGTCGGGCGTCCATTGGTCTCGGCCACCACCGCTTGGTGGAATCCGCCCGAGTAACAGGACGTGATCAGGAAGACGAAGTCGGCGGACCGCTCCGGAGCCGTGAGAAGTCGGCGTAACTCCGGCACTGTGAACGGCGCCGGTTCGGTGAGCTCCACAGCGTCCCCGGCTGGCCACAGCAGCAGCCGATTGTCGCGATAACGATCCGGTGCGAGTTCCGGCAGGTCCCGATTCGGGGCGCCGTGTCCGTGGGTAAACAACCAAACTTGGCCCGGTCGCAGCAAATTGTAGCCCAGCACCGATTTCAAGGCAGCGGGGGTGGCGACCTGATTGAACCGAAGACGTCCGGGCTCAAGACCTTCATGCTCCAGCACGTAGCCGTCTGGTTCCTTGGTCTCCCGCTTGACCCGGACATCGGCATAGTAGGGCTTTTTTCCTGGTTGGTTACCGGCGCCGAACAGGACTGAAAGCTGCGAATCTGAGTAGGCTCGCCGAAATTTCTCGGTCCAGAATTCCGCCATGTCCAGAATCGATGCTTCCTGCATTGAGGGCACGCCTCCGGAGCCCACCACCACGAAATGGTCGGCCGCCGTAACAGAGAATCCCAAACGGCCACCCGCGAACAGCCCGCCCAGGGTCAGAAGCCAAACGAGGCGCGGAAAAGGGACCGTCATACTTGGCAGCTTTCAGGAGATTGGCGCCGGGTCAAGCCACCAGCGTGGTTGGTCCGTCCGGATTCGGACAGTTTGTCGCTAGGGGCGCAGATTGAAAGGCCGACTTGGCCGGCGGGCGGGCGGGCAGCAGTCCAACCGCCCTAACGCAGCGCCAACCCGGTCGTCACTGCGACCACGATTGCGAACAGGATGAGCGCCACGCGATTGAGTCCCGGCAGCCAGGCCTTGGGGAAGAAGGCCGCGATCGCGCCGAACAGAATCCCGAACGCGAAGCCGCCGAAATGCGCCACGACATCGGACGACTGATCGGTTCCTAACAGGATAAACAGCAACGCTCCCGTCCCCAGGCTGGAAATGACCACCCGGTTACCTCGGCGCCCGGTGTTCCAGCGGGGAACCGACTGGGCAACAAACATCCCCAAGGCGCCCATGATCCAACCGGAGGCTCCCAGACCGGGATAGTTATCCTCTTTAGTTAGAAATCCCAGGTAGTTCGCCAAAGCATCCGTTTTCACCAGCAATGCCAGGTAGTTCGCCAACGCTCCTGCGAGCAGACTTCCCAGCAGGGCAATCCCGGCGCCGAATCGAGCCATCGCCAAACCCAGGAACAGGATGCCGGTGGCCAGATTGGACGTGAGATGCGCCACATCGTTGTGCAACCACTCGGCGGTGAACGCCCGCCACCACTGGCCCTGGCGAACCAACTTCGTATCGAACAATCCCGCTTCCACTGGCCCCAGCGTGGCCATGAAGACAAATCCCACCGCCAAGCCCCAGAAGATCACCCGACCGTCGAACCAGTAGTCAGACCCCGGAACTTCGTGTTGCCACTCGAAGCCGCGGTTCTCCTGCAGATACTGCCGGATCGCCCCGCGCGCCCGCGGTTCATCCTGCGGCGCCACCAGCAACCGCCATCCGCCGTCCGTCGAACTCTGCTCCAGCGTGACCTCAATGCCCTCACTGGCCAGCACCAGCGACCAGTCCATCGCCTGGCGCTCCGTGCGGGCCGGGATGGAGGCAGGAATCACGTCCAACGCGGTCACCCGGCGAATGTTCGTGAAGAAGGTGTGAACAGCAAATAAGTCCTCAGAACTTCGCGCGGGCGGGTTCCGCAGCAGACACCAACCACCTCACGGACCCGTGCCGCGAACGCGATAGTATTGAGTTCGGTCCGGCGTCAGATCCCAAATCAGTTCCCGCAGCGTTGACGGAAATACCGGAGCCAATCCGGGCACCTCCACCGGTCGCCACTCCGATCCCGTCAGGTTCGAAGCGCTTTCCAAGGTCACGGCCTGATTGGCGGGCTGCACCACTCTCAGCCGCAGCTTCTCCCCAGCGGTCTCCGCCACCACGGAGGGCGCCACGTCCGGCGGCGTCTGCGCCAACTGCTCAATCCATTGGCGAACGAGTTCCACGCCCTGCGGATCCACCAACTCCGTGGCCAGCGGCGGCATTTGGCCCGACCCCCGCAGTTTCATTCGTTGCCACAGAACCGAATGGTCCAGATCGCCCGGCACCACGACCCGATTGGTTTCGTTGCCCCAATTGTCACTGAGCATCCCGTTGATGATGCCGGTCAGTTCGGTGGGCGTGGTCAGACGCAAATCAAAGAACCCGCCGCCCGTTCCCCCCGCGCGATGGCAGGAACTGCAATTCACCGCCAGCCAGGACCGCGCCCGCCACTCCAGGCTCGCGCCGTTCTCGCCGGGCGGCACCGCCGTTTTCAGCGGCTGAAGATTTCCGGGAGCCGGACTGAAATAGCCCGCCGCCACCAACGCCGCGAGCCGTTGCGGGTCGCCCGGGGCGTCGTTGGGGGAATGCAACTGGGCCCCGTTGAAGCTCAGCGAATGTCCCGCCTGGGGCGTGTGACACGACAAACACTCCGCCCGACTCGGGTACCGCCAGTTTTGGGTCACGGTCACGCCCCCAACGGTCCGGGTGAGTTGCTCGTCCAGTCCCTCCTCCGGCACCAGGGTCGCGTTGCTCTCGGAATCCCAGCGGTACGTCACGCCATAAACGCCGTTGGGCTGACGCACCAAAAACCGAGTCTCCAAACGACGCCTGGACTCCGGCACGGCCTCGTTCATCAGGATGTCAAAGTGCTTCACCCACACTGTACCCGCCGGAGCGCCGAAGGCCCCGTTGGTGGTGTAGGTCAGGAATTGATTGGTCTGCGGAACACAGAACCACCGGTGCTTCGTGGCGCTATCCGACCAGAACGAAAGATTAACCTCATAGGGCACCACTCCCGGATTCGGCGTGAACGTGCGCAGATCCGCAAAGGCCCCTGTGTCGGCCAGGGTCGGCGGCAGGGGTTCGCCGGTGAACACTTCATTGTAGGTCAGCCGGAGGATGCGTCCGGATTGATGCGCGCAAGCCAGGATGTCCCCATTCTGCGGATCCACGCCAAACGCCGAAATGCCCGTCTGACCGGTCAGACGCGTGACCAGCGGAGCCGCCGTTTCGCGCCGCAAGAGGGACCAGACATTGCCGGAGACGTAGTCCGCAAACACGTAGTACCCGTGCAACTGGCCCAGTCGGGAGCCGCGATAAACCACCCCGCCGGTGATGGAATTGCCGCGCGTCGGTCCCGATCCGTGGCCGTACACAAACACCGGCCGCACATGACGGTGAATCGGATTGGTCTGAAAATCCGCCGGAGCGCCGGACTTCGGGCCAGCCGCATTCCCCTCCCGAAAGGCCCAGCCATGATTGGCCCCCGACCGCGAGATAAAGACGGACTCCCAGACATCCTGGCCCACATCGCCCACCCACAATTCTCCCGTGGCCCGGTCAAAGGACATCCGCCACGGATTCCGCAAGCCCACCGACCAATACTCGGTCCGGACCAAGGCCGGATTCACTGCTCGACCTAGAAAATTCGTCGCGCCGACATACGGATTGTCGGCGGGGATCCGATAACTGCCCGCCACCACGGCCGGATGCGGATTAGGCTCCAGGGACCCGGGCCGCTGATCGACATCCAGCCGCAGGATGCCCGCGAACAAATCCTTGGTCAGCGTCTGACTGTTGTTCAGCGAGTCATTGGCATTTCCTTCATCGCCTACCGCGACGTACAGATAGCCATCCAGGCCGAAATGCAGGTCACCGCCGTTGTGATTGCCCGCGTCATCGGATTGCTGGAACAGGATTCGTTCGGTGGGACTGGCCTGATTGGGATTGGTGGGCGAGACCCGGTACTCCGAAAGGCGATTGTGCAAGCGGTTGGCCGTTTGCGAACCCGTGCGCGCCATTGTGGTGCGGAACACGAAGAACCGGCCGTTGCGCGCGTAGTCGGGGTGGAACGCCAGGCCCAGGAGCCCTTGTTCGCCGCCGTAGACCGTACTGCCGACAACGTTCAGAAAGACTGTGGTGGTGGGCACTGCCAGGTTGGTAATCACCAGGATCCGACCTCGTTGTTCCACGATGAACAACCGGTTGGTCTCACCCGGGGGAGCCGCAATGACCACCGGAGCTTCGAAGGAGAGATCGAAGGCTGGAATGAATTCGTACCCGAACGCTCCGGGGACCACCGGCATGCGCAGCGTGGTGTTGGGCTGTCGAACGAGAGGTCCCTGGCCCACCAGGGTCAGCAACCCGGCCCACGCCAAAACGAGCAAGAAAACGCCTCTGAATCGGTGCATGCGGCCAAAGTGGACCAAAGTTCGCAGGGGTAAAGTCCGAGGTCGCCTCCGTCCTCAGAATCTACCCAATCGTTGCCCAGGCTGAGTTGAGAGTTGAGAGTTGAAAGTTGAGAGACAAAGGCCGGTAGGGCAGACGCTCCGCGGAGCCGCTCGTCCGCCCCTTGTTCGTAGTACCGCCTTCAGGCGGCCCCTGGGAGTAAGTCGGCGCTGGGAGGACGGGATGAATCCCGCACTACTAACCCTACCCTTGTTCGTAGTACCGCCTTCAGGCGGCCCCTGGGAGTAAGTCGGCGCTGGGGGACGGGATGAATCCCGCACTACTAGCCCTACCCTTGTTCGTAGTCCCGCCTTCAGGCGGCCCCCGGGAGTAAGTCGGCGCTGGGAGGACGGGATGAATCCCGCACTACTAGCCTTACCCTTGTTCGTAGTACCGCCTTCAGGCGGCCCCTGGGGGTAAATCGGCGCCGGGGGGACGGGATGAATCCCGCACTACTAACCCTACCCCTTTCCTTGCTTTGGGCGGGTGTCCGTCCGGCGCTGACCAGCGAAGGCCGCGTTCCTTCGCTCCACTTGGAAACGCGGGGACGGCCCAGCGGTCCATCCCTACCGAGTTTTCCCGCTTACCTCTCAGCTCTCAACTCTCAGCTCTCAGCTTTCCCCACCCCGGTGGGGCGAGATTCCATCGAGCCGTTCGCGTCCCGGCGAATCGCGCGTCACCACTCCACCCACGCACGGCTCCGCGGAGCGTCGCCCCACCAGAATCTCCCCCTTCCGACCTCTCAGCTCTCAGCTCTCAGCTCTCAGCTCTCAGTTCTCAGCTCTCAGCTTGCTCCCCGCTTCACCGCCCCACCGGCGACAGCTCGGGATCCATCAACCGTTTCTCCTGCTCCGTCGGCCCACCACCAAACTGACGCCAGTATCGCTCCTTGAAGGGATTGAGCTGCGGTCCCCGAACGGTCTCGTTCACTAACCCGCTCTGCACCGAAACCCACCAAGCCTCAAACGCCTGGGTCAGTTCCCGCATCACGTCCGGATTTGCCGCCGCCACGTCGGTGGTCTCCCCGGGATCGCCGGACACGTCGAACAACTGCCAACGCGGGGTGTTAGTCGCGTCCGCCGAAACCAGATGCCAGCGCGGCGTCCGCACCGCCGCCATGCGATACTTGGTGGTCGCCGGATCCGCACCCTTGGCCCAGCGACCCAGATGCGTGAATAGCGTCCGATCCGGCCAGGGCGCCGACCCGGATTCCAGGAGCGGCACCAGACTTCGCCCTTCCACCTGGGCCCGGATCGCCGGCGTGGAGGAGGCACCCGCCAGCTCGGCCAACGTGGGAAACACATCCAGATGCGCGGTCAGGTTGGACCTCGCTCCCGGAACCAATGTCCCCGGCCAACGCCACAACGACGCGGCCCGGGTTCCGCCCAGATACGCCGTCCCTTTCTTGCCGCGCATCCCGGCATTGTAGCCGGTCAAGATCCCGCCATCTGCTCCGTTGTCGGTCAGAAAAATCACCAGGGTGTCCCGATCCCGACCCAGGATCGCCAGCCGCTCCAGCAAACGGCCCACGTTGTCATCAATGTTGGCGACCATGCCCAGGAACTTCACCGCATTGGTATTCGCGATCTTGCCGGCGTAGCGGGCTTCGTCCTCGGGCCGAACCTGCAGGGGCGCATGCGGCGCGTTGCAAGCGATGTAGGCGAAGAACGGCCGACGTCCCTGCACGGCCTCAATCCAGGTCAAGGCCTGCCCGAAGAAGACATCCGTGCAGTAGCCCCGGGTCTTCACAAACGACCCATTGTGCCAGATCGCGGGATTGAAATAGGTGTTCCCAGGCGCATCCCCACAGGACCCCGGGTAAGTCTGCCCAATCCCGCCGCCGCCATGAATGAAGACTTCCTCGAACCCCCGGCGGTCCGGCTGATACTCGGTCTCATCGCCCAAGTGCCACTTCCCAAAAATGCCGGTCGCATACCCGACCGACTGCAGCACCTGCGCCAGCGTGACCGCCTGCAGGGTCAGTCGCTCCCGCTCCAGAATGGTGTGGGTCACTCCATTCCGGAACTCGTGACGCCCAGTCAGGAGCGCACTGCGCGTCGGCGAACAGGTCGGACTGACGTGAAAGTCCGTGAACCGTACCCCCTCATCATGCAATCGATCCAGATGCGGCGTTCGCAACAGCGGATTCCCATGGCAGGACAGGTCGCCGTAGCCCTGATCATCCGTCAGGACCAATACAATGTTCGGACGCCGACCCGCCAGGGCTGCCTCGACGGGAATGCTTCCGACCAACCACGCCCCAATCAGAACCACCGCCTGGCAGATCCGGGCGTACAGGTGGGGCAAAATCCGAACCATGCGGACAAACCGAAGGTCGGCCTAGAAACCTTCCATGCCGATGACGCGAAGGACTTCTTCCAGCGTCGTCTCACCCGCCATCACGCGGCGCAGTCCCTTATCCCACAGCGTCAGCAAACCGTCCCCCACAGCGATTTCCTGGAGCTGACGGGTCGGCATCTTTTGGAGGATCGCGTCCCGGAGATTTTCGCTGACGGTCAGCATTTCCGTCACCGAAACGCGACCGCTGAATCCGGTATGGGCGCAGGCCGCGCAGCCCACCCCCTTCATGAACTGGGCGGTATCCCGGAGAGCTTCCGGAACGTTGCGCAGAATGGTGTCCTCCGGCTGATAGGGTTCGGCGCATACCGGGCAATTTCGGCGGACCAAGCGGGTTCCCATGATGCCCATGATCGACGACGCCAGCAGGAACGGTTCGATGCCCATGTTGATCATACGGGCAAACACGCCGGGGGTATTGGCAGCGTGAATGGTGCTCAGCACCAAGTGACCGGTCAGACCCGCCTGAACGGCAATATTGGCCGTCTCGGCATCACGAATCTCACCAATCATGATGACCTGGGGATCCTGTCGCATCAGGGACCGCAGCGCGATGGGATAGGTGTACTCCCGGGCGGGATTGCACTGAGACTGCGCGATCAGCGGCAGGTTGAACTCCACCGGGTCTTCGACCGTGGCCACGCTGATACTCGGGCCGGCGCGTTCAATCAGGTGATGCAACGCCGCGTAGATGACCGTGGTCTTACCCGAGCCGGTTGGACCGGTCATAAGGATCAATCCGGTCGGTTTGCTGAGCATTCCCTTGAAGACGCCCAGCGTGTCTTCCTCGATGCCCAATCCCTCCAGATCGAAGCTGCGTCCCCGGGGATCGAAGATTCGGATCACAACCTTCTCGCCCCGGATGGTCGGAAAGGTGGAGATACGCAGCACCACGTGACCGGCTTCCTCGAACGTCGGCGCCCGACCTTCCTGCGGCAGGGTGGTCTCGTGGCCGATCAGGTTGGCCATGATTTTCAGTCGACCCACAATTTTGGGCAGCAGATCGCTGGGCAGATGGACCAGTTCATTGAGCACACCGCTCAGACGGATCCGGACCGCGACAGAGCTCTCCCACGGTTCGATGTGAATGTCCGAGGCTCCGGAGCGGACGGCGTCAATGATGACGCAGTCCACTAGGCGCACCGTGTCGATTTCATCATCGGACCGGCAGGATTGGAGGAATTGGATGGTCTGAGAGCTCATGCGAATTGGTTTACAACAGCGAAGGATCGAAACAATGCGGAATTGAATGATGAAGGCCAGCCACTTTCACCTTCTTTGGAGCGGTCCGGGGAGAATTCGTCCCGGTCGACGGCGCGGTCACCCGCCTGCCGAACTTGGCGAAGATCACCGGCGGGACTGCCTGGAGAGAAACGTCCATCAAGATCCAATCACGTCTCGACCGCAGGACTCTTAGGGGAATTCGGCGGAGATAAAGGAATTTGCAGTCCCCTTGGCCGCAAATCTGGCGCAAAGTGGGCCCCGATTCTCAGGAACCATCCGCCCAGTAGCGAAATTTGAGACTGGTGTCACAGTCGGCTGCCGTCGGGCCAAGGGTTCGCGGGGAGTCTCGATGACACGTTCAGAGAAAGTGGATGCCAGCAGGCAGCACCGGCGCTCATGCCTATACGAGTGCCGGGTTCTGCATCATCGTTTCCAGCCCCGGGTCCACCGATTCGAATACGGCCTCTTCCTGCTCAGTGTGGATCTGGATGAGTTGGACCATCTGCCCGTCCGACTACTCGGCAGAAACCGGCCCAATCTCTACGAGTTTCGCGACCGCGATCATTTGCAGTTTCCCGCAGCCCAACCGGGCACCACCACCAAAGCCTCCGTCACCGCCTGGCTCGCCGCCCAAGGGGTCCAACTCCCCACGACCGCGCGAATCCAACTCATCACCCTGCCCCGCGTCGCCGGATACATCTTCAACCCGGTTAGTTTCTACTTTTGCCAGACCGAACGCGGAGAACCCCTTTGCGCGATCACCGAAGTGGGCAACACGTTCGGGGAACTGAAACCGTTCCTGATTCCACTCCAAGGCTCCGCGAGCACGACCGAGGCCGCCCGGTTTCGTCAGACCGTCCCCAAACACTTCTACGTCTCCCCCTTCAGCGAATTGCAGATCTGCTTCGATTTCTCGCTGCGCTGGCCGGATCAGCGACTGGAGATCCACATCAACGACGTCACTACCGACGGCCAAACGTGGCTGGTCAGCACGCTGACCGGACGGCAACGCCCGCTGACCGATGCCGAACTGCTGCGCCTGACTGTCCGCTATCCGCTGGTCACGCTGCGGGTCATCACCCTGATCCATTGGCAGGCCTTTCGGCTGTGGTGGAAACGCCTTCCCTGGTACCGCAAAGCCGACCGTCCCGATCTGCAACAAGGGGTGTTCCGGCCCCATGCCTCTCTGGCCCCGCTAATTGTGAATCCAAATCAACCGCCAGCGACGAACTCCCTGATACCATGAGACCTTCACGCTGGTTGATACCCGCCCTGCTGCTCTTCCCCCTGATCCTTCAGGCCGCTGATTGGCCGTCCTGGCGGGGACCCAATCGAAACGGCATAACCCCTGAAACCACCTGGAGTCACGATTGGCCAGCCGAAGGCCCCAAAACGTCCTGGAAAGCCGAGGTAGGAGTCGGGTTCTCGTCCGTGGTCGTCGCCGACGGGCGAGTGTTTACGTTGGGACACCGGGAGGGCTCGGACGTCGTGTCCTGCCTTTCCGCCGAGACGGGGAAGACGCTCTGGACCTATTCGTACCCTCAGCCGTTGGGCAACAAAATGTACGAGGGAGGCCCCAACTCCACGCCTCTGGTGGTGGGCAATCAGGTGTTTACGGCCAGCAAGACCGGCGAAATCTACGCCTTGGACACTGCCTCCGGAGACGTGAAGTGGCACACCAGCCTCAAGAAGGAGGTGGGCGCGCCGTTGTCGGATTGGGGAGTCTCGGGGGCGCCGGTGTGGTTCAACGATCAGACCCTGCTGATCAATTACGGCCCCCATGGCGTGGCCCTGGCTCCCGCTACTGGCAAGGTTCTTTGGAATTCCGGAAAGAAGAAGGACATGAGCTTTGCCGCTCCGGTCCTGCTCGATCTCGACGGTCAACCTGCCGCCCTCTTTTTCATGTCGGAAGCTCTGGTGGCGGTAAATCCCACCTCCGGCGCCACGCTCTGGTCGTCCAGCTTCGGCCAGGGTTACCGAACGCATTGCTCCGATCCCATCGTCCAGGGCAATCAAGTCTTCATCAGCTCCGGCGACGACGGCGGCGAACTGTTGGAAGTTTCGTCCCAAGGCGCCCGCCGGGTTTGGAAGAATAAGAACCTGTCCACCTTTACGGGCACGGCAGTCCTGATCGATGGGCATCTGTACGGCCACGAAACCGCCGCCTACAAAAACGCCGACCAGGAATTGCGGTGCTTGGACCTCAAGACCGGGACCGTGCGGTGGGGTGAGAAGGGCTTTGGACAGGGTTCTCTCATCGCCTCCGGAGATCGACTGATTGTTCTGAGCGACAAAGGCGAGGTGACCGTAGTCCGCGCGACCCCGGAGAAGTTCATCCCGCTCGCCCGAACCCACCCCATCGGCGGCAAATGCTGGACCTCCCCGGTCTTGGCCAACCAACGACTCTATCTGCGCAATGCCAAAGGCGACTTGATCTGCCTGGATCTCTCGCCCGCCGGCGCGCGAACTCTGTAACGGACCTGCCACTTGTGAACGACCTCGAATCCAATCCCCTCGCGTTTGCCACGTCGACCGTCGCCGACGCCGAACTCGATTCCGTTAGCTCCAGCGCCACGTGGACCCAGCGCCTTTGCCAGCGGCTGGTGTTGCAATCCTTCGAACCCATGACCCGGGGACGGCTGACGGTTCGGTTGCCGGACGGCCAGACGAGAATTTTCGGCCACGGCGAAGCGGGCCCGGAGGCGGAACTGCACATCCGCCGCTTCCAGTTCTTTCCCCGGGGCGTGCTCCACGGTGACGTCGGGTTCGGCGAAGCCTACCAGGACGGCGACTGGGATTCTCCCGACCTGTTCGCCCTGATTGGTTGGTTCTGCGCCAACGTCGAACACGCTCCGTCCATGTCGGGTTCGCAGGCCCGCCACTGGCATCTGAACCTGATGAGCCTGTGGAATCGCGTGCGCCATCGGCTGAACCGCAACTCCCTCGCGGGTTCCCGGTCCAATATCCAGGCCCACTACGATCTCGGTAATTCGTTCTACTCCCTCTGGCTGGACCCCACGATGACTTACTCGGCCGCCCTGTTTGAAGCGCCCGATCAGTCTCTGGCAGCGGCTCAATCCGCCAAGTACGACCGCCTGTGCCGTCAGCTCCAACTCAAGCCCACCGATCATCTGCTGGAAATCGGTTCCGGTTGGGGCGGCTTCACGGAACACGCCGTCACGCGCTACGGCTGCCGGGTCACCACGGTCACGCTTTCCGAGGAACAAGCTCGCTACTGCACCGACCGGTTTCAGCGCGGCGGGTATGCGGATCGGGCGCGGGTAGAACTGCGGGATTACCGGCAACTCACCGGGCAGTTCGACAAGATCGGCAGTATCGAAATGCTCGAGGCGGTCGGGGACGAATACCTGGAAACCTACTTCGCTAAGATTCACTCGCTCCTGCCCCGACACGGACGATTCGCCGCCCAATTCATCACCTGTCCCGACCAGCGCCACGCGGAACTGCGCCGAGGTGTGGATTGGATTCAGAAGCACATCTTCCCTGGATCCCTACTGCTCTCGATGAACCGCGTCGGTGAAGTGGTTCAGCGCACCGGAAATCTGTGGCTGCACGATCTGCATGATCTCGGTCTGGACTATGCCCGGACGCTCCGCGAATGGCGGGAACGCTTCAACGGCCAGCTCGAAGCGGTGCGGCAACAAGGCTTCGACGAACGGTTCATCCGCACCTGGAACTACTACCTCGCCTACTGCGAGGCCGCCTTCGCCTGGCGCAACATCAGCGTGGTCCAAGCTACCTGGGCGCGCCCCGGACAAGCAGTCTCCCCTGAATCATGATCCTCGGGTTGCGCCTCTTCTTCTCGGTGGTGCTGGTGTCCATGTTGGCAGTCACCAGCTGGGCTTCGTCCCACGTGGCGCTCTGGGAAATTCCCCAAGCCGTGCTCGGCCATCCCTGGTTCATCGCCACGCTCTTCGACGCGTACTTCGGCTTTCTGACGTTCTGGCTCTGGGTCGCTTATCTGCAACCCACCTGGATCTCCCGACTGGCCTGGCTCGTGGCGATTCTTTTGCTCGGCAACATCGCGATGGCGCTCTACGTCCTCATCCGGCTCTTTCGGCTTCCGCGAAATGCCTCGTGGGAACAGCTGCTGCTGCGGAAGTCCGCCCAAACTTGACGCCTCATGCTCGATCTCGTGTTCCTTCTCGCGGCGGCATTCGCGTTCGTTGTTCTCGAAATGACGCTCACCTTCGTCGTGGCCCAGCGACTGCGGAACTTCGGCATCGTCGACATCGTCTGGTCCGCCGGATTCTCGGGCATCGCGCTGCTGTTCTTTGCCGTGTCCGCCCGGCTCCGGGGAAATCCCGGTAGTCTGCGGGACGATGTACTCACCATCATGGTTCTGGTGTGGAGTCTGCGCCTGGCCTCGCATCTGTGGGTCCGAGTCATGAGCCATCATCCGGTCGAAGACGTCCGCTACGCCCGACTGCGCGAGGAATGGGGGGAGCGAACGCCCCAAAAAATGTTCGGCTTCTTTCAGCTCCAAGGCGTGCTGCAGGTGGTGCTCTCGCTGCCCTTCCTCGTGGTGTGCCTCAACCCCCATCCGCCCGGCCCCGGTCCGCTCGGGCTCCGTTGGGCGGAGTGGGCCGGACTGACCCTTTGGATCATCGCCCTGATGGGCGAGTCCATTGCGGATCGTCAACTCGCCCGATTTCGGCGTGATCCTGCCAACCGCGGTCAGGTCTGCCAGGTGGGTCTTTGGTATTGGTCCCGCCATCCGAACTACTTTTTCGAGTGGCTCATCTGGGTGGCCTTTGCGCTCTTCGCCTGGAACTCGCCCTTCGGCTGGATAGGCCTGCTGTCGCCGCTGCTGATGTGGCACTTTCTGGTGAATGTCACCGGCATCCCCATGACCGAGGAGCTCTCGGTTAAATCCAAGGGCGACGCCTACCGCGAGTATCAGCGCACCACCAGCGCCTTCTTTCCCTGGTTCAAGAAATCCCTCCCCGCCCCATGAATTCTGCCACCACCCTGACCGCTCCGATCATTTCCAGCGCCCCGGCGCCCCGGGTCGGAACCCAAGTGGACCAGCCCAGCCTGCTCGATCGCTGGCTGATTCAGGATGTCTTTCCCGATTCGATCCTGCGGTTCGGCATTCGCCGGCTACTTCGGGAGCGACTCCGCGAAGAAGACCGCGGCGACACCGAAGCCCAACGCGAGCACTTCCAAAAACTCGTGGAGGAACTGCGCGCCTCACCCATCGCCATCGAGACCGGCGCCGCCAACGAACAGCACTACGAGGTGCCCACGCGATTTTATCAGCTCTGCCTCGGCCCCCGCCTCAAGTACAGCTCCTGCCTGTACCCGACCGGTCAGGAGACTCTCGCGGAGGCCGAGGAACGAATGCTCGAACTGACGGCCAAACGGGCGGAACTGGCCGACGGTCAGGAGGTGCTGGAACTCGGCTGCGGCTGGGGTTCGCTCACCCTGTGGATGGCCGAGCATTTTCCCCGCTCACGCTTCACGGGAGTCTCCAATTCCCGGACCCAACGGGAGTTCATCCTCGCCGAAGCCGCCCGCCGCGGATTGGCTAATATCGAGATCATCACCTGCGACATGAACCGATTCGAGCCGCCCCCGGGATCGGGCCAACCGGAGGGACTCTGCTGTGGCCGATTCGACCGCGTGGTGTCGGTGGAGATGTTCGAGCACATGAAGAACTACGAGCGATTGCTCGGAAACATCGCCCGGTGGCTGAAGCCCGACGGTCGGCTTTTTGTGCACATCTTCACGCATCGGGAGTATGCCTACCATTTCGTGGCCCGAGACGCCTCCGACTGGATGGCCCGCTACTTCTTCACCGGAGGCATCATGCCCAGCGACGATCTTCTGCTGTACTTCCAGAAGGATGTCACCCTGGTGAACCACTGGGCGGTAAACGGACGGCACTATCAGCAGACCGCCGAACACTGGTTGCAGAACATGGACGCCCACGAACCGGAGATCCGCGAGATTTTCCGAGCCACCTACGGCGCTGGTCAGGAAACCAAGTGGTGGGTGTACTGGCGCGTCTTCTATCTGGCCTGTGCCGAGCTATGGGGTTATCGCCAGGGCAACGAATGGCAGGTCAGCCATTACCTGTTCCGGCCGCGGGGGGAGAGAAGCTGAGAGCTGAGAGCTGAGAGCTGAGAGGTAAAGACGGTAAGCAGTAAGCGGTGGGGCGAGGTTCCACCGAGCCGTTCGCGGCCCGACGAATGACGCGTGACCAGTCCACCCACGGACGGCTCCGCGGAGCGTCGCCCTACCGTAGCCGAGGGGACGAGGCGCTGATTCGATTGGTCGACTTCACGCGTCACTTTCCGATCAACGCATCATGAGACTGAACGGCGCCCCCTTCCGTCGGCGGCTACGCCGTCCGGTGGGGCGAGGTTCCACCGAGCCGTTCGCGACCCGGCGAATGACGCATGACCAGTCCACCTACGGACGGCTCCGCGGAGCGTCGCCCTACCCAATCTTCCCCTTCCGACCTCTCAGCTCTCAGCTCTCAGCTCTCAGCTTTCCCCCCGGCAGCAAAAAACCCCTTCCGGCGAACCGGAAGGGGTTTGGTATCTACCCGTTCGCTTAGAACTTGTAGGCAATTTCCGCGACCAAGAGGATCGCGTTGTTGCTCTGATTGAAGGCCTCGTTGCCTTTGAGGTCGTGATCCCAGATCATTTCGATACGGGACACCACGTTCGCCCACAGCGCGTAGTCGAGGGTCGCAGTGACCGCGAAGATCTCTTCCGCGCCGCCTTGATAGGACGGATCGTCCACCGGGGTGATCCAGATCTGCGTATTGGAGTTCGCAAACTCAACACGGCTGGTGGCCTTGAGCTTCTCGGTGATCTGCCAGGAGATGTAGCCTGCGATCGCCTGACCCCAGGAGCCTTCGCCGTAGCCGTCCGAGATGTAATCCCAGGCCGCGCCCACGGTGACTTCCTTGATCGGAGTCGGCATCGACAACCCGACGTAGTAGTTCACGGAGTCGGTGGAGCCTGACAGACCGCCGTCCACGATACCGCCGTAGAGGGAAGAACCGGCCAACCAACCCCAGCTTTCCGGGGCCTTAAGGCTCAGCGCACCCATATAGGTCAGGATGCCGTCGCCCTTCGGATTGCCCGTCGTGGCCGGAGTTCCCGGCGCCCACGACCAAGGCTGCTTGGTGTTCATCACACCGAACGCGGTGTCAGCAACGCCGCCCACCACACCGAGCCATTCCGTCACCTGATAGGACGCCAGGGCACCCGTGTGGGAGTAGGGTTCGATCCAGAACCCCATGGCGCGGGAGAAGTTCGGGTTGGCATAGCTTGAGGCCACTTCGTAACCGATGATCGGGTCGAACTGACCAATCTTGAAGTCGAGTCCGTTACCGATCGGCGCGCGCAAGGCCACATACGCCTGCTTGACCGCGACGCCTTCGCTCAGGCTACCGGGCAACGCATTCGCGTCCTGGCCGAACCACATTTCGGCCTTGTAGCCGGCGCTCCACTGACCTTCGTCGAGGGGCTTCTCAATGCGGAATTCGAAGAATTCCAGGTTGATGCCGTTGTAGTGATCCGGAGCGGTATTGATGAACCGGTTGGCCATCGTGCTTCCAGAACCCGTTTTCCACTGTCCGGAAGTATCGACCGCACCGCCGATCGTCGTCCCGCTGACCAGCGACGAGATGGGGCTTTCATCCGCCATAGCGACGGACCCGAGGCTGACAACGCCAGTGGCGAGTAGCCCGACTGTCAATTTGTTAAACTTCATGCTGTTCCTCCTGCAATGTTGTTTTGGTGAGTACATGGACTGGCACGAAGCCAGGCCCCGCCCAAAAGAGCGGTTCGGGCTGGAGCTTAGAAAACGCCCTTCCACACAGACAACAGAATTCTTGGAGTTTGGGGCCATTTGATGAGGTCTTTCCCAAGCGCCAGGCTTGGCTCGTCGAAACAGACGAGAAGCCTGCAAGCACCAAAGCCCGCCGGGGCGACGCTCCACGGAGCTATTCCTTCGGGCTTCACGGGTCCGCTGCGAAATGACACCACCGGCTTCATGAGAACTCGCCTCATCGAACCCCCTCAGCCGTCCCTTAACTGCTTCACCGACAACACCTCCACGGCCCGCAACGCCGCCGCCGTCCGGCTGCCGACCCCGAGCTTGTCGAATACCAGTCCGGCCAACTTCTTCACCGTCGCCTCCCGATTTCCCAAAACAGATCCAACCGCAGCACCGGTTTCACCAAGTAGTCGTCCGCTCCCAAATTCATTCCCGCGCGAATATCCACCTTGCCGCCCCGGGCCGTCAGAAAGATGAACGGAGTCGTCGCGGTGGCCGGATCCTTCCGCAATCCCCGCAATACCTCGTAGCCGTCCCCATCGGGCAACATGATGTCGCACAGGACGACGTCCGGCAGCTCTTCCGCCGCCAGCTTCGATCCCGCAGCAGCACCCTCAGCTTCCAAAACCGCGTAGCCCTCCATGCGCAAAATGGTCGCCGTTTTTCGGCGCATCGTGGGCTGATCTTCAATCAGCAGAATGGTGTTCATGGAAACAGGAATGTTCATTCAAGAAACGCCTTCCACCGTCCCCGCCAGTTCCGGGTCCATTCCGGGTGACATCAGTGGACCCAGAATCGGCAAGAAGACTGTGGCGCAAGTACCCGTCCCAGGCGCGCTGGTCAGCTCGACCCGACCGCCCTGAAGCTGGACGCAGTATTTGACAATGACCAAGCCCAGCCCGGATCCGGGAACGTTCCCCACATTGGAACCCCGGTGAAAGGCCTGGAACAACTGCGGTCGGTCCGCCTCGGGAATTCCCCGCCCGGAGTCCCGCACCGTCAGAACTGCCCACGGCGGTCGCGCTTCCACAAGGAATTCCACCGGCGTTCCCGCTGGAGAGTATTTCACTGCGTTGTCCAGCAGGTTGGTGAAGATGTGGCGCAAAATCCCTTCATCGAATCGGGCCGGGCCAATCACTGGGGGCAAGATCAACTGGAGCGGACACCGATGGTGGGTCGCAGCCGACACATCTTCCACAAACCGGCGGCAGGCACTCTCGAGATCCGCCGCCTCCGGCTGACAGGTGAGCCGCCCCGCTTCACCGCGGCCCAGGAGCAGCACATTTTCCACCAGACGGGCCATGTGGCGGGTTGCCTGGAGGATGTCATTCACATTTTCCTGCCGTTCCTCGGGCGTCATGCGGTGCAAATACGCGTCGAGGATCTCGGCCGAGCTGAGGATAATGCCCAGCGGAGTCCGGAATTCATGGGACACCAGGGAAACAAACCGCCCCTTTAACTCGCTCAACTCCCGTTCGCGTCCCAAAGCTCGCACCAAATCCTCCGCCCGGCGCTTTCGCTCAATCGCCAGCGCCGTTTGTCCGGCCACGAATTCCAGAATTCGTTTCTCCTCCGGTCCAAACGCCCCGGGATCCTTCTGATCCTGCACGGCCATGACCCCAAACGTCCGACCTGCCACAGTCAGCGGAACACCCAACCAGATCGCCGAGGGATGGCCACTCTGTTGATATTCCCCGGCCTCCTTCAGGCGCTGAATTTCATGCAGGTCCGCCAGGGACGAGCGTCCGGTACGAAGAACATACTCCGTCATGCCGCGGCCGCGCTGTCGGGGCTTGGGCGGCGGATCCACCAAATCCCGATGGTAGGGAAAACTCACCAGACCAGTCGCTTCATCGAGCAGGGCAATGTAGAAATTATCCGCCCGCATCAGGGTGCCGATGATCGCGTGTAATCGGGCGTACAAACTGGGCAGGTCAGCCACGGCGTGAACCGCCTCGGAGATTTCGAAAAGCGCCTTCTGCACCTGTTCCGCCCGCGCCCGCTCGTTGATCTCGCCCCGCATCTGCTGATTGATGATCACGAGTTCCTGGGTGCGGTCCTCGATTCGCTGTTCCAGCTCGAGGTTTAGTTCCCGCAACCGGGTCTCGGCCCGGACCCGCACCAGCTTGTTCGCGCAGAGGGACGCAATCGAGGTCAGCACTTCCAGGTGGTCTTCCGTGAAGAACCCCGCCTGCGGATGCTCGGAATCAATGACGCCCAACACCCGGCCGTCCGCGACAATGGGTACCGCCAGTTCGGACAATCGTCGTTCGTCATCTACAATGTAGCGCTGGTCTCCCCGCGTATCTTTGATCAGCTCCGGCCGACCTGTCGCGGCGACGCTGCCCACAATTCCCCGCCCTAACGGCAAAGCGATCGGATCCCGAATTTCGCGGCCGCCGGGATTCTTGGGTCCAAACGCCGCGTTCTGGGTCAGGACCCCTTTTCGTTCGTCCAGGAGGTAGATTACGCAGTCCGTGAACCCGAGTCGCGAAACGCAATTTTGCGCGAGGTCCCACAGGATTTCCTCTTCCGAGTTGCGGGCCAGTAGTGACGTTGCGAAGGCGCTCATCGTGCGGGTGGCAATTTCCCCGCGCCGGGCCCGTTCCTCGGCGACCTCGCGCTGCTGAACCTGCCGACGCAACACACCAATCCAGCCTACCGCCGCCATGCCCAGAACTCCCGAAACCAGCAAAATTCGCCCCGGCGGCAGTCGCTCCCATGGAAGCGGTTCTCGGGCAAGGCTCACATCCTCCGCCGACCGCAAGAGGAGGGTCGGTGTCGAATAGGCACCGTCCTCACCTACGCTCATCAAACAAACTCCAGTCACCTGTAGCAACGAATTGGTCGCGAACCGGCCAAACGCGGAACCAGGTTTGGTGCGTAACGAGGCTGGGAAGGTCCCTTCGCCATCTGAAAGCCAAAGCACGTCCTCGACCTGATCCCCCCAAACCAACGGGCGCCGATCCACCAATCGAGCGGTCAGAGTCACGAGTTGATTGTCATGAACCCCGGCCCGAAACGCCGCCACCGCCACCGCCACCGGCATCGGGGAAGTGTCCCCACCCACGCGCCGATACTCCGCGTCCATCAGATTGGTACTGGGACCCGCGGCCACACCATGTCCCACGACCTCCACCACGTCACCCGGACGAAGCGGGACGAGATGATCGCGTCGGCGAAAAAATTGCCCGGCATCGGAGCGCCCCAGTTCCGGGATCACCCGGGCGCGAAGCGATCCGGTGGCATCTCGCAAAAACACCCGTTCTCCCGGAATGAAATGAGTCACCGTACCCCGCACTTTGACGCGGGGAAGTTCAGGAGGATGGCCCGCCTGAACCTGATCAATTGCCACCGTCTCGCGATCGAAGAGATCGGCATTTCCTGGCTCCAGAATTCGCACCCAGCGCGCCTCCGGGGTGTGGATGCGGAACTGATAAGGGCGGTTCGACGCGTCCACTTCCGTCCAACAAATCCCACTCACCTCAATTCGGGCATCCAGCCATTCCAACGGTATCGTGTCCGGTGCCGGGATCGCCCCAAACTCGCGGGTGGGGCCATGAACCGAGAACCGGTGCCTTCCGGAGTTCACCCGCAGAACAGCCGTGTTTCCGACCCGATAGACATCAACCACGCGACCCGTCAGCCGAACCCAATGCCCAAAGTCTTCCCCTGCCGCGAGACGCCGCGCCTCGGCCACCTTGGGTTCCGGCAACGATCCTTCCCCCCGAACCCGCACATCCGCCCCCACCACATGCACCGCGAATTGTCCGGCGTAAGTCGTCCCAACGATGTCGACCCGCTGACCCGCCCGGAATACGGAACCGCGATTGGTGTACAACACGAGCATCCCCGCAGTCTCGTCCTGAACGTAAATCCAAGGAACACCTCCCAACGGGCAGGTCACAATTCCCGAAAAGGAGACCGTTTGGGGACTCTTCGCCACAGCTTCCAGACCCAGATCCAAAATCTGACGGGCGTTGGTGGGCCGGACAGTATCCGCCTTTGCCCCGTAACTGGACCAAACCCAGCCGGCCAATATCCCGACGAAAATAAGGCAACAGTGGAAGTGGCGGTTTTGGATACCCCGGTTGATACGGGTCGGCCGGAGTTTCGCCAATACCACCAAAGTCGACCTCGGTATCGACCAAAGTCGCATGGCCGAGTCGGCGGCCCACCCCGTACAACCAAGCCGAACAACCAAGTCAGACCGGCCCGAGCCGGCGGCTTTCGAGTTCGACCCAAGCTCAAGTCTACGTTCCCATGATCTCTGTTCGTCCTCCTTTCCTCCAGGCACGACCTATCCCCCGGAATCCTCCAACGCCCAACCGTGCCCGCACGCCCGATGCCCCGCGACCTCTTTGCAAGCCGCTGGAGGCGGATCCCAGCCCGGAAGCCAATCGGGAACGCGCCTTGGGACTGTTGGCCTATGGATTGATTCGCCCCGGAACACTTCTGATCCTTCTCGTCGGCTGCCTGCTGGGTTCCGCCCCGTTGAAGGCGCAATCGGCCGGCGGCATTGATCTCTGGCCGCGGGACACCACGGTGGACGTGGCCAGTTCCCGCCAGTTCGGCGCCTACGTGCCGCTCAGTCCCAACACCGTCACCTGGCTGGTGAATGACATCCCCGGGGGCAATAGCACGGTGGGCACCATCAGTCCCGGCGGACTCTACCAAGCCCCCTCCGTCGCTCCCACGCCCTCGACCGTCACCATCCGAGCGCAAAGCACCGCCTACTCCCAAGCCTGGGCCGCCACTTCGCTGAAGGTGACTCGCAAATATCCCTGGCTCTGGAGCGTTTCCAAAGTGGGTGGCGGCACTCTTCAGGTCGGGAACTTCGAAGTCAGCTTGAACGGTAGCAACTTCGCTCCGGACTCCGTCGTCACCGCCAACGGAGCGGATCTCCCCACCACCTACTTCTCCCCCACCAAGCTGACCGCCGTTGGTGCCGCGGCCGCTCCTGGCACAATCCAAATCGCTGTTCGCCAACCCGCACCTGGAGCAGTCACGGGGAACTCCGTTTCCGTGACGATCAGTGGTGCTCCAGTCACCGTGAACTTGACGCCCACCAGCCTCTCCCTGCCCCTCGGGGCGAGTCAGGGATTCACCGCCACGGTAGCGGGTAGCACCAATCTGGCGGTTACTTGGACGGTCAACGGAGTAACCGGCGGAAATGCCACTCTGGGCCTCATTTCCCCCGCCGGTCACTACACGGCACCCGCCGCTCTCCCCGTCGCCAATCCCGTGTCCCTTCGGGCAACCTCGGTGGCCAATCCACTCGTCTTTGCCCAGGCCACCGTGACTCTGATCGCGCCCCCGCCACCGATCTCCGTCGCCGTCGTCCCGACCACCGCGTCAGTCCCACTCGGAGGCACCCAAGCGTTGGCCGCCACGGTCACCGGCAGTCCCAACACCGCGGTGATCTGGTCAGTCAACGGAATCAGCGGAGGCAACCCCACGGTAGGAACGGTGAGTTCGTCCGGACTCTACACCGCACCCATTTCGTTGCCCGCTGGAAGCAACGTTACCGTCACCGCCACTTCTGTTGCCAACCCCAGTGGAACCGCTTCAGCCATCCTCACTCTGATTGCTCCTCCACCGCCGGTTCTGATTTCCCTGAGCGCAGCCCGTTTTCTCGAACAAGCCTCCTTTGGCCCCACGCCGACGTCCCTGGCCCAGGTCCAGCAACAGGGCATTCCCGCCTGGTTGCAGGCTCAGTTCGCACTTTCGGCCACGGCGTTCCCCGTGCCCGCCGGCAATTCCGTGCAGGATCTGCAGCGCTGGATGCTCCACAACTACACGACGGCCCCAGACCAACTCCGCCAACGGGTAATCTACGCGCTGAGCCAAATCGTAGTCACGTCCGCCAGCAAACTGGTTTACGCCGATGAAATGCTCCCTTGGCTGAAAGCACTGCGTCAGCACGCCTTTGGCAACTACCGGGATTTGCTTCGGGACGTCACCAAAACTTCGTCGATGGGCAAGTACCTGGATCTCGCGAATTCCCTCAAGCCCGGCCTCGGCGGAGGTGCCAACGAGAACTATCCCCGCGAACTGCTCCAACTCTTCACTATCGGACTCTGGCAACTCGACCTGGACGGGAGCCAACTGCTCGATTCCCAAACCAACGCGCTTCCCGCCTACACCCAGGCCGATGTCGCAGAGCTCTCCAGGGCGCTTACCGGTTGGACCTATGCCACTGCCCCCGGCGCCACTCCCCACGACGTCAACAACGAGTACCACGGCGCCCCCATGGAAGCGCGGCCGAACAATCACGACTTCGGCAGCAAGACACTCCTGGGCGTCTCAATCCCTGCCGGACAAACCGTCGAACAGGATCTGGAGAGTGTTTTGGAGATTCTGATGAATCATCCCAACACCGCGCCGTTCATCGCCACTCGTCTCATCCGCAGTCTGGTCCTCAGCAATCCCAGCCGCGATTACATCGAACGGGTCTCTACGGTGTTTCAACAAACCGATGGCGATTTGCCGGCGGTCATCACGGCCATTCTGACAGATCCCGAAGCCCGAAACGACACACCCACCGTCCACTCCGGACGACTCAAGGAGCCGATTCTGCAAGTCGCTGGGTTCCTCCGAGCGCTCAACGGCCAATTCAATAGCACCCAACAACTCACCTATCTGTTCAGCTATTTCGCCCAATCCCCCCTCAACCCACCTTCAGTCTTCAGTTGGTTCTCTCCGCTGTACCGGGTTCCCAAGAGTTCCCTGTTCGGTCCCGAGTTCCAGATCTACACACCCACGGAAGCCACTCTGCGGGGTAATTTCTTCCATCATCTGCTCGGCAATTCGGGCGGCGATTTCACCCTCGATCTGACCCCCTTCCAACCTTACGGCAGCAACCTTCCGGCCCTGGTGGAAGAGGTGAACCAACGTCTGCTCTACGGTCGCATGTCAGCCGAAATGAAGACCGTCCTGATCAATGCCGCTGCCCCGGGATATGACGCCAAAACCCGCATCGAAACCGTACTTTATCTAACCGCCCTCAGCGGACAGTACGCCGTCCAATACTAATCCAACTGCCAATTTCCCTTCTCCCATGAATCCCCTGACTCACCCTCGTTTCAGTCGCCGGTCCCTGCTTTGCGGACTTGGCGCCACCGCCTTGCTTTCGCGTTTGGGCCGGATGAACGCCCTCGCCCAGTCGAGCCCGGATTACAAGGCCCTGGTGTGCATCTTTCTGGTCGGCGGAAATGACGGACACAACACCATCGTGCCCCTGACCCAGGCCGAATTCGACGCCTATCACGCCGGTCGCGGCAACATGGCGCTGCCCGACAACAACGGCGCCCTACTACCCGTGGAAACGCCCAGCGGAACGCCCTTCGGACTCAACCCCGGTCTGGCCGCCCTACATCCGCTCTGGGCCCAGGGTCACCTCGCCGTCCTCGCCAATACCGGCATGCTGGTCGGCCCCATCAATCGGCAGCAGTTTCTCAATAATCTAGCCCCGGTCCCCACCAACCTCTTCTCGCATTCCGATCAGATCCAGCAGATGCAGAGCGGCTATCCGTCCACTTCCGGCGGAACCGGCTGGGGCGCTCGAGCCGCGGACGCGCTCCACGCGCTCAACGGATCGTCGACCTTCCCGGCCAGCATCTCCACCAATGGCCAGTCACTGTTCTGCACCGGAAAAATCGTGCAATCGGCCAGTCTGCTGCCGGGATTCGACCTCGATGTCAGCGGCCTGAATCTCTGGCCTCAATCCGCCGCTCAGGCTCGGCTGACGGGTCTTCAGCAACTACTGGAATTCGACAGCGGTCTGGCGCTGATCCAGTCCGCCAATCAAGTCCGCAAGGACGCTCTCGAGCTCAACGCACTGCTCCGGGGAAACACCGCCACCGTCAACACCGTGTTTCCCGGCACCAGCCTGGGGAATCAGTTGAAGCAAGTGGCAAAGATCATTGCGCTGCGCCAATCCACCGGCATGAGCCGGCAGGTGTTCTTCTGTTCCCTGGGAGGATTCGACACGCACGGGTCTCAGAGCTGGCAACATTGGGATCTGCTGCGGCAGGTATCGGAAGCCGTGGCGGCTTTCTACCAGTCCACCCAGGAACTGGGGGTCGCCGATCGCGTGACCAGCTTCACCTTGTCGGACTTCGGACGATCCCTTCAGCCCAGCGGTTCCGGCACGGATCATGGCTGGGGCAACCATCATCTGATCATCGGCGGCGCCGTCCAAGGCGGCGACGTCTATGGCACGTTCCCGAACCTCGCCTTGCAGGGACCTGACGATTGCGGGTCCCGCGGAGTCCTGATTCCAACGACCTCCACCGAACAGTACGGAGCCACGCTGGCGAAATGGCTGGGGGTCTCGGAAGCCGATTTGCCAACCATCTTCCCCAACCTCGGCAATTTCGGAGCCCTTGCTCTTTCCGATCTCGGCTTCATGGGATGACCCGCTTTTCGGGCCCAGTGACGGCTCCGCAGTGCGTCGCCCCACCCTCCTTTCCATTCCGACCTCTCAACTCTCAGCTCTCAACTCTCAGCTCTCAGCTTTCCTTCGTCCCCTGCTGATGCTCATACAAGCGGGTGTGACGCACCAAGGCCCCATACGCCGTGGTGGCGGCAATGAAGAATCCCGGATAGCCATCAAGAAACCCCAACCGAAACACGTAGGCCCGAAAGAATCGCCAAACAGAACGCACCACCGCCACTGGCGCCGACCAACGAGCCCCCGCCGCCAACTGCTGCTGAAGATACAGGTCCGCGAAGTACGGCAGTTTCTGCACGTACGATCCCATGGTCGGATTGCTGTAATGCAGCAGATCGCCCCGCAACCGGCCCACCGCGCCGTCCACCTGAACGAAGTCATGTGGATCGATTCCCGCCCACCGAGCCCGTCCTCGTTGCCACAACCGGACCTTGCGGTCGGGATACCAGTCGCCGTGCCGAATCCAGCGACCCAGAAAGAACGAAAGTCGGGGGAAGGCGTACGCCGAACAGGCCGCCGCTGACTCCGGGTTTCGGAGAAGGTTCATCAACTCGGCCTGCAGCCCCGGCGAAACTGCCTCATCGGCATCCAATCCCAACACCCAAGGCTGGGTGGCTTTGGCGGCGGCGGAATTCTTCTGCGCAATGTGGCCCTTCCATGGTTCCCGATACACTTGGGCACCCCACTTTCGGCAAATCTCTTCAGTGCCGTCCTGCACCTCCTGGTTCAGCACCACAATGATCTCCGACGCCAACTCCGCCACGCTTTCCAAAGCACGGCCAATCCGGGCCGCTTCGGCGCCGGAGATCAGGCAAACAGATAGAGGAAGCCGAGGGGACACCTAGCGGGACTCCTTCTCAAGAAAAGTCCCACGACCGGTTACGGCACGCAACGGACGGAGCGAATCACAACAAGCGTTCACGGAGCGAAGGCTAATCCGGAGCCCAAGTCCCGACACGCCAAAACCTCCGCTCGTCTTGCACGCCGGTCTGGAGTTTCCTTCGGTCTGTGCCGACGCCGGATCCGACCTTTGCCGAACGAACCCGGGGAGCCCGCAAGATCCTCGTGGTCGACCTCGGGTTCCTGGGCGATTCGGTGCATCTGATCCCGGCTTGCTGGGAGCTCAAACGCAACTACCCCCAAGCAGAGCTGCACACCCTGTCGGCAACGGTCGGCAGCGAAGTGCTCCGGATGGTGCCGTGCGTGGATCAGGCTTGGGCGTATCCGCTCAGCAATCCCAGTCCTCCCTGGTGGAAGCACCTGGACATCCTGCGCGCCCTCCGCCGGGAACGTTTCGATGTCGCCCTAAGCTTTAGCGGAGGCGACCGGCCGGTTTACGTCACCGCCCTCTGCGGCGCCCGCCACACGCTGGCGCACAACAGCGGACGCAAACACTTCTACAATCCCTGGCTGGTCCAACACTGGATTCCCCAGCGTTCCCGGGAACTGCCCGTGTACGAACAACGCCGGCAAATGCTGGTGGCGGCCGGCTTCACCCTGGAACCCACCCGATTCGACCTGCGCCTGCCGCCCGACGCCCTCAATTGGGCCCGAACGTTTGTCGACACCCCCGCCATTCACCTCTCGCCCAACGCCAGTTCGCCGCAAAAGGAGTGGCCGCTGGAGAACTGGCAGGAGTTCATTCCCAAACTGGCCGCGGCCACCGGACGATGCCTGATTGCCACCGGGGACGGTTCGCCGCGCGAACGTCAGCGACTGGAAGCGTTGGCCCAATCCTTTTCCAGTGCGCAGTTCCGGGTCGTGCCCGACCGTCTTCCGCTGCCCCGACTCGCCGCCCTGTTGCAGGGGTGCGCGGTGCATGTGGGTGCCGACTCGGGGGTGACCCATCTGGCCGGTGCCCTCGGAACCCCGACCGTCACAGCGTACCGGGAGTACGAGGGTCGTCAGGAATGGCAACCGCCCGGCAGCGGTCACACCCAAGAAGTGGTCGAATGCGCCTGCATCCGGCAGACTCAGCCCGATTGCCTGGCCGGCCAGCGCGCCAATTGCCTGGGCCGCATTTCTGCCGATACCCTAGTCCGACGCGTTCAGCAGGTGTTAAGCCGGCACTGATTCCGCCACTTCCGCCACTGTGCGGAATTGCAGGGCATGAAGCCGCGCGTAGAGACCGTTGCGGGCCAGCAATTCGTCGTGATGCCCCTGCTCCACAATGCGGCCCTGCTCCATCACCACAATTGAGTCGGCGTGCTGAATGGTCGACAGCCGATGCGCGATGCACAGCGTGGTCCGCCCCTTCATCAGGGTATCCAACGCCACCTGAACCGCCCGCTCGCTCTCCGTGTCGAGAGCACTGGTCGCTTCGTCGAGCACCAGGATCGGCGCATTCCGCAGAATGGCCCGGGCAATGGCCATTCGCTGGCGCTGTCCCCCGCTCAAACTGCCGCCGCGTTCGCCAATCACAAAGTCGTAGCCGCCCGGCTTCGCCAGAATGAATTCATGCGCCTGCGCCGCCTTCGCCGCGGCCTCCACCTCGGCATCCGTCGCCGACGGACGGCCCAGACGGATGTTCGCCCGCAGGGTGTCGTTGAACAGAATGGTCTCCTGCGTCACCACGGCCATCTGCTCGCGCAACTCATGAACCCGCACTTCGCGGAGATCGATCCCACCAATTCGAACCGCACCCTGCTGGGGATCATAGAATCGCAGGAGCAAACTGGTCAGCGTGGTCTTGCCCGACCCGCTAGCGCCCACCAAGGCCACCATGTGACCCGGCGGAATCGTCAACGAGACGTCCGACACCGCCGGCCGATCGCCGTAACTGAAGGACACCCGGTCAAACTCGACCGTCGATCCAGCAGCCACCACCGGCCGGGGCTGCGCGGGATCCGCAATGTCCGGCGGCGTGCCCAAAATCTCGCTCACCCGATCACTCGCCGCGCGCGCCTGCTGAATCTGTCCGTAAAACCGGCTGAGGTTCTTGATCGGCTGATACAGCAGGAAGATCGATCCAATGAACGAGAAGAAGTCTCCGGAAGTCATCGTGATCCCGGCTCGGTTGTTGCGAAGAACAAACAGAAACACCAGGGACACGCCAATCGCCGCGGAGAACTCGACCATGACCGAGGGAATTTCGTTACCCCGAACGGACTTCATCAACTGATGAACAATGTTCGACGACACCCCGGCAAAGCGGCGGCTAAACTCCGGCTCCAGGTTGTAGGCCTTGAGCACGCGCTGTCCGGTGAACGCTTCCTGCATGGTGTCGGACAGCTGGGCCATTCCCAAGGACGCTGCCCGCGCCGCTTTGCGCACCTTACGTCCGAAAATAACCACGGGCAGGACGCACAGCGGAAACACCACGAGGGAAATCAGCGTGAGCCGCGGCTGCACGAAGGCGAGGTAACCCAGGAGCGCGACGATGGAGGCGGGTTCCTTGACCACCGTGGCGAGTGACGATTGCACCACGGCCTTCAGGGCCTCCGTGTCGCTGACGATTCGGGAAATCAAATCACCCGTTCGCGCCGAGGTGAAATAGCCGACGGGCAATTTCAGCAAATGATCGAAGATCTGGACGCGCAGTTCGTGAACCGCCTGGTTCGCCGCCCGGGCAAGGTAATAGAAATTCCCGTAGGAACCCGCCAACCGGAGCAACATCGCAAACGGAATCGTGCCGATCAGGGCCAACCGCAGTCCCGTAGACTCGCTGCGCAGCCAGGCAGTGAGTCCGGCCTCCAAGCCCGGCCAGATTGCCTGCAACTGCGAGTGCACCTTGACCACCGGTCCCGTGGACGGGGACGCAAACAACAGGTCGCAGGTCAGCTTCACCGCCATCATCAACAAGGCATTGCTGGCGGCAAAAACCAGACCGGCGACCACGCCGATCGCCAGGCGGGTCCGCTGCGGCCACAGCATCTCCGCCAGACGGTTCCAGAATGAATTCATTTCGAAGCTGACCCTTTCGACCACGGATACGCGAGGCGCAGATCCTGCACGGCCGCCTGCGCCCGGGAAAGCTCTGTGAGGCTCGGTGCCAGAACCGTTCTCACCCACGGATGAGGATGTTCGGCCTCGGTATTGACGAAGTTGATCACCACCACGGTCGGCACCCGCAAGGCGACCGCCAGGTGATACGGGCCGGAATCTGCGGAGATATAGAGGTCGCAGGCGCGGATCAGTCCCGCCAACTCGATCAGACGAGTGTGTCCCGCCGTGTTCACCACCGGCAGTTCGGCGGGAGGCGTGTATCCGGCCAGCAACTCTTCGTTCACTGCGCGCTCAAATGGCGCTCCCGACAGCACCACGGCGCACCGCTGGGTTTGCTGGAGCCACGCCAACAATGCCCGGGACAGGGCCAGATCCGGCCGCCGATCGAGGGCGCCCGGGGTGCCACAGCCCAGATTCAACCCAACCAAGGGCACTCCGGCCGGGATTCCCCAGCGCTCGCGCAGGGATTTCCGCAGAGCCACCGCCTCCGGAGTCTCCTGCAATTCGATCGGGCGGCCTTCCCGCGCCACACCGAGGCCTGCCAATGCCACGAAATCCCGTTCGGCGTAGTTCAAGGGCAGCGTGAGACCATTGCGCCGGGCATACTGGGCCCGACTCGGAGCGGTTCGCTGATAAAACACTCCCCGGCCCGGTACTTCCGCCACCCCAAGCGTAATTACTCCGCACCGCCGGCGAACCAGCCAGGTGAGCAAAGAGGTCCTCACCCCGTTGGTTTCGAAATCAATGACCCAATCGGCTTGGGTTTGCCGAACCACGCCCGTAAACCAGTCCGTGGCCCGCCGCCACCCCGCCCAGCCATCCGACCATTTCGGAAATACGTGGAAGGACTGGAGCAAATGGTGCCGGCTGATGAATTCCTCCGACGAGTATCCAGGCTCCTGGGTCAGAAACGCCAAATGCAACCGCACTCCCGGATAGCGGTCATGCAAGGCCCGCCAGGCCGCGGAACTCCGCAACAAGTCGCCCACGCCAGCACTGTGGCCTTTCAGCAGGACAATATTTCGGGGCACCTCCGTCATTCCGTCGGCCCACAGTAGCCAGGAAGGGTCGGCGGAGCACGAAGAACCACGAACTGCGTCGGGAGGGGAGGATGACGTCGGTTCTGTCCGAAATTCAGCACCACCGGTTTCTCGCCCCCGCTATTGCATTGAATCCGGGCTCGGTGCGACGTTGTCAGCACGCCCGATTCTGCAATGAAACGTATTGAAGCCATCATCAAGCCATTCCGACTCGACGACGTCAAAACCGCCCTGCAGGAGGCCGGCCTCGTCGGCATGACCGTCACCGAAGTCAAAGGCTTCGGCCGTCAGAAGGGGCACACCGAGATTTATCGGGGTTCCGAATACACCGTCGATTTCCTGCCCAAGCTCAAGGTGGAACTCGTGGTCCCGGACACCCAGGTCCAGGCCGCCGTTGATGCCATCATCAAGGCCGCCAAAACTGGCAAAATCGGCGACGGCAAAATCTTCGTTTCGACTGTCGAGGACGCCATCCGAATCCGAACCGAGGAACGTGGCGACGCCGCGGTCTGAACCGGCGCTGGGTCAACCCATCACCCACGCCCTGCCTTGGTCATGGCCGAGCTCCCTGCTTCCGCTTCGATCTGGGCGGTTCCTGCCTACCTTCCCCACGTACAGCCAACCCTGACGGAGTCGGCGCGACAGCAGATCGAGGAACTCCTGGGCCACCGTCTGCCAGCGGAATACCTCGAGGTGTTGCGAGAACAAAATGGGGGCTACCTGAGGAGGCGACTTCCGGGCCACAGTCACGACGTCATCTCAGGAATCGGGCCCCAATACCCGTCGCTGTACCGGCCGGATTGGTCGGAGGTTCAGGACGAAGTCAGTTTCCCGCTCGAAGGGCTCATTCCTTTCGACGGCGATGGCCATTGGCACCTGTGTTTCGACTATCGCGGTCACTCCGAGACCCCTTCCATCACTCACATCGACCTGGAGAGCGACACCCAGACGCTCGTGGCGTCGAGTTTTGCCGAATACCTCCGACTCCTTGTCATACCGGTGGAGGAAGGTCAGTTCACCCTGCCCGCACCCAAGGGCTTGGAGGAACTCGTTGGTCGGCTCTCGGCCACCCTCCAATTGGAGTTCGAGAATCTGGGTGCTGACGATCAGGGTTATCCGATCTTTCGCGCCGCCGTGGGTCGAAGTCGCCAACCCGAATGGATCTGGGTGAGCCCGAATCAAGTTCCGAAAGCCTTTGTTCGCGCCGATGACAACAACTTCGACGCTTTGAAGGAACGGTGTGCCGGCATGGCCTTACGTTACCCCGAGTTGCCGGACACCGCATGCCTGCTGGAAGTAACCGATGGCGCTCTACCCCTGCTCCGCAGCCTCACGGATCCCGCCTGGGCCTTGACGCCCCTAGCGCGAGCCCTGCCAACGGGAAAGTGAGCAGCAACTCAGCTTCCCCGCCCCTCACCGCTCCCCCAACCGCCGCAACAACTCCGCCGCCAGTGGCTGTTCCGGTCGGGCCTCCTTCAGGGCCTCCAGCAACCGGCGGGCCTCTTCCGGACGCTCCCGGGCCAGGGACATCGCTCGCGTCACCAATCGAGAATAGCCGGAGGTGAACACCCCACTCGCCCGGGCACTGGCCAGAAAGTGCTGCTCGGCGACCTCCGGTTTCCCATCATCTTCCGCCACCAAACCGCGCAGAAACTCATCCCGGGCCCTTCGATAGTCGGACACTCGTTCCACCCACGCGCGATTCGCGGCGTCGGAACTCGCCATCGGAAAACTTGTCCCCGCCTCCGCGAAACCGGTCAGCAACCGAACCAAATCCGCGCCGGGCGAACCCGTTCGTTGCCACGTGGCTGTGGGGGCGGAATACATCACCGCGGGCCGGTCGTCGGTGTTGCGAGTGGCCCCCGCCGCAAAGGCCCGCAACTCATCCGCTCCCGCCACCCAGAGTCCGAACAAATTCTCACTGCGGGTCAGTCCCGCAGCCTTCAGTCGCTCCGCTAGAGGGGCGTTGGCCATGCGCCGTTCCCACCAATCAACGCCCCACCGCAAGGGCTCCTTCCCACCCACTAAACCCAAGACCGGCGTGTCAATATTGGGTCGGAGCAGAAACGCTTGAGCGTCGGGAAACACCGCCAGAAAGGCGTCCACAATGCTGCGCAAGGTGGGTTCATCGAGCTGATACAACGGTAGCCATTGGCAGACGATTCCCCGTTCCCGCAGCACCTCGCGCAGCGCGGCGAAATGTTCCACCGTGTACAGCGCTCCGGCGCCGTCCCGCCCTGGATGAAACAAGTCGGCAATCACTACATCGTAGGTCTCGGACGTCGTGCGAACCCAGCGGCGGGCGTCACCCACCTTCACCCGCAAGCCCGAGGATAATTGATTGTGCGGTGCGAAGCGGGACTGAATCGCTACGATGTCGGGAACGAGTTCCACCGCTTCGGCCGTCAGGCCTGGCTGAGCTCCCAAGGCAGCAAAGGAAATGCCCGTGCCCAGACCCAGAAACAAAGCCCGCCGCGGTTCCGGATGAAGTAGGAGCGGCAAATAGGAATGCCGAGCGGCCGCCACGGCCGAAGCAGTGCCCCCCATCACGAAGCGATTGTTGACGGTCAGAACCACGTTGGAGCCGAGTTGTTCCCACACCGCTACGGAATCCAGCGATCCTTCGCGAAATTCCACCAGCCGAGTTCGCGGAGGCACGTTCAGCAGATGGAGCGTAGGCAGGAACATCCCCAACACGGCGACGGTCCCAACTGAAACTCCCAGCGTCCGCCACCGAGGCGCCAGCAACGCTCCATATCCGAAGGCCAGGATCAGCAGAGTTCCCTTGCCGCCCAACCACGGAAACACCACCACGCCCACCAGCACCGGAGCCAGTCCCGCCCCGACCGTGTTCCACGCCAGCGCCGCTCCGACCCCACTGCCGGCCCGCACCGCGTCCTCCATCCAACGACAGAACAGAAGGCCCATCAACACCGTGGACGGCCCCACAATCACGGCCACCACGAGGCCTTCGGCACCCACCACTGCCCAGCCGGAATCACCCCATTGTTGCCGCAACGCCTCAAACACGCCCGGACTGACCGCCATGGTCCACCCCGCTCCCAGCAACGTCAGCGGCAGCGTCAGCAGCGCCCACCAAGTGCGGATCCGACTCCGAGCCAGGGCTCCGCCCACCGCCGTTCCCAGCAACCACACCACCAGCACGGTGGCGTAGGTGTACACCGTTCCTTCCAGAACGAGATTCAGCAACCGCACGGTCCACACCTCGAAGCCCAATCCCAAGGCGCCCCCCACCGCCAGACGCAGCCACAGAAGTCGCTTCATCCCCACTCCCGTCTCGGCACCCGTTTGCGGCACTGGGGAAACCGCCCATCGCCCGGCGCGACCCAGTCCCAGCAGAACCATCGCGCAAACGCCGTTAACCGCCGCGCAGCCCCACGCGGTCGCCCGCAATCCCCAGTTCGGGTGCAGCACGCCCACAGTCAGCAGAACGCCCAGAACCGCACCCCCGGTATTCGCGGCATACAGCCCCGCAATCCATGCGTTGGGTCCAGACCGCTGAGCCAAGGCGCGCTCCCAGGCCGCCAACGTGGCTCCCATGGCCGTCGTGGCCGGGAGCAATCCAACCAAGGCGACCGCCAAAGTGACGCTCCATTGCCGTACCGGCGACGGATCCAATCCCATTCCCTGCCGGGCCAGCTCATTCAGTCCCGGCCCCATCAGCGTGCTCAGGACCGCCCAAGCGCCGATCATCAGTTCCAGTGCCGCCGCCCACCGCAACGGCTGGGAACTTCGTCGAATCCATTCCCCCAACACCGCTGCCCCCAAGGCCAATCCGAGAAAGAAAGCCGTCATTACGGCCCAAGTGCTGGGCAGTTCATGTCCCAATCCCAACGCTAACTGACGCGTCCAGGTCAGCTGCAATCCCAACCCCGACGCCCCCGAAGCGGCGCACAGTCCGTGGAGAATCCAGTTGAAGGAGCGGACGTTCATTCTGGATCGATACCATGCCCGCGAAGGCATCGCCCTCCGCCGTCATTCCCCCATCCAGCGCACCGCATTCTCGAGCACCTGAATCACCGTGGGATTCAGAAAGACCGGATACATTTCGTGACCCGGACGAAAATAGAACACCCGGCCCTTTCCCAGATTCCACACGCTGCCACTGCGGAACCACTCTCCGTTCGCCCACCGTTCCTCCAACACGACCTGATCCGGTGGCGGCACGTGAAAGGGCTCGTTGTACATTTCGGTCTGCTCAATCACGAACTGCGGCGGCAAGCCGCGCGCGATGGGATGATCCGGTAACAGAACCGTCACGCGACTGGGCATGGCATCCGGTCGATATCCCGGAAAACAGCAGTTGGGCAGAACGAGTTCAATCTGCACCGGGCCGGTCCAAGGCTTCCGATACAACGCCGCCGGAGTCAGCCGCTCGGTGTACTTCGGCGGTGTGCGAAGATTCGCGAACAAGTTCGTCTCCTGCAGCACGACGCCCGTCCGTTCCGGTAGGGGCAGGGCGTTGATCGCATCTTCCCGCGCCCGCTGATTCATCGCTTCCATGAACGGGGCGGACCAGTGGGCCGAATGCAGCGCAATCAACGACAGCTGACCCGTCTGAATGCGGCGAACAATGTCCTGCGCCTTCTCGGCACTGATCTCCCCCTGCCGGACATGCCCCCACCAAATCAGCACATCACACGCGTCCAACGCGGCGGCCGACAGACCCTGTTCCGGATCGTTCTGGCGAACCGACGTCACCGTCAGTCCAGGACGTGACTTGAGGGCTTCGGCAATCTGATTCCCCAACCAGTTGGTGTACGCCAACCGCTGCTGGGGCTGCTGTTCATCCCACACCACCACGCGAATCGGCGCCGCCGCGAGCGACCAGGTCAGGACGAGCCAGAGCGTGACCATTCCGCCGAATCCAGATCGTTCCCCGTTGCGAAGCCTCATGTTTCCGCATCCTCGCAAAACCCGCCGGACACGTCGAGATCCCGACGGTCACCGACGCTACTGAACCGACACTCGGAGAAGTGCCGCTACCCGACGCATCATCGCCGCATTGGCGATTGCCCGCCCGGCCGATTCCCGGTGAACTGTTCGTGAACTCCCGCCATGGACCCGTCTTCGTCGCCACTTCCATCGCCCGCTCCGGAGCCGTCTTCGCCTCCGCCGCCTGAGCCGGAACATCCCGCTCGGTCTCCCTGGCCCTTCTATGTGGCGGGCGGACTGATCCTCCTTCCGGGCTTATTTGGACTCACCGGGAACGCCGACGCCGCCGCGATCGGCGCCCTGCTGTTCGCTCCCGCAGGAGCCGTGGTAGCGGGAATCGTGTTGGGAGTTCGACTGGGCCGAACCACGGCGACCAAGACTTTGCTGTCCGTTGCCCTGATTGTGGTTTGCCTCGTGGCTGCCGAAAGCGTGGCCGCGGCTGGCTGCGCCGTCAGCAATCCCCGCTTCAATTTTCACTAACGCACTCGGAAACTGGGACTGATCGCCCCATGATTCCCGCTCCAGCGTCCTCGACCTCCTGGTACACGGTGCTGCTGGTCGGCGGACTCGCCCTCAGCGGACTCTTCTGGATTCGGCGCGCGCGACGAGACTCGCGAATGTTCGCCCTTTGGCTGGGCGCGCTGTTGGGGGCGTTCGTGGGCGCCAAGCTGGCGTACGTCCTAGCCGAAGGATGGCGGGATTTCGGGCAACCGGATTTCCTGCGACGTCTCGCCACCGGCAAGTCGATTCTGGGAGCCCTACTCGGCGGCTATGTTTCGGTGGAACTGTTTAAGCGAGCCCTGGGCTATCGCCAACCGACCGGCGACTGGTTCGCTCTGATTGTCCCCGCTGGAATCGCCCTGGGCCGATTGGGTTGCTGGCTCAACGGTTGTTGTCTGGGTCGCGTTTGTGAAACTTCGACGTGGTGGACGGTACGCGATGAACACGGACTCCCGCGCTGGCCCTCGGTTCCGCTGGAGTTCGCCTTCAACCTCATCGCCCTGGTGGTCTTGGCCGCCCTGCGGAAGGCCCGGAAATTCCCTGGAAACTTGTTCCATCTCTACCTCATCGCCTACGGCCTCTTTCGGCTGTTTCACGAAGCCTTTCGCGACACCCCACGCCTGGTCGGTCCCCTCAGCGGATATTCCCTCCTGGCGCTGAGTCTAGTGATCTTCGGTTCCCTCCGATTCGTCCAACGTGAACGCGAGTCCCACCGCACCTCGCAGCCAGCCCGGATGGATTAATCCGCAAACCACTCGAAGTAGTTTCCCGGATCGATCCGGCCCAGCGCGACCACCAATCCCACCAAGGCGATGACCGAGACCAACGCCCCCCAATTCCTCCGTCCGTCGGAAGCCCGGGGCATCAGCAGCACCAGTGCGAGAACACTCAGAACCGCCACCGGCAAGGCCACCATGGTTAGATCGATCGCCAGATGATGCAGCGTGAATCCCAAATCTTTGGGGTCTGGCCGATAGGGTGTCGGCCAAAACCCCAACGTCGCGCGCGCGCGCAAAACGAAGGAATAAAACAACCCCAACCATCCCAGCGGATACGCCGCCAGAATCCAGGTCAGTCGCCGCGCCCACTTCATTCCCTCGACGGACGAGTTAACTGCTTCCGGCCGAGTCGCTGCGGATTCGGGCAACGGATCGGAGAGGGAGTGCGGATTCATGGGAATAGGAATGAGTCGTTCTCGTCTGGCTGACGCTCAAGGCGCGGCCGAGGTGTGATCATGCACGATGCGCCACCCTTCCGGTCGCAACCGAAACAGCAGGGAGAAGACTCCTCCCGGGTTGCCGGCAATCTTATCCAACCGCCAGAACCCGTACACCATCGCGGTATCGGCATTGATCTGGTCCACCTTCACGTCAAAGAAAACCAAGTGCCCCATGGCCGCCGCGTTGGTGTACTTCTTCCGATACCGGTCGTACACCGGTTTCCAGCCCGTCACGAAATTACCGCCCGAGCCGAACCGGGTCGTGTCCAGCTTCGCATAGCCTTCCATGAAGGCCGTCAGGTCGGCCCGATTCCACGCCGCCACCTGTTCCTGCAGGACTGCGCGGATCTCTGCCTCGTCATTCGTGTGGGTCGGCGTGCGTTTGCACCCCACGCCGACCGCCAAAAAAACCAAGCCGAGGAAACTCAAGAGCCAGATCGGACTTCCCCAGCGGTACATCGCTCCGAAGTTCATGTGCCGAAACTTGGAACAAAGTTCTCGAACGAGCACGCGAAAGTTTGGGCCGCGAAACCAGGGCGGCCTTCGCCCACAGGCCAGATTCGGCTTAAGACTCCCGAGCCTGATAAAACCGACTACCCGCAATGGCACCTGGGGCAACGATCACCGACTTCACTCCCAAGCCAATGTAAATACCCGAGAGGGTGGCGGACTCATACAGGAAGCCATCCGAAGTGATTTCAAGCGATCCGTCGGGTCTGACGGTGTACCGAACGACGAGGTTGGGCGTAAGCAGGAATCCGCGGAGTTGGCCATTGATCTCACCCTGCCCGACAATCTGCCCCCGCTCATTGATGCCAGTGGCTGTGTTCAGGATCCACCCGCTTCCCGGCGGAATCAGGTCGTTCAGATCGCGCAGAACTCCGTCGTAAATGAAGGCGTGTCGGATCATCCCACCCGGAAGGGTAGAATTCCCCACAATCACCCCGGCCGAGTTGATGGCGTTCGCAGCGCTTACGGAGCCGCCCAAGGTTCCAAGATCGTGGAGAGCCCCATCGTAACGAAAGGCGTGGAATGATCCGCTCGCCAAGCTCGCTCCGCCGACGATGACGTTGGAGGCGTTGATTCCGTAGGCGGCGCTGCGAGGCCCACCCAATGTGCCCAGATCCAGGAGGGTTCCATCGAAACGGAACGCCCGCTGTAACCCCTCCGCATTGCGGGATTCGCCAACCACCACTCCACTGGCGCTGATGCTGTAGGCACTGCTGAAGTCGCCTCCCAAGGTCCCGAGATTGGTCATTACACCATCCCGATAGAGAAATGCCCGGGTCTCACCTGATTCCAGTTCCGAGGAACCCACGATCCAACCCGCATCATTGAGACCGAAAGCCGAACTGCCCCTCCCTCCCAACGTCCCCAAATTGACCATCGAATTCCCGCTGTAACGAAAGGCTTGGAATATGAAGGCTTGGAACTCCGGAAAGTAGGAGTGACCCACGATGACACCTTCCTTATTAATTCCCAACGCCCAACTGGTGGTGGCGCCGGGGAGCGTCCCTAGTCCGGTCATCACTCCATCCTGATAGCGAAACGCCTCATCCGGCAAACCACCCGCCGGCAACGATCCTCCCACGACCGTCCCCTCGGCATTGATCCCAAACGCGATGCTCCCGTTGCCGCCCAACGTTCCGAGGTTGGTGATGGTGTAAGTCGCTCCGAGAACCGACCCCAAGCCCGCCACCAAGCCCGCCAGCACTCCCACGAGACCGACGGGAAACCGGCGACGTCGTAGATTCACCATCTCCCCAAACTGAATTAATCCTGCAAACAATGGCACCACCATTTGAATCGGGTTCATGTTGTTTACAGTTGTTATTTTTTAACCCACGCGCAAACAAATTCGGCACAAACCGGAGCGAGACTAATCTGGAACACAGGAAAACAGGAAAAAGACCGGAAACTATGGAGTTCGGCAGACCTTCTGCCGATTTCCCA
The DNA here is from genome assembly GCA_017309115.1 of Verrucomicrobiota bacterium. GTDB lineage: Bacteria > Verrucomicrobiota > Verrucomicrobiia > Limisphaerales > UBA9464 > UBA9464. Next base: position 29,511 of record JAFLEF010000041.1, on the reverse strand, counting down.
CGCGGGGTATAAATTCCCAAACGCCCCCCGAACACCCTGAGCCCAACCGAATCAACTTCTCCGCCCTTACCCCTTACCCCTTACCCGCCCGTCTCAACTAAACCCACTCCAAGCCGCGCATCGTTCCCGTCGAAGTCGCAAACCGATTCGTCTCCAGGCCCATTCGCTGCAAGGTGGAAACGAACAGATTCGGCAGCGGGTAATTGTGCTGCGTGTCGAACGCCAGATGCTGGCCATGACGGAATCCTCCGCCCGCAAAGACGACCGGGAGGTTGGTGGTCACATGCGTGTTGGCATTCCCCAAATTGGACCCATACAGAATTGAGGTTCGGTCCAGCAACGGCTCGCCGTCTTCTCGAATGGCCTTCAACTGACTGAACAAGTCTGCCAGCAACTTCATGTGCCACTCATCAATCGTTCGGAGCTGGGCCAGTTTCTCCTTCGATTTTCCGTGGTGGGAAAGGTTGTGGTATCCGTCCGAGGTCTTGACCTCACCAAACTCTATCGCCGGGGAGTTCACCCCATCGAGCAGCAGCGAAATGGAGCGGGTGGAATCAGTCTCGAACGCCAAACGCGCCAGATCGTACATCAGTTTGACCTTATCCATGTACGCCTTGGGGCTTTCGGGATCCAACGGCGCGGAGGCAGTGACCGTGGGCTTGGGGCGATCCTCCCATTCGCGCGACATCTGCATCCGTTGCTCCAGTTCCCGAACACTGGTGACATACTGATCGAGCCGGTCCCGATCCCGCGGGCCGACGGAACCTTCGAGAGACTTTAGTTGTCCCGACACCGCATCCAGAATGCTTTGACCTGTCTCAAGCCGGCGGACCTGGGCCTCCGTCTCGGCCGGAGTCCCCTTCAGAAAAAGCCGGGAAAACACCACGGAGGACTTCTCTTCACAGGGAATCAAAGCGCCAGAACCGGTCCAGGACAGCGAGCGGATACCCTGCTGGACATTCACGCCCAAGGTCAGTGAGGGAAACCGGGTCAGATGCCCGATCCGTTCGGCCAGGTATTGGTCAAGGGAGATGGTGTTGCGGAATCCCGCGCTGCCCGGATGCGGCGCCGCGGTGAGAAAGCAGTTGTCAGCCGGATGCCCGCCATCGACCTCCGGATGCCACACGCCGCTGAACACGGTGAAGTCATTCCGATGCTCCCGCAGCAACTCCAGATACGGCGACGCCAGGTAATCGCGACCGGTACCCGTCGGAAAGAAGTGCTCCGGGAGAAGACCCAAGTTGTTGCAAATGCCCAGGAAGCGGCGTGGTTTCCCGCCTGGATTCAGGTTGGCGGGTGGGGCCACCACATCGGCAAAGGCCGGGGTCATGGCATCGAGCCACGGGAGCGACAGCAGCACTCCGGTGCCGCGCAGAAACTGCCGCCGGGACAACGACGGCCGGGTGGAAATATGCGGGGCCTTCATGACGGGGAATGTTCCGGTACTTGAATAGCGATCGAGAGCACGGCTGACGACTGATTATTTCTCGAGAAACAAGCGGCTCTGGATGAGTTCCAAAATGAGGGTGCGAACTCCGTACTGGCTGATCCGGCTTCGGTCGAGGATGGCCTCCAGATCCTGCCGATCGGCAAATCCCACCGGGGCTCCGGTAGCAAACACGGTCAATTGGGACGCCAAGTTTCGGGCAATCTGCCGTTCGTCGGCCAACAACAGCTGCTTGAAGTCGCGGATATCACGGAACGTTCCGGCACCCGGGAGCTCTCCCTGGGCGTCCACCGGCTGCGCCCAACGGTGGGTGAACTTCTGACCGCTCTTGGCAATTCCCACCACCAGTTCGCCGTCTGCTTCGGAACGATAGCGGTCCCGCCAGCCGCCCATAACGTCGAAGTTCTCGAGGGCAAAGCCGGGCGGATCAATTCGGGCATGGCACGCCCGACAGCTTTCCTGGGTTCGATGTTTCTCCAACTGCTGCCGGATGGTGGTGGCGCCGCGAATGTCGGGTTCCAGCGCCGGTACGCTCGGTGGCGGCAGCGGTGGTTTGCGTCCGAGTATTCGCTCCATGACCCAAGCGCCACGCACCACCGGCGAAGTGGTGGTGCCATTCGCCGTGACCTTCAGCACCGCCGCCTGAGTCATTATCCCCCCGCGCACAGTGTCTGCGGGCAGAACTGTCCGCCGCAGGGCGATCCCGGAGACGGGCGGCAATCCGTAGTGCGCCGCCAACCGCTCATTCAGAAAGGCAAAGTCCGACTGCGCCAAGGTTCGCGCGGGCAGGTCGGCTCGCACCAACTCCTGAAAGAACGCGATGGGCTCTTCGCGCATCGATTCCTCCAGCAGGTCGTCCAGGTAGTAGTCGGAGTACAACTCAGCGTCCGGAGCGGTGGCCGCCAGTTTGCGCAAATCCAGCCAGTAATCGAGGAAGGCCTCCACCATTTGCCGGGACCGGGGATCGTCTAGCATCCGCTGGGACTGAGCCCGGAGCACTTCCGGCCGATGCAGTTCGCCTCGCTCCTCCAGCGCCCGAAGCTCGAGATCCGGCGCCGAGTTCCACAGGAAGTACGACAACCGCGTCGCCAAGGCGGCATCATCCAGTCGACCGGGCTTTTCCCGCAGCACGAGAAATTCGGGCGAACACAACACCCCGGTGTACGCCGCCAGCAACGCGTCAGTGAAGTCGTTGCCCCGCTTAAGCGCGGCCGCATAAACCCCCAGGAATCGTTTTACCTCCGCGTCTTCGTCAAACGGTCGACGGTAGACGGTGCGGAGGAATCCCCGGATCAAGCGTTCGGCGTCTGCGTCCGGTTGACTCGAAATCACGACCACTCCCGGCGGAGGCACAAAGCGCCGGCGACGGGCGTTTTCTGTCTCCGTCCCCGTGGGGGTACCGGCCGGACGTGGCCGATCTTGCAACGGCAGGGTACCGAAGAGGAGCCGATGTCCCGCGGGCGGCCAATCGTCGAAGAATGGCCCTTCCACTTCCAACCAGCGGAACACCACCCCGGGCTGCCCGTCGGGTTCAGCCAGCGGATTCTGCCAGCGGCCTGGACCCGGTCGGGACCGGAAGAGACGTCCGGCATCCGGCCGAATCATCTCGCCCGCGAGCAGGTGAACGTCCAGTTCGTGCACCGTCGGCTCCGGCGTAACGTCAAAATCGCCGAGGTGCCGCAACAGTCGCGGGGGAGTTTCCGCCGTGATGCTGACCGGTTCGTCGCGGCGACCGCGGGAGATCACGTCCAGGTTCGGAATGTACCAGCGATTACTCTGACCGGGTCCGACCCAAACCGTGTAGGCGTTGAAGCGAAGTTTGTAGCGTCCGGCCACCGGCGCCCGGAATTCATTCCACTTGGGTTCGATCGGCTCGTAAGCACTGGCGACGACGCCCATGCCCTCCAATTCGCGACCAACGGGATCGTTGGTGCCGACCGTGATCGGCGCGCGGTCCGCCCGGACTTCCGGCTGACCTTCGAAGCCCAGCACGGGAAAGGTGGCGCGTTCCGGGGCGGTGTTGAACTCGGAGAACTTCATCGGGCCGGTCCAACTCCGCTGATCCCGGGTGTAGTAGCGTCGGATCGTGACCGGCGGCCGCTGGGCCTGGGGGGCCATCGCTTGCCGCAGCGCCGTGTCCGCCGCCCCAAGATACCGAGCCAACTGCACGTGCGACATGTCGAGGGCGCCTCCCACTTTGTTGAAACGATAGGCCTCGCCGTCCTCCGGCAAGGCGTCGCGCACCTGAAGCCAGGGAATCTGCAGGATCTGCCGCAGGGAATTCTCGTACTCGTACCGATTGAGCCGACGCTGCGTGGCCCGGCCTTCCCGCTCAATTCGCTCGCGGTCCGCGGAATCGAGGCCAGCGTTCAGATCCATCAGGAACCCGGCCTGTTCCCGCGTTTCGGGCCGTGGCTTCTTCGCCGGAGGCATTTCCCCCAGCGAAACGCGGTCGAAAACCGTCACCCATCGGGAGAAGTTCGTGGCGTTTTTCGGCTCAAAGTTCAGGGACGTTAGATCGAGCCCTCCTTTCTGAGTCTCGGCGTCATGGCACTCCACGCAGTGACGCTCGAGAAACGCCCGCGACACCGGTGGTTCCCCCGCAGCGAGCGGGAAGGTCCAGAGGGCCAACCCGAGTGCCCAGCGGGAGAGATGAGACGAGATCCGCATGGAAATGGTGTTGTGGAGAGTCAACGCGCGTTGCGGCCTCGGGTCAATTTCGGATGCCAGAGAGGGAGGAAGCTAAGCGGGAAGCGAGCTAGCCCGGATAATTCACTGGCGTGAGGGTGAAAAACACGCCGGCGAGACGCCAGCGCTCCCAGGCGGCTCGGGGCTTGCCGCCGAGCAGATTTCCCCCTCCGCGATCTCCGCGTCCTCTGACTGGAGATTCCCTTCCCCTGCCCCTTCCCCAGGACAGTCTCGGGTTCTGCCGCCTTCTCCCGCGTTAGCCCCTTCCTGCGGCGTCCCCTTTCCGCTGGGTGCGGACGGCGCGGTGTGGTTGATTTCCCGCCGCTACGGACATGAAAGACTCCCGCTATAACCAGTTGGCCGAACTGCTCGCCAACTATTCCTGCGACCTCAAGAAAGGCGAAAACATCCTCCTCGATCTGGTCGATGTGCCCGACGAAATGGGCGTGGCCCTCATTCGCGCCTGCCGCGCGGCCGGAGCCACTCCGATTGTCGAAGCCCGCCACAGCAAGCTGATCCGCGAGATGCAGCGGGAAACCGACGAGACCCACGCGAAATTGGTGCGCGATATCGAGCTCGGACGGATGAAGAAGATGCACGCTTACGTCGCGATCCGAGGCGCCCACAACGCCAGCGAATCCAGCGACGTGCCCTCCGACCGACTGCAACTGTATGCCAAACTGCTCCGGCCGGTCCTCGACTTCCGGGTCAACAAAACCAAGTGGTGCGTCCTGCGCTGGCCCACGCCTTCCATGGCCCAGGCTGCCAACATGAGCACCGAGGCGTTCGAAGATTTCTATTTCGATGTGTGCACCATGGATTACCGCAAAATGGCGAAGGCCATGGTGCCCCTGACCAAGCGCATGCAGAAGGCCGATCAGGTCCACTTGAAATCCCCCGGCACTGACCTGCGCTTCAGCATCAAAGGCATTGGCGCGCGTCCCTGCGAAGGATTGCGCAACATTCCCGACGGCGAAGTCTTCTCCTGCCCGATCAAGACTTCGGTCAACGGCACCATCCAGTTCAACACGCCCACGATTTACTCGGGAACCAAGTTTGAGAACATCCGACTCGAGTTCGCCAACGGCAAAATCGTGAAGGCCACCGGCTCCAACGAGCAACGCCTCAACGAGATTCTGGATACGGACGCCGGGGCCCGCTACATCGGCGAATTCAGTCTGGGCTTTCATCCGCACATTCAAAATCCGATGTGCGACATCCTGTTCGACGAGAAGATCGCGGGGTCCCTGCACTTCACCCCGGGCCAGGCCTATGAGGACTGCGACAACGGCAACCGGTCCGCGGTGCACTGGGACATGGTCCTGATCCAGCGTCCGGAATGGGGCGGCGGCGAGGTCTGGTTCGACGGCGAACTCATTCGGAAGGACGGCAAATTCCTGCCCAAGGATCTCCAAGGGTTGAATCCGGAGAAGCTGCGCTGACCGGAGTTGGTATCCCGGCAACGAAAGAGGGCGGAGATCCACCAGATCTCCGCCCTCTTGCTGTTTTCAGGAGTCAGACTCGGGTCAGATCAGTCCGGGAATGCTCATTCCTTGGGTGACCGAGCCCATCTCTTTGTTGGCGGTTTCCTTGGCAGCCGCGAGCGCCTGGTTGGTGGCGGTCAGGATCAGGTCTTCCAGAAAGGCGACATCACTGGGATTCACCGCTTCGGGAGCGATCTTGATCGACACCAGAGACTGATCGCAGCGGGCCACGACCTTGACGGTTCCGCCGCCGGCCACGCCTTCGACCGTTTTGTTGGCCAATTCCTGTTGGACGCGCTCCATCTGCTGCTGCATGCGCGTCGCCTGCTTCATCAATTTTCCGATACTGGACATGGAAGTAACTTGTTGTTGCGAGAGCCTAGAGTCTTCGAAGTCGTCCGGGAAACAAGAATTGGGAAATCACCCGCTCAAACGAACTCGCTACGCCTCGCTGGGTCCGCGCACTTCGATCAACTGCGCCCGGAACACCCCCATAGCCGCTTGAATCAGCGGATCGGCCAGGAATTCGTCCTTGTTCAGTTTGATCGGTTCCGATTTGGGGGCCTTGGGTTGTTCGCCAGGCTTGGCAGGAGCTGACGACGGTCGGGGACGGGACGGCGCGACCGGCGCGGCGAGATCGATCACCGGCCCCGCAATGTCGCCGGGGACAAACTTCAGGCTGACGTCGCCCGGAACCAGTTCCTTCAACTTCGACTTCAACAACGCGGCCGACTTGCCGCTACTGGCCAGTTCCAAAGCGTCCGGCGAACAGGCGACCGTCAGGGTGAGATTCGTCCACGACTGCCCCACCGAACCAGTCAGCAAGGTCCAGAGCATTCGTTCGCTCCGCTCCAGAGACGCATACAAGGTGGACCAAAGTTCCGCCGCCGTGCCCACGGGAACCAGTCCGGGAGCGATCGGGGCCGCGGGAGCCGAGGGGGCCTGGGGAGCCATCGGCGATGCGGGATGGACCGGAGGTGTCACCACCGGGTTGCCAACGGGAGGCACGCTGGGAGCAACAACGGGCGTCGGCGCGGGCACAGAGGGAGGTGTCACCGGCGACGGGGGCGGAACAGCGGCCTTCGGAGCTGCTGGTGCCGGGGGCAACGGACTCGGGGCCACGGCCGCGGCCGGCATTTCCTTCGCGGGCGCGGGGGGTGGCGAGGGAGTGGATGACGCTGGTGGCTTGAACGCCGTCAGCGGGGCCGCCTTGCCTTCGCCTTCCCGAAGTGCTTTCAGCTGCTTGAGCACAGCGTCGAGGCTGACCGCGTTCCGCGCATCAATGGCCTTGAGCAAGGTGACTTCGAGAAAGATTCGCTTGGATGGGGCTTCGCGGAGACGTCCCTCGGCCATCGAGAGCACCTCCAAAACCCGGCCCAGCGCGGTGGCGTCCACCTGCCGAGCCTGCTCCTGCAAGGCGGTCCACTCGGCGTCGGTGACCTCCACTAATCGGCGGTCGCCCCCACTAAGTTCCATCAAGAGCAGGTTCCGGAAATGGGAAAGAACATCACCCAGCAATCGGCCCAGGTCTTTGCCCCCTCGAGCCAGTTCATCCAAGAGACGCAGTGCCGTGGCGGCATCGCCCTTCAAGACGGCTTCCGCCAACGATAACAGTTGGCCCCGCGAGGCCAGTCCGAACATCGACAGGACATCGCTCTCCACGATCCGGGTTCCGCAGAAGCTGATGAGCTGATCCAACGTCGACTGGGCATCGCGCATGCCACCGTCGGCACCGCGGGCAATCGCGTGCAGGGCGGCGTCATCCAGTTCGACCTGCTCCTGTTGGGCGATGCGTCCCAAATGCTCCACAATCAGCGGCGTCGGAATCCGGCGCAGGTCAAACCGCTGACATCGGCTGAGGATGGTCGGCAGGACTTTTTCCGGATCGGTGGTCGCGAAGATGAACTTCACGTGAGCCGGCGGTTCCTCGAGGGTTTTCAGCAGCGCATTGAACGCTGCCGTCGAGAGCATGTGGACCTCGTCGATGATGTAGAGCTTGTACTTGCCGGAAGCGGGTGCGAAGCGGGCGGTGTCCCGAAGTTCGCGGACCTGTTCCACGCCATTGTTGGATGCCCCGTCGATCTCCAAGACGTCCAGCGATCGACCTTCAGTGATTTCTTTCACCCGCGGATCGTCGTCGGAGAAATCCACCCGGGGTCCGCCGGTCGCGTTGAGTGCCTTGGCGAAGATGCGCGCTAGCGTGGTCTTGCCGGTGCCGCGGGGTCCGCAGAAGAGGTAGCCATGTGCAATCCGGCCCGACCGGATGGCATTCATCAGAGTCGTGGTGACGTGCTCCTGCCCGACCACGTCTTCGAAGCGCTGCGGACGGTATTTTCGGGCGATGACCTGGTAGGACACGAGAGCAGAATTCGAAGTTCGATGACCCCGAGCCGAAGCATTTGCGGAACGGGGAGCCGATTGGAGATCGAAAATCCGAAACCGAAAACCAAAAAGCGCGGGAAAGGAGAGGAGAACCAGGGTGACCACGGCAGACGGGAGCAAACTACCGTTGCTGCCTTCCGGCCCTGGCGGGGTTCGTAAGTCCGCGTTCCATGGGCCCTGGCGCCGCGAATCTGGATTTCTGGCCGCCCGGGAGCAAGCGAGGAGTCACAGTTTTTGTGCGTCGAATCAGTTGAGAGTTGAAAGTTGAGGGTTGAGAGACCGGAGAATAAGGGCCCAGAACGGCTTGGACGAAGCCTCGCCCGGCTTTCCCCCTCCGACCTCTCAGCTCTCAGCTCTCAGCTCTCAGCTTTCCCAAAAGGCAGGGCGACGCTCCGCGGGAGCCCCTTCCCTGGGTTGTCTTCGAAGCGAGTTTCCGCACCACGCAGACCACCAAGATCCGCGTCCCTTCGCTCCGCTCGGGATCGCGGGGACGGCCCAGCGGTCCATCCCTACCGCTCACAGCCTGCAAAGAATCTGCGGATAAACCCTCTCCCATCCTCCACCCAGCTGAGCGGTCGAAATCGGAGGAGCGTGGTCCCACGAGGCAGCCTTGCGGCAGCGAAGCCTGCATAGCTACCGCCTTTCGTCCCGGCTGCTGGGGCGTCGAATCACACTGGGAGCGCTGACGTCTCGCCGGCCAGTGGAAGAAGAGGGAAGTGGAGGCGTGAGAGTGAAAAACACGCCGGCGAGACGCCAGCGCTCCCCGGCGAGTATTATCCCCCCAACCGCCCTCCACGCGCCCCAAGGCGCCAGAGGGCTGGCGCAGTCCAAACGCTTCGCGCTTCCTTGCCGCTTGCCGCTTCCCGCTTTGCCTCTCAGCTTCTCCGCGCGAATGAAGAAACCGTCGCTCTTGGCGATCTTTTTGACGGTCTTTGTGGACCTGGTGGGCTTCGGCATCGTGTTGCCGCTGTTGCCCACCTATGCCCACAGCTTCGGTGCGTCTGGACTGATGGTGGGTGGGCTGATGGCCAGCTATTCGGCCATGCAGTTTCTCTTCGCCCCGATCTGGGGCGCTTGGTCCGACCGAGTGGGCCGCCGACCCGTTCTGCTGATCAGTATTGGCGGTAATGTTGTCAGTTACGCCCTCTTCGCCTTCGCCTCCACGTTGTCGGGCTCCTGGGCCCTGGGACTCATCCTGGCGTCCCGCGTCTTCGCCGGAATCTGTGGGGCGAACATCACCGTCGCTCAGGCCTACATCGCCGACATCACCCCGCCGGAAGACCGCTCGAAACGGATGGGTCTCATCGGTATGGCCTTTGGTCTGGGATTCATCATTGGGCCGGCGCTGGCGGTCCTCGGGCAATCGTTGTTTGGCGAAGTGGGTCCAGGCCTGATCGCCTCGGCAATCTGTGCCCTTAACTTCATCATCGCCTTGGCACGTCTGCCGGAAAGCTGGAAGCCCGGCACCCAGCCCCCGGTCTCCCGCAGTCGCTGGCAGAACCTGGGGCACGTGCTGCGGCAGCCCACCGTCGGCTTCCTGGTCGCGGTCTTCTTCCTGGCCACCTTTGGGTTCACCTGTTTCGAAACCACCCTGGGTCTCCTGATCACCCGCAATTTCCAATTGGAAGGTTCCGCCGCACACAACGCCAATGCCGTACTCTTTTCGTTCGCCGGAATCATTGGTGCCTTCGTTCAGGCCGGGCCGATCGGAAGGTTGGTGAAACGACTGGGCGAACCCCGCTTGATTGCCCTCAGTCTGATCGTCTTCGCCTGCGGACTGGCCCCGATGCCCTGGCTAACCGGACGGGGTGCTCTGACGTGGTCCACCCTAAACTCCCCGGCAGGCCACACCTGGTGGCTGGTGCTGTTCTTCATTGGTCTCATCGCCATCGGCTCCGGCCTGACGCGTCCGCCCTTGTTTGGACTGGTGTCGCTCCTCTCCCCCGACCACGAACGCGGCACCACTCTGGGGGTGGTCCAAAGCGCCGGCAGCCTCGCCCGTATTCTCGGTCCATTGTTCGCCGGAGCGTTCTTCGATCAGCATCCGGCCTGGCCCTACCTCACCTGTTCGCTGTTGGCCTTGGCGACCGGTTGGCTAGCGTGGAATCGCCTCGTCGGTCGGGTCGAATATCCCAAGCCCGTCAGTCAGCCGGCCTAACCCGAGACCTGTTACTGCTTGAGCGTGGGCACGGTCGTAATCTGATCGATCCGCCAACGGCCTTCCGGTTTGCTCATTTTGAAGTCAAACTCCAGGGCTTCGAATCCGCCGGCATTGCGCCCCTCACCCTCAGCGTCGGCCGTGGCCGTCAGATGCACATCCGCCGTCTGCCGGTCGTCCGCAACGGTCACGATGATGTCGTGGAACTTGAGGTCCAGCCTCTTGAGAGCGCGGCGAACGGCCAACAGACGCTGCTGGATCTCGTCGCGTCCGGTTAGCTGAAATTCCCCCACACCCAGCACCTCCAACTGGATGGAGACATTCGGGGCGAACCGATCCACCACACTCGAGACCCGGCGGATCGCCCCTACATTTCCCTCCCCCGGGCCAAACGAAACGTCCTTGGCAATTTGATTGAGCACCGCCGTCACCCGGCCGGCTTCTCCGGGAAACAGGGCATCCCGCTGCCAGAACACTAACCCCGCGACGATCAACCCAGCGACTCCCCAGAACCAGCGATTCATCGGACCACCTTTCCCAAGATGCGTTTTCGGTCGGCCACACCGAAGTAATGGTTTTCCAGCGGCATGGCTCGGTTGTCGCCCACCACGAAAAACTCCTCCGGCCCCAACAGACGTTCGCTGCCGTTGGTCGGCCAATTCCACGACGGCGACCGGTTCAGGATGTACGGTTCCTCAATACGCTCGCCATTCACGTACACATCCCCTTTGGCGATGCGAATTTTCTCGCCCGGAAGACCGAGGACTCGCTTGAGATACATCACCTGCCGTCCACTGGTCTGGATCGCCACAACGTCACCCCGGTTCAGGCCCCCCACCGTGGTCAGAGCCGGGCTGATCCAACGGCGTTCTCCGTCCTTGTAGAACGGGCTCATGCTGATTCCGGTGACCCGGACTGGGACAAAGAGGTACCGGAACGCCAAAAAAGTGAGAACGACCAGCACGGCCATGCGGACGATCGTCACCCGGGGATTGCGTCCAACGGCAGCCACTCGCCACCACGGTACCGGTCCAGCCACATCCGAGGAATTCATGCAGGTCGTGTCGAGGCCACTCTAGCGGGATCGGGCCATCCGCCAAATCCCCAATTTCGCCGCCTTGCGCGCCGTCGATTCACAGACAAGTGTCTCCGACGCACAGCAACTTCAGCCATATTCTTCATGAATCTGCTCACCCGTCGCCAGGCCCTGCGAACCACGTTCCTTGCCGGCACCACCCTGTTCATCAGCACCAGCCTCACCCGCGCGCTCGCCCAGGCTGCCGCCCCCACCGGTCCGTTCAAGCTGCCGCCCCTGGGCTACGCTTATGACGCACTCGAACCCTTCATCGACGCGCGCACCATGGAGATCCACTACACCAAGCACCACGCCGCCTACGTCAACAATCTCAACAAGGCGGTGGCCGACTATCCGGAACTCCAGAAAATGACCGTCGAGCAGCTGGTCTCCAATCTCGACAAGGTTCCCGAGAAGGTCCGCACCGCAGTCCGCAACAACGCCGGCGGCGACTACAATCACACGTTGTTTTGGAAGACGCTCAAGAAAGACAGCGCCCCCCTCAGCGAAGGACCCCTGATGGAAGCTCTTGGTCGGCTGTTCCCGGATGAGGATACCGGTAAACAGGAATTTCTGACCAAGGCGTTGAGCGTGTTCGGCAGCGGTTGGGTCTGGCTGAGCGTCAACAAGAACAATGATATTGTGCTGGAGACGACGCCGAACCAGGACACGCCGCTGGCGAACGGCAACAAACCCCTCTTCGGCCTCGATGTCTGGGAGCACGCCTATTACCTGAAGTACCAGAATCGCCGAAACGAATACGTCCAGGCCTGCATGAGCGTAATCAACTGGCCCTACCTGGAAGATCGCTTCGAGAAACTGACCGCCTAACCGGTCTCCCACAAATTCGCCTGCGGCGTCTGACTCTCCGGATTCAGGCGCCGTTTTTGTTTCCGGATCCCCAGAGGAAGAGAAGGTCGAAGGGGCCGCCGCAGACTAACCTCACGCGGTCGAGGTTAACCGCTTAACCAGCACCTTCGAGCGCCGGCCGCTGGCGTCATACCGATCCCGCCGCGCTGCCGGGAGATCAGCCACCGTGCCTTCTTGAAAGCCCGCTTTGCTCTGGAACCAGGTGAACGCCTGAGTCGACAGCGTCACCAGCGTTGCCAGTCCCAGTTCCCGGGCCCGGGCTTCCACAAACTGCACCAGCTTGCCCCCAATTCCCTGATTCTCATGAGCCGGGGAAACGAAAAGGAAGGCCAACTCACCGGAGTTCTCTTCCGGATAAATATGCAGGGCCACGCAAGCGACCGGATTGCGGTCGATCTCGAACAGGTAGTAATCACCAATACGACGTTCCAGATCAGTCCGGGTCCGTTTGACGAGCTCCTGCGACTCCACCGACGTCTTGGTCAATTGCAGCAGGCTGCGAATGTCCTTCTTCAAGGCTCGGCGAATCTGCTGGTACTCGTTGGCATAAATCAGAGTTCCAATGCCTTCGTTGGAAAACACCTCGGCGAGCAATCCCTCGTCGACGGTCCCGTTCAGAATGTGCACCCGCGGAATGCCGGCCTCGCAGGCCGCCACGGCAAACCGCGCCTTCGACAACAGGTCGGGAGGCAACTCGCTCGGGTTCTGACTGAGCAGTTGGCGCAGATCATTCACCGGAACCTGGCGCAGGAGTCGTCCCTGCCGCGTCAGACCATCACCAGTGGTGAGGAAGATCAGCTTGGTCGCCTTCAATTGATCGGCAATGGCGAAAGCGATGGCATCGGAATTGACCCGGTAGGTCTTTCCGTCCCCGTCAAAACCCAGGGGCGGCAACACGGGCAGAATTCCCTGACTGAGCAGAGCCTGAAGGAACTCGACATCCACCCGCTCCACCTTGCCGGTGAACTGATGATCTACTCCGCCCAGAATCCCGAGGGGATGAGCAATAATGGCATTGGTGGATACCGCCCGCAGATCATTGGTGGCCAGTCCTTCGAGAATCTCGTGGGTCAACCGGTTGGCCGCGGTGAGGGACAGGCTTAACGTGGCGGCGTCGGTCACCCCGATTCCGTCGAGATTGGACGGCGTCACCCCACGTTCCACGCCCAGCGCCTGGATTTGCGCCGCGGCGCCGTGCACCAGAATGATGCGAATGTTCAGCGACCGAAGCACCGCCAGGTCGAGCAGCAGGTTGGGGAAATTATCATCCGTCACAATGGCGCCATTCAAGGCGACCACGAATACCTTTTCCCGGAACCGGGGGATGTAACGGAGAATTCCGCGCAGATCAGTGGGTTTCACAACGTGACAACGAAACAGCGAACAAATGCAGATTGGCGGTCACTGCCGGGTGCGATTCAACAAAATTGCAGAGCACCGGTCCGAGGGACGATCGGGTGACGCCTCGCTTAGCCTTTGGAGCAGTGCGGTAGCGAAGCCTGCATCGCGACCGCTTTTCGACCCGACTGCTGACGCGTCGAGTCACCCTCAACCCCACCTTCCCTTCACGCGCCCAAAGCGCCAGAGGGCCGGCGCAGTCCAAACGCCCCGCGCCTTCCTGGCCGCACACCACTTTTCCGCCCCACGATTCCTCATCCTGTTTTCATGTTTTCCAAATTCGTTCCCTCCGGCGCGGTCTTCGCGTCTTCCGCGGGAGCCCCTTCCCTGGGTTGTCTTCGAAGCGGGTGTGCCGTTGACGCTGACCACCAAAATCCGCGTTCCTTCGCTCCGCTCGAAAGCGGGGGGACGGACCAGCGGTCCATCCCTACCGCGACTCCACCCTTTCCCCTTCCCAACCGACCTCACAATTCGTTTCCTCGCGCATGGCGGAAGAAATCTTCGATGTGGTCAACGAACGCGATGAAGTCATCGGACAGGCTCCGCGGCGCGAGGTGCATCGGCTCAACCTTCGCCACCGAGCCGTCCATGTCCTCCTCTTCAATCGACTCGGTGAGGTGTTTCTCCAGCAGCGATCCCTGGCCAAAGACAACTGGCCCGGCGTCTGGGACTCCTCGTCTTCCGGCCATCTGGACTCCGGTGAAGACTACGACGCGTGTTGCCTGCGCGAGATCACGGAAGAGCTCGGCGTCACACTCGCCACCGTCCCGCCCCGAGTTCTCAAGCTGGAGGCCACTCCGGAAACTGGCTGGGAGTTCTGCTGGGTTTATCGGGCCGAGCATGAAGGTCCCTTCGTCCTCCAACCGTCCGAGGTGCGCGGCGGCGCCTGGTTCGCCCCCGACGCCGTCAATGAATGGATCGCCCGTCGGCCGCAAGATTTCGCCAGCGCCTTCCTCGTTCTGTGGCGCCGCCTCAATCACCCACAAACGGTTGAGAGTTGAAGGTTGAGAGTTGAGAGAAAAAACCTGAAGTCCAGCACGTTAGAAATGCCGATAGGTTTGTGGACACAATGCAGATCCGGTTCACCGGTTTTCGCTCCTCTCAACTCTTAACTTTCAACTACTTCGCCCCCCGATACTGCTCCGGAGTCATCACGCAACGAAAGCCAACGTGATTGCTGCCGGTCGACACCTCGCCCTTACCCCGACTGCCGACCATATAGCGGGTGCAATACTGATCCGTGCACAGGAAGGATCCGCCCCGATGAACCCGCTTCTTTTCGTGGGGCTCGGCGGGGTCATACGGAGTGAGCGGTCCAATCGGATTCCGCGCCACCCCGCCCGCGAGCACGCGTTGCTGGTAGGAGTCCGGCCGATACCAGTCACTAACCCATTCCCAGACATTCCCGCCAATATCGAATAGCCCGTACGGATTCGGTGGGAATTGCGCCACCGGCGCCAGACCTACGAAGCCATCTGCCCCCGTGTCTTCCACCGGAAAGACCCCTTCGAAAATATTGGCGACGAACTTGCCGCCTGGCTTGAGGTCATTTCCCCACGAATAGAGTTCTCCGGCCCGACCCCCGCGCGCGGCAAATTCCCACTCGGCCTCGGTCGGCAGCCGTTTGCCCGCCCATTTTGCGTAGGCCACGGCATCGTCGTAGGCGATGTGGATTACCGGATACTTCTCCCGGCCCTCGAGGGAACTGCCCGGACCGTCCGGATGCCGCCAATTCGCCCCTTTCTGATACCGCCACCACTGAAAATGGTCATCCAGCGGCACGCGCGCTGGGGTCGGGGTGAACACCGTGGAACCCGCCACCAGGTTCTCCGGCGGTGCCCCGGGGAAATCCTCCGCCCGCGGCGTTTGCTCCGCGATAGTCACGTAGCCCGTGGCCTTCACGAAACGTTCGAACTCCTCGTTGGTGACCTCGGTGGCGTCCATGAAGAAGCCGTCCACGTAAACCCGGTGAATCGGCCGCGCATCGCGCATGGGGTCCGGCCCACCACACATGTCTGCGCGCGGATCTTCACTGCCCATGGAGAACTCGCCTCCGGGAATCCAAACCATGCCCCGAGGTGGGGTCCCCGGAGGCGGATTAGTGTTCGCCACCGTCGGTTGAAACGGAGAGGTCACTGCCGGCGGTGGAGTCGACACCGCCGCCGGTGACACCGGGCGATCACAGCCTGTCAATCCTCCCAGCATCGCTACCGCCAAACCGGCTCCGAATGTTCGCAAACAAAACCTCACGGCAGGAATTCCCGTTCGCACGACGGTCAAAGGCAAGCGCTAATGTCTTCCGTTCCCACCCTTGGAACGACCTCCCCCACGATCATCAGTATCCGCATCGCCCGGTTCTGCCGCTTACTGAGCATGCTTGGACGGATGCTTCTTCGCGTACGCGTGATCGGCCCGCAGTACCAGCTTCTCCGAGCCTCCGCCGTGCTTCTCCAAATCGGCAAACAGGCCTTCATCGGAAAGATCGAGTGGATGCGAATGCTTCCAGTCGTGCCGGGCAATCTTTTGCAGACGCCCGATCATGTCGTCGTCGCCAAACTCAATCGCCAACTCCCGGCGATCATCAAAACTACCCGGCGCCAGATTGATCGAACCCACAATTGCCCGCGAATCGTCCCGCAGGAGCATCTTCCCGTGCAGCTTCAGATGCTTCAGCTTGTGAATCTTCACTCCGACGTCGTCCAAAATGCGCAAGCCGCCCACGCCTTCGACAATCTTCTCCTTCTTGAGGCAATGAGGCGGTCGAGCCATGAGATGAATCTTCACGCCCCGAATCCGGGCCCGAACCAGGCGCTCAATGATCACCTGATCCTGGTACCGCTCGTTCTGCACGAAGAGCGTATGCTTGGCCTCGTCAATAAACTGGGCAATGCGCTCACGGCCGTCGTTGGGACACCAGATCAGGTGGTCACTGAGCCCGGGTTTAAAGGATTGCCGGTGCCAATCGGCATCGAAGCCGTCCATCACTTCCCGAACGCCCTTGGGATGCGACGTGGCCACAGCGTAGTCACGCGTCTCGGTGAGGTTCTTTGTCGCCCAGTTGAGTGACTTCACAAAGGCAACCCGCTCGTCGACGACCATCGACTTCTCATGGGTGATGCCAAACTCGGGATTGCTGTCCTGGACCTGGATTCCGGCCTTCTCCAGTGCCTTGCGCACGGCTTTGTTGTCATCTTCCCCGCTTCGCCGGGCCGCATTGAGCATGACCTGAACTTTCACCCCGCGGTCATGGGCCGCGATCACTGCTTTCAGCAACTCCGGATCCGAGAACACAAACATTTTGATTCGAAGCGACTTCTGGGCCGCTTGAATGGCCTCAACGAAGGGCTTCGCGGATTCATCCGGGAGCACAAAGAGCTGACGTTCAGACATGGAATGTTCCTGAAAAATGGGTCGGGGACGACTCGAACGGAACCCATACCGACCCTGCGGCAATCCCGCTAGGTCTGAATGGACTTCGGTTCGCAACGAACCCTGGTACGACCGCCAACGTCCACCCAGAGCCCGATCAATACCAGTCCCAACCAATGACCTCCACCCACGTAGCCGCCGCGGGGACGAGGCGCTGACTCGTCTGGCAAACTCCAAGCGCCAGTTCCCAATCAACGCGTCACAAGGCTGAACAGCGCCTCCTTCCGTCGGCGGCTACGCCGGGCCCGGTAGGGCGAGGTTCCACCGAGCCGTTCGCGTCGCAACGAATCACGCGTCGCCCGTCCCCACACGAACGGCTCCGCAGAGCGTCGCCCCACCCCTTACCCCTTACCCCTTACCCCTTACCCCTTACCCCTTACCCCTTACCGCCCCACCGCTTACCGCTTACCGCTCAGCTCTCAACCGCGTCGCCCGCGACGCAATTGGGCTTGGCCCGGCGACAGCTGCACGGTTCACTGACGCGGTTTCCCGAACTCGGTATGAACCTGCGCGTCCTGCTGGTCACAGCCTCACTCATTTTTAGCGTGCTCATTGGTCTGGTGCTGTCGCGCCGGGGTGAGTCGACCGGCCCGGCCCGCTCCGGTGCACCCACCGGCAAGGTCCGAATCGGTCTCTCCCTCGATACCCTCAAAGAAGAACGCTGGCAGCGTGACCGCGATCGCTTCGTCGCCAAGGCCACCGAACTCGGCGCCGAAGTCTACGTCCAGTCCGCCAATTCCGACGACAGCCGTCAGATGCAGGACGTCGAGGCGCTGATCAGCCGGGGGGTCGATGTCATGGTCATCGTCCCGCACAACGGGGAAGCCATGGCCAAAGGCGCCAACGCTGCTCTGAAGGCCGGTCTGCCCGTGCTGTCCTACGACCGCCTGATTCGCGATGCCGACATCACCCTCTACATCAGCTTCGACAACTTCCGAGTGGGCGTCCTTCAAGCCGAGTTCCTGGTCAACCAACTCAAGGGGCGCAAAACCAACCTGATTCGAATCTACGGCTCAAAAACCGACAACAACGCACTACTCTTCAAGGCGGGTCAGGACTCCGTGCTCCAGCCGCTCATCGACCGCGGCGACCTCACGGTGGTGTTCGAAGACTGGGCCCTGGATTGGAAACCCGAGAACGCCAAGAAAATCGTCAACGCCGCCATTTCCGCCAAAGGCCGAAACATCGACGCGATCCTGGCGTCCAATGACGGCACCGCCGGCGGAGCGATCCAGGCGCTCACCGAGGAAGGTCTCGCCGGGAAGGTATTGGTCACCGGTCAGGATGCCGAACTCGCCGCCTGTCAACGCATCCAGCGCGGTACCCAGGCCATGACCATTTACAAGCCGCTCGCCCGACTGGCGGATCGCGCGGCGGAAGTCGCGGTGGCTCTCGCTAAGCGTCAGGTCGTGATCGCCAATGGCGCGGTGGACAATGGCTTCAAGAAGGTGCCCAGCATTCTCGAGGAGGTCGTCGTCGTGGATAAGTCCAACCTCGCCGACACCGTGGTGAAGGACGGATTCCACAAGGCCGAGGACCTCAAGTAACTCGGAATTCGGAACCGATCCCCGCGTGAACCCTGCGACCTCAGCGCCCGTTCTGGAGGCCCGGAAGCTGACCAAGTGCTTCCCCGGAGTGATCGCGCTGAACGAAGTGACCTTCGATCTGCGGCCCGGAGAGATTCACGCCCTTTGCGGCGAGAATGGTGCCGGCAAATCCACGCTCATCAAGACGCTCTCGGGCATCCACCCGTTCGGCAGTTACGAGGGTGAGATTCGGGTCAACGGTCAGCCTGCCCAATTCACCACACTCAAGGACGCCGAAGCCGCTGGCTTGGCCGTGATCTATCAGGAACTGGCACTGGTCGAAGAGATGTCCGTCGCAGAAAACATCTTTCTGGGAAACGAACCCCGCCGCGGACCCTGGATCGATTGGGACGCGTCGTATGCGCAGGCCGCCCGCCTGCTGGCTCAGTTCCAAATCCAGATCGATCCAGACGTCAAGGTTCGGGACCTCGGCGTCGGACAAAAGCAACTGGTCGAGATCGTCAAAGCGCTCGGTAAGAAGTCGCGTATTCTGATTCTCGACGAACCCACTGCTGCCTTGGCCGAATCCGAGGTGGAAATCCTGCTGCGCATCCTCCGCGATCTGCGCGCATCCGGAGTCGCCTGCATCTACATCTCGCACAAGCTGGGCGAAGTAAAGGCGATCGCGGATCGCATCACGGTGCTCCGGGATGGCTCGAGCATCAGCACCTTCGACACAGCGTCAGTGGAAATCCCGGACATCATTCGCCACATGGTCGGCCGGGAGATCAAGGAGCTCTTTCCCCGCGATCGAAACACCCCGGTTGGTGACACGCTGCTGTCGGTGCGGAACCTGGAGGTGGCCCCGGATTCCAGCTCACCTTCCCGCCTGCGCGACGTATCCTTCGACGTGCGGGCGGGCGAAGTCCTCGGAATCGGCGGCCTAATGGGCGCCGGTCGCTCAGAGTTGCTGCTGCACTTGTTTGGCGCCTGGGGCGAACGCCGCGCCGGAGAGGTGCAGTTGGCGGCAACAGCCGATCCCAACCCGGATCCCCAGGATTCCATCCAGCGCGGACTGGTGATGGTGACCGATGATCGCAAGCGGTTCGGTCTGCACTTGGATCAGCCCATCGGGTTCAACCTCTCGCTCTCGTCACTCGCGCCGGTGACCCACCTCGGCCTAGTGGACGAAGCCCGGGAGACCCAGGTGAATCAGAAGCTGTTTGATGCCCTGCGAGTCAAGGCGCCCGGACTCGACGTTCCCGTGGGGGGACTGTCCGGCGGAAATCAGCAAAAGGTGGTCATCGGAAAGGCCCTGATGACCCAGCCGCGAATCGTGTTCCTCGACGAACCCACTCGCGGCATTGATGTCGGGGCCAAACTCGAGGTGTACCAACTCATCAATCGGCTGACCGCCGAAGGAAAAGCCGTCGTGCTGGTCTCCAGCGAACTGCCCGAACTGATGGGCATGAGCGATCGTATTGTCATGCTCCACGAAGGTCAGGTTGGCGGCACCTTCCTCCCCGAAGAATTCAATCAAGAATCCCTTCTGGCCGCCGCCATGGGCCGCTCGAAGCCCTCGGCCCCCACTAACCCCTGAACTACCGCCGCCCTCCTTCGCTCGCCCCTTCCCCATGACCGCCACCGCTTCCCCAACCTCGCCCGCGCCCACCCGGACGCCTCTGTCAGCCACGGCCATTCGCGAACTGACGATGCCGGCGATGCTGATTGCGATCTGGATCTTGTTCGCTGTGTTGTCCCCGGCGTTCCTGAGTCCCCGCAACTTGTCGATGCTGATGATCGAGTTGTCGGTCACCGCGACCCTCGCTGTCGGGGTTTTGTTGGTGCTGCTACCCGGCCACACTGATTTGTCCGTCGGCGCGGGAGCGGGACTACTCGGTGGCATTGCCAGCGTCCTGATCTTCAAACACAGCTGGCCGGCGCCGGCTGCCTTGGCGCTGAGCCTTTCAGTAGGTGTGGCGCTGTACTGTGGAATGGGTTGGTTCATCGTGAAGAACCGGATTCAGGCATTTATCATCACGCTGGGCGGCATGCTGGCCTTCAAGGGCGCATTTTGGTTGGTGATTCAAAGCACGACGATTCCGGTCGTCCGGGGCGGGGAACAGAATCTGTACTCCGCACTCACCACGTTTTACCTGCCGCCGACCGTGGGCTTGGCGCTGGCGGCCGGAGTAATCGCCGCACTGGCGGTCCTGGCCATCCGCAGCCGGAAGCGTCGTCAGTCTGTCGGCGCCCACGTGCCGTCCTTTGAGGAAGCCTATTTGAAGACGTTCGTGGCCGGACAGGCCATCTTGCTGGTGGTGTTGGTGTGCAACCAATACCAGGGTGTTCCCCTGGCTTTCCTGATTCTCTGCGCCGTGGCGGCGGTGGTGCATGTGCTCACCCAGCACACGCCCTTCGGACGTTATCTGTACGCCATCGGCGGAAACGAGGAAGCGGCAGTGGTGTCGGGTGTTCCCACGAAGAAAGTAGTCATCGTCGCGTTTACGTTGCTGGGGTCCATCGTGGCCATCACGGGATTCATGGCCACCGCCTACGCCGGAGCCTCGACCACGACCGTGGGCGATCTGATGGAACTCGACGCGATCGCCGCCTGCGTTATCGGCGGCACAAGTCTCAAAGGCGGACGAGGCACCGTTCTCGGAGCGCTGTTCGGCGCCTTGATCATGGCCAGTCTGCTCAACGGTATGACGCTGTTGGCCGTGTCGCCGGAGCTAAAGTTTATCGTTCGCGGCGTTGTGCTCGCCTTCGCTGTCTGGATGGATGTCAAACTCGGCCGCCGCTAAGGGCATGGCCTCGCAACCGCCGTCGCCCCCAAAGAATTTGCGCCAATCGGTGTTCAATCGGCGGATCACTCCAACCCTCTGAGTCGACCGCTTTCTCGTCCCGGCAGCTGGACGTGGAGGTTCACTGGCGCCCACCTGCCATCGACGTGTCCCAAATCGGCTCAAGGCTGCCGCAGTCCAAACGCTTCACGACCCCTCCTTCTTTCTCCCCTCTCCCGTCCCCTTCCAGTTATCCAGATTCATCCCCTGTTTTCGCGCCTTCCCCTCACCTCTCACCGCTCAATTCTCAACTCGGTTTCTAGAAACGCTTGCCTCAGGCGCCAGACCGTCTAAAGAGCGCGGCCCGCGCATGAACGAACGCTTCCTCAACCGCATCGCCACCGAACTCAAGGCCCCACCCACCCAAGTGGCCGCCACCGCCCGACTGCTCGCTGAAGGAGCCACCGTCCCGTTCATCGCCCGCTATCGCAAGGAAGCCACCGGAGGCCTCGACGAGGTCGCTGTCACCACCATCCGCGATCGGCTCGCGCAAATGGTCGAAGTCGAGCAACGCCGGGAAGCGATCCTGAAGTCGCTCACCGAACGCAATCTGCTCACCGACGGCCTTAAGTCCTCCCTCACTCAGGCCGACACTCTTGCGGCGCTTGAGGATCTCTTCGCCCCCTACCGGCCCAAACGCCGGACGCGCGCCATGATCGCCAAGGAAGCCGGCCTCGAACCGCTCGCCGATCAGATCTTCGAACATCAGGCCACCCTCGATCCGCTCCAGGCCGCCGCGGCCTTTGTGAATGCCGAGAAGCAGGTCGCCGATGTCACCGCCGCGTTGGCTGGCGCCCGGGACATTCTGGCCGAGCGGATTAGCGACGACGCCCAGGCCCGGTCCCGTCTGCGCGACTTGTATTGGAGCTCCGGGGTCGTCCGCTCACGGGTCATCACCGAAAAACAGGCCGAAGGTGCCAAGTACAAGGACTATTTCGATTGGTCCGAACCCGTCGCCAAGGTTCCCAGTCACCGGCTCTTGGCCATGCGGCGGGGCGAGGAGGAAGGCTTCCTGTTCCTGCGCATCACGCCGCCGGAAGACGAGGCGCTCAATCTGCTTGAGCCGATGTTCGTCAAGGCGCGCGGAACTCCCGCCGGGGAACAGGTTCGACTGGCCGTTGTGGACAGCTATAAGCGGTTGCTCGGATTCTCCATCGAAGCCGAATTGCGGTTGGAAACGAAGAAGCGGGCTGACACGGAAGCCATCCGCGTATTCGCCGAAAACCTCAGGGAACTCCTTCTCGCCGCTCCGCTGGGACAGAAGAACGTACTCGCTCTTGATCCGGGTTTTCGAACGGGCTGCAAGACGGTGGTGCTGGATCGCCAGGGACAACTCCGGCACCACGACGTCCTATATCTCACGGCCGCCGGTTCCGGACAAATCCGAGAGGCCGCCGATACCCTGCGCGCTTTGGTCACCCGTTTCGAAATCGAAGCTATCGCCATTGGCAACGGCACCGCCAGCCGGGAGACGGAACAGTTCGTTCGTGCCCTCAAGCTTCCCGCCAGCATTCCCGTGGTGTTGGTCAACGAAAGCGGGGCTTCGATCTACTCCGCCAGCGAAGTCGCGCGGGAGGAATTCCCGGACCAAGACCTCACCGTTCGTGGATCCGTCAGCATTGGTCGCCGTCTGATGGATCCCTTGGCGGAACTGGTGAAGCTGGATCCCAAGTCCATTGGCGTCGGCCAATATCAGCACGACGTCGACGAAAGCGCCCTGCGTCGCGGTCTCGACGACGTGGTCATCTCCTGCGTTAACCGCGTCGGCGTGGAACTCAACACCGCCAGCAAACAGCTGCTGAGCTACGTCTCCGGTTTGGGCCCTTCCCTGGCCGCCAACATTGTTTCCTTCCGCAACGAGAACGGGCCGTTCAAATCGCGCAAGGATCTGCTCAAGGTGCCGCGCTTGGGACCGAAGGCCTTCGAACAATGCGCCGGCTTCCTCCGGGTCCGCGGCGGGGAACATCCGCTGGATGCCAGTGCAGTCCATCCGGAGCGGTACGGTCTGGTGGACACCATTGCGCGCGACCTCGGCTGTCGGGTTGATGACCTGCTCCGCGACGGCGCCGTCCGGGCCCGGATTCGTCCGGAGAAGTATGTTTCCGACGGGGTCGGCCTGCCCACGTTGAAGGACATTCTGGAGGAATTGGCCAAACCCGGACGCGATCCCCGGCAGCAGTTCGAAGCCTTCTCGTTCCAGGAAGGCATCGAGAAGATGGAAGATCTCAAGCCGGGAATGAAACTACCCGGCATTGTCACCAACGTGACGGCGTTTGGTGCTTTTGTGGACATCGGTGTGCACCAGGACGGATTGGTCCACATCAGCCAACTGGCCGACCGCTTCGTGAAAGACCCGGGGGAAGTGGTCAAAGTGGCTCAGAAGGTGTTCGTGACGGTGACTGAAGTGGATCTGCCGCGAAAACGCATCGCCCTGTCGATGCGCGCCAAGCCGGAGATCGGCGTCGCCCGCGAATCCCGTCAGGCTCCGGCCGGTCCGCGGCCCGCCGGACCCAGCCGGCCCGATGCCCGGAGTCGTCCAAGCTTCAATCCCTCCGCCGGGAGCTGGAACGCCCTGGCGGACGCCTTCGACAAGGCCAACCGGAAGTAACGCGCCCGGAGTCGTGAGTCGGGCGGCGCAGGGATCGCCGCGATCAAGCACCCGTGGTTTCCGATTCCGGCGGGATAGCAGATTGGAAGACGGCCTCCAACACGTCTAGCTTCTCACTGACCTCGGCCGGAATATGATTTGGATCCACCTTGGCAATCAACCGATGCAGTTCCCCCTTTCGACACAGCATTGGTAGGCTTATCCGTTCAGCAAGGCGCCGGAAGAATTCTTCCGCAAACGCACTCAGCTTTCGACGTTCGGATTTTGTTTCCCAAATCAAGCGTGCCACCTCTGGCTGCGCCTTCCTATAAATCCGGAAATCACCTTCCGAACCATCAAAGACCTTTTCCAAGATCAATTGATCCAGCACTTCTTGGATGGCCTGCCGCTGGCCATTGAACAACTCCATGTCTTGATAAGCTTCGGTTGCGAAGGCAGCCAGCAACTCGGGCGTCACAAAGTAATTCTCCACTTCATAACGCCGCCAGTAGGTCATGTTTAGGCCGCCTTCATTGCTCCCGAAACGCCCCTTGCCGTCGTTGTCGAGGATTGCCGCGCCGCGCAGGTGGGGCATCAGCCCGCGCAGGCTTTGGAAATGCTTCTTGGGGGTAACGCCAAAACCGCCTTCCACTCGCTCCAACTCGCTCTCGACTGACGTTTCCGGAAAATTGTCCTGCACGTAGTACGCATTGATCCGTTCATCCCAGACTTTAGCCACCGGATGATCGATACGCGCGGCCAAAGCCCGGAGCATGTCTAAGTCTGTGCTCCCCTCCACGTAGAGAACATAACCCCTTTCCCTTGCCTTGACGTAATGCTCCGCTCCGTAGTGTTTCAGGGCATTGCGAATATCTGCTTTAGCCGCCAAGTCCTCTGACTTGCCTTCCAACAGCAAGGTCAAATTATGGTCCAGTGCCTCGTCCAAAATGATTTCCGAGTGCGTGACCAGGACCACCTGTGAATTGTTTTCGTGGGCAATTTCCCGCAGGAGTACGTAAACCTGCTTTTGACGCAGGATTTCCAAATGCGCATCGGGCTCGTCAATCAGCAGCACGCTTCCCTGGTGCGAGTACAAATAGGCGAAAATGAGGAGCAATTGCTGAAACCCGCGCCCTGCTACGGCCACGTCGAGTTTCTGCTTCACTCCTTGCTGCTCGTAATAGAGTTCAATCGCACCTCGGGCCGTTTCCTCCGGTTGACCTAGGTCCACGGAAAACAGGCGCCGCATCAACTCCACGATTCGCCGCCAACTGCCCGAAGAATCACGCGCCACCATCAGGCAAAGATTTCGAAGAACTTGAGCCGTCTCCCCTTGACCCAGCAGGACATTGATCCGCCCAGCCTTCAGAACCGGCTCTTCCGTTATCAAGCCAGACATCGGATAAAGGAGTTCCACGTTGATGCCGGCCGCCTGTTTCAAGAGCTCGAGGTCGGCCCTGGAGGCCTCATCCGGAGCGCAATAGATCAGTTCGTCACCCTGATGGCTGAACTTCAACTTTACCGGCACCACTTGCCCCTTCCAAAAAAGTCCGACCGCAATGGACATGGGGATGTTCTCCTTGCCCGAATGAACTCGGGTATTGTGCCAAAAGTACCGGGTCTTTTGCACCGGGACTGCAGTGATGGCTAACCGGTTTAGAGCCGTTGCGGGCCGTTCTTTCGCGGTGGTCTCCTGCTTGGCGTCCCACCACGTCTTGATGGCCTGCGACCAGAGTGCGATGGCCTGAATAGCGCTGGTCTTGCCGCAGTTGTTCGGCCCAATCAAAACAGCCGGATGATCCAGCTCGATGCGCTGGATTCCGCCGAAACGCTTAAAATTTTCGATTTCGATGAAGTGTAGCAGCCGCATTGCTAGCAAGAGCTAACCGGAAGAAGAGGTTGCGCGCACGTCAATCTTGCCGGTCATGGCTCTGCCGAACGTAGGTCACTTCCGGAAACGAACCGTGGGGCACCGTCGGGCGGAACACCCAGGATTGTTCCTCGCCAAAGAACCGGTCAGGCTACTGCTGTGAACCCAGTTCCCGCCGCGATTCAAACCCTGCGCGAAGAAATCGCCGCCGCCCTCACCGACACTCACCCGAATGTCCCGTGGGAAACCCTTTCCGTCACCCTCAGGCTCGGCTTGGTTCACGAAGAGGGAACGTCCCCGGGAACCGCCCGTTGGCGGCTGTGCCGACCGGGGGAATCCGCCGCCCATTCGGTCAGCTTGGACCTGCACCCGAAGTCTACGGTGCCAGCCGCACCCCATCCGACTTCCGCATCCGCTCGTCCTCCAACCGACCCCGCCAACCCTCCACCAGCCACTTCCGAAACGAGCGTCCTCTTCAAAGCTGACCTCACCGAACCGGAACCCGATCCCGCGGAACTCATGTTCCGTCAGTGTGTCGAAGTGTTCGGACCGCCGGGATTCGACAACTCGGCCCGGGCCGAAGTGTTCAGTGAATGCCTAGCCGACCTGGCGTTGGCGGACACCGCGACCGTCCTCGAGTGGTGTCGAACTGGCACGCGCCCACCAGCGGGCCATCCCTTGCAGCTCAAGTACGGTTTGCTGCACCGAGTACTCCATTCGGCGCCCGCCGGGGAGACGAAGGCCGCCGAAATCCTGCAAACCATCCTGCAGGAACACAGTTGGAATGATCTGGTGGAGCTCCTGCGGGAACGCTGGCGGTTTGGAACCCACTGGCATCTCCCTGGAGTTCCGCCCACGTAACGTCGGTCGGGGTGACGCTCGGTGGAGCCATACGTGGGGTTTCCCCCCGCGTACTTTCGCCGGGACACGAACGGCTCGGCGGAGCCTCGCCCTACCGGAGCGCTGACCAGCAATGGCCGCGTTCGTTCGCTTCGCTCGGAAGCGCGGGGACGGCCCTTGCCGTCGACCCGATCGATAAGCGCTGACATCACCAGTTTTGTTCGGCCTCTCGGTTTCTTGATACCCGCGCCCGGGAACGGCGCACGTCTTGACAAGGCAGGCCCGAATCGGCGAGGGAAACGTTTGTGAACTTGAAGCGAATCGTCGGTTTGGGAACTTTGTTGGGGGCCGCCAGTTTGGCATTAAACGCCCAAACTACTTTGGAGGATTTTGAGTATCCTTCTCCCGACGATCTCCTGATCGCCTGGACCGGCAGTGCCAACGCGTTGGTCAGCGCCACCAACGGCATTTCGAGCCAGGCCCTGGGCACCACGGCCCTGCGGGTGGACTTCAACTTTCCCTCCGTCGCCTTCACCACGGAGTTTGTGAACGGACCAACTTGGGAAACCCCGGTGGCCATTCAGCCGCAACAGTACGTAAGTTTTCGAGTTCAGGGAGATCCTGCCTTCAAGGCTGCGGACTTCCGCAATCTTTACCTCTACGCCTACGACGTGGATGGAAATTTCGGGCGCTGGGGTGCGCCGGTACCCACTTCCGGAACCTGGCAGGTGTTTAACTTTGTTGCCTCGACCGTTGAGAAGCCCTGGAACTCCCCCGCCCTGCCTGATCTGAACCAGATCGTTCGATTGGCGTTCTATCAGTATGGCAGCGAAAAGGCGATCGCCGCCTATTCCGCCTCCATTGCTCTGGACGAAGTCAGTGTGCGCGACACGCCTTTGGCGGAACCGCCACCCATCGTGGAATCCGTGGTCGAAACGTTCGATTACGCCGGGAATTCGGAACTGACGGCCGCCTGGAAGGGCAGCAGCGGTGCCCAACTTCAACTCAGCGATGCCGTGGCAACTGCCTCGGTCGGAACCAATGCCCTGCGCGTAGTCTTCAACTTCACCTCCCTTGAATTCGCCACCGAAACCGTCACCGGACCGCAACTGAGTTCCCCGGTGTCGGTTGCTCCCGGCCAATACATCAGCTTCCGGGTGAAGGGTGATCCTGCCTTTGCGGCGGCGGACTTCCGCAACCTCTACCTCTACGCCTACGACGCCAGCGGCAACTTCGGCCGCTGGGGAGCCCCCGTTCCCACCACCGGCGATTGGCAGATTCTAAACTTCGCCGCCAACACCATTGAGAAACCTTGGGATTCACCGGCGCTCCCCAATTTAGGGAACTTGGTGAAGTTCGCGTTCTTCCAATACGGCAGCGAGAAGGCAATTCCCGCCTACTCCGCCACGATCTATCTGGACGAAATTCGCATCGGGAACAGCCCCTTCACGGATCCGGCTCCCATCCAAGAGCGCCTGATCGAGGGCTTTGAATACTCCCTGGAAGAAGAGTTGCTCGCGGCTTGGACGGGCAGTCTCCGTTCCGTTCTCAGCCTGACACCGGAAGTTGCTCCACGATCGCTCGGAACCAATGCGCTCAAGATCGAGTTCACCTTTGCCTCCGGTGAATGGGCCACGGAATCGGTTTCCGGACCAACCCTGGCGCAACCCATCGCCATCGGGACCGGCCTGTATCTGACCTTCCGCCTCAAAGGCGATCCGGCGTTCACCGCCGGCGACTTCCGCAATCTGTACCTCTACGCCTACGACACCGAAGGCAACTTCGGTCGCTGGGGCGCGGAAGTACCCACAACCGGCGACTGGAAGATCTTCAACTTCGCGGCCGGCACCCTCGAGAAACCTTGGAACTCCGTGGCCCTGCCGAATCTGAATCAGATCAACCGATTCGCCTTCTTCCAATACGGCAGCCAAGCCGCCATCGAAGAGTATGTGGCCACGCTGACCTTGGATGACCTGCAGGTGCGGAATGTTCCGTTGGTCGAGTTCCCCGCCCCTTCGGCTGCCCGGGTGCTCATCGACGATTTCGAAAACTACACCGACGCGGCCGCACTCCGCTCGTTCTACTCTTACGTCAACAGCCCGGCGACCACGACCACGACGGCTTCCTTGGCCTCGCCGGCCGCGCAGGGCAGCAAGGCGCTGGAATTGGGCATCAACTTCGCCCCGGGCCAATACCCTTGGGGAAGTGTCCGCTCCAGCGCCGTGACGCCCTTCTCGTTCCCCACCAACGCCGTGGCTTCGTTCCGCTTCAAGGGCGATGCCAGCCTGGCGCTGCTGGCCGATGCCGGAACAGCGGTTTGGCTGTCCTTTTACGATGCCAATGGCGGTGCCATCCACCATGTCCGCAATGCGTCCATCGTGACTTCCGACGAGTGGGTCACCGTCGAAGCCCGCCTCGCCGACTTCGGGGACACGTCGTCGGTGGATGTCGGGAACCTCGTTGGCTGGCGAATCTTGGTTCAAGGCTGGGAAGGGACAGTCGAGAGTTCCGCTCAGACCGGAACGTTCCTGATCGATGACGTCCGCATCACGGTCCCAACCTTGCAGGTCTCCGGAATTCCGCCCGCCGGATTCGGGGGAGCTCCGCTGACGAATCTGGTCGTGGACGAAGCCAACCGCGTGATCACGGCCGACCTACCCGCCGATGGCACCCAAGGCTTCCTAACCATCACCCCGATTCAGGAATTGAAGAGCATTTCGATTGAAAGCGGTAAACTTGTGGTCCGCTGGTGAAGGCCAACTGAGAGCTGAGAGGTCGGAAGTAGATAGAGGTAGGGATGGGGGATTGACCCCACCCCTCCCTCCGAACCGGACGTGCGGATCTCCCGCATCCGGCTCTCCAGTTGGTGAGTCACCCGCAGGTGGCGGGACTGGAGCGCTCGGCTCGAGCT
>JAFLEF010000040.1 GCA_017309115.1 Verrucomicrobiota bacterium | reverse complement strand
TCCAGTCCCGCCACCTGCGGGTGACTCACCAACTGGAGAGCCGGATGCGGGAGATCCGCACGTCCGGTTCGGAGGGAGGGGTGGGGTCAATCCCCCATTCCTACCTCTATAAACGCTTCGCGCACCCATCAGTCCCCCAAGATTCAAACTGGAAATAGGAACGCGGTCGATGTAGCCATTGTTCCAGATCAGTCTTAACAGACCCCTTCCGATGCACCTCCGCGTTTTGCTGGTTTGGTTCGCGCTCCTCCTGCAGGGATTTATTGCCTCAGCTCAAGGCACGTTCGTTGCCAGCAACAATTACACGGTCCCCGGTGCGACTCAGAGGGCGTTCATCTTGACCGCGGACGGAGCGCCTTATCCCAAAAGCACCGGAAGAGTGGCGATTGTGGATGGGGACGGGAATTACTTGAACCCCAGCGGGAACCAGGGCCAGGCCCTGACCTTGGATGGTCTCTTCTTTTTGTCAGAGACGATGACCGTTCCGGGCGTCCCAACCGGGGGGACGGCCACAGTGTTCCTACGGTTTTGGGATTCGGCAGGGGCGGCAACTTATGAACTCTCGGATTACCGGGTGACGGCCACCGTGGTCATTCGGGATTTGGGAGGACAAGTCACTCCCCCGAGGGCCACCTTCGCCGCAAACTCCAATTTCGAAGGATTCAGGGTCTGGTGGCAGCCCCCTGTGACCTCCAGTTCTAATCGATATCGGTTTCAGTCGGAGCCGGACGGCTCGCTCACCGTCATTTCAGCCCCCGCCGGCCCCATTTTGGAGGTTCCAGCAACGTGGGGAGTTCAACCCGTCCGTCGTTTGGGGACCGGTGTCTTTGCCGATCGAACCGACCTCACCGCCGTCACCCTGCCCGCTTCCCTCATCGAGATCCGCTCAGAAGCCTTCAAGAATTGCGGGAACTTGTCAGAACTGGTCATTCCCGAAGGAGTGACTCGAATTGGAGCCTCCGCCTTTGAAAATATGACCAATCTGGTCCGGATCGTTTTTCCCCCGGGCCTGACCGAACTGAACACCAATCTGCTGCGAGCGTGCGTCCAACTGACCAATGTCAGTCTGCCCAATACGCTCCTTAGGATCGGCGCCCGTGCCTTCCAAGGGTGCACCGCGCTCGAATCCCTGACTCTCCCGGAAGGTTTGGTCGAACTCGGAGACCAAGCGTTAAGTCGATCGGGAGTTACTGAGTTGAGGTTCCCGGACTCATTGAGCCTTCTTGGCCGAGAGGTCTTTGCCGACTGTAACGACCTGGCGGCCATCACCGTCGCTTCAGCCAATCCCAGTTTCAGTTCGGTGGATGGAATTCTGTTCACCCGGGCGAAGGACCAAATCGTGTACGTCCCGCTCCAGTTTAAAGGAGGCTTCACCATTCCTCAGGGGGTTCGGGATCTCCCGACCGGAGCCTTTCAAGGCGTCACGGGATTGACCTCGGTCCACCTTCCGGCGGGCATGACCAACCTTCCCGATCGCGCGTTCCAAGGCTGTTCACTCACCGAAGTTGCCATTCCCGGATCCGTGGTCCGTTTAGGTCGGTCTGTTTTCCAAGGATGTCCTCTGCGGGCCGTTCAATTGGATCCGGGACTCCGGTTCCTCGGCGCCAGCGCCTTCGAAAACTGCGGCGAACTCCCCTCGATCTTGCTCCCGGAGAGCCTGGAGGAGATCGAAGCGTCCGCCTTCTTGAACTGTGTCTCCCTTCGCTCAATTGTAATTCCGGATTCCGTCCGCCGATTGGGGCCTTATGTGTTTGGCGGCTGTGACCAGTTGAGTTCGATTTCTCTGCCCCGCACCCTGTCGGAACTCTCCACCAGCGTTCTGGCCGACTGCCGAGGACTAACCCAAATCAAAATCCCCCCGTCGGTGGTCATGATCGGCCCCGCGGCTTTCTCGGGATGCACCCGCTTGCAGGAGGTCAGCCTTCCGGCCGGCCTCCGGTTCATCGGAATCAACGCATTCCAAGGATGTGAGAGCCTGAGCCGAATCTATCTTCCCTCCAGCGTAGAATCGATCAGCGCTTCCGCGTTTTCCGGCTGTGAAAGCCTGCGCGACATCTTTGTCGACGGCCCGCCACCCGTAGCGGGCGAACGCCTCCAGCTTTCGCTGCCCGCCATCGTCCATTATCCCGCCGACATTCCAGGCTGGGGAGAAACGTTTGCGGGATTGCCAACGCGGCCTTGGTTTCCCGAAGTGTCGGTCGACCGCAAACCCGCTCCGGACGCTCCCATGGAGATAACCGTCCATTGGGCGGAGGGCCGCACCGTACTCCTTGAAGCGTCACCGCGCCTGAATCCAACCGTGTGGACTCCGGTTTCAACCCAGGTGCTGACTGACCACACCGCCCGCTATCAGGTATCGACCACCACTGCGGCCGACCAACAGTTTCATCGGGTCGTGGTGCCGAAACCATGAACCGACCGCGCCTTCCCTGAATGACTCAGGCCGGCTTGTTCGACAGGAAGTCCAGATAGTAAATCAACCGCGCCTTCATCTCTTTGCGCGGCACGATGGCGTCGATCAAGCCGTGTTCCTGCAGGAACTCCGAGGTCTGGAATCCCGGCGGCAATTCCGCCTGCGTGGTGTCCTTGATCACCCGCGCCCCGGCAAACCCGATTTCCGCCTTGGGTTCCGCGATGATCAGGTCGCCGACCGTGGCGAAACTGGCGATCACACCCGCGTAGGTCGGATGCGTCAGGACCGAAATGTACGGCAGCTTCATTCGCGCATGATAGGCCAACGCCCCGCAGGTCTTGGCCATCTGCATCAGACTAAACATGCCCTCGTACATCCGGGCGCCACCGCTGGCAGAAATGATGATCACCGGTAATCCCCGGTCAGTCGCGGCCTCGATCAGGCGGGTCAACTTTTCGCCCACCACCGATCCCATCGAGCCCCCCAGAAAACTGAAGTCCATCACGCCCAGCGCGACCCGATGCGTCCCGATCATCCCAATTCCGGTGACCACGGCATCCTTGAGCAGCGCCGACTTCTTCTTGTTGGCCGCCAGTTTCGCTTCGTAACTCGCCACACCGGTGAACTTCAGCACGTCCACGGACTCCATCTCGGAATCCATTTCCTCGAAAGAACAGGTCTCCACCATCGAATGAATCCGCTCCCGGGCTCCAATCGGGCAATGATGGTTACACTTGGGACAAACCTTTAGGTTGTCGTCCAACTCCTTGTCGTAGATGAGCGACCCGCACTCGGGGCACTTGGACCACAGGCCTTCCGGCATGTCGCGCTTGCGCGAGCGGGAATCGATCTTGGGTCGGGTCAGAAACGCTGTGTCAGACGACACCGGGGGCGGTGTCACCTTGGGCTCAACAGGGTCGAGCACCACGCTTTTCTTTTTCAGGAGGCGGGAGGCCATGTGGGGAGATCGCCAGCTTGGCGATTCGGTTGGGGGAAGGGTTAGCAGAACGCCCCCGAGTTTACCAGCATCGGAAATGATCAGAGCGCCAAGACCTCTCCAGAACCTTCAACACTCATTCGAATCCTGGTTGTCACCTTCGCTTATCCCCGTTGATTCCATTCTTCGGCAGGCCCTCAACCTACGCCGTCTAGGGTGGCCCGGGCGACCGCCCACACGCAGATTCGTGCGGCTCCCATTCGGCGCAATTGGCGGGCCACCGCGTCGGTAGTCGCCCCGGTGGTGAGCACGTCGTCCACGATCACCACCGCTTCGCCGTTCAAACGCTGACCCGGGATCCGCCGGAACGCTCGCCGGACATTCGCCTGGCGTTCTTCCCGGCTGAGTTTGGTCTGAGTGGGCGTGGGATTCAGCCGGCGAACCAGATCCGTTCGGACCGGTCGGTTCAGGGCCTTGGCCAGATGTCGGGCCAGTACTTCCGCCTGATTGAATTCCCGCTGACGCTGCTTCACCGGGTGCAACGGAACCGGCACGAGCAGGTCCCAATCCCCGTTTGCTAGCACCGGGGTGGCGGCCTGGACCAACAACCGGCCCAACCAAGGCTCAAACCAGCGTCCGTTTTCGTATTTGAACCGATGAATGATCTCCCGGGCAACGCCTTCAGCCAACACCGCCGCCCGAACCGACTCAAAGGCCAGGTCGATCTCCCGGCAGTTGGCACATTCGAAGGCCTGGGTGATCGAACCCGGAAACGGCAGGCCGCAGCGGTGACAAAACGGTGGCTCCAACCGACGGACTTGGGAACGACACCGCCGGCCCACGTATCCCCAGCGGGCCGAGGCCGGTTCGGACTCACAAATCTGGCACACCGGCGGATAAACCAGATTCAAACAGGCTTCGGTCCACCGCCGAACCCGTCGCCACCGCACCCGCCACCCTGGAATCAGCTGAAATTCGTTCTTCACTTGGCACAAAAGTCGCAAGTTGTTCCACCCACATGATTTCATCCCTCGACTCTCGTCCGTCCATCGCCAAGTTTAAGGACGAGCGTGGAATCCGTGAGCCCGGGCTTTCCCCCGTCGGGCTCGTGTGTTAGCACCCCGCGCGCAAAACACATGGCGGCCCCGGGCGACAAATTGGGACAGTACACCCTGCATGAGTTGATCAACTCGGGCGGGCAGTCGGAGATTTGGCTGGCCACCGACGAAGCCAATCAGACTTTCGCGGTCCGGCTGATGCTCAACGATTCCCTGTTTGCCTTCGGCGACCGCAAACGGTTCATCACCGGCAGCGAAACCCTCCAAGCCTGCCAGGACCAGAACCTCATCATCGGCTACGTCGAGCACGGCAAGATTGGCGGTCAGCAGATGCTGGTGATGGAGTACGTCGAAGGCTCCAACCTTAAGTTATTGATGAATGCCGGGGATCCGGTGCTGACCGAGAACATCGCCCAGGTGCTGATCGACTTCGCCACCGCCCTGGAAGTGGTTCATGACCGCGGGTTCATGCACCTCGATGTGAAGCCGGAAAACGTCTTGCTCACCCGGAACGGGAGTCTGCGCCTCATTGATTTCGACCTGGCCCAGCCTATTCCCAATCCGCCCCGTAAGCAGGACCGACTCTCGGGCACGCCGGCCTACATGGCTCCGGAACAGTTGCTCAAGCAACCCGTAGATCATCGGGCGGACATTTGGGCCTACGGCGTGAGCGCCTACGAATTGCTCACTTTCCGGAAACCGTTTCCAGGCGAGAACGCCGATGAAGTGCTGCGGCGTCAGGTGGATCGCTCGGAATTCATCCGACCCCGGGAGATCAACAGCGACATCCCGGCCGATCTCGAGCGCATCGTCCTGAAGTGCCTCGAGAAGGACATGGAGAAGCGTTACCCGATCACCAGCGTGCTCGTTCACGAACTCAAGCAGGCGCTCTACCAAAGCTAAGCCGTTTGTCCCCATGCCCTACGAATTCAAAGCCACCCGTCGGGTTGAGTTCAGTGACACCGATATGGCGGGCATTGTGCACTTTTCCGCCTTCTTTCGGTATTTCGAGACCGTCGAACACGCCTTCATCCGCTCCTTGGGTTATTCCGTCGTGCTCCCCAACACCCATCCGCCGATGGGCTTTCCCCGGGTCCACGCCTCCTGTGATTACCGCCGTCCCCTGCGCTTCGAAGATCTGGTGGAACTCCACCTGCTCGTGGCCGAAAAGAAACGCCGGGCGCTGACCTACCAGATTCGCTTTCGGCGATTGGAACCGGGTCCCGTGGAAGAAGTTGCCGTCGGCAAATTGATCGTGGTCTGCGTGCAGAAGAACCCGGACGGGCAATTTCAGGCGGTGGATCTGCCCGCAGGCTTGGCGGATCAGATTCAACCCGCTCCCGCCGAACTGCTGCAACTCCCTGGCAAACCTGGGTAAGTTTCCGAGGACCACTGCCCTCAAAATACCGGACCGCCCGGCGAAATGATGGTCCGGGGCGACGGAGCCGGGAGCATTTCCCACTGGGTCACTTTACCCTCCCGGAAGACCAGTCGGGCGCTCACGTAATCTTGAAAGGCATAGTCCCGGGTCATGACCCGGTCGAGGTAGCGCTCCCCATTCCGACCCCGGGCCTCGACGAAGTTCCAATTGATGAACTCATCGGTGGTGCTGCCTGTGTACAGCCACGTCGTCGACTCCCCCGAAGCATCGCCGCGCTGGAGCACCTGGGCCGGGCGTCCCCAAGCGATGTACACGGCGTCCTCCGGCATTCCCACTTGGATCTGCCCCCGATTGACCAACTCCTGTTGAGACGGAGTGAGCGACGCAAAGGCCACGGCTCGTTCGGCCCGTCGCTGGGCGATCTTCTTGGGATCGGTCTGGCTGGTGGCACACCCCACCCAGCCGAGGAGCACCAACCCCAAAAACAAAAGACGCACACGGATCAGACGGGAGGCGGCACAGCGCATTCGATGGACCCGACTCAAACCGGGACTCTGGCGCCAAGGCAATCCCGAACCGTGAATTCCCCGTCGAAACACCTGCACCTGGCAGGGTCGTTCCAGACAGGTTCTTAAACCAAGGTTCAATGGACGGTGGATCAAGACCTCCTTCAGACTGGCCGCGAATCAACGCCATGAACGGGCCATTCGCATCCAACGGCATTCATCGGGACCACCCATCGACAACTAACTCCGCCCTGTTGGGAAAACGTTGATGTTCGATTCGAAGTCGTAAACCCTTGTCCCAGACCCGCAGTTCAACCTGACGCCACCGAATCGCGATGCTGCCTCCCTCCCGTTTCTGGCGTCCCTACCTATCATGAACTCTCTTCGCACCTCCAGACTCGCCCGACTCGGGGCCATCATCCTCTGGTCGTTCTGGCTCGCCGGATTCCTTCAGGCTCAAACCCTGACTCCCGGCCAACCACTGGATCCGCTGTCGCTCAGCTGGCCCCGATTCTTCTCCACCAATGGCCTCGAATTCGCGGTGTACCAGCCGCAAATCGCCCAATGGCCCGGCAACCAGATTCAGGGTCGCTTCGCAATCGCCGTCCGACCGGCCGGAACCTCCAACGAGACCTACGGCATCGTCTTCTTCAACGCCCGTACCGAAATCGACAAGGTCAATCGGCTGGTGACCTTGGAGGATTTCAAGGTTTCCAAGGTCAACTTCCCGACCCAGCGCAGTCAACAGGGTCAATACCAGGCCATCATCCAGAGTGAACTTCCCCAGGCCACCAAGACCATTCCGCTCGATCACTTGGAATCGGTTTTCGTCGTCTCGGCCGAAGTGGAAAAAGCCAAGGTTCAACCCGTCCTCAACACGCCACCAAGAATCATCTACACCACCCAACCTTCCCTGTTGGTGCTGGTGGATGGCACCCCCGTCTTCCAGCCGCTGATCCTGAACTACGAACGCGTCGCCAACACGCGCGCTGTTCTGCTCCAAAATACCAATTCGGTGGATCAAGGTTACTACCTTCACGCAGCTGGTAATTGGTATTCGGCGCCTTCCCTTGAAGGCCCGTGGCAAGTGGATCTGACCCCGCCGGCGGATGCCCCAGCTGCCTTGGCCGCTGCTCTCGCCACAGGTCAGGTGGAGGACGCCGCGCCCCAGAATCCGCTGGCAACACCCCTTCACATCTTTGTGTCCACGACGCCCGCCGAACTGCTGCAAAGCAATGGCATGGCAAACCTGTTGTCGCTTCCGGGCACCGACCTGCTCTACGTCGCCAATTCGGACAATGCCATCTTCTACAATCTGGACGACGCTAACTACTACGTCCTGATTTCGGGTCGCTGGTTTTCGTCTTCCGGTCTTTACGGGACTTGGAGTTATGTGCCGCCAGATCAGTTGCCAGCCCAGTTCAAACAGATCCCGCCGGAAGG
The DNA here is from genome assembly GCA_017309115.1 of Verrucomicrobiota bacterium. Classification (GTDB taxonomy): domain Bacteria; phylum Verrucomicrobiota; class Verrucomicrobiia; order Limisphaerales; family UBA9464; genus UBA9464. The sequence goes on along the minus strand of JAFLEF010000040.1, from coordinate 68,806 downwards.
CCCCAAGTCCAATGTCTTGGCATCCATTCCTGGAACCCCGATGGCGCAAGAAGCGGTGATTGCCAACTCCATCCCGCAGACCGCCACCATCAACCGATCGCAGGCCCAGTTGACGGTCAACTACGCCGGGGGCAGCCCAGGGTTTGCCCCGGTTCAAGGCACTTCCCTTCAGTACGCCACCAACACGCCGACTGCGGTTTTGGAGGTGAACCCGACCACGTACTATGCCTGCCAATCCGGGGTGTGGTTCACAGCCTCCACGGCCCAAGGTCCCTGGGTCGCTGCCACCTCCGTGCCATCCGTGATTTACACGATTCCCGTCTCCAATCCGCTGCATTATGTGACCTACGTCTATGTGTACGGATCCACGCCGCAGTTCGTTTATGTGGGATACACCCCGGGGTATGCCGGCACGGTCGTCGCCCCTTCCGGCGTCGTCGTTTACGGTACGGGCTATTACTACCCACCCGTTGTGGTCGGGGCGACCTATGTCAGTTATCCGCCCACCTATGGATACGGGGCCAGCTTGGCCGTGGGCGCAGCAGTGGGCTTTGCTTTTGGCTACGCGGCCGGAGCCAGTTCGGCCTGTTGGTATGAACCGCATTGGGGATGCTACAGTTACGGCGCCTACAGCTACTCCCACGTCAACGTCAACTCCGCCAACTTCTACACCTCCTGGGGTACTGCCGTGCACGCCACCGGCGCCTATGGGTACAACGCCTACACCGGAACCTCCTGGGGCGCTCAACACGCCTCCACCTACAATCCGTACACCGGAACCTCCGGGAACCTGAATCGCGGTGCAGCCTACAATCCCTATACCGGCACCGGTGCCGCCGGGAAATCCGGCTCGTGGTACAACCCCAACAGCGGCGCCACGGCCGCGGCGCGCAGTGGGGCCACGGGCAATGCCTACACCGGCAATTACGCCGCCGGGAAACAGGCCGCTGGCTACAATCCCTCCACCGGTGTTTATGGGGCCGCCGAAAAAGGAGTGACCGGCAATGCCTACACCGGCCAGTCCTCCAGCGTCGATCGGGGCGTCGTCGGCAACGCCAATACCGGCAATAAAGTGGCCTGGAACAACGGCAACATTTACACGGACAAAAACGGCAATATCAACCGCTACAGTCCCACCGGATCCGGCTACCAAAGCTACAGCAGCAGCGGTTGGCAGAATAAATCGGCATCAGCCTCCTCCTCGTCCTGGTCTGACCGGGGCTGGGATTCGTCCAATTGGAATCGTTCCAGCGGAAGTTACAACGACATGAATCGGGAAAGCTGGGGCCAATCCACCGGTTCCCAACGGTTCAGTAGCTGGGGCCGCTCGGGCGGGGGCGGCTGGGGCGGCTTCCGCGGCGGCGGCGGCGGCGGATTCCGCCGTTAAGGTTCAGATTTCAGGGAACTGTCCTTACGTTCGTCGAGGGGGGTGGAACCGGGAAACTGGGTGGGTTTCCGGTTCAAGTTCTCACGCACAAGAGGGCAGTTCCCCATTTCTTCCTTCGGTTTTTTTGACCGCTCATCTCTCCGCGACGGATCAGTGATGACCCGGAATCGACTTACCGCCGACCCGAACAGAACTTCTCATCCTGTTCGCGCGTACCGTGATTCCACATCACCTCCGGCCTCCTCGGATCCCGAACTTCACCAAAGGGTAGTATCCGTCGGCCGCACCAGATCGTTAGCCTAGAAAGCGCATGAAGTTGACTGCATTGGCCTTTTTCCCAGCTTCGGCCGGAATGCTGCTCGGGTCCTTCCCGATCGCAGCTGACACGTTTCCGAGCCCCGCCAACTATCCCCAACAACTCGCCTTGGCGCCTGCGGAGTCTCCCCACACCGGCGGCGGCGCCGCCCAAAGTCAGGAAGAGCTCGCCAAAGCCGCCCAGAATCCGGTGGCCAAACTCATCAGCGTTCCCTTTCAGAACAATTTCAACTTCGGCGTGGGTCCGGAGCAGGTCACTCAGTACATTCTCAATGTCCAGCCTGTCATTCCGATCTCCCTCAACGAAGATTGGAATCTGATTACCCGGACCATCGTTCCCATCATCAATCAGCCCTCCCCAGCCCCGGGAATCTCGCCCGCGTCCGGCCTTGGTGACATCAATCCGACAGTCTTCCTCTCCCCGGCAAAATCCGGAAGACTCATCTGGGGCATCGGTCCAACAATGACGATTCCCACCGCCACCGATTCCCAGTTGGGCAACGGCATGTGGACCGCCGGGCCAGCAGTCGTGGCTCTGACCATTCAAGGCCCGTGGGTCGTCGGCGCTCTGGCCAATCAACAATGGTCGTTCGCCGGCTGGGGCGACGAAGACGTCAGCGCGCTCCTAATTCAGCCCTTCATCAACTACAATCTCCCCAATGGATGGTATCTGACCTCGGCTCCCATCCTCACGGCTAACTGGGAGGCTGATGGAGGAGACAAATGGACGGTACCGATCGGAGGAGGGGTGGGCAAAATCCAACGGTTTGGAAAGCTGCCTCTGAACCTGCAACTCCAGGCCTTCTACAATGTCGAAACGCCGGAGTACGGCCCCGACTGGCAACTGCGAATCCAGGTACAGTTCCTGTTTCCCAAGTAAATGGGACAGGTCCTTTAGATGAATCCGTACATCGTTTCTTTGTTGGCGCTGTCAGCGGTGTTTGGAGCCGGTCTGTTGGGAATCGTCCTGCAACGATTCCTGCCGGCCGACCATCAAAAGGACGGCACCAAGGAGTCCGTCCGCATTGGCATGGGTATGGTCGCCACCATGAGCGCCCTGATCCTCGGCATCTTGGTCGCTTCGGCGAAAGGTTCCTATGATGTCGAGAAGGCGGAAGTGATCCAACTCGGAGCCAAGATCACCTATCTGGATCGGGTTCTGCTGAACTACGGCCCGGAGGCCAAACCGGTGCGGGTCCTCCTGCGGCAGGCCGTCACCGGGGCGATCGAACGGATGTGGGCTGAAAGCATGGACGGGAGTCAGATGGATCCCGGTGCGATCTGGAGCGAAGCCCTGCCCAAGGCCGTTCAGGCTCTCACGCCCGCCAACGACGAACAACGCGCCTTCAAGGCGCAGGCCATCTCCCTCGGCACCGAGTTGGGTCAGATGCGCTGGCTGTTGTACGAACAGGCCGACAGCTCCATTTCCCATCCGTTGCTGATCGTCGTGGTGAGCTGGCTGGCTCTGATCATGGGCAGCGTCGGTCTGTTTGCTCCCCGCAACGCCACCGCCGTGATCGCGCTATTCTTGGCCTCACTCTCCGTCTCCGGGGCTTTATTTCTGATTCTGGAACTCGATCGTCCGTTTGATGGACTAATCCGGATCTCCCGACGTCCGCTGGTGAACTCTCTGGTTCACCTCAACGATACCCGACTCCACGGAGCCAATCCACAACCTTAGCCACCGCCCCACGGTAAGCCGTGCGGAAGTTCAACATCGCCAGTCAGAAAAATCCGCCTTGGCGAGACTCCCAACTTACTCATCCTCCGATCCGTGCGTGCCACCGCAATCCTGACACTTTGCCTCTCGTTGCTGGTTTCTTTCGGCTGCGCGACCCATCCGGGATCGGATCCCCTGCCGTCGTGGAACCAAGGTCCCGCCAAACAGGCACTCCTCGACTTCATCGCCGAAACTACCGATCCCAGTTCCCCCAGCTTTGTTCCTCCCGCCGAACGGATCGCTACGTTCGATCAAGACGGCACCCTCTGGGTGGAGCAGCCCATGTACACGCAGGTGCTCTATTGCTTCGAGCGGGTCCGACAACTCGCCTCGGAACGGCCCGAGCTGAAGGACCGGGAACCCTTCAAGTCGGTGATCGCGGGCGACCGCGAAGCCATCGCCAAGTTTCACACGGCGGAACTGACCGAAATCCTCGCTCTCACTCTTTCAGGAATGCCGGTTGAGGTCTTCGAACAACAGGTAAAGGCCTGGCTGGCCACCGCCCGTCATCCACGCTGGAATCGGCCCTACACCGAACTGGCCTACCAACCCATGTTGGAAGTTCTGCGATTCTTCCGAACCCACGGGTATCAGACGTACATCGTCACCGGCGGGGGCCAGGACTTCGTGCGCGTATTTGCCGAGGATCTCTACTCAATCCCGCGAGAGAAGGTTGTCGGTTCGGCCGGAGCCACCAAGTACGGCCACGACGCTCAAGGACATCCGGTCCTGACCAAACAGCCCAACCTCATTCTCAATGACAACTACGGAGGCAAGCCGGAAGGCATTCACCTGATGATCGGCCGACGTCCTTACGCCGCCTTTGGCAATTCCACTGGCGATCAACAGATGCTGGAGTACACCGGTGCCGGTTCCGGGAAGCGACTCGCGATGCTGGTCCTTCACGATGATGCCTCGCGCGAGTTCGCTTACGGTCCGGCCGAGGGCCTGCCTGACTCCAAGGTCGGCACGTTCACTCAGGCGCTTTACGATGAAGCTCAGAGCAAAGGCTGGATCATCATCCGTATGAAACGAGATTGGAACCGCATCTTTCCGTTCGATGCTGCGGTCCCCTCGCCGGCTCCGTGACGGTCCCTCGGTTCAACGTCTTGGCGCGACTCGTCGCCCTGTTCGGGTGTTGGCTGGCACTGGCACAGGAGTCCGCAGTGACCAACAGTGCCGCGACCGGCACCACCGCCCCGACCTCCGGAACTTGGCAGTGGTTCCCCTCCCAACCCTCCACCCTGGCCATGTATCTGGGAGGCATCGATGTCTACGGGACCAACGCTCTCCAAGCTGACTCCACCTTCCCCAACGATCCCCTGAGCCGTTGGGTTCAGGACTTCAAGCTGGAGCTCGCCCAAATCGGCCTCCGCGAAACGCTCTTCCAAAGTGTCTCGCTGGTGCATCTGGGGGATCCCGTCGCCGGTCAGTCCACGCTGGAGTACTACGCCGCCACGTTTCAGGGAGTATGGTCAGTCGCCACGACGCCTTCCGGGATCGCGACGTGGCTGAGTTTCGAGTTGGATGCCCAAACGGGTCTCTCCTCCACCAGTCGCTCGCAGACGCCGCAGGCAAATCTCGGATCGCTGGTGAATCCTCAGGCGAATGTCAGCGGCTTTCGCGGGGTCTGGATGTCTGAGGTGGCGGGGCAATTCGCCTCCAGCGACGGCAATATGGTCCTCGTGGCCGGTCTGCTCGATCAGGCGAATTACCTCGACGTCAACGCCTACGCCAACAACAGCCAAAGCCAGTTCATCAACAACGCGCTGCTCAACAACTCTGCCCTGCCCCTGCCGCCCAACAATCTCGGCCTCAATCTGCAGTGGCAGCCTTCGTCGCTGATCTATCTGCTCCTGGGCACTTCCGCCAACAACCAGACCCCTGGCCAGGCACCAACTTCGGAACTGAGTTTCGACAATTGGAGTTATCTCGGGGAACTCGGTTTCACTCCCACCAACGTGTTCGGACTCGGACCCGGCACGTATCGGCTGCAACCCTTCCTCGCCACCGTTCAGGGCCACACGCAGGCGGGTTTCGGAGTGAACCTCCAACAACAGTTGGGGCCGACGTCGCCCTGGGGCGTCTTTGGACGCTTCGGAGTCAGCGGCACCCAGGTCGCGCTCCAGAATGTCGGTTGGCAGGGTTCCGCGGGAATTGCCCTGACTGATCCCCTCCAGAGTGCCGGTCTTGTCTCCTCCACCAGCAGCGATGTCCTGGGATTCGGCGGGGTGTGGAGTCAGGTCGCGCGGAGTTCTCCGCAGCTCTACCACGCCAATGAATACGCCGTGGAACTGTTCTACTCCTGGCAACTCACGCCCACGATGAAGCTGCAGCCCGATGTTCAGCTGTATTGGAACGCAGCCTACCGTCCCGATTCCGGCGTAACGGCCGTCTGGCAACTGCAGTTGAACGTGATCTGGTAACCTGGCGGCCTCGCCTTTCAGTCCAGCCGGCGCAGTCGGAAATACTGTTGGGGAGCCTCCACCAAGGGCGGCGGATAGGTGACGAAGTCCGGTCCCGCCACCCACGGTTCCTCCTGTGGCAACCATTCTCCCCCCAGCGAAAACGCCCGCTCCAACTGATACCGACGTCCCAACTCGCCGCGCGCCACCCATTGAAGAGTGCCATCCGGTTGCGGAGCCGGAACCAGATCCCCGGAACACCAGCCACCGATGGGATTCAGATAATCACTCCATCCCTGCGGTTGAGCGTTGGTCAAAATTCCCGTCCATGTGCCAACGCCCTGCAGGAAGTCCGGCAGATAAACCCGGAGCGAAACCAGATCGTTGGTGATTACCGTCCCGGCCGGATAACGAATGTCGCTGGTGGCGATGACGTAGATGTTGTAGTCGGTGCCTTCGGGCACGGTCAGATAGTCGTACGCCGGAGCCGAGTAGACTCCGTTATGACATTTGCAAAACGTGCCGTAGTGCGATGTGGTGCAATCGTCCTGGTAGCAATATTGGCTGGGATCGGAGAACGGCACCGATGCAAACACCACCCGTTGGTAGATGGTGTTCATCAGGGATTGGTAGAACGACAGCGTGAACCCCGGAACCATGCTCGCATTGATCCGGCCTTCGGTCTGCGGCCCCCAGGAAAACCCATTTCCCGGGCCAGGCGGTTCCTGGGCCAGTGACCCCACCGTCTGGAGTTTTCCCCAATCAGAAAGGAGTTCTTTGAACAGAATTCCCATCCCGAGCAGGCCGTTATTGAACAAACCTTGGATCTGGCTGGAGAGCTCGGAAGCCTCCACCAAGAGAGCATTTTCAGTGTTGCCTGCGGGGGAGCGATTCTTCGCCAGTCCAAAGCCCAAAACCGCGTTGAGAACTCCCAGTGCGGCCTTCGAGGCGCCATCCGTCTCGATCGCCGCTGCTGATTGCACCAAAAATTTGACCACCGCCTCCAGATCGTAGCCCACGTTGCTGGTGGTTGGCACCGGCACCTGCTGGCTCACATTGCCCAACGCCGACACCAAATCGCTGTTTTGATCGATCGCGAAGTCATTCAGAAGACCCTCGTACTGCGTGTACACCTTCTGCACAGATATGGCATAAAAGAGCTCATTCGTGAGCTGACCTTGAACGGCGCTGAACACCACCTCCGAAAAGAGACCGTTGCTCACCGCGCCATAGGTGGCCGCCGACATCCGGTCCATATACGTCGACAATTCGGCACTGAGATTGACGTACTCCTCGCGAATGCTGGCAAGATTCGGACTGGGTTGGGTCACGTAGAGACTCAGCGCCTGATACGCCGCGCAAGCCTCATCGCCCTCCGGACATGGATTCGTGGATGCGTTGGGCGCCACTGGCCAGGGAGTCGATGTTTGGTACGCCAGACTGAACATCCGGTAGTCCACACCGCCCACGGTGTCTGACGCCACTGGATCAAACCAACCCTTCGGATTGCGTTGTAGCACCACGTTGAGTCCAGTGGCCCCCGCTCCGGCCGGTGTCCAGGACCGCACTTCAATCGTCTTCGGGGCGACGTTCTGATTCTTCCAGGGGATTCCCAGCAATGAGTAGTACCCCGGACCCTGCAGTTGATCGAAATCCACCACGCCCCCGGTGGCGGCAACCAGGTTGGTCCGAATCGCAATCAAATCGAACGCGTACTCAATAGCCTGAAGCGCGTTGCAGGTCGCAGAGGTGCATTCGAACAGCGGGACTCCAAAACTGGAGAGCAGGATCAGATTCAGTTCCGGGTTGGGGCTGTCCGCCAGAATGGACAGGTACGCCTGCATGATTTGTAACGCCTCCAAGGTGGCGCCGATGTCCGTCCCGTTGGAGGCGAAGGTCACATTCTGGAGAATCACTGCGGGATTGGTCGCAATCTGATCGAGGGCATCGCGCCGCAACACCACCAGATGGAATCCGCCTTGAGTGCCGGTCGGAGGCGCCGGCGCCGGAATGGTGACGGTTCCCTGGGACGTGCTGACCTGTACCGACGACGAGTTTGGACCGGTCGAGGTGGAAATGGTCACAAACGACGGCTGGACCGGGAAATAGTTCCCATTCACGTCCTGAGCCAGCACCGCCTGAATTTGTCCGGTGGTCAGCGAGTTCGCCGTGCTGCTCAATTCGAAGCCGGCCCCGGGGTTCAGACCCTGATTGCCAATCAGCGCGTACACACTGGTGAACTGTCCGTTCGCCGCCGAATAAAAGGTTTCCTGGGCCCCAAACTGCGGCAACTGCGTCAGACCCCAGGACCCAGTTCCACCCGGAATGGGCGCTCCCATGGTGTAGAGGATTACGAGGTCTTCCGGGCCCAGAGAGTTCTGGAACATTCCCGCCAGCGTCGCTTGGCTCGTGGCATCTGTGCCAAAGCTTAAATTCGAAAGCACTTCCAAATTGGTCCGGGACAAGACAACGAGGTGAAACCCGGCATTGCCTCCCGCCGGAAGCGGCGGCGCAGTGATCAAAGTGTCCCCCAGTAGTACGCTGAAATTGGTCGCCTGCGATCCGTCACCGCTGATCACCCGCGTCTGCACGGGCACCACCAATGGCAGCGGGGCGTCACCGGCTCCCGCATGGGGCCGAACACCTCGACCTTCAGTCACGGGACGAAGGAAGGTGACGTCGGTGAGACGATCCCAGACATCCGTTCCCGCCCACGTCCGGGCTGCCATCCCCAGCAAAACCAGACCCAGCCAAAACTGCCGGCCGACCCAGGAAACAGAGCGCCCTGAACGATCCGTCATCCGGCCTACCGAAGGGGGAACAGGAGGTGACGAAACAGGATCCGCTAGCAGCGCACGCATATGGTGGTTCAGCACTCCACGACGCGCTCGATTCGTCAAGACGCAGAAAAAAAGTCAGTTGCCCATCCAAACATAGGTGGCCGCTAACGCCACCGTGACGACGAGCCCGGAGCCGCCCAGGAACAAGAAACGCCTCGCCGCCGAATCCCGTCGCGCCCGGGTCACCACCAGCCAGGACAGGGTAAACAGGCCCATCGTGAACAGGACATCGGCGACGATCAGAAATCCCACCGGCCATTTCAGTTCCGGCAACTGACCTTCGTCCCAGCTCAATACCTGCAGCCAACCTGCGGCGAAAAAGCCGGCGCTGGTAAGCCCCATAAGAATCGCCAGAACAAGAATCAGAGTCTGCATGCTCCGGAAGCGGCGGTCACTGCCGCTTGGCCAAGGTGCGGAATCCCTTGCCCGAAGCAAGCGTTGCCCGGCACGGTGGCGCGGTGCCCGGGACCAACCCCTCCGCGCTCGAATCGAACTCCCGCTGGGCAGCTGTCCTGTCCGCGGTGGGCGGCTTCGTCGACGCCGCCGGGTTCCTGGTCATTCTGGGTCTGTTCACCGCCCACATGTCCGGCAATAGCACCGGCCTCGGAGTCGCCCTGGCCACGGGTCATTGGGGGGAGGCCCTGCGCCGGGGTTTTGTCATTCCGGTATTTGTCCTGTTCACCGCCGCCGGGGTGGGCTGGATCGAGGCCTCTTCTTCGGCCAGTTCCCCACCCCCCTCGCGGGAGCGAGTCCTGGCCCAGGTGCTGACCGTCGAGATTGTGCTCCTCCTGCTCTTCCTCGCCGTGGCCGGAACCAGCTCCCGCCCGCTCTCCTTGGAGGCGAATCCCTCCGGGTTCTTCCTGGCCGCGACCGCCGCCACCGCCGCCATGGGTCTGCAGAACGCCGCGCTGCGCAAGGTGAACCACACCGGAGTCCACACCACGTTTGTTACCGGCATGCTCACCGAATTGGCCGTTAGCAGCGTCCGCTGGTGGCTGCATCGGCGACGCGGCGCCACCGAAGAAGCCCGGGAGGCCAGATCCGCCGCCACCATTGCCGCCTCCGTCTGGTCCAGCTACGCCGTCGGTGCGTTGATTGGAGCCTATTTGGTGTCGCGCTACGGCATCACTACCTTAGCCGTCCCCGTACTCCTGCTGGCCACTCTCGTTGGGCGCCTGTTCCGCTCCTCCAAAAATCCTCTGCCCTGAATCGCTCCGCTCTGGAAAATTTCCCATACCTCGACACCTTCGCAGCAACCTGATGAACACGAACTCCTCCCCGAAACCGCACTCGCACGCCGCCGGTAGTCATCATGGCCTGAACCGCCGCGACTTCGTCCGCCTGGCCGCCACCGGCACCGGACTCGCCGTGACCCAACTCGCCGCCCGGGGCATCGGCGCCCCGACCACTCCCACTGGACCCGGCGCCATCCGTTTCGCGCTGATTGGTGATTTCGGGGAAACCCTGGCCGATCAGACGTTCCCCGTGGATCGCGTCGGCGCCTTGATTCGCAGCTGGAATCCCGACTTCGTGGTCACGTCCGGCGACAACAACTACGTGCTCGGCGAGGCCTCCACCATCGACGTCAACATCGGCAAGAATTTCACCGGCTACATTTACCCGAAGTCCACGACCATTCCCACCCAGTACCCGTATCCGCCCGGCGCGCCGGCCTACAACCGTTTCATCCCTTGCCTGGGCAATCACGACTACGCCGATGTCGCCGATGACGCCCTGCCCTCGCCCGATAACATCGCCAAGAGCGCCGGCTACCAGCAGTATCTGCGCAACGCCTTGCGGCAAGGAACCGCGCTCGCGCCCAACACCACCGTCACGTTCGCCGACAATGCGGTCGGACAAACCTGGACGCGTAGCCTGATCTCAGGCGACGTGGAGAATTTCGCGCCGTTCCAAGAGGCCGAGAATTTGCGGTTCTACGATGTCCGCCTGGGAACGGCCAGCGGACCGAGCTCCGTCCACTTGTTCATTCTCGACAGCGATTCGCCCACACCCTACGGCCGATACTCCGCCGACCGAGTGATCCCCAATCGAGACGGCACGCCCAGTCAGTTCACCGAGAAGGCCACCCAGGCTGCCTGGTTGAAGCAACGCCTCGCCGCCAGCACCGCCCGCTGGAAAATCGTGATCCTGCATCATCCTCCCTACAACTCGGCCCCGGGTGCGGAGAACTCCCAGTACACGTTTGCCCGCTGGCCGTATCAGGCCTGGGGCGCCAGTGCGGTGATTACCGGTCATGTGCATAATTACGAGCGGCTGCAGATGCCCGATCCCGACGAGAATCTGAACCCAAAAACCGGCGGGCCCACCATCCCGTACATCGTCAATGGCGCCGGCGGCTTCATTCCCGAACAGGGTTTCGATCCCAGCTTCGTGGTTCCCGGCAGCTTGGTTCGCGTCGCGGAATACGGCGCTCAGCTCATCACCGCCGATGAGAATTCGATCAACTTCCTCTACTACGATCTCGATGGCGTCTTGCGGGACGTTTGCACGCTCTATGCGAACGACTCCCAGGGCGCGCCCCAGGTCGAATTTGCCGGCAACGAGTTTCCCGTCGGTTCGGACAGCGGAACCGTCTCGATCACCGTCACCCGCCTCGGCGACGCCAGCCAACCGCTCACAGTCAATTACGCTACGATGGATGGGACCGCAGTCGCTGGGACGAACTACGTGGCCACCAGCGGGGTCCTTCAATTCGCCGCCAACGAGCGGACCAAAACCATCCCGGTCACGATCCTTCCGCCTCCGTTCTTCCCGCCCGGAACTGTCCCCTGGGAATCACTGATCTTCACCGTGGGCCTCTCGTCCCCCAGCGAAGGTTCGCTCGGATTCTTCAATGTGGGCTCGGTCATCATTTACAACCTCACCGAGACCCCCATCACCAATCAGGTGATGTTCATCAACCAGACCTATCTGGACCTCTTCCAGCGAACGCCCACCGCGACCGAATTCCAAGCCGCCCAACAGGCGATCGGGGTGCTCGACTTGTGGATCTACCGAGCGGAATGGATCTACAACCTCCTGATGGCTTCCAAGGCGACCGAACCCGTGTTCCCGGTAGCCTTATCCTATGCCTTCATGCAGCTCTCAGGAATCTCCTGGATCACTGGTCAGGCGGCTCCGCCAAGCTTCCCGGATCTGAAAGACGGACTCCGGCTGTACCAAAACGCCGACTCTCCGTCCGACGGATTGATCGCCCTGAGCCAAGCCTTTAATCAGAACGCACTGGAAGTCTTCTACTACGAGTTCCCGGCGGCCGAGACCGACAACACCTTCTTCATCCAGAACATCTACACCCTGCTCATCACCACCTTCGGCACCGCGTCTCAGGCCGATCTCGACTACTGGCTGGGCCAACTCTCCACCGCCAGTGACGCGCAACGCAATCTGTCCCGCCACCTCATGCTGGGTCGAATCGCGACTGAAAGCTTCGATCCGCCGCCCAATGCCGGCATGACTCCCTTCAACCTGACCAAGGGCAATGACAATGGTGACAAGGCGCTCATGGGCATTCTGATTGCAGGATTGCTCCGCATTCAGCTGACCATGGACGAATTCATCGGCGGGTACGTTCTTCCAGCCCGACTCGGGTCGGCGGTGGTCATCGACCATATCTACAACATGCTCCAATCGCCGCAGTACGCCGCGCGCTTCCGGGTCACCTCCTACGACGGCTACATTGATTCCGCTAAGGGATTGGAAACCCGGATTCAACGGGCGCCCTACGCTGATCCAGATCGGGACGGCCTGAACAATCTAGAGGAATACTCATTCGCCCTCCCCGCCGGCGATGCCAGCCCGGGCACCCATACGGATTTGGAAGTCGTCGATGAATCCGGCCAGCGCTTCGGTATCTTCAGTTACCGAGTGGCCAAGTATGTCCGCCAAGTGGAGTTTCTGGTGCAAATCTCCACCAACCTGAAGGACTGGACGGTGGTGTCGGCGCCCCAACCCTACGGCGGCGAGGATCTTGGAACCTACCTCCGTCGTCGCGTCCGCATTCCCATTCCCTCGACCACTGCCCGCCAATACTTCCGGGTCCGCATTCGCGAGCGCTTTTGAGGCGGAAGCGGAGACGGGTAAGGGGTAAGCGGTAAGGGGCGAGGTTCCACCGAGCCGAGCGTCGCTCTACCGTAGCCGCCGAGGGGACGAGGCGCTGACTCGTCAACTAACATCCAAGTTCACCGATTACCGCCGGAAGCGGGCACTGGCGCACGGCCATACTGTTGGCCTTCTCCCTGCGGGAATAGTTTCTGGAATAGGAAGCGCCTCAACCACGGCTCAACAACCGTAAGCGCAATGAGTGATGCCACAAACGCACCCCACGCCACCCACTCTCGGCCCGGCATGTTCAGTCGCTCGAAGGCTACGACGGCGAGGCCGATCAACGCATAGCTGGTCCAGTCGAAAACCTCCCGCACAGTCGCTGGCGTTGGCCGTCGCCAAGCGAGGTAGCTGGTGCGGAGCAGAATCACGGCGCAGGCAACGAGCGCGACACAGACAGCGCCGAGAATCCACAGAGACTCACGCACCGCGAAGAGCGTGAATAAAGCCGCAAACGCCAAGACCACCAACGCGATGGCCACAGGGAGAACGCTGATGGCTCGCAGCCCCAAAGTGCCGGTGTTGAGTTTCATCGTGAGTCTGACCTGAGATTCGAATCAACCTACGCCTTCCGGTTCGTTTGTTGAAAGTCAAAATCCCCTTTTAATGGCCACTCTCGGCGTACGGCACCTAGCCCGGATATTTCACAGGCTTTCGTCGCGAGGCGCCGCGAAAGCCCGTCTGGCAAGGCGGCCGAAGCGGTTCCGAACCGGGCTGTATGAGGACAAACTGTCCGGCGAGGAACCGAAGCCAACGCCGCCAGACGGGCTTGCAGCCAGCCACAGCAGAAAGAGTGTGAAATATCCGGGCTAGCGGTCGTCATGCCGGAGCACCTCCGACGACTCCGCACTACCCACGACGTCCACCAGGTGACTGCTCTCAGTGACTTGCCTTCCGTTCCCCAAAAATCTGCGCCAATCTGCGGACCAGCTCAGTCGGAGAGGGTTATCCGCAGATTCGACCGCTGCACGTTTTGGTTTTCCCGATCGCCACTTTGTTCCAGCCTGCGGCCCATGATTCGGTTGGAGGAAACAGAGATTCGGGAAGCGGTGCGCCGAGCTCTCGCGGAAGACGTGGGCACCGGCGACGTCACCACGCTGGCCTGCGTTCCGCCCGAGGCCACCGCCCGCGCCGTCCTGCGGGCTCGGGAATCCATGGTCCTGGCCGGATTGGCCTTCGCCCGCCTCGCCTTCCACGAACTCGACCCGAACCTGAAACTCCAGACGCGCGCCGAGGACGGTCAACGTCTGGCGCCCGGGGACGTCGCCCTGGAAATCAGCGGCGCCGCCCGAGCCATCCTGACCGCCGAACGGGTGGCGCTGAACTTCACCCAACGCCTCAGCGGCGTGGCCACGCTCACCGCTCGCTTCGTCGCCGCGGTGGCGGGAACCAAGGCGCGAATTTTGGACACCCGAAAGACCACTCCCGGCTGGCGGCGTTTTGAGAAGTACGCCGTGGCCTGCGGAGGCGGGACGAATCACCGCACCGGTCTCTACGATCTGGTCCTCATCAAGGACAATCACCTCGCCGCCCTGGCCGGAGCCTCGCCCAATCCGATCGCGGCCGCCGTGCAACGAGCCCGCCAAGCCTGGCCGCAACTCAAGGTCGAAGTAGAAGCCGACACCCTGGAACAGGTGGACCAAGCCGCCGAGGCCGGGGCCGATTTCATCCTGCTCGATAACATGCCTCCCGACCAATTGCGCGAGGCGGTCCGCCAGGTTCGGGGCCGAGCCCAAACTGAGGCCAGCGGAGGAATCCGTCTGGAAACCCTGCGCGCCGTGGCCGAAACTGGGGTCGATTTCATTTCCGTCGGCGCGATCACCCATTCCGCCCCGGCCGTGGATCTTGGCCTGGATTTTCTGCCGTGAGTCCCGACGCCCGCATTCTTTCCGCGCTTCGCCGAACCGGTGACGTGGGAACTTCCGGCGCCGAACTCGCCCGGGATCTCGGAATCAGCCGCGCCGCCGTCTGGTCGCGCATCGAGGAACTGCGCAAATTGGGCTACGACATCGCCGCCAGCCCGCACCAAGGCTACGTGCTCCGCGGAACGCCCGATCGTTTGCATTCCGATGACCTCATTTCTCGACTGCCGGCCGACCGCATCTTGGGCCGAGAGATCCAAGTGTTTCTCGAAACGTCATCCACCAACGACATCGTGGACAAATTGGCCCGCGACGGAGTGGAGGAAGGTGTTGCCGTCTTCGCCGAAGCCCAGTCCCAAGGCCGGGGTCGCTTGGGTCGCCGTTGGGAATCCCCCGCCGGCAAAGGACTCTGGATGTCCGTTCTGCTCCGTCCGTCGCTGCATCCCTCGGCGGCCACGCAATTGACCGTCATGGCCGCCGTGGCTGTCGCCCGGGCCATTCAGAACAGCACCGGTCTCGTGCCCGACATCAAGTGGCCCAACGACCTGCTCTTCCATGGACGCAAGTGCGGCGGAATCCTCCTGGAACTCGGCGCCGAACTGGATCACATCCGCCACATCGTCCTCGGTATCGGTCTCGACGTAAACCTCCACGCCAGCGATTTCCCGCCCGCGGTCCGGTCCCTGGCCACTTCCCTGGCCAGCGAATTAGGCCGATCGGTCGATCGTCCGGCCTTGGCCGCCCAACTCCTGTCCGAGCTGGATTCCGCGTATCGGGACGTCCGGACCGGGCGATTCGCCGCCCTCGCCGATGAATGGGAACAACGCTGCACCACCCTCGGACACCGAATCAGTATTCGCACCGGTTCTCGGGAAATCACCGGAACCGCGGAATCGCTCGACGAACAGGGCGCCTTGCTCGTTCGCACTGAACACGGCCGACTGGAACGGATTGTCGGCGGCGACGTCACTCTCTTGGGAACTTCTCCCCTATGATGCTGCTCCTCGACATCGGCAACACGCACACGCACATCGGTCTGGCGAACGACCAGCGAATCCTGCGCTCGCGGGACTTCGCCACTGCGGACGTTCGCGCCGGAAACCTCCTGCCCGCCCTCCAACGCTGGCTGGGACGCAGCCGACCCACCCGGGCCGCTCTCTGTTCGGTGGTCCCCGCCGCCACCGCGCCCGCCCAAGCCGCCGTGACCGAACTGTTGAGCAAACCCGCCTATCAATTGAATCCCGACACCTTGACCGGCGTGGGCATCGACTACCCCCGACCCCACACCATCGGACAGGACCGATTAGCCAACGCCGTCGCCGCCCGCGCCCGCTTTGGCGCCCCGGTGGTGGTCGTGGACTTCGGCACGGCCGTCACCTTTGACGTGGTCAACCGCGCCGGCAATTACGTGGGCGGCATCATCGCCCCGGGACTGGCGGTAATGACCGACTATCTTCACGAAAAGACGGCGCTGCTCCCGCAGATCCGCATTCGGGAGCCCCGCTCGGTTATCGGCCGCAACACCCGGGAAGCCATGTTGTCGGGCGCGGTACACGGATACCGGGGCTTGGTTCGGGAATTGATCGGCACGCTGCGCAAAGAACTGGGAACCCGACGCCTGCCCGTGGTCGCTACGGGCGGTTACGCTGCCCTGATCGCCCAAGGTCTCCCGGAAATCGACGCCGTGCATCCGCACCTGACCCTGGACGGACTGCGCCTGCTGAGTCTGGCCCAGTCGGAGAATTCCGGCAGGGATTGAATCCCGACGTCTGAACCGCCACCTTCTGCCCATGCGTTTTCGCTGTCTGTTGCTGTTGACGGGATTTCTCGCGGCCTTCACCGCGGGCTGCGACGGGACCAAGGTCGAATCCAAATCGGCCGCCACCGCGGCGGCCCCGACCAATGCCCCGCGGCAGTTCCACCTCAACCATGCCCAGCCCCGGCTCGCGACCGTGAAACTGTGGGTGGGCCCGAAGGAAATCGAAGCGGAGATGTGCCTAACCCTCCAGCAACTCGCCACCGGTCTGATGTATCGCCCAGGGATCAAAGACGAACTGGGGATGTTCTTCGTGTTCCCGGAACCGCAACGCGCCGCGTTCTACATGAAGAATGTCGACTTCGACATCGACGCCGCCTACATCGACGCCGAGGGAATCATTCAGGAAATTGTCCGACTCAAGAAGCAGGATGTCACCCCGGTCCCGTCGAAATCAGAGGCCATCCAGTACGTGCTGGAAACAGCGCCCGGTTGGTTCGAACGCAACGGCATCAAGCCCGGCGCCATGATCAAGACCAGTAAGCGCACACTGCGCGAGGAGTTTGGCTTCAATTGATCCGCATGCGCCTCGTTCTCGCGCAGATCAACACCACCGTCGGAGACCTGTCCGGCAACGAAACCCTGATTCGGAAGGCCTACGACCAGGCTGCGGCCGAGCAGGCCGACTTGGTGGTGATGCCCGAACTCACGCTCACGGGATATCCGCCCCGGGACCTGCTTCAGCGCCCCGCCTTACTCGACGCCAATCTCGCCGCGCTCGACCGCCTCGCGACGATGACCAGTCGTACCGGACTGCTGGTCGGCTTCGTGGGTCGCACCGGCCGCACCCCGGGACGCGGCCTAACCAATTCCGTCGCCCTGCTAGCCGATGGCAAGATCCAAGCCGTTCGACACAAGACCCTGCTGCCGAGTTACGACGTGTTCGATGAGGACCGGTACTTTGATCCGGCCGAAGCGAATGAGCCGGTGGAGTTCCGCGGACGGCGCCTCGGACTCACCATCTGTGAAGATCTCTGGAACGATGAGGCCTTCTGGAATCAGCGCCGGTATCGGCCCAATCCCGCGGCCGACCTCGTGGCCGCCGGAGCGGATCTGCTCGTCAATCTCTCCGCCTCCCCGTGGCATCTCGGCAAGGAACACACCCGCGCCGCCATGCTGTCACAGCTCGCCGCCAAGTGCGGGGTTCCGCTCGTGTACTGCAATCTGGTGGGCGGCAATGACGAACTGGTGTTCGACGGACAGAGCTGCGCCTACGACGCCCAAGGCAGTCTGCTCGCCTGGGGACGCGCGTTCGCCCCGGACTGGATCTCGCTCGACCTGGCCACGGCCCCGACGATTTCGCCGCCTTCCGTTCCCGAGGAGCAACGCCTCTACGAAGCCCTGGTGTTGGGAACCCGGGACTACCTGCACAAGTGCGGTTTCAAGTCGGCCGTGCTCGGACTCAGCGGCGGGATTGATTCCGCGGTGGTGGCGGTTCTGGCTGTTGCAGCCCTCGGCGCCGAGAACGTCCGCGGTCTGTCCCTGCCCTCGCAGTACAGTTCTACCGGCAGCCTCGACGATGCCCGGGAACTCGCAGTGCAACTCGGCATCGCCTACGACGTGGTGCCCATTCAGCCGCCCTTTGAAGCCATCAAGGGACAACTGGCCCCGATCTTCGCTGGCCGAGCCGAGGACACCACCGAAGAAAACCTCCAGGCGCGATTGCGCGGGGTCACCCTGAT
Organism: Verrucomicrobiota bacterium; assembly: GCA_017309115.1. Lineage (GTDB taxonomy): Bacteria > Verrucomicrobiota > Verrucomicrobiia > Limisphaerales > UBA9464 > UBA9464. The sequence goes on along the minus strand of JAFLEF010000040.1, from coordinate 50,657 downwards.
GGCCCTGTCCAACAAGTTCGGTTCCCTGTTGCTCACCACGGGCAACAAGTCGGAGTTGGCCGTCGGTTACTGCACGTTGTACGGCGACATGTGCGGCGGTCTGGCGGTCATCAGCGACGTGCCGAAGACCTGGGTGTATCGGCTGGCCCGCTGGATCAACGAGGATTCCCAACGACGCTTGGGCCGAAACCTGATTCCCGAACCCAGCATCACCAAACCGCCCTCGGCGGAGCTGCGGCCGAATCAGACCGATCAGGACAGCCTGCCGCCGTACGACGTGCTGGATGCCATTCTCGAAGGGTACGTGGTCCGGGAACGTTCCCCCGCACAGTTGATTGCCGACGGATTCGACCCCGCCGCCGTGCATCGAGTCGTCCGGCTGATTGATGGCACGGAGTACAAGCGACGTCAGGCCGCTCCCGGACTGAAGGTCACAACCAAAGCGTTCGGCGTCGGTCGCCGCATCCCCATCGCCCAACGCTGGCGGGAAGCCTGAGGGGTCGGGCCACTGACCAGTTGAGAGTTGAACGTTGAGAGAAGCCAAAACCGGTAAACCGGATCCGCATTGCGTCCACAAACCCGTCGCCACTCTTAACGTGCTGGATTCCAGGATTTTTCTCTCAACTCTCAACTTTCAACTCTCAACCGGTTTGTGGGTAGTTGAGAGAAAAAACCCGGTGGGGCGACGCTCTGGAGCGCCGCTCGTCCCTTTGTGAACGCAAGGCGTGCCAATCCCCCGGCTTTGGTTGCGCTCAACTCTCAATTCAACTCTCAACTGGCCTTCAATGGAACCACTAAGCCAACTGAGTGAGACGCTCCCCGACGTCTTGACGGCCCCGGAGCTGACCCTGCCTCTCTGGTTCAATCTGGTCGCGAGTTTCTTCCTGAGCATCACCGGCGCGATGGCCGCCATGCGGCGGCACTACGATGTCATTGGTGTCTTCAGCCTCGCCTTCGTCGCCGGACTGGGCGGATCGCTCCTGCGGGATGGCGTGTTTCTCCAGAACGGCCCGCCGCTGCTGCTGCGCGACTGGCACTACTTGGGAATGATTCTGTTGGGATGCCTCGCCAGTCACGCGTTCTACCATCGGCTGCACCGGTATCAGCTGGTGTTCAACATCCTAGATTCCGTGGGCCTGGCCGCCTACGCGTTGGTGGGAACCCAAATGGCCCTGAAGCTCGGTCTGGCCGCTCCCTCCGCGATCCTGGTGGGCTTGGTCAACGCGGTGGGCGGAGGCGTACTGCGCGATGTCCTCACCCGGGAGGAACCGCTCCTCTTCAAGCCCGGCGAATTCTACGCCCTGGCCGCGGCCGGCGGCTGCACGTTGTTCGTCGTGCTCACTCGATTGATCGAAGTCCCGGGCGCCGCCGCTGCCCTGGTTTCCTCCCTGACCATCCTGATCATTCGTCTGCTCACCATTCGTTACAACTGGCGCACTTCGCCTCTGCTCCCCACCAGCTAGCTGAGAGCTGAGAGAAAAGAACTGGAATCCAGCACGCTAGAATTCACCGCCCGTTGCCCGAACCCGGCGCCAGCGGCGAATCCTGCAGAGCGATCGGGTCAGCGCTTGAGAGGCCGATTATCGCCCCATCAAACGACTCGCTGTCGAACGTCGGATCCTTGGCGTAAATCCGACGCTTCAATACGTTCAGGTCAACTGGTCCAAAGTCCCAAGTCCGAGAGAGGTAACTCTGATCGTTCGGGAACTTCGATGCGATGTAGTAGTAAATCCGACCCTTCAGGTATTCCCGAAACTCCGCACTGAGCTCTAGATCCGCAGCCTTTAGACAGGAGGCTGCCACCTTGTTCTCCTCAAGCGCGGCCTGAAACTGACCATGCCGAGTTCCCCAAACGGCGCCCGCGGCGAAACCAACGCCCACCAGTAGGATCCCGGCGACGATCTGGACAGAATGTTTCATAACTACTCGACCGAACTCAGCCGTTTATCCCCCGATCGAAAGGTCAGCTCCGGAACTTCGGTGCCAAAGGAGATTATCGGCCAAAATGCACGGCCAATAGAGTGCTCCCAGGGTCGCAGGTAGTCGCTCATTCGAATTCCCAATGCCCAAGTTCACCGACGCCTAGCAGCGAATCCAGCGACCAGCGGCAGTTCGAGGGACACAATCTTATTCCTTGCGAAGGATGTCATCTCCAAACGTGTCCCGAATACCCTTCACAAAGCCGGCCCACTGCGACTCGGACAGGCCGCTCCTGACGACAATCCGGTGACCATGCCGTAGCTCAAAACTCACACGGTCATCGGTGACGGTAATCGCGCCGACTCGATCCACCCCGCCATGCATTTGGCCGTCGAACTCAAAATAAACGCCGCTGAACTCTGGTTGCTGCGCGTCCGTCTGCCGACCAAACAGAACGTAGTGGTAGTCGGCAGTACCTGCGGCATTGGAAGCGCCGCCCACCCCTGCTTCGAAGCCGCACTCTGTGGCGACAAACTCCATGGAGAGCAAATTGTTCGGGCTCATTCTGCGTCCTCGGTCCTCATGCGTCGGATCTCCAAAAATACGTTCCGCTGATTGTCCCGCGCGCAAAGTTGGATCTGTCCATTGGCAACGACACACAGAGTCGAGACATTGAGAGTGTCGGTCGCGGGGAGGTCCAGAACCTCGAAATGACCCAAGAACAAGTCCGCGTCCTCCGAACCACTCGCCCCTCGATAGAGCGTCAACCTTGGACGGGGATCACTGTTCCAGTACTGGGCAAGGGCCGGAATGGGACGGCCCGGCGGAATAAGGGTTTGCCGCTTGCCGTTGAAAATGAGCTTCTCAACCCAACCAACGCGTTCCATCGGACATTCACATTGGGGTCTTTCAAGACGCTGGTCAGTGCCGGAATAACACCACCCGCTTCGCCCCCGATCTGCATGACAGCCGAAACCGCGTGGAACCGAACGTCGCCGTTCATAAGGCACCGCCAAGAGTGTTCGACCTCGAACGAGAGCGCAACCGGCGGGTTTCCTGGAGCAGCCTGTTTGTAGGCCGCTCGGTGTCTCTCACTCATCCGGTTCTCTGGTCCATCAGCTTGACAAAAACCTCATGTGGACAGCGAATGTCCACATGAAGACAGCCACTGTTCGTGACCTCCGAAACAACTTCGCGATGCTCGAAGCCTGGCTTAGTGATGGCGAAAGCATCTGCATCGAGAAACGTGGGGTGCCGATCGCGATGCTCACTGCGATGCAACCCGCGCGCGGCAAGAAAGTGCCCATGCCGGACTTTGCCGCACGACAAAAGGCCATTTGGGGTGACCGGGTGTTCAGCAAAACTGAGATCATCGCCATGCGCGAGGCTGAGCTTGAAGGAGAGGAGGGATGACTGCGTTTACCGACACTTCCTTCTTGTGCTCGCTCTACCGGCGGCAAGTTTTCTCACCCCGGGCCAATGCGTTTATGGCAAGACGGGGGAGCCCGCTCCCGGTATCCAGCCTCCTGCTATTGGAGTTTCGGCAGTCGTTGCGGCTGCAGGTTCGGCTTCATTCCAACGACAGGACCAAAGGCTTTTCGAGACATGAGGCCAACCAGATGCTGAAGGACCTGCAGTCGGATCTGAGAGCCAAGGTACTTGAGGTTGTGCCCGTGGATTGGTCAGATGTGCATCAAATCGCCGAGAATTTGAGCGCGCGTTACACCGAGGCAAACGGACATCGGTTCGCTGATATCCTGCATGTCGCGACGGCATTGCACCTCAGTGCGAAGGAGTTTTTAACGTTCGATGAAAATCAGACGCTCCTCGCTGAAGCAGAGGGAATGGAAATTCCGGTATGAGTTGGCCACAGCCGACATTTCTTTTCGGTCTCTTTCCCTCACCCCTCACCTGCTCTTTTTCCTGTTTTCCGGCTTTCCAAATTCGCCCCTCCGCAGGAGACAACCTCCCGGGACGAGGTCCATGCAGGTGTGGCCAATCGCAACTTATTAAGGGAGTCGGCAGGTGACTCTACGCGCCCCCTGGAAAAGCGGCAGAAGGTCTGCCTCACTCCATAGAAAGGCATTCCACCGTCCCCAGTGTCTCCCCTCACCCTTTCTCCCTCTCTCCCCCCCCGGGGCCAGGTCGCCTTACTTCAGCTTCTCGGGATCAATCGCCACGTGTTTGATCTTTTCCCGACGCCACGTGTAGGTGACATGCACGATCCCCGTCGGATCCTGGATGATCGCGGGATAACTGTACTCGCCAATGTTGTCCTTCTCCAAGGTCAGGACTGGCGTCCAGTCGAAGCCATCATCCGAACGGGCCACCACCAGTTCCTTCCGGTTGTCCGTGGACGGATTGTACACCAGCAGGGCCTTTCCATTCCGCAACATGACTGCATCCACCGCACTGTTCGGATTGGGCAACCGGGTCCGGCGCATCGTGGACCACTTGCGCAAATCTCCTTCACTCCAGGATTCGAGAATACTGCCCTGCTTGGAACGGCACAGAATCTGAATCCCGCGGTCCGGCCAGACCAGAATCGTCGGCTGGATGGCTCCCCATTGCATCGAACTGTTGAGCGGGTCACCCACGAACCAGCGGTCATACGGGTTCTTGAACCATTCCATGTGGACCCGCCAGCCACCGTTTTCCGTGCTGGCGCCACACAGGATCGTCCCGTCGGCCAGTTCCACCGGCTTGTTGCGAACCGGCCCAATGGCATAGCTGGGCAACCGCCGGGATTTCGACCAAGTCTTGCCGGCGTCCTTGGAGGTCATGAACCGACCCCACCACGTCGAAGGGCTGGGTCCAACCTTGTAGAACAGATAAAGATCCCCACCCACCTTGCGCTGGAACAGCACCGGATTCCAACAGGCCCATTGTTCCCGGCTGTCCTGATCGCCCCGCGCGACTTCCTCCGGCCGGGTCCACTTCCCGTTCTCGAGCCGGGACAACCAAATGACACAGTCGCGCGCCCGCTCCTTGGTCCCGCCGAACCAGGACACCATCAGGTCTCCCGAGGCATTGACCACGGTGGACGCGTGGGAACTCGCCGTCGGCGGATTGTTGGCCACGAACTCATCAACCAAGACCTGACCCAGAACCGGCAGAGCGGCGAACCAGGCAATCAAACGAAGCAATTTCATAGTGGGCACCAGACTTGAGGGAGAACATACGGAGTCGGCGGCGCCCGCCAAGCATGGCGTTCGCCCCGACAGCGAATTTCGGGCACCGGGCTACTTGCCCTGGGTGGTCACCGGCCAGTTGTCGGTCCGGAACGGAGAGGCCGGCAGATCGTCGCTGTTCACCAGGTTCAGCAACGGATGATCATTCCAGCCATAGCGGACAGCGACCGGACGAGGCACAGAATCCGAACGTAACAGGATGGTCTGATTGCCCTGGAACGTGGCAGTGGCCGGATACCATTTCTTGTCCGCCCCAGCGACGATGAAGCCCGTGGGAGGCTTCCCATCAAGGGTCGTGAGACCCAGACCGGCGTCCCGGAACCGCAGCTGAACGAACTCGTCCTCAAACTGGGCCGACTTCAGGCGCGGTCCGTAGGCCAGAATCGCCTCGCCATAGACTTCGTCCCGCGCCAGTCGGGCCAGACGTTCGCCCACCGGACCTTTGCGGGTCGGATGAATGTCATCCTTGTCCCCGACATCCGTGATCACGGCGATGCCGACCTTCGGCAGGGTTTCGGCCACGTAGTTCTGCGCCTCGCGCAATTCGGCCCAATCGCTTTCCCCAATCTCAGCGGCAATCACGCTCAGGTCGCGTTTCCGATTCTTGTCCCAGGGCGCCAATTGCACCGCGTAGAACGGAAAATCCCCCTGACCCCAGTCCCGGCGCCAGTTGGTGATCATGTCGGCAAACAGTCGCCGATACTGCCAGGCGCGGCCGGCGTTGGACTCACCCTGATACCAAATGGCGCCCCGAATACCGAAGGGAATGATGTTGGCGAGCATGCCGCCATAGAGTTCGCCCGGCTGCCACGGCTGCCACGGACGTCCTTCATTGAACTTCTCGCCTTTCGCCGTCGCGTCCGCCTTCTTCTTCTCCCACGCCGCCACTGACTTCTCCCAGTTCGCCCGGCTCTCGGCATAGGGCGCCAAAATCTTCGACCGATACTCGGCGTCGGCTTCCAGAGCGGCGACGCTCATCCAAGCCTCCGCCGGCGATCCACCCCAACTGGTGTGAATCATGCCCACCGGCACATCCTTCAGCGCTGCCACGAGATCGCGGCCGAAATAGTATCCGACCGCGGAGAATCGCTTTACGGTGTCTGGACTCGCCACAGCCCAGGCGTGGGGAGCGTAGTCCAGATCCAGCTTCGGCTCGGCCGAACGGCGTTTGGTGACCGTGAAGAGACGGAGATTGGGATTGGAGCTGGCGGCGATGTCCGTTTCGGGCTGAAAGCTCTGGGCCATGGACCATTCCATGTTGGACTGACCCGACGCGACCCAGACCTCGCCGACGACGACGTCGTTTATGTCCACGTGGTTGGTCGGACCGCTGGCCCGCAGGGTCCCGCCCTTGGCCGACGCTTTCATCGGGCGCAAGTCCACCCGCCAGCGACCGTTCTTGGCTGTGGTGGTCCGTTTCTGTCCGGCAAATTCGACCGTCACCTTCTCGCCCTCCGACGCCGTGCCCCAAATCGGGACGGCGAGGTCCCGTTGCAGGACCGCGTGGTCCGAAAACATGGGGTGCAACTTAACTTCCGCCTGAATTCCGAAGGCCAAGGAGAGTCCCAAGCCGCCCAACCAAAGGCTTCGCCACGAGGGGAATGAAATGCGCATCGCCCTGTTCAACCCCAAGAGCCAGTCGCGGTCAATCGCCGACCTGAACAGAGTGATGGCAGGGCGAAGTTCCACCGATCCGTTCGCGTCGCGGCGAATCCCATGTCCCACGCACGGCTCGGCGGAGCGTCGCCCTACCCGTGCCGGCGTAGCCGCCGAGGGGACGAGGCGCTCACTCGATTGGCCGACTCCACGCGCCAGCTTCCGATCAACGCGTCACGAGACGGAATGGCGCCTCCTTCCGTCGGCGGCTACTCCCCGGTGGGTCGGGGTTCTACCGAGCCGTTCGCGTCCCAGCGAATCGCCACGTCACCACTCCACCCGCGCACGGCTCCGCAGAGCGTCGCCCTACTCGCCCTACCCTCACCGCCCGGCGAGATCCTGCCGCGCGGTGAGCACTACCGCCGCCAAGATCAGCAATCCGCCCATCAGTCGAATTCCCATCCGCCGGCCGCCGACAGTATGGCGCTCGGTATTCTGAATCCAGTGCCCGACCAGCCACACCAGAGCGATGCTCATCAAGCCGCGCGTCGCATAAACCACGTTCACCCCCGCGGCATCCTTCCACACCGCAATCGTGCCCGTGATGATGATGGCCTGCACCGCCGACAACGAGGCCGCCACTCCCATCCACTTCCACGCCGCCCGAGGCGCCCGCAACGAGTGCAGACCGAAGAACGGCAAGGTGGCCAACGACAGCACCCCCAACGCAGCAAATTGAAGCCCCAGGAACGCCACCACGCCGAAGGAACCACCCCACGCCTGAATCATGGTGTCGGTCAGAGCAAAGGATCCGGCACAACCCAGGGCGCAGACCGTGGTCAACCCGATTTTGCCCCCGGCATGCCAGTCAGTCAGGCCCATCAACATCACCCCCGACGTCGCCAATCCGGCGGCCCACCACTGATCCGGGGTGAGTTCCACGCCGAACACCCACCGCCCCACCAGCGCTACAAAAATGACCTTGGAACCCAGTAAAGGCGTAGCAATGGAGACATCGCCGACCCGCAGGGACACCACGTTCAGCAGATGCCCCACCACGAACGTCGCGGCGGTGAGGACGGGTTCGTACCAGCGATTCCACGGAATCGGATGGGGTTCCAACCAGATCAAGGGAAAGAAGATCAGACCCAGCACCACATTGTTGACCACCACGGCGTGCACCACGCCCGCGCCCTCGGCAAAGGCGCGTTTGAACACCAGGGAGCCCCAGGCAAAGGCCAGGGCTGCCAGCAACGGAAGAACCAGATACATCGCTCAAACCGGTCGGCGACCGCCCGACACATCTGTCAGGATTGGCTCCTCCCGCGCCGCAAACCCTGCGGGAACCCTCCGCAGATGACGAACCGATTCGCGGGACCACCGTTCCGCCAGCAGCCCCTTCGTCAGGCTGCAAGCCGGGACAGAAATAGACGCTTACGCCTGGAAGCGAAGCAACAGCACCGAACGCGGACAGGGGCGAAGTCCCCGCGCCAGTTCGCAGAGCTCGTCGAAGTACTTCCTTCTGATTTCGATTTTCCAACGACACAGCTTGAGGTCCTTTTCGCCCGGCCTCATTTCGTTGGCCGAGACGATTTTTTCCCGCGCTTCCAAATCCTCCCGGGTGACGAAGTCCTCAATCCCAATGCGCCCCGTCGGAGTCGAGGCCATCCAATCCAGGGCTACGGAACCCCTGACCGGACGGCGATGGCTCAACATTTTCAGCATCCATCGATGAAGCTCCACGGGCTGACAGTCCTTGATCCCACCCAAAGCCAGAGCCGCCGCCGGGCACCACTCGGGCGAAAAAGACAACGGCCAGGGTTTCCACATATCAGTCGGTCGATGCCGCACGCCGCCAGGTGCCCGACGAACCGTCACGCCGCGCCACAGTTTGCCGTCGGTCGTGACCAAGGTCCCCGTGGGATCCAGACGGGGCAGATCCTCGAGCGCGGCCGTAGAGGAACGATAGGTTCCCAGCACCGCCAACGTGTCACGGGTCACCGCCTGCTCCCGCAGCACGGCATACGCTTCCGTGGTATCGACGATTAAGAACCAAAGTCCCATAGCATCGCGGATCAGCGAACGCCGGCGACTTCAGCTCGTCAATCGCAGTCTTCGCACCAATTCCCGCAGGCGTTCGCGCTCGACCGGGGGCAATCCGCGAGGATCGAAGCGAAGGCGCTGATGCAGCAGGACCGCTTCGGCGAGCGCCGCGGAGTCCATCCGCTCAAAGAGACCCAACCGCCGGATCCAGGTCGTGAGCGTTTCGGGCGGCTGACGGGGATCCAGGCGCCGTTCCCAGTGACGGATCAGTTCGAAGACTTCGGAGTCCAATCCGGGAGGCGGCGGTCCAACCGGTCGCTCCTGGGTTGGGGGTCGACTGCGACGCCAGCGACTCCCCCGCAACTGACGCCAGGCCAGCCACGACAACACCAGGGCCGCCACCGCGAACACCACCAACTGCCAGTTGCCGCCCGTCTGTCGCCAGACCGAGAAGCGAAACCAAATTTCCGAGATCAAATCGCTGATTCCTTCCCACCACCCCGCCTGCGCCCATTCCCGCTCCCGCCAACTACCGGGCGTGGTATCCACATCCCGCCAGCGCCCGGCCACCCACGCCAAACACCACGCGTGGGCATCCCGGCACCGGGCAATCCACTCCTCGCCGCGGGCCTCCGGACTGAACCCCACGACATAGCGCGTCGGCACTCCCGCCGCCCGCAACAGCAACACCGTGGCGGTCGCATAATACTCGCAGTGTCCCGAACGGGTCTGTCGCAGGAACACCGCCAACGGACTTCCATTCGTAGTGGTTGGCAGTCGTCGTTGCCACAGCGAGTACTCAAATCTAGAGGCAAAAAATCGTTCCACCGTTTCGATCGCCGCTTCTGGCTTGAGCCCGGCCAGTCCGAGTTGCCCGGCCACTTCGGTGATCACTTCCACGTCGGCCGGAGCCAGGGTCTCCAACTGCGTGTCCTCGGCTTCCACCGGTCCGTCAAAGCCCCCGCCCTCGCCGGCTTCGACCTGATACTGGACCAGCGTGGGTCCATCCTGAATTCGGGCCGAGGCGAGGTAGTTGGTCTCAATTTGGGAAAGCGGCAGATCCCGTACTGCGAGCAGCGAACCGGGCAAGGCCAATGGTGCCTGGCCGCCCGACGTGTACCGCGACACTGTGAAGACCTGGGTGACCCGGCGTCCGGCGACGACCCGCCAGACATCGCCTTCGGTGGCCGTGCCTACCGCGGCAAAGTCCCGATGACTGGAACTCCAGGCCCGACCGCGAAACCGATTAAAGGCCGCTTCCCGCAGGAGTCCCGGAGCCTGGGTATCGGCCGGACGGATGCGTAGAACGATGCCGCCGGATTGCTTGATTTGTCCCACGGCGCCCAGCGCGGTCACCGTGCGAAACTGATCCATGTTCCCGGCACCTGCGGTTTGAAGCAGGCGTCCTTCCAGGTTTTGCCAGGCTTCCCGCAATTGGCTCAGCCCGCGCTGGGTGGGATAGGCCAGTCCGAGAATCAAGGCCAGCAACCCCAGCTGTTGCCACCAGGCAAACCGTGGATTGCGCCACGGCCATAGGGCCACTGCCACCACGCCCACGAAGGCGGCGAGGTAACCCTGGGGATTGCCCGTCGCCGCCAGGGAGGCAAAGAGCACTAGGACCAAATAGGGATGCTGAGGCTGAAGTTGCAGGGTAGACCAATCCGACTCCTCGTTTCGGGACGCCTTGGCTCGGGCGTACAGCGAGAAGGTGGTCCACGGGAGCGCCTCCAAGCGGCTCCAACTGAAGGCGAGCACGAACGGGAACAACACAAACGGCAACCACCGCAGAAAGACCAGCGCCGTTTGGGAAATGACGCGCAATCCATCCAACCTTCCCCCTGGGGTCTCGCTGGACACCATATTCCCCACCGAAGACAACCCCTCCCGCGCCAGGAACAAATAGAGCCCCACGCCCAGGAACAGGAGCGTCGAGAAATTCCACAGGCGATTGAAGTCGGCGACTGGGATGTCCAGGCGCGGACGCACCCAGCGGGGCAATTCCAACAACCCGCCCATCAGCAAAGCCCAGGGCAACAACTCCGTTTGCCAACCCCACAGGGCTAGGGCTGGCACCAGGAGCGGTCGGGTTCGCAGGGATTGCAGGATCTTCATCGCCAGGCCTCCAGTTGACTTAAGCCTTCCCGAACGCGCCCGGCCTCCAACAAAAGGATCCGGTCCGGCTGATCCTCCGCGGGTCCGCCCGCAAACGCCGACACCGTGCCCGCCGGCACCAGCAACAAGACCCACACCGGCAACTGCAGGGACTTCAAGCGCCGCACCAGAGCCCGGCGCGGCTCGTCCCAGTCCAACAACACCAACAGACAGCCGCTCAGCGACACCCGATGTTCCACCAGCAACGCCTCCAGGGGCTGCAGATGCGGCCGACGCAGCGGCTTCACCGCGGCCAGGACCTCCAGCATTTGCTGCGCATGCCCGACGCCGCGACCGCGGGTCAAACACACCGTCTGCGGCGCGACAAACATCAGGTCGAGCAGCGATTCCTGATCCGGCACGGTGCAGGCAAACGACGCCGCCACTGCCACCGCCTCTTCGAAGAGCCCGTCTCGAGACGGTTCGCAGAACGTGTCGAGCACCAGGGCGTGGCGGACGAGGTATTCGTCCTGAAACTCCTTCACCACGAGTTCGCCCAAGCGGGCCGCGCTACGCCAGTGCACCCGCCGCAACGAGTCGCCGCGTCGGTAGTCCCGCAGCGCGACAAACTCCTCCGTCTCGCCCACCCCGGCGGCAAAGGCCACCCCGCCCCGCTGGTAATGGCTTTGCCCGGGTAACGACAGCGGAGGAAGCGGATACCGCTTCGGCAACACCAAGACCGTCTGCGGCGCCTTTAAGCGAGCGATGGCCCGAAACAATCCGAAGGGATCGGTTCGCAGGACCATTCCACCGGCCAATTCCAGCGGACCACGCCGCCACGCCAGTAACTCCACCTGAACCTCCACCCAACCCAACGGGGGCATCACCGGCAGCGCAACCGGACGGGATCGAGCCGGACGAATCGTCGGGAGTCCCGCTCCGAGCCGAAAACTTTGGTTCTCCCGACCCGGGCGCAAACGAGCGGCAAACTCATCCCCTGTGAGCCAGGGTTCCCGGAGATCCTCCGCATACTCGAGCCCGCGCTGCAGTTTCCGGGTGAGATTGTGAATTCGGACCCGAAGGGCAAACGGTTCGCCCGCGGTGACAAAGCGGGGAATCTGCCGCTCGACGGCAAACCGAAACCGGAAGAAGGGCGCCATTCCCACCGCCAAAGCGAGCAAGGCGCCCAACAATAGAAACACCGGCAAACCCAGAGTTTGCTCAGGATTCGATGCGCCCCCAGCCAGCAGCAGCCCCGCCAGGACAAATCCACCCACAGGCGTAAAGCGGCGTCGGCTCCAACGGACCACCCGTTGTAGCCACCGGTAAACGCGATAGAGGCCCCGGGTGGACATGGGTCATGCTCCCGCTCAGACCGGCACCGGTACCCGCCGGAGAATGTCCTGTACCATCGTCCGTTGATTCAGTCCGGAGAACTGGGCCTGCGGATCCAGTACCAACCGATGCGCCAGAGTCGGAACGGCCATTTCTTGAATCTGCTCCGGCGTCACCCAACCCAGTCCATCAAACAACGCCAGCGCCTGACTCGACTTCATCAGGGCCAGCGACGCCCGGGGACTGGCCCCAAGCCGGACGCCAGCCGTCTTTCGGGTCGCCGCCACCAGATCCACGATGTACCGGCGTAGTTCTGCGCTGATCTCCACTTCCTGAACCGCCCGGCGCAGGGCCAGAATGTCGTCCACCGTGGCGCACGGCCGGACCCGCTCCAGCGGATGCTCCCGCATCTGTGCACCCAGCAATTCGGTTTCCACCTCGGGTGGGAGGTAGCCTAGCTCCAACTGCAGAGCGAAGCGGTCCATCTGGGCTTCCGGCAGCGGATAAGTGCCGCGAAACTCCACGGGATTCTGGGTGGCGATAACGAAGAAGAGTTCCGGTAAGGCCCGCCGTTCTCCTTCCACGCTCACCTGAGCCTCGGCCATCGCTTCCAACAGGGCGGATTGCGTGCGAGGCGAGGCTCGGTTGATTTCATCGGCCAACAGGATGTTGGTGAACACCGGGCCTTCGTGGAATTCGAAGTCAGCTGACTTCTGATTGAAGATTGCGACGCCGAGGATATCGGATGGCAACAAATCCGGGGTGAACTGAATTCGGGTGAAGCGGGCCGTGAGGGCTTTGGCGAGGACCTTGGCCAAGGTCGTTTTGCCGGTGCCGGGAAAGTCATCGAGTAGGACGTGTCCCCCACCGGCGAGAGCGGCCAGCAACCGCCGGATATTGGTCTCCTGCCCTTGAACGACACTGGCGATCGTTTGATGAAGGCGGAGGTAGGTGTCGCGGGGAGACGATTGGACCGGTGTTGTCATGACCGAGAAGGCTGAACTGCCGAGACCATGGCGGCATTTCCCCCAGAGCGCGAGCCACCTCTGTCGAAACCAGCCCTCCACAACGGGAGCGGCGGGCTGTCCGAAGGAGCCCCTCGGCCAACCCGCCACCCGTTGGTCTGTTCGCTGGTCAGGCGAACGTTCGTTTGGTACTTGGAGTTAGGCGGCAATGGAGAAATCCTTATACCCCTCCCCAGTTCACCTCCCACTTAAGGGCACCTAACCCCAGTCCGAATATGCAGAAAACGCACGAGCTCGAGCCAGGCGTCCCATTGGCCAACAGCTTCTTCGGACGACTGAGTGCCGAAGCGGTGGAAGAACATGCCCAACTCGCCCGACCTCACTGGGAAGTCGAGATTACCCAAATCACCCGGGGTCCGCTTCAGGTGGAGTTGAATTACCTCAACTGTGGCCGGGTGTTGATCTATCGAGACACCTGGAACGTGTCCCTTCACATCCGAGCGAGCGTTCAGCCCGGAGTGTTTGCCTTGGCCTTGCCACTTCGCTCCTCGGGATCAAACCGGTGGTGGGGTCAGGAACGGCGACCTGACGAGATCCCGTGTCTGCGAGCTGGAGAGGAAGCCGAGGTGGTGACGGGAACGGATTACGAAACCCTGATGGTTCTGGCCGACCAAGAGCTACTGCTGGAGGTCGCGTCTTGGTACGCCCCCGACCAGACACATTGGATCTCCCAGCCGTTCCATTTGCTCCGGGTGGATCCCACCGAAGTTGACCGATTGGCTCAGGAACTCACCCACTGGCTGTCGCATCCGCCCGTTGCATCCCGAGCCGAACGACTGGGTCTGCACTGGTGCACCCGAATTCTTGATCTGCTGCGCGACGGTACAGCGCCCGCCCTGGCCCCGGCATCCCGGGCCAGTCTGGTCCGAAGAGCCATCGAACTCGCGGACGGGAAACTGAACCAAGCTGGGATGTCCGAGTTGTGCCAAGCCTTGCACGTGGGCCGACGGACTTTGGAGTATGCGTTCCGACAGCATTTGGGCACCACCCCGCACCATTACTTCCGGCTCCAGCGCTTCGCCCGCGCGCACCGGAATCTGCTCCAATCCGATCCCGGACAAGCCTGCGTTACGGACATCGCCACCCAGTTTGGTTTCAATGAACTGGGCCGCTTTGCCGGGGAATATCGTCAACTATTCGGAGAACGCCCCTCGGACACCTTGCGCCGGCAGGCGCGGACACTCCCGACTCTTCCCGCCCTTACTCTGACCTCCTGAACGGTTCATCCCAATCTTTTAAGGATTGGCACTCGCCGGGGGCACCGGCACCGGCGCGGTGGAGTCGTCCAAGGTAAACACGTAGGTCAGCATGGCGATCAACATCAGGATCACACCGGCCCAGACCCGCCAGTCTCGATGGAACTGGGGGCCGCCTGCGGAAGGTTTGCTCACGGGGAATGCGCGTTAGGCCCAGGTTCAGGCTGCTTCCAACCACGCCCAGGCTCCGTCCACGTTGCTGGCGTCAAAGTACTCGATCTTGGCCAGGGTGAAGGGACGGCAGACCTTGGCCATCCACTCCTCCCATTTCTTGTCACCGACCAGGGCGATTCGCTCCACATCGGCACAGTGCTTGGTGGAAAACTTGGTGTCATCCCACAGAGCGTGCAGATCCCATCCGTGAAAATCTTCGAAGTGGGCCAGGAGCCGCACTTTGCCGTGCGCATGAATGGCGGTCTCCACCGTGGGAACGAAGTGCTGGTAGTCGGCATCGTGGAGTTTGCCACTCATTTTGAAGCCGAGGACTTTGCCGGAACTGCGCGGAAGCTGGGTAATCATGTGATCAGGACGTTGCGACGACGGACGCCCACCAAGCCCAGTCAGTCCTCAGGACCAACTCCAGCCCGGCGACGATTGATGGCGGAAGGATACTCTGGAGCTCCCTCGCCGGGAAAGTGGATTCCCGAGCCGACCGCGCTCGAGTTCCGTCGGGACAAGAACCGCGAGTACTGGGCGTCTGAATTGAGCCAACAGAACGAACCGCCAACGGGCCGAGAGTGCCCCTCTCCAACGGTTTCCCACGCCCCGGCCCCGATCCGCTCCAAACCGCAGAAACATCGAAATTTCAG
This sequence comes from Verrucomicrobiota bacterium, assembly GCA_017309115.1. Classification (GTDB taxonomy): domain Bacteria; phylum Verrucomicrobiota; class Verrucomicrobiia; order Limisphaerales; family UBA9464; genus UBA9464. The sequence continues at coordinate 35,391 of JAFLEF010000040.1, read as the reverse complement.
CTATTTGGGCAGAAAAAAGCGGGCTTGGGGATGACACACGGTTTGCACCGCCCAAGCCCGCCAATCCACCCACTCGGGCGGATTTAAAGGGGACGCGGAGTTCCTAAGCTTCGAACGTCTCCGCTTCAAGTGGTTTGTGAGAAATTCTTCAAACCGACCTGGATGACCTTACTCTGACCCGACACTTCGGCAATCAACTCTCGGGACCAACTTCAGAATCTTCCCAGATTCCGACAGTCCTCATTTGAGTACTCCCGCTAAATTTAAACGACGGCTTGCACCGCCACCTGTTTGTTCGGACTACTGGGGCTGATGAACCTCCGTTGGACTTCGACCCTGGCCTGGATGGTCGCGGTCGTCCTGGTCGGTTGTGTCACGCTGCCCACCGTGAACTATCCGCCCATTACGTACCCCCGGACTCCCACCACCAACGTGGTGGATGTTTACCATGGTCAATCCGTGGCCGATCCCTATCGCTGGCTGGAGGATGAGAACAGTCCGTTCACCCGGGCGTGGATTGAGGGCGAAAACTCCCTGACGTCGGCGTACCTGGACCGCCTCCCACAACGGGAACCCCTGCGCAAACGCCTCACCGACCTTTACATCTACGATCGCTACGGAGTTCCGACAAAGCAGGGCAACCGTTACTTCTTCACCCGCAATCAGGGATTGCAGAACCAGACGGTCCTCTACACGGCCACGTCTCTTTCCGACGATCCTCGGGTTTTGTTGGACCCCAATACGCTGTCCAGCGACGGCACCGTCGCGCTGAAGGCCTATTCCCCCAATGACGACGGAACCCTGATCGCCTACGCCTTGTCAGTAGCGGGATCCGATTGGGAGGAATGGCGGGTTCGGGACGTGGCCACGGGTAAGGACACGGGCGATGTTCTGAAGTGGGTGAAGTTCTCGTCCTGCGGCTGGACCGCTGACGGACGCGGCTTCTACTACTCCCGCTATGACGCCACCCCGGAATCCGAGTCCCTGAGCAAGGTCAACGAGTTCCAAAAGCTCTACTTTCACCGCATCGGAACCGCCCAGAGCGAGGACGTGATGGTGTACGAACGCCGGGATCATCCGAATTGGGGCTTCACCGGATTGACCACTGAGGACGGACGCTACTTGGTGATCCCAGTCACCCAGGGAACTGATACTCGGAACCGGATTTATCTGAAAGACCTGACCCGGCCTGATGCCCCGGTCGTCCCTATTCTCGATCAGTTCGACGCCAGCTACAACTTTGCCGGCAACGAGGGGCCCATTCTGTACTTTCACTCGGACCGCTTGGCTCCTCGGGGGCGGCTCCTCGCCATCGACGTTAACCGGCCGGAACCCGACAACTGGCGCGAGATCATTCCGCAAAGTGAAGCCACCTTGGAGGCGGTTCGACTGGTCGGCGGCCGGTTTGTCGCGCTGTACCTCAAGGATGCCCAGAGTGAGGTCAAGATCTTCGATCTTCAGGGACGGCTTGAACGGGTGTTGCCATTGCCCGGCATAGGCACGGCCTCGGGCTTTGGCGGCCGGCAGAATGCCACCGAGACCTTCTTTAGTTTTACCACCTTCACCTCGCCGGCGAAAATCCTCCGTTACGACTTCACCAACCAAGAAGTATCGGTCTGGAAGTCGCCCCAGGTCCCCTTTGAACCCAGCGAATACACGACCGAACAGGTCTTCTTCACCAGCAAGGACGGGACCCGGATTCCCATGTTCCTGAGTTATCGAAAGAATCTCAACCGCCAACGCCCCGCTCCGGTGCTGCTGTATGGCTACGGCGGATTCCACATCTCCGTCACTCCGTCGTTCCTGCCCGCCAACCTGCTTTGGATGGAGCTGGGGGGAATCTACGCCGTTCCCAATCTGCGCGGGGGCGGAGAATACGGCGAAGAGTGGCACCAGGCCGGAACCAAACTCAAAAAACAGAACGTCTTCGACGATTTCATCGGCGCCGCCGAGTACCTGATCGACCAAAAGTACACGGTGCCGCGCCGCCTGGCCATCGCCGGGGGCAGCAACGGCGGACTCCTCGTCGGCGCATGCCTGACCCAACGTCCCGATCTATTCGGCGCGTGCCTGCCATCGGTGGGGGTTATGGACATGCTGCGGTTCCACCGGTTCACCATCGGTTGGGCCTGGGTCAGCGACTACGGCAGCAGCGACAACCCTGAGGAATTCAAGGCGCTCCTGGCCTATTCTCCCTACCATAACCTGAAGCCCCACACCTGTTACCCGCCCACGCTGATCACCACCGGCGATCACGATGACCGGGTGGTTCCAGCGCACAGCTTCAAGTTTGCCGCCCGCCTTCAAGCCGTGCAGTCCTGCCGCAATCCGGTATTGATTCGTATCGAAACCCGGGCCGGCCACGGCGCCGGTAAACCCACCTCCAAGGTTATTGACGAAGGAGCCGACCGCTTGGCCTTTGCGGCCCATGCGCTGGGAATCCCGCCAAGGGTCGATCCCGCCGAGCGAGCCAATCGCACGGTGTACGAAATGGGCAATTAGTCCGGGATTTCTCGGGCTGACATCCGGACGAACTTTCAGGATGATCTCCGGCATGTCGTTGCTGGAACGGATCGAGTCCGTCAAACAAGCCGCCCTGTCCGAGTTACGGGCGGCTGGTGAATTGCCCGCCTTGGAACGAGCCAAGGGAGCCGCGTTGGGGGCCGAAGGCAGTTTCACCACTCTAATGAAGGAGTTGGGTTCCCTGGCCAAGGAACTCCGCCCGGTTGCGGGCAAGGCCATCAATGCCGCCAAGCAGGAACTCGAGGCGATTCTGGCCGAGAAACGGGCCGAACTGGAACTGAAGTCCTCGCTCCCCAAGGATCCCACCGACTTTAGTTTACCCGGTCGACGCCGGGCGCTGGGACAACTGCATCCGCTCACGCAGACCACCACCGACATCGTTCGCGCCTTCCGCCGCCTCGGATTCGCGGTCGCCGACGGGCCCGAAATCGAGGACGACTACCACTGCTTTGACGCCCTCAACACCCCGGCCGATCACCCGGCCCGGGACAGCCAGGATACGTTTTACGTCGGCACCGGGCCGGGAAAGCTGCCGCTCTTGCGCACCCACACCTCTTCGGTGCAGATCCGCGTGATGGAGAAACAGGCGCCACCGGTGCGCATCGTGGTTCCGGGTCGGGTCTTCCGTCGTGACAATGCCGATGCCACCCACAATCCCACCTTCCAGCAAATCGAAGGATTGTACGTGGACCGCGGCGTCACGGTAGGCGACCTCAAGGGGACCGTGGCCGAAGTGTTCCAGGAACTTCTGGGCAACGACGTCAAGCTCCGGTTCCGACCGCACTACTTCAGTTACACCGAGCCGAGCTTCGAGATCGATTTCAGCAGTCCGCTCGTGAAGAAGATGGGTAAGGAATGGCTGGAGATTGCCGGCTGCGGCATGGTGCATCCCGCCGTCTTTGAACGTGTCGGCTATGATCCTGAAGTGTGGAGCGGTTGGGCGTTCGGCTTTGGCATCGAACGCATCGCGATGATTCGTTACGGGATCAACGACATCCGGCTATTCTACGAAAACGACGTCCGCTTCCTGCAGCAATTCTAGGTCGGACAGTTCACCAGCGTTCGTCGCGAGGCACCGCGACCGACCGTCTGGCTGGGATGCCAAAGCAAGTAAGAACCGCGCTGTAGGTCCTTCCAACGCTCGATCCCACTCAAATAATTCCCTCAATCGTCTCCGCCCCTTCGACACCGACCAGTTTCTGATCAAGTCCGCCGTAAAAGTAACTCAGGTTGTTCGGATCCAGTCCCATCAACTTCAGCACGGTGGCGTGCAGATTTTTGACGTGTAGCCGGTCTGCCACTGCCGCAGAACCCAATTCGTCGGTCTCACCCACGCTGACCCCTCCCTTCACCCCGCCACCGGCCATCCACATGGTGAAGCCGAAGGCATTATGGTCGCGGCCCGTTCCCTTCTCGTACTCCGCCGTCGGCTGACGCCCAAATTCGCCACCCCAGATCACCAGGGTCTCGTCGAGCAGTCCGCGTTGTTTCAGATCCTTCAACAGGCCCGCGATTGGTTTATCGGTGCGTCCCGCGTGGAAGTTGTGGTTCTTCTCCAAATCGGAATGGGCATCCCAATTGTCATCGTTGTGCGCACCACCCGCGTACAATTGGATAAATCGTACTCCCCGCTCCACCAGACGCCTCGCCAGTAGACAACGCCGGCCGAATTCCTCGGTACGAGGTTCATCCAAGCCGTACAAGGCCCGGGTGGCGGCCGATTCCCGGGTGAGGTCAACGGCTTCGGGAGCGAAGCGTTGCATGTTGAAGGCGAGTTCGTAGCTGGCGATGCGGGCGGCCAGATTCGAATTGTCCGGATGCGCCGCCGCATGTTCCGCATTGTATTCGCGCAGGGCGTCCAACATGCGCCGCTGCATGGGACCCGACGTTGCCGTGGGCCGCTGCAAATCCAGAATCGGATCTCCCGCTGAACGCAGTACCGTTCCCTGGTAGCTCGCCGGCATGTAGCCACTCGACCAGTTCTTCGCGCCGCTGATCGGTCCGCCGATCGGATCCAACATGACGGCGAATCCAGGCAGGTTTTCGCTCACGCTGCCCAGTCCGTAATTCACCCAGGACCCCAAACATGGACTACCCGAGAGGATCTTTCCCGTGTTCATCTGCAACATCGCCGATCCATGGATGGGCGAATCAGCGGTCATGGAATGGAGGAAGGCCAAGTCATCCACACAGGTCGCCAGATGCGGAAACAAATCGCTGACATGCTTCCCGCACTGACCGTACTGGTGAAACTTCCACTTGGGTCCCACCACCCGCCCTTCGTTCTTCTTTCCTCCGCGGCCAAAGGTTTTCACCGTCACGGTCTTGCCATCGAGCGAGTACAGTGCGGGCTTGTAGTCGAAGGTGTCCACGTGGCTTGGGCCGCCGTACATGAACAGAAAAATCACACTTTTGGCCTTCGCCGGGAGCTGCGGCTGGCGCGGCGCTAGGGGATTCACAAAGGCACCCGGGGCTGCCGCCGCCTGAGCCCAACCGAGAATTCCGTCCCGCCCCATCAAGCCCGCAAGTGCCAGACCAGTGAAGCCAGCCCCAGCCTCCCACAGGAACTCGCGTCGGGTGCGGTGACAAAAGCTGCCGGCAGGGGAGCGAGAGGAGGACGACATAACAGACCGGATTCAGTTGAGATAAAGAAACTCGTTCAAGTTCAGCGCCAGCAAGCAAAAGGTGACCAGAGCAGCTTCCGGCGAGGCACCCTCGGACTGCTGGAGATCGGACATAAGAGTCACTCCGCGCCGAACTTCATCGGCCGTGGCGGGACGTCCCGTCACCAAAGACCACGCCCGACGCACCTGCTCGGCGGGTTCCGTTCCCGCCTCCTGACGCAACCGGGCCGCAAGTCGGGCCGCCTGATCCTGCATCCATGCACTATTCAAGAGTCCCAACGCCTGAGTGGGCTGGGTGGTGGAAAAGCGAACCGGCGTAGAACGGTCTGGTTCCGCGAGGTCAAAGTTAAGAAGAAGCGGGACCAGCAACGACCGCTTCACATGAATGTAGATGCTCCGACGAATCTGTTCCTCGGCCGGAGACTTCCCCCAGCCCTTACCCGGGACGGACTGACCAGCCAGCACTTCGGGGGGCAGCGCCAGGTAGAAGCCAGGACCGAACATCTTTCGATTCACCGGACCGCTCACCCACAACAACGAGTCCCGGACTTCCTCAGCGGTCAGACGACGCATGTCGAAATGCGACCACAAGTCGTTGCCCGGATCCCGCGCCAAGGCCTCAGGGCTGGGCGTTGTGGACCTACGGTAGGTTTGCGACGTCAGGATCAGCCGATGCAGTTTCTTGAGACTCCATCCGTTCGTCACAAACTCGTGGGCCAGCCAGTCCAGCAGTTCCGGATGTGTCGGAGGGGCTCCCTGCAGTCCAAAGTCACTCGGGCTCCGAACCAGTCCACGCCCGAAGTGATATTGCCAGACTCGATTCACCATCACCCGAGCCGCCAGGGGATTGTCCGGCGATGCCAGCCATTGAGCGAGGGCCAGTCGGCGGCCCGACGATTTCCCGGAAGCTGGCGGGACAATCCGGGGAGGTGGAGGGCTGAGAACCTGGAGAAACGCCGGTTCGACCCGGTCACCCAGATTCTCAGGACTTCCCCGTAGGAGAACATGGGTGTTCGGAGGTGTGACTCCCGGTTCCGACACCACCAACGCTGCGGGGGCGTTCGTTCCCACTCGGGGCTCGGCGGGATCCGACAACAACACCTCATCGGTAGGCCCCCCGTTTTTGAACGAGTAAACGTTCTGAAAGAACGCCAGCAACGAGTAATAGTCGCGCTGACCAATCGGATCGATTTTGTGATCATGGCAACGGGCACAATCGATGGTCAGTCCGAGAAACACCTGGCCCGTGGTCGCCACCAAATCATCCAACTCGTCGTAGCGAGCCAAGGCCTTGTCGGGCGGATCACCATCCCAGATGCCCAGCCGGTAGTACCCCGTCGCGATGCGCGTCTCGTCCGTGGCTCCGGGTAATTCGTCCCCAGCCAACTGCTCCCGCACGAACTGGTCGTACGGCTTGTCGGCGTTGAACGCGCGGATCACGTAGTCCCGGTACCGCCAGGCATGGGGCTTCGCGTCGTCCTGTTCGTAACTGTTGGTCTCAGCGAAGCGGACCAGATCCAGCCAGTGCCGCGCCCACTTCTCGCCATAATGCGGTGACCGCAACAAGCGGTCCACCCAGCCCTCCCAGGCCTGCGGAGACGGATCCCGCGCAAACGCTTCGACATCCTCAGGAGAGGGCGGTAGGCCCAGTAAATCGTAATGGAGCCGCCGAAAGAGAGCCCGGGGATCCGCCTCGGGGGCCGCGGGCACTCCACGCTCCACCAAACGCGCCTCGATGAACGCGTCGATCGGATGGACTCCAGATTTTCCCGGCAGAGTTGGCGGAATCGGTGTTCCCACAGGCCGGAAAGCCCAATGCTGGCGATCCTTTTCCGTCACTTCAAAGGTTCGCTTGCGCACGGGCGCGACAACGGTGTCCTCCGCCGGCCACGGTGCCCCTCGCCTGACCCACTCAGTCAGATCGGCAATCTGCGTGGGGCTCAGCTTCTTTTTGGGAGGCATCTGAAGCTCCGGATCCCCCCAAGTAATCGCGGTGATAAGGCGGCTCTGTTCCGGCTGCCCCACCACCACGGCGGGGCCAAGATCTCCGCCCAGCAGCAGCGCTTCCCGGCTGTCCACCCGCAATCCACCTTTCAACTTGTCCGCCTCCGCGCTGTGGCAGCGGTAACAAGTCTCCACCAGCACCGGACGCACCCGCTTCTCGAAGAATTCCACATCCGCCGCCGGCGTCTGCCCTCCCACGGCTCCCGCCAACGCCCCACTGACCACAAGGGCAGTCAGCAGCGAAGGACCTGGGATACGCGAACTCATGATCGGATCTGAAGGTGTTGTGAACGCCTCGTCGGAATTATTGGCCTACCTGGATTTGCTCAGCCCTTACCTCTTACCTCTTACCTCTTACCTCTTACCTCTTACCTCTTACCTGCTTCTCTCAACTTTCAACTCTCAACTCTCAACTGTTCCAGCACTCACTTCTTCGGCGGCAACACGGCCACTACCGGAGTCGAGTTTCCAAAGTTCGTGAAGTCTTTCCAGGTCCACACCACCCGGCGGTCCGGGGTGACCTCAATCAACTGCGGTTGATCCGGACCGGCGTGGCAGTTGCCAATCAAAGTGTTGCCATTTGGCAGACGTTCCACCCGGGTCACCCACGCCAGCGTAATGCCCGGCAGATCGTTCTGCTCAATCTTCCACACCACCTTCCCCGCCGGTGTCACCTCCAACACGCTGTGCCCGTTACCGGAACCGATCAGCGTGTTGCCGTTGGCCAACCGCGTGGCGCTGAATACCGAGTTCCCAAACGCCTCTGGGCCGTGCCCACCCTTCTTCTCTTGGCCAAACAGCGGAACGTCGTACTGCCAAACAATCTTGCCGGCGCGATCGTATTCCCGCACCCGACCGTCGGCCTCGTGCGCCACCAGATAGTTCCCGTTGGCCAGCTTCCGAACGAGGCGAGTGTCGGCATGGGCATTGGGATGATCTACCTGGAGCTTCACCTGATGAACAATCTTGCCGCTGCGATCGACTTCAATGATCCGCGCCGGGCCCGACTCCGCAATCATCGTCAAGCCGCCGGGCAAACGCTGAAACGCGTGCACCTCCACACGCTGTCCCGGATTCGCCTGGGCCGCGTCGTACTCCCAAACAACCTCCTTCGCCGGGGTCACCTCCTGAACCTTCGTCCAGCCTTGTTGCAGCAGGATATTTCCATTGGGCAGAACCTCGGCGTCGTGAATGGCGCTGACCTTGATCTCCCATTCCATACGCCCGTCCGCCCCCACAATGCCGAGTCGCTGGGTCGAATCGTCACCGGCCAGGATGCGGCGACCAGGAGCCGGAGTGTCCGCGCCCTGAACGCCCCCAACCGTCAAGGCCAAGGCCAACATCCAAGCGGCGCGCGAAAGAAATCTTTGGGAATTCATGGCAATCATGGGAACAAGTAAAACGGTACCGACTCCGCCCGTCGGCTGTCGAGCGGTGGGGAGAGCGGGACACTCCGCGGACAGACGCATCGCGGGCACAACGATTCGAGAAATCTTGGCACGAACGTGACACCTCCTCCAAGGCCCACGGTGTTCAAGCTTGCCGCCACCCGCTCACGCTGATCCCGGTGGGGCGACGCTCCGCGGAGCCGTGCGTGTGTGGAGTTGGGAGGCGTGATTCGCCGGGATGCGAACGGCTCGGTGGAAACCTCGCCCCACCGGTGAGCGGCTCCACGACCCCAGGGGAAGGTCTCCCGCGGAGGACGCGGAGTTCGCGGAGGCGGAGGAACCTGGAACGTTTGGGCCACCTGTTACTGATTCGCTCACGCACCAAACAGCCCTTGTTTCCAAGCAAACAGGGTGAAACCAGCAAGCGGCAATTGAAGGCACATCCCACCAACTATGAACCAGCCGCGCGAGGCAACGGCGATACCCATAGAATCAAACACGTCACCGCGCAGACCGCGGAAGAGCAGTCGCAATCCCCACAATGAACACAACCCAAACACGAAAAACCCCGACCACATCGCCTCCTGAGCCGTGCTGTAGTTCGTGTCCATGACATCAAAGAAATCTGATTAAAACGCGAGTTCATCGACCGATAACGGAGCCGGGCGCAGACGGCGAGTCCTGCGTGGGTTCATCCTGCGCCTTCGAAAGCGTTACGGCAAACTGCGACTCGATTCCGCTCCTTTTCCTGTTTTCCTGTGTTCCAGATTAGTCCCGCCCTCGGCGAATTCCTCTCTCCAAGTTTGGCCGACCTTTAAGGAACAGGCGGACGATGCCGTCGGGCCCAAAACGGCTGGTCGCTCCAGCGACGTTCCTGCGCGTAGTGCTCATACAAGAGGCGTCGATAGTCTTTCCAAATGGACTCCAGACCGGCCACGTACGTCGCCCCCGCTTCCCGTTCGCCCCGGAGGGACCGTAGACTCGTTTCCGCGCCGCGGATTCCCGTGAGCAATGCGGTAATCAAGCCCTGGGCAGACAACGGATCGAAGGACAACGCGGCATCCCCCACCGCCAGCCAGCCGTCGCCCACCGCGACCCGGGCGCGCCGACTTTGAGCGGACGTGATTCGAGGAGCTTCGTCCCAATGGTACCGGGCGGGATCGGCCCACTGCCCCAGATGCTTCGTCATCCGGAGTTGTTCCACGAAACCCTCCCGTTCCCGACCCGGCCAGTTCCGTACCAGATCCGCATCCGTCATCCAGGCCATCAGCCGATGCCCATCCGGGGGCAAGGCCGAGTACCACCAGCCATCGGGAGCCGACTCGACCCAAGTCCGAGCCTCCTGATCGGGTGAAGTCTGCTGGGACGGCCTCCCTCGGGAAAAGACCGCCACCAGGGCATCCGTACTTTCGTACCCCCGCCCCCATCGGCGAACCCCCTCGCCCCGGCGGCCAGTCGCATCGATGATCCAGGAAGCCCGCAGCGAACCTGAGGTCGATACCCCGGCCCAATCGACGTCCCAAACCCCAGCCTCCCTCCGCGCCTGGGTCATCCGGGTCCCCAACTGGAGCCGAACCCCGTGTCGTTCCACCTCCGTCCACAGACGCCTCTCAAACCGGACTCGATCCAACTGCCAGCCCGACCCGTAGGGCGACGCGATGAAATCGGTAAATTGAATTGGGTCGCTTCCCCAACTGGAACCATTGCCTGGGGAAACCCGATGCCCCTCCGCCGACCAACCCTTCAGGAGGCCAAGGGTGTCCAACATCGGACGGGCCGAGGGGCCGAGTGTCTCGCCGATTCGCCACTGGGGCTCAGTCGAGCGTTCCAGCAAAACAACCGGCAGGCCGTTCCGAGCCAGATGGAGAGCGGCCGACGCCCCGGCCGGGCCGCCTCCCAACACCACGACCTCAGCTTCCTGGGACCGGTCACTCACCGCCGATGCGCCGCGCGATTCCGCAGTCGGGCCAGTTTGGGAACGTGAGGATCCCCAGGCAATCCGTTGGCTTCGGGTGCTGACACCTTCGCGCTCATGACCGCCGCCAGTTTCACTGAGGGAGGTTTGATCTCCACCAGCAGGACCTTCGGAAACTCACCCCCTGGTCCTGGACGACGTTCCACCACACCCAGCAATCCAAACTCAGTGATCATCCGAACGATGCTTTCAAAACCACCGCCCAAATCCCGGAGCCAGTTCGCACGACGCCGGAACGCGGCCCACCGCTCGTCCAGGGGAAGGTCCGCGTTCATCACCAGGTTGTAGTCCGCTTCCGTCAGCACATGATTCGGCACCCGTGCCGGCCAGAACGTCGGCGTGGCGAAGGTGTATTGCTCGTAGCCCGAACGACAGCTCGCCGTATCCGTCTGCCAGGGAACCGCCATCCAGCGGGTGAGACCACCAGGTCCGAGTGAATTGAGCGCGCCGCCCGACGACAGGGCCGCGCGGGGATCCAACACGTCGCCGTAATCCGGATCTGGCAACGTCGCCGGACGCACACGAAAGCGGGAGTACCGCAACCGCTGGGTATCCTTGGGATTCGCGGGAAGATTGCGGTAAAGGAAGTGACTGCGAATCACCCAGGTGATTTCACACCCGGGATGAAAGGCATCGGCGATGCAAAAGCTCAAGGCGGCCTCAGTCAATCGATTGGGCCGCTCAGCGAGGGGATACGCCTCCAGGTTCGCCGGCGAAGAGCGGTTCGGCGAGTAGTCCGCCACGAAATCTCCTGCGGCCCATTTGGCCAACCGCGCCAGCTGCAGATTGCTCAGCGCCAGATCCCGATGCTGAGCGCCATCAATGTCCATGGCGTCGCCGTAAATCCACGGCCACAACCCGCGCCAGCCGTTGTTGGTCGCGTAGTTTCGGAAGTGATTGAAGATCTCGGTTCGCAGCTCGGCCAGGGCGGTGACGTTGCCGGGATTGGCTGGCTGGGGATTCGCTCCGAGCTGGGCCAGATACTCGGGCCGAACAAACTCCTGCGGCGCCTTCCAGCCAAACTGTTCAGCGAAGCCCAGGTTCACCCACTGCAGCCGACACATCCGCTCGAAGATTGGGAGAATATGCTCCTGGAACGAAACGGTTCCCGGATCGGCCGAACCCACCGACATGTCCTCGAACAAATCATACATCGTGCGCACCGATTTCAGCTCGGGCGCGTAGTTCGGCGGACCCACGGTGACCCACGCGGACTCCACCGGAATCTCCCGTCCGCCGATAACCACCCGCGCAGTCACCGGTCCATCCGAGACGTCGTCGTGCCAGCCATCGTTGTTAGCGAAATCAAACGGTGGGGCCGAATAGACCGATCGGGACACCCCGCGACCGCCCAGAAAAATCAGGCGTCCCGCGTCATCGGTTCGCACTTCCCCCAGATACACCGGGAGATCAAAGAACCGGCCGGTATCGAACTGGTAGGCGGCACCTGCCGTGCCGCATCCGCGGATAGAGCGGGGCCCCGGATCGATCACCAACTTGTCGCGGTCAGATCCCTGTACGCGGGCATTTCTCCGCGCCGCCGGTTGAACCTCCGCGTTGAACACCTCGGGAATATCCATCGCGAGGGTGAACTCGTACCAAGCCGCTTTTTTGTTGGCGACGTGGACCGTCCACTCGATGTCGGCCTGATCCGCCGTCAACTCCGCCACCACCTCACCAGCCGCGTTGTAGCCGAAGATCCGAAAGCGCACTGCCTCGCGCTTCAACGCCCCGGTGGCGTCCCGATAGAATCCCGGAACCTGCGGAGCCGGGTCAGGAACCTCGGGAGCCAGATAGTATTCACTTTCGCTATTGCCAACCCGGGCGACCCCAATAGCGGGGTGGATCTCCGCACGAACAATGGTGGAATCGGCGGGGGCCGAAGGGGTGGTGGAACAGGCGGGAGTGGGTGTAGCGTTCATGGGTTGGTGACTCGCACTGCAGAGGGCAGATCAGGCGAATGGGTACGCCGTGATCCTCCGCAAACGACGACCGCCGGCAAGCGCCATCCGGAAAATCACGCAGCAACAGGCAATCCGTCTGATCCCGCCCCAGCGCTGGAAGGACTGCGGCGAAATGGTTGACGACGCCAATACGTCAGACTTCGCCACAGCCATTCCATCGGACCGAAATAAAACCGGGCCAGCCACCAGGGACTCAACAGCAGCTGGAACGCCCAGATTCCGAAGACGAGCAAGTACAACTGGTGACGTTCCCACTGACCGAATTGCCGAAAGAGTACAAAGACCGTGGTCGTGATTAGCGTTTGCGAAATGTAGTTGGTCAGGGCCATCCGGCCTACTGCCCCGAGTGCCCGACGCAATCCCGGGAGCACCCCGCTTCGACAAAACAACATGATCAACCCGATGTGTCCGGTCATGGTCGACAGACGGCCCAGATCATAGGTCTGCCCGACTTCGTAGTACTTCAACACCGAGAACTGTCCGGCGTGATAGGTCATGGTCTCATGCCAATTCACCGGCAGCCCTATCCCATAACCCACGACCACCAGCGTCAGATAGAATCCCGTGGACCGTTCTGCCTGCAGGATGCGCCATTTGAAGGCCGCCATTCCTAGCAACATCATGCCCAAGACATCGAAGTAACTGTACCGGAAGTGAAACACGGTCTGCATCATAAAGCTCACTGCCGCCTTAGTGCCGACCGCCGACAGATAACCGCCGCGAACCCCGTCAATAAAGGCCTGTCGCGTGTCCTCATCTGGTTTGAGTTCCTTCTGCTTGTCCTCCCAGAATTCCAGGGCGCTCGTCTGCTCTTTAGTGGGTGTTTCGTTGCGAGCCTTGGCCAACTCGGCGGCCTCCGCGAGCGCGTGCTGCTGAAGGACGTGGCTGTTCTCGGCCAGGGACATTGCGGCACCGGTCAGCAAAAGCCCCAATCCCAGAGTGGCCAAACCCCGGGCTGTCCAGTTTCGCAGCGGAAACAGGAAGAACCCCATGAGGCCATACATGTACAAAATCTCCCCCGGCCAGAGCAGCAGGTAGGAGTGAATCAGACCGAACAGGAACAGCCAGATGGTCCGCCGATACCACGCATCGGCCACCGACACCCCGGCCTCCTTGGCCTCGCCCTTGGACGTGAAGAGCAGCACCCCGGCGCCGAACAACATCGAAAACATCGCCCGCATCGTACCTTCGAAGAAGAGGCTGGTGATCATCCACGCCCGCAGGTTCCACCCGGTATCTCCACCCGCCCCGGAAGGATCCCAATAGGCGGGATCTGGCAGCCCCATACCGACGATGTTCATCAGCAAAATCCCCAGCAACGACACCCCCCGAATGACGTCCACCGAACCCAATCGATTGGATTCCGAGACCGGACTGGTGAGCGAAGCGGGGGAAGCGGATGAAGAACTCATGACCGGTCGAGGATGATCTCACTGAGGCGAGTGACGTCTGGGAATACCTGGGTACCGGTATTTTGTCAGAGGATTTCCCGGTAGGAACGTTGCGCTGCGACGTCCCCGCGCACCCGAGCGGAGCGACGGGACGCGGCACATGGGTGGTCAGCTTCGGTTGTCGCGACGCCCAATTCGCACCGAGGCGGCCCCTATGGACCGCACGTGGGGCATAGGTGACGCGAGGGATGTTCCAGCGCTGACCAGCAAAGGCCGGTCGACTGCGCTGCGCTCGCCGACCGGGGGCGGCCCGGCGGTCCATCCCTACCGCAGATGGCTTCCCTCCTCCACCGACTTGCTCCATCGTTACCCCGCACATGGCGAAGACTGGCCCCTCCCGACTCGAACGGCGCGTGAGCGTCATCAAGGCACTCGCCCATCCGTCCCGACTCGCCATCGCGGAAGCGCTTCAGAACGGAGAACAATGCGTCTGCGACCTACGCGACCTCGTGGATTCCGACCTTTCCACCGTCTCCAAGCACCTTGCCATCATGCGGGAGGCCGGTCTGCTCGACATGGAAAAGCGCGGGCTCAAAGTGTTCTACCGGCTGCGTTGCCCCTGCCTCCTGAGCTTCTTCGAGTGCGTAGATCAACTGTCGGCTAAATCGCCCTCCGCGCCCTCCTCGAGAGATGCTTGCCGGTCCAGGTGAGACGCAGTCCCGTCCCGTGAGTCCTACGCTGACCAGCGATCGCCGGTTGGCCTGGCTTCGCTGGCCAACCGGGGACGGCCCAGCGGTCCATCCTACCAAGCCGCGGCCAAGAGGCTCCCAAATAAAGGCTGACCTCCGCCAAGAAGCGGTCCGATACGAAGCTTTACTTGGCCAAATAGCCAAATAGTCTGATCTCGTGAAAACCATCCAGGTATATGACCCGCCCATGTGCTGTTCGACCGGCCTTTGCGGTCCCAACCTGGATCCGAACCTCGTCAGCTTCGCCTCCCTGCTCCAACAATTGAAGGAACGCGGCGTTCACGTCGAACGCTTCAATCTGGGCCAGGAACCGATCGCCTTCGTTCAGAATCCGGCCGTTCGCCGGTTGCTCGATCAGGAGGGCGTGGAGCAGCTGCCCGCCGTGTTCTGGGACGGAGCGCTTCTGCTAAAGGGTCGCTACCCCACCGAGACCGAGCGGGAGGAGTGGCTGAACGCCGCCCCGCCGTCGGAGAAGGTCCCGGCGTGAACCTGGAGCGATATCAAGTCACCGCGACCACGGCCACGCGGTACCTGTTTTTCACAGGCAAGGGCGGCGTCGGCAAAACCTCCCTTTCCTGCGCCACGGCCCTGAAGCTCGCCGAAGCGGGTCGCCGGGTGCTGCTGGTCAGCACCGATCCCGCCTCGAATTTGGATGAAGTGCTCGCGACTGCCCTGACCGGTCAGCCGACGCCCATTGCGGATGTTCCCGGTCTGCTCGCCCTCAATATCAATCCTGTTGAAGCGGCCGCCGCGTATCGGGACCGCATCGTCGGCCCCATGCGCGGACTTCTCCCGGAAAGTGCGCTGCGCAGTATGGAGGAGCAGTTGTCCGGATCGTGCACCGTCGAGATTGCGGCCTTCGACGAATTTGCCGGACTCATCGGGAATCCGGAATCCGCCCGGGAGTTTGACCACATCGTTTTTGACACCGCACCCACCGGACACACGCTGCGCCTGATGAGTCTGGCCAAGGCCTGGGACCAGTTTCTGGACAACAACACCAGCGGCGCCAGCTGCCTGGGTCCACTGGCCGGCTTGGCCAAACAGCGCGCCATCTACGAGCGCACGGTGCAGGCGCTGGCCGACTCGACCATCACGACCCTCTTGTTGGTCTGCCGTCCCCAACACGCCGCCCTCCGCGAAGCCGAACGAACCGCCGCCGAACTCCGCGCTCTCGGGGTGGCGAATCAGCGCCTGATCATCAACGGACTGTTCGAAACGCCCTGCCCGGATGACGCCCTGGCCCAAGCCTGGCAGCGACGCGGTCAAGCGGCGCTCAACGAAGCCCAGGCGTTCATCAGGAGTCTGCCGACCACTCAGGTTCCTCTGCGTCCGATGAACATTCTCGGACGGGACGGCTTGCGGGCACTCTTGGACGAGCGTGTTGCCTCCTCGTCCGTTGCCCCATCGGTCGCAACCGAGGAACCGCCCGCCATGGAGAGCCTGGAGTCCTGGGTCGACGAATTGGGAGAACTGGGCCACGGAGTCATCATGACCATGGGCAAAGGGGGCGTCGGCAAGACCACGGTCGCCGCCGCTCTGGCCGTGGCGTTGGCTCAGCGCGGACACGCGGTGCACCTGAGCACGACTGATCCCGCAGCCCATGTGACCCAGACCCTCGCCGGAAACGTCGCCGGTCTCACCGTCGGGAGAATTGATCCCATCGCGGAGACCGCCGAATACACCGCGGAAGTCCAGCGCACTCAGGGTGCCCAACTCGACGCCGCTGGCCGGGCGCTGCTGGAGGAGGATCTGCGCTCACCCTGCACCGAGGAGATCGCCGTGTTCCGCGCCTTCGCCCGGGAAGTGGATCGCGGAACCGACCGCTTCGTCGTGCTCGACACGGCTCCGACCGGCCACACGCTTCTGTTGTTGGACGCCAGCGAAGCCTACAACCGGGAACTGCAACGTCAGTCCCGCAGCAGCCTCCAACCGGAATCCGTGTTGCGGTTACTCGAACGCCTCCGGGATCCCGCCTTCACTCACGTGTTGTTGGTGACCCTTCCGGAAGCCACGCCGGTTCACGAAGCCGCCGCCCTGCAAGAAGACCTCCGCCGCGCCCACATCGAACCTTTCGGCTGGGTGATCAACCAAAGTCTCCTCCACTGCGGAACCTGTGATCCCCTGTTGCGGCAACGGGAGGCAACCGAACTGCGGTATCTGCACGAAGTCGTCGAAGTTCACGCCCACCGCACCGCCTGGCTTCCCTGGCAAGCCGAAGAACCCACCGGCCCTGACGCTCTGGCCCGACTGGCCCACTCCCATCTCGAACCTGCCGTCCTGTCATGACCTACCTCTACGAATCCATCCCGGCCCACGAAGGCGACCCCGTGAAGCATTACGAACTGCAACAGGGCATGAACGATCAACCGCTGACGACACATCCGGAAACGGGCGAGCCCATCCGGCGGGTGATTCTTGGCGGTTGGGGCCTGTTGAAGGGCGCCACCAAACTCGAATCCAGCTCCGGCAATTGCTGCGGTCCGAGCGGCTGCTGTTGAGTCTCCGGTTTTCCCGTTCCGTCCCATGAGCAAACCTACCGTTCTCATTCTCTGCACCGGCAACTCCTGCCGTTCCCATCTCGCCGAAGGCCTGCTCCGCGCGGCCGCCGGTGATCTGCTCGATGTCCAGAGCGCCGGCTCCAAACCCGCCGGTTATGTCCATCCGAAGGCGATTCTGGTGATGCAGGAAATCGGCATCGACCTGTCCGCCCATCGCAGCAAGCACATGAACGAGTTCCTGCAGCAACCGGTGCACACCGTGATCACCGTCTGCGGCAATGCCGATCAGATGTGCCCGACCTATCCCGGTCAGGTGGAGCGGTACCATTGGGGCTTCGACGACCCGGCCCATGCGACGGGCACGGACGAAGAAGTCCTGACCGTCTTCCGCCGCGTCCGCGACGAAATCCGCCGGGTCTTCGAAGCCTACGCCGCCGGATTCAAAGCGGGACGCGCTCAATCCGTTCCTCCGCCGCCTGGATCGTAATGTCTCCCTGCGGCCTGCATTGGGGAGTTTAACCGCAGATTTAACACAGATTGACGCAGATTCTTTGAGGGAGGCAGAAGCATTTGGAAAGCACTCCAACACCGGCTTCACCGCTCAACAAACCGTCCTTCACCGTCTTCCTTCCCGAAATCTGCGTCCATCTGCGTTAAATCTGCGGCTAAACCCTCCCGGTGCCTCTTTTCTCTCAACTCTCAACTCTCAACTGGATTGTGAGCTGGCTTTCGGTCCTGCTGTTCGCGTGACGCCATCTTCGACCTCGGTGCTGGGAGGACTGCTTCTAGTGGTCGGACTTTCCGGGTGTTCCATCTGGCTGGAGCCCGGAACTCCTGTTGCCACACCGCCCCCGATCGACTTTGCCGACCCGGTCCTGAACCAACGGAAAATCTTCGTCACGGGCGACATCACCCCGGAATCCGCTGAACGAATCATCCGCCAACTGCTCTTTCTCGACCACCAAGCCGTAGCCCCCATCGAATTGAATCTGATGACCCCAGGGGGCGATCTGAACGCCGCCCTGGCGCTTGATCGGATCATGGGCCGTTTGCGGTCGCCGGTGAACACCCGGGCGCTAGGCGAATGCAGTTCCGGGGGCGCCCTTCTGCTCGCGGCGGGAACGGGCACCCGGGAGGCATTTGCCGACTCCGTGATTGTCCTCCACGGAATGGAAGTGAACGGGAAACCGCCCGCCCGCTACACCGAGCTCACTCAGGACGCGTACACGGCCTTCTGGCAACAACACGCCCAACTGCCACCCGACTGGCTCCCACTGCCGCCCGGCAAAATGTTCGTCCTGTCCGCTCCCGAAGCACTCCGATACCGAATCATTGACCAGATCATCCCCAATTCCCCTACGAATCGGCCGCCCAGCTGATTCGTCCCAGGCCCAATCCAGGAGGGACCCGGCACTGGCTCGCCGTGGTTCACTACGACGAAACCCAAGCACCGCGGGGAAGTTCGTCCGCAGCAATAAGGATCTACCCGGGGGGCAGCACTCGCTGATTGCCGGTCTGACGTATCACCTGACGCTGACCCTCTGAGAAATCTCAACGGGTTCCTGCTTGGTGCTGCTTTCCGGCGTCGGTAGCCTGCCGGCCCGTGAGCGAACGGTGGATGAGCCTGGTCGGAATAGTCGCCTTTATCGCCCTGGCCTGGGCGCTTTCCTTCGACCGCCGACGATTTCCCTGGCGAGTGGTGCTTTGGGGACTGGCGCTTCAATTCCTGATTGCGCTGGTGATTCTGCGCACCACCCCCGGGCGCCTGGTCTTCGACGGATTCCAAACCGTCGTCACCCGGTTCATCGCGTTTGCCAACGAAGGCAATCGGTTCGTGTTCGGTCCCCTGGCCGAAACCCAATCCATGGAGCGCGCCTTCGGAGTCGGCAACTCCCTCGTGCTGGTCATCACCATCACCGGAACCATCATCTTGGTCAGTTCCGTCTCTTCCCTGCTCTACCACTACGGCATCCTGCAACTGGTGGTCCGCGGCATCGCGTGGGCCATGCAGCGGGTGATGCGGACCAGTGGCAGTGAAACGCTGGCCGCCGCGGCCAACATCTTCATGGGACAGACCGAGGCGCCCCTCGTGGTCCAACCGTATCTGGCCCGAATGACTCAGAGCGAACTGTTCTGTCTGATGACCAGCGGCTTTGCGACCATCGCCGGCGGCGTGCTCGCGGTGTACACCAGCGACGCCATGAGGATTCCCGCCGGCATGCTGTTGACCGCCTCGGTCATGAGCGCTCCCGCCGCGCTCATGCTCGCCAAGATCATGCGGCCCGAAACGGAAGTCAGCGAAACCGCCGCCGGAGCCCAAGCCACAACGGAACGAACCACGGTGAACGGACTCGACGCCATCTGTCAGGGCGCAAGCGACGGAATGAAGCTGTCCCTCAACGTCGCCGCCATGCTGTTGTCCTTCGCCGCCCTCGTCGCGTTGCTCAACTTCCTGCTCAGTCTGGTCGTCAATGAAGTCGGCTGGGCCACCCAACGTCCGCTGCAGGAGATTCTCGGCTATCTCAACACTCCGTTTGCGCTGCTGATGGGCGTTCCCGCTCGGGATGCCCAGTTCATCGGCCAGGTCCTGGGCGAGCGAATCGTCCTGAACGAGTTCTTCGGCTACCTCTCGCTTTCGAAAGCCCAAGCCACTTTGGATCCGCGCTCGTATCAGTTGGCGACCTTCGCCCTCTGCGGCTTCGCCAACCTCGCGAGTGTGGCCATCCAGATTGGCGGCATTGGCGCGCTGGTACCGGAACGGCGCGGCGACCTCGCTCGACTGGGATTGCGCGCCATGGTGGCCGGTTTGCTCGCCTGCTATCTCACCGCCTGCGTGGCGGGAGTTCTCCTCTGAGAAGGAACCAACATGTTGAGTTGAGAGGAGCGAAAACCGGTGAACCGGATGTGCCTTGGGGCCACGAACCGGATAGGGTTAGTAGTGCGGGATTCATCCCGTCCCCCCAGCGCCGACTCAACCCCAGGGGCCGCCTGAAGGCGGTACTACGAACAAGCACGGTTCACCGGACCTGTCGATCCACCCACGCCCGGATTCGCGGTTCCAGAATGTCCAGCGGCAGGGCTCCCTGGCTCAGCACTTCATCGTGGAAGGCCCGCACATCGAACTCCTGGCCCAGTTGCTGTTGCGCGTAGGCTCGCAGTTCCTTGATCTTGAGTTCGCCAATTTTGTAGCCCAGCGCCTGACCCGGCCAGACGATGTACCGGTCCACTTCAACCTCGATGTCGTGCGCGGTCTTCCCCGAGTTCTCGAGGAAGAAATCGATGGCTTGCTGACGGCTCCACCCGAGGGCGTGCATGCCGGTGTCCACCACCAGCCGAATTGCCCGCCACATCTCGTAGGTCAACTGACCGAACTTCGAGTAAGGATCCGTGTAGAGTCCCAATTCCGGACCGAGACTTTCGGAGTACAACGCCCAGCCTTCTAGAAAGGCGCCAATCTCCGCGTGCTTCTGAAACTCCGGCATGCCCTCGATCTCCTGGGCGAGCGCCATCTGCAAGTGGTGTCCCGGAACAGCTTCGTGCAACGTTAGCGCCTCCATTTCCCACTTGGGACGCATGTCCAAGGCATAGGTGTTGGCGAAGAACACTCCGGGACGTCCCTGGGTAGCGGCGCCCGGTTGGTAGTAAGCCGTCGTCTGGGCCCGCTCTATGTAACTCGGAATCGGCTTCACTCCGTACGGCAACCGCGGCAAGCGACCAAACAGACGGGGAAGTTCCAGGTCGATCCGCTTCGAAATGTCGCGGTAACCGGCGAGCAACTCGGTTCCCCGCGCGTAGTAAAACTGCGGATCCGTCCGCAGAAACTTCAGAAACTCCTGAAACGACCCTTTGAATCCCGCTTCGGTTATCACCGCCTCCATTTCGCGGCGAATGCGTTTCACTTCCGCCAGACCGAGCTGATGGATCTCCTGCGGGGTGAGGCGGGTGGTCGTGTGGGAACGAACGCGGTAGGCGTACCACGCTTCCCCATCCGGAAGCTGGGTGGCGGCAATGTTGGTCCGGGCGCCCGGGAGATAGTGGTCCACCAGGAACCGATGGAACCGTCGGAAGCCCGGATACGCCACGTTGGTGATGGCCGCCAGTGCCGATCCTTGGAGCGCGGCTCGTTCCTCTTCCGACCAACTGGACGGCAGGTTCACGAACGGCCGGAACAGCGGACTGTGCCGGGGATTCTCCGGAATGTTGTCGAGCACCTGACGCGGCACATCACGCAGGGTGATTTGGGGTGGGGTCACTCCCTTCTGAAGTCCTTCCCGCAGCAGTTCGACCACGCCATCCAAACGCGGACCCAGACCCTTGAGTCGGGCCAAAATGCGATCGTAGTCGGCCCGGGTGGCGGTGGGCATTTGGGTCAGGCTCTGGGCCAACTCCTGTTGGGGACCGGATAGTTGACTCACCGCGAGCAATTCCTCCGGATAACGGCCCCCTTCCTCCGCGAGCAGAATGATTCGCTGAAAGAGATCGAAGTAGAGCTGTTCACTCGCTGGCAAGGCCGCGCGATCGATCGTCGCCAGCGCCGCCGCAGTTCGTTTCAGTTCCTCTTTCTGACGTTGCACGGCTTCCCGCGAAACATCCGCCCACCGGTCATTGAACCCGGTAAAGCCCACATAAGTGGCAAATTCGGGATTACTGGCCATCTGATACCGCCACCACAGATCCACCAGGGAACGAAACCGGACTCGGTCTTCGGTCGTTCCCTTGGTGGTCCGAATCCGCTCAAACCCCTCGGTGAACTCCGCCGTAGGAACCGCTTCTCCCCCGCACACCCGAATCAACGCCCAGACGCCAGACCAAAAGGCGAGGAGGCGACGGGTAAAATGCACAACCCAACCGGAAGCGAGCCGCGGAGAAACGTCAAGCCACTGATTCGTAGCCGCTGAGGGAACGAGGCGCTCGCTCATTCAGAGAACTCCACGCGCTAGTTTCCCCGGGACGTGTCCCGAAGGAGGATGGCGCCTCCTGCCGGGGGCGACTACGGCGACCCGGAAGATCACCCCATCGTCCCAAGCTCACTCACTCCAGCGACCAGCCGGGAATCACCTCGGCGTCCGGCGAACTCGGCGCCATCCCGGCCTCATGCTGTCGTTCCGCCAGAATCCCAATCATCGCGGCATTGTCCGTGCACAGGCTCGGCGCGGCCAAGCGCAGCTCCAAGTGATGACGCTGACACCGGCGTTCCAGTTCCCGCCTCAGGCCGGAATTGCAGGTCACCCCGCCGCTCGCCGTGACCAGCGAAACCCCCATTTGACGCGCCGCCCGAACGGTCTTCGCCGCGAGCACTTCCACAATGGCCGCCTGAACGCTGGCGCACAGATCGCAAAGAGCCTTTCGATCTTCGGCCAGTCCCGGATGCTTCTGCAGGAAGTACCGCACACTGGTCTTCAGTCCGCTGAAACTGAAATCGTGCCCGGGATCGGTCAGCAACGGCCGGGGAAAGTCGAACGCCTGGGGATTCCCTTCGGCCGCCAACCGATCCACCCACGGTCCTCCGGGATAAGGCAACCCGAGCAGCTTGGCGGTCTTGTCGAAGCACTCCCCGGCGGCATCGTCCAGGGTGCCGCCGAGCACCCGATGTTGCAGCGGGGCGGTAACCAAGATCAGCAGCGTGTGTCCGCCACTGACGATCAGGGAGACATTGGGCTGAAACTGGTCGAATTGAGCGGCGAGAGGTGTTCCCTGAATCCACGGGGAATAGAGATGCGCCTCGTGATGATGAATTCCGTAAAGCGGTCGGCGCAGGGTGAACGCCAGGGTTTGGGCGGCATTGAAGCCGGCGCGGAGGGCGGCCGGCAATCCGGGTCCCCGGGTAGCCGCTACGGCGTCCAGTTGGTTCACCGCCACCCCAGCTTGGCTCAGCGCCTCCCGAGCCACCGGCAGCAGGTTTCGCAGATGCTCCCGCGTCGCAAGTTCCGGGACCACTCCGCCGTACTCCGCGTGCAAACGAATCTGCGACGAGACCACATTGGAAACCACCCGACCTTGGTGAACCACGGCCGCACTGGTCTCGTCGCACGAGGTCTCCAAAGCCAGAAGCATGACCACACCCAGTTCCGGCGAGCGCCCACCGCCGCCGCGTTCCGGCTCAACCTCAGTTGGCCGGAGTAACTTGGGCCGTCGCCGCCTTGGCCATGGGTCCCGCCTTGAGCAGTTCCTTAGCCTTTTCCAGTTGGGCATCGCGATGCTGTTCCGAGAGTTCCCGAAGCTTCTGTTGGCGCTCCGGCGGGAAGGATTTCAAGGCCTGTTCAAGGTTATCCTTGCCGCCCGGAATGCGGGTCAGCTGGATGGCGATTTCCTGATCATCATCCATGGGCACCACCACATCGGGCAGGATGCCCTGACCATGAATCACCTTGTGACTGGGCGTGTAATACTTGGCGGTGGTCAGACGCAGCGCCGAACCGTCCGGCATCGGCAGCACACTTTGAACCGATCCCTTCCCAAAGGATTTCTCGCCCACAATCGTCGCCCGTTTGAGATCTTGTAGTGCGCCCGAAACGATTTCGGAAGCACTGGCGCTGCCGCCGTTGACCAGAATCACCATGGGTAGGTCCTTCGCCAGCCACTTCCGTCCCGACCCGGCCTTACGTTCCACGTCGTTGGCCGGGTTGCGTCCCTTGGTGGACACGATCGGCTCGCCGCGTTTGAGAAATTTTTCACTCACCGCCACCGCTTCCTCGAGCAGACCGCCCGGATTTCCGCGCAGGTCGAGCACCAGGGCGTTCATGCCATTCTTTTCCAGCTTGCGGAGCGCTTCCTCCAACTCAGTGCCGGTCTTCTCGCCAAACTGGGTCAGGCGCACGTAACCGATCTTGTCGTCGTCCACCGGAAACTCCCGGCGGTTGTTGATGTCCTTGGCGGTGTAAACCTGAATGGTTTGGCGCTTCAGATTGATCTCCAAAGGCGTCGCTACATTCTCTCGTTCCAAGGTGAGGGACACCGGGGTTCCCGGCTTGCCACGCAGCAGCTTCACCGCATCGGGAACCGTTAGGCCGTCCGCCGACTTCCCATCAATCTTGCGGATCCGATCGCCTGGGAGAATTCCGGCTTCGAACGCCGGCGTGTCTTCCATGGGTGCCACCACCACGAGGTCGTCCCCGCGCTGAGTCACCTGCATGCCGACACCGCTAAACTCGCCCTCGGTATCCTCTTTCAGTTCCTCAAAAGCGACGGGCTCCATGAACTCACTGTGCGGATCCAGGCTGCCGAGCATTCCCTTCAGCGCGCCGTGCACCAGATCTTCGTAGGTGATCTGATCGCCATCGACGTAATCCCGACGAACCCGCTCCAAAACCCGCGAGAACAGCTCCAACTCGGCATAGGCGTCATCGCCCTTTTCCTTGGCAGCACTCGCCTCGAAGACCTGGGAACCGATGAACACATAGCCACCCAGGCAGGCTACAAACAGGGCGTAGAGCAGACGCTTTTTCATAAACTTCCGAGTTAACAGCGAGACGACACTACGGTTCGACCACACGGACTGCAACCGACGGTTGCGCCATCCGGCCATTCAGTCTTTCGCTACCTGCCCCGCCGCAGCGCTAGCTGAGCTTGGCCGCCACCTCGGCATCGAACTCCCGGTAATCACAGGTCAACTCCTCGCCCGGAAGGAGGTCCCGCAAGGCTCGGGTGACCTCTCCGGAATCTCCCGGAGGAAGTCCCGTGTTGGGTTGCGGATCGTGATTCATGAAGCACGCGTGATCTCCGCTCAAAATCCATCGGCCGGTCTGCCGATGCTTCCAGGCAAACCACCGAATGTGGGACTGCGTGACCTCCGGCAGGGCGGCGAAGGACTCCGGGCCGATCTCCTGATCAAAGCCCGGCTCAAAACGCCAAATTGCCGTCCCCCGCGGAATTCGATCCACGGTAAACAAACCCAGCCCATGAATGGCGCTGGGCTTCACCCGCACGGCAATCAGCAGCATGGAACGCCCAATCCGTCAGGTGGTGGGCGAGAAGTCCGTCGGCTTCAGGAACAGCGACCGAACCCCGCCGGGCACGGTCAGGGAACCGCCGGCCGCCTTCTCGCTGGCTTCGCGAGCCGCCTTCCAGGCCGGGTCTGCGCCGAACGCGCTGAAGGACTTCTTGGCCGCCTCCACCGACGCGTGGGTGAGGAAGTAATCCAAGGTGACGTCCGCCCCGACCTGATCCGGCATCAGGTGCCAGTAGGCGTAATTGTTCATGCCGTGCTTGGCGAACAACGCGATGGTGTGATCTCGGAAACGGGCATCCAGGAAGGGCAATCGCGCCGGCGGAGTGGTGTAGCTGCGCCATTCCCACACGCCGCCGTTGGACACGTTGCCGGTGCGAACGGCTGGCGAGTAGTCCGTCAGGATGAGGAAGGGATTTTCCACGCTTCGCACCAGAGTGCCATTGGCCTCACTGGCCTTGTAGGCCGCCTGCCACGCCGGATCGGCTACAAACGCCGCCCAAGACTTCTCCCGGGCTTCCCGGCTGGGATACCGCAGGAGGAAGTGCAGGCGCTGGTCCGCCGGATCAATGGGCATCCAGTAACCGATGCTCTCGATCCCGTGGCGAGCAAAGAGCTTCAGCGTGTGCTGGCGAAAGCGATCAAACAGGGCTTCCTGTTTCCCGGCGGCAATGTGGTAAATGCGCAACTCGAAGCAGGACGTGTCCGTTTTTCCGGATTTCCCGGAGGACGTCGACGTGGCGGTGGAGGTGGCACAACCGGCCAGGATGGCGGCAGATCCGGCGGCGGTGGAGAGGAGAAATTCGCGACGATGCATGGTGCTGGAAAGGCGTGATTGCACGTCCGCCAGGGTGCAGCCGTCAAATGGAAAGGCCTTTACGCTCGAATTTGGCTTGGTGCGAAGGCTCCCAGTTGGGTTTCCTCCGGCCATGCGGAAGCGGACAGCCTCGGTTCATCGGACCACTTCGGAAACCGACATCACTCTGAAACTGAACCTCGACGGGACCGGTCAGGGCGACATCCAGACCGGCCTTGGGTTCTTTGACCACATGCTGACCGCCTTCGCCAAGCATTCGGTCTGTGACCTGAAACTCCGCTGCCAGGGAGATCTGCACATTGACGCCCACCACACCGTCGAAGACTGCGGAATCACCCTGGGACAGGCCTTTCGCGAGGCCTTGGGCGACAAAAAGGGGCTCCGCCGCTACGGAACGGGGTTCGATCCGCGGAATCCCTTCACTGGCGAAGCTTATGTTCCCATGGATGAGTGCCTGGCCCGGTGCGTGATCGATTTCAGCGGACGACCGTTCCTGGTGTGGAAGGGACTGGATCGTCTGGCCTACCGGCGTATTACCGCCGCGGAGAAATCCCAGGATATGTCCTCCGCCTTCCGCTTTGGCCTAGCCCGGGAGTTCTTTCAGGGCTTTGCGAACGAGGCAAAGTGCAATCTGCATCTGGAGTTAATCGATGGCGGTGAACCGCATCACGTCGTCGAGAGTCTGTTCAAGGCATTCGCCCGGGCGGTGGATTTCGCGTGTCAGCGCGATCCCCGGATTGCCGGTCGCATCCCCAGTTCCAAGGGCAAGCTGTAATGGTTTAGAAACAAAATGGTTGGGATTTCGACCTTGCTCCCCGGGAAGACTGCCGCAGGCTGCGCGCAGCGATTCCGTAAATTGTTGATCGCTTCCTGAATAACCTGCGCCCCATCGCGTCCATGCCGGTGTCGTTGAAACGAGATTATCCCGAAACCGCTGACGACGTGTTGGTGGGTTGGGCGCAATCCGGCGACACCGAAGCGTTTGAACAATTGGTCTTTCGACATCGCGACAAAATCTACGCCCGAGCGTTGATGATGATGCGCAACGAAGAAGAGGCCGTGGACCTGTCACAGGAAGCCTGGGTGAAAGCCTGGCAACGCCTGCATCAGTTCCATGGAGAATCCTCGTTCGCCACGTGGATGACCCGAATCGTCATCAACCTGTGCCTCGACCAGATTCGGCGGCAGAAGAAGACCCGCGCCGAGTCGATAGAGCAGTTGGAAGAGGACGCGGGTGGCGTCGAACGGCAGATGCCGGTCGAATACACCAATCCCACGGAGGGATTGGAGAAGACAGAAGTACGGAGACGAATCGACGAAGCGATGAGCAAACTGACTGCCGCCCATCGAACGGTGCTGGTCCTTCACGAATTCGAAGGCCTTCAGTACAAGGAGATTGCCGACAAAATTGGCATCTCAATCGGCACCGTGATGTCCCGCTTGTTCTATGCCCGCCGACGTTTGGCCACGTTATTGCATGGTTTGCGTCGGGAACGGATCGAATAGCCCCCTTTTAACCAAGACCCCAACGAAGTATGAAGATGGAAACCTGCCTGGAGCTTCAGGCGCACTTGGACGGAGAGCTTCCGCCAGGGCGTCGCGACGCTATTCAGGCCCTCTGCGCCCAGGATGCCGAGGCCCAGGCGCTGTATCAGTCCCTCAAAACCCTCCGCGAGACGGTTCGTGACCACGAACCCGAACACCGGTTGTCCGAAAGCCGGGAGTTCTACTGGAGCCAAATCCAGCGCCGGATCGCGTCCGCCGAAGCCCAGGCGGCTCCCGCTCCGCGAACGCTGTCCGCCTGGTCCCAGCTGTTTCGCTGGTTGGTGCCCCTCGGCGGATTAGCCGCCGTGGCCTTGATCTTTACCCTAAAGGACCCAGCCCGGCCGGGTAATGTGGCCTTCAACACTGCCCCCAACCCCGCCACGTCGGTCGAGTACCGCTCCGACGCGGATGGAGTGACGGTCCACTGGATTAACTAATTGCGCTCGGGCGTGCGATGACCTAATGACCCGCCCAACGACTCCCCTATGTTGACCTCCCCTCGAAGACAGAGCCACCTGGCAGGATGGCTGTTGGCTCTGGTCTTTGCCGCCAGTACGTGGGCGGGCGATCTGAATGTCCGCGCCCAGCTGGTCTGGGGAACAGACCAAAAAAAGCCCAAAGGATCCGAGTATATCGCTTTGGACACCAAGTCCCGGGAGAAGCTGCGGCAATTCAAGTGGCAGAATTACTGGGTGGTGAATCAGGCGGTGTCCCAAATCGGCACTCGGAAGCCGTCCTTGGTCAACCTCAGTGAGAAGTGCGCAATTGATCTGCGTGACTTGGGTAACGGCCTTGCCGAGATCCGTTTGTACGAACTCAAAGCAGGCTCCGAACCCAAACTGGTCAAGCCGGTTCAGCATTCCTTGGAAGCCCTCAAAAAGGGCGAGTACTGCATCCTGGCCGGAGATGACAAGGCCGTCTGGGACGACGCCTGGTTCGTCATCGTCACGATCGCCCCATAACCACAATAGATTTGGTTTGAGACCCGGCAGTTCCCCCACCGGTGGGGGAACTGCCGGTTTCTTTTGGGGGACTTTGCTGTTGTAGCGTCGGATGCCCTTGGTACCCTTTCGCGAACAAGTTTCGCCGCCTCTCTGGGCACCTTTTCATCATGGCCGACAGCACCCCCGATACGAGTTACGACGCCTCAAAATTAGGAAAATTGGAAGGACTCGAAGCCGTCCGCAAAAAGCCCGGCATGTATATCGGGGGTACCGACGAACGGGCGCTCCATCACTGCGTCTCCGAGGTCCTCGACAACTCGGTCGACGAACACTTGGCCGGCCATTGCGACCGAATCGAAGTAACCATCCACGTCGATGGCTCGATCTCCATCCGGGATAACGGCCGGGGAATCCCGGTGGATATCCACCCGCAGTACAAGATTCCGGGAGTAGAAATGGTGCTCACGACCCTCCACTCCGGCGGTAAATACGGTCAGGGTGGCTACAAGTTCTCCGGCGGCACCCACGGCGTTGGGGCCAAGTGCGTCAACGCTGTTTCCGAATGGTTCGAGGTGGAGGTCAGCCGGGACGGCAAGATCCACCACATGGAGTTCGAGCGGGGCAAGACCATCAAGAAGCTCGAAGTCATTGGCAAAGCGAAGGGCACCGGAACCCTCATCACCTTCAAGCCGGATGCCGAAATCTTCCGGGAGACCGTAGAGTTTAAGGCCGATCGCATCTCCCAACGCCTGCGCGAACTGGCCTTCTTGAATTCTGGTCTGGAGATCGTGTTCACCGACGAGCGTTCCCCGGACTCCAAGCCCGAGGTGTTCTTCTACAAGGACGGCGTCGAGGAGTTCGTCAAACAGCTCAATCGCAGCAAGGCCGTTCTCCATCCCAAGCCCATTTCCATCCGCAAGGAAGTCCAGCTCAAGCATGACGAAAAGGAGCTGGAGATCCACGCCGAGGTCGTCCTCCAGTACAACGACAGTTATTCGGATCAGGTGATGTGCTACACCAACACCATCCATAATCCGGACGGCGGTACGCATCTGACCGGTTTCCGGAACGCCCTCACCCGTTCGATCAACCAGTACGCCAAGCAAAACTCCCTGCTGAAGGACAAGGATCCCCAAATCACGGGCGACGACGTCCGGGAAGGCCTGGCTGCAGTGGTGTCCGTCAAGCACACCGATCCCAAGTTCGAATCCCAGACCAAGGTCAAGCTGCTCTCGCCGGAAGTGGAAAGCATGCTGGGATCCGCCAGTTACGAAGGGTTGATGAACTACTTCGACGACAATCCCAACGTCGCCAAGAAGATCGTCGATAAGGGACTCAACGCCGCCCGCGCCCGGGAAGCCGCCCGCAAAGCCCGCGAAGCCGTTCGCAAAACCTCCCTCTCCGGCGGCGGTCTACCCGGCAAACTGGCCGATTGTTCCGATCGCGATCCGGCCAATACCGAATTGTACATCGTCGAAGGTGACTCGGCCGGTGGCTCCGCCAAACAGGGTCGGGACCGGAAGTTCCAGGCCATCCTTCCCATCCGTGGCAAACTCATCAACGTGGAGAAGGCCCGGCTCGACAAGGTTCTCCAAAACAACGAAATCCGGACGATGATCACCGCCATCGGCACGGGCATCGGCGCCGGCGAGGGCGAAGGCGCGTTCAACATCGAACGGCTCCGGTATCACAAGATCATCATCATGACCGACGCCGATGTGGACGGTTCCCACATTCGGACGCTGCTGCTGACCTTTTTCTATCGGCAGATGACCCAGTTGGTGCGGGACGGCTACGTCTACATCGCCCAGCCGCCGCTGTACTCCATCACCCGGAAGAAACGGACCGATTACGTCGAAGACGACGCCCAACTGAACCGGATCCTGCTGCAAAACGGCACCGAGGAAGTCCGTCTGAAGAACCTGTCCGACGGCAAGGAAGTGCCCGCCAAACAGCTCGAGGAAATCCTCAATCTGCTCGAGACCCTCGACAAGCACGCCACCTACATCCAGCGGATTGGCGGCAACTTCTCCGATTACGTGGACAAGCGGGGGCCCGACGGTTCCCTGCCCCTCCACTTGGTGAAGAGCCGGGAGGGCAACCATGAATCCACGCACTACTTCGTCACCAACGAGGAATTCGAGGAATTCAAGGCCAAGAACCTGGATGTCCTCGGCGACGCCGAAGCCCGGGAGAAGGCCGAAAAGAAAGGCGTCATCCGCCGGGCCAAGCACCATGACCTGCACCTCGAGAACAAGGCCATCGGGGACATTCTGGCCCGCCTCGCCAAGAAGGGTCTCTCGGTGGAACATTATTCCGCGCAGGACAAGCCGCTGTTCGAACTCATCACGGGTGAAGGCGAAAAAGCCGTGGTCAAGGAACTGCATTCCATCCCCGAAATTCTCTCCGCCGTAAAGGCAGTCGGAAAGAAGGGAATCCAACACATCACGCGGTTCAAGGGACTGGGCGAAATGGACGCCAAGGAGTTGTTCGAAACCACGATGGATCCCAAGAAGCGAAAACTCCTGCGCATCGACCTTACCGACGCCGTCGAGGCCGAAGCCATGTTCACCCGGCTCATGGGTGACGAAGTTGAACCCCGCCGCCAATTCATCGAAGACAACGCCCTGAACGTCCGCAATCTGGACGTTTGATTCCCCTCTTTGTCCGAACGCTTTCCTTAATCCATGTCCGACGAAATTCCCCCTCCAGGTTCACCCGGTCCGTCCGGCGGCGCCTACGCCAGCGGCGAAAAAATCGCCAAGATCAATGTCGCCGATGAGATCAAGTCCTCGTTCCTGGACTACTCCATGTCCGTCATCATCTCGCGCGCCCTTCCGGACGTGCGCGACGGCCTGAAGCCTTCCCAGCGCCGCATTCTGTTCGCGATGCACGAGCTGTCCCTGTTCCCGGGACGCAAGCCCTACAAGTGCGCCAAGATCTGCGGTGACACCTCCGGCAATTATCATCCGCACGGCGAAGCGGTCATTTACCCAACACTCGTGCACATGGCCCAGCCTTGGGCGATGCGGGAACGGCTGATCGAAGGCAAAGGCAACTTCGGTTCGGTGGAAAACGATCCGCCGGCCGCCATGCGGTATACCGAAGCCCGTCTGACGCACCTGGGCGCCGCCCTGATGCAGGACATGGACAAGGACACCGTCGACTTTGTCCCCAACTACGACGAGCGAATGACCGAGCCGTCGGTCTTCCCTGCCGCCTTCCCCAATCTGATCGTCAACGGCGGCACCGGCATCGCCGTCGGTATGGCCACCAACATGGCCCCGCACAATCTGGCGGAGGTCATCGACGGGATCTGCGCCCAGATCGACAAGCCGGAGATCACCAACGCCCAGTTGCTGAAGTTCATCAAGGGCCCCGATTTCCCCACCGGCGGCATCATCTGCGGCATCGAAGGCATCAAGAACTACTTCGAGACCGGACGCGGCAGTGTGAAGCTCCGCGGCAAGGTCGGAATCGAGCAGATGAAGGGCAATCGCGAGCAACTCGTGATTACCGAGATTCCGTACAATGTGAACCGGGCGGCCTTGGAAGAACAGATCGCTGATCTGGTCAACAACAAGGTCATCACGGACATCAGCACGATCCGCAACGAATCGGACGAGAACTGCCGACTGGTTATCGAGCTCAAGCGGGATGCGATTCCCAAGGTGGTCATCAATAACCTCTTCAAGCACACGCAGCTGGAGGTGAGTTTCAGCGTCAATGCCCTGGCCATCGACCATGGCAAACCCAAGACGCTGACGATGCGGGAGATGATCGCCGCCTACATCGATCACCGCCGCGAAGTCATCCTCCGCCGGACGCGCTTCGAACTGCGCAAGGCCGAGGAACGGGCCGAGCTGCTCGAAGGCTACATCTGCGCGCTCAACAACCTCGACGAGTTCATCCGCATCATCCGCGGCTCCAAGAACCGGGACGAGGCCAAGGTCAAGCTGCTCGCCTTCGAATGGACCCGCGCCCAAGTCGAACGTTGGGGCATCCTGATCCGCAGCGACGAACGGCTGTCCAAGGCCGGACGCTACGCCCTGACTGAACGTCAGGTGGACGCCATCCTCGAACTCCGCCTCTACCAGCTCACCGGCCTCGAAATCGACAAGGTCCGGGCCGAATACGTGGAACTGGTGGAGAAGATCCGCGACCTGCTGGACATCCTCGCCAAAGAATCCCGGGTCATGGCCATTATCAAGGCCGAGCTGAAGGAGATTAAGGACAAGCACGGGAATCCCCGCCGGACCGACATCGTTCCCGACGAAGGCGAAATCGCGATTGAAGACCTGATCGCCAACGAAGGCGTCATTGTCACGCTGACCCACAATGGCCTGATCAAGCGCACCAACGTTTCCAGCTACCGCGCACAACGCCGCGGCGGCAAGGGCGTCATCGGTATGGCCACCCGTGAGGCCGAGAAGCCCGAAGACGCCGACTTCATCGAACGCCTCTTCACCTGCTCCACCCACGATTACCTGATGTTCTTCACGAACCTCGGACGCGTGTATGTGGAACGGGTCCACGAGATTCCCGACATGGGTCGGGCCTCCAAGGGACGTTCGATCGCCAACCTGCTCGAACTTCGGAACGAGGAGAAGATTCAGACACTGGTCCGGGTCGAAGCCAAGTACGGCGCCAACAAGGAGGACCTCACCTGGCAGCAGACCCACGAACTCTTCTTCGTGACCCGCCAGGGAACCGCCAAGCGAACCGCCCTGAGCGATTTCCAAAATGTCCGCAAAGGCGGCATCATCGCGATCACCCTCGAGCCTGGTGATGACCTCGTCGAAGTGAAGCTGACCACGGGTATCAACGAAGTGGTCCTGATCACCAAGGAAGGCATGAGCATTCGCTTCCAGGAGGACCAAGTGCGGTCCATGGGCCGGAATGCCGCCGGCGTTCGCGGGATCGAGCTCGAGAAGACCGACGCTGTGGTCGCCTGTGCGCTGGTCGAACCGGGAGCGACCCTGCTGGTCGCCGGTGAGAACGGCATCGGCAAACGAACCGACTTCGAGGAATACCGACTCCAGTCGCGCGGCGGCAAAGGCATCATCACCATGAAGACCGGTGAGAAGACCGGCAATGTGGTGGGCGCCCTGACCGTTCGGGATCATGACGAGTTGATGCTCATTACGGTGGGCGGACAGATGGTGCGAATTCCCGTCCAAGGAATCCGCGAAGCCGGCCGCAACACCCAAGGCGTCAAACTGATCGATCTGGCCAGCGGGGATCGCCTCCAAGCGATCGCGCCGGTCATCAGCGAGAAGGATGACGATGACGGCACGGCCGAGCTGCCGCTCTCGGAAGTCCCGCCGGCCCCTTGAATCCACCGCCGCTGATCCGGAGTCATGAGCCATCCGCGTGATTTCCGGATCACCGGGGTCGAACTCCGGTTCCTGCCGGTGCAGACCCGGGTGCCGCTCAAGTTCGGCACCGAAACATTAACCTCGGTGACCTGTGCCCGCGTACGGGTGCGGGTCACCGGACGGGCCGGCCGTTCCGCCGAAGGCTGGGGCGAAACACCGCTCAGCGTTCAATGGGTCTGGCCCAGTTCCAGCCCCTACGCCGTCCGGCACGAGGCCCTGAAGCTGTTTTGTCAGGTTCTCGCCCACGCCTGGGCCAACCTGCCCGACTGGGGACATCCGCTGGAGCTGGGACATCAATTCTCGGAACAGGCCCTGCCCCGGCTGCGCGAGGATTTCAACGCCAGCCATTCCGGCCGGGCCGAGGCACCAGAATTACCTTGGCTGGCCGCGCTCGTGTGCAGTTCCGCCTTTGATCTCGCGTTGCACGACGCCTACGGGCAACTGCACGCCTGCCCTACCTACGCGACGTATGGACCCGACTTCCTCTCCCGGGATCTCGCCGATTTCCTCCAGCCCGCCGAGGCATCCAACGTCCGGTTCCAAGGTCGTTTTCCCCAGGACTTCCTCCGACCCCGTCGCGTCGAACAACTCCGCGCCTGGCATCTGGTCGGAGGCCTCGATCCGCTCGATCCCTCCGAACTGACCGGCCGAGAACCTCAGGATGGAGTTCCGGTGTTGCTGGCCGATTGGATCGCCCGGGACGGACTGAAGTGCCTCAAGGTGAAATTGCGGGGCAACGATGCCGCCTGGGATTACGCACGCCTGATCCAAGTCGGACGGATCGGCCTCGCCGGCGGTGTGGAATGGCTCACGGCCGACTTCAACTGCACGGTGCAGGATCCCGGCTATGTGTGCGCGATCTTGGATCAATTGCGCGACGAAGAACCGCGGCTCTACGGGATGCTATTGTACGTGGAGCAGCCCTTCCCTTACGAACTGGCGGAACATCCCATCGACACCCACGCGGTCAGTGCCCGCAAGCCGCTCTTCCTGGACGAAAGCGCCCATGATTGGCGTCAGGTCCGCCGCGGCCGCGAGTTGGGCTGGAACGGCGTGGCGCTCAAGACCTGCAAGACCCAGACCGGCGCCCTGCTCTCGGCCTGCTGGGCCCAGGCCCACGGCATGACCCTGATGGTTCAGGATCTGACCAATCCGATGCTGGCCCAGATTCCCCACTGCCTGCTCGCTGCCCACCTCCCCACCATCATGGGCGTCGAGACCAACTCCATGCAGTTCTACCCGGCGGCCAGTGCCGCCGAAGCCGTCGTTCATCCCGGACTCTACCGTCGTGTCGGAGGTCAGGTGACCCTGGAATCCGTGCAGGGCCCCGGCTTCGGCCAACGCGTGGACGAAATTCACCGCGTCCTGCCCGATCCCACCTGCCAGTTCGGCTCGTGATCCGAGCTTCAATCGGTAGGGCGAAGTTTCCACTGAGCCGAATCGAAGCAGTTGGAACCGCAGATTTGACTGGCAGATTAACGCAGATTTTTCGGTTTAGCCTAGAAACGGCGGTTGAAGGCGAGGCTCCGCTGCCTTCGGCGTTGGGAAAGCCGAGTTTAGCGGAGGAAATGGCTTTGGGCATCCCGCTGCGGGCGAGACTCAGCCGCTGCGGGCTGGAATGGCCGCCCGAGGACGCAAGTAGG
>JAFLEF010000004.1 GCA_017309115.1 Verrucomicrobiota bacterium | reverse complement strand
TGCAAGAGCCGACGTTGGCGAAAGCCGGATGGGGGAAATCTCCATGTCCGGTTTGACGAGGGAGAGGAGTGCGGTGGTCATTGGTCCTCGGACCTCTCATCCCATCCACTCCTCTCTACTCTACCGGATAACCCATCCGCCGACTTTTGGATCACGCCGGTCCGCGGCGGATCAGGCGTAGGCTGTCGCAGCGCAGACGGGCGCCCTGCAGATGCTCGAGGAGGGCGTCCCGCTGGCGGATCAGGGCCTTGATTTCCTCCGCGCGGACCGTGCGGTTGACCTTCTGCAGTTCGCGCAGGCGATGGATCTCACGGTCGAGTTGGGTCTGCAATTCCCGCTGCGCGCGAGTGACGAGTTCCGTGATTCGCGTCCGGGCCAGGCCGTGCGCCTGTTCCAACAACTCCGGTAACAGGTCCTCCCGGATCTCGGATTGATCGAGCAAGTCAAACGGGTCCCCCGGACGAAGCTGTCGGGCCAAAGTCTTTGAATCCACGGTGGCGCCGACCTCCTGGCCCTGATGATCCAGCACCAGTCGGATGGGCGTGGGCGGCAGGAATCGGTCCACATGAAGTTCCGCCGGTGCAACGCATTCGAGGAGATACACCACTTCGAGGTACAGCCCGCGCGTTCGCGGATCGGGCCAGACGCCGTAGCTGCTGTTGCCCAGTTCGGAACCCAGGATGAGATCCAGGGCGCCGCTGACCAGCGGATGGTCACTGGTCACAAATTGAATGTCCTCGCGCGCCAGGGCCTGAGCGCGATCACAGGTGATCGTGAGTCCCCCGGCGGGCAGTCCGGGAAAGGAATCAGCAAAGACTCCTGCCGAGCCCAGCCGGTAGGTTCGTTGGGTGAGCTCTTCGACGTGGAGCGTGTAGTGGTCAAAGGCGGCGATGAGAAACTGCTCCAGGGAACGGTCGTCGTCCTGCGCGCGAATTTCCTGAGCAAGGCGCAGCGCAGGTTCGCGGCGAAATGAGTTCAACTCCAGCAACCGGTCGCGGCCGCGTTCCAGCCGATGCGCCAGCTCATTTCGGGCTTCCCGGGTTTCCTGAATCAGTCGGGTTAGTTCCGGACGCGAGGTGGTTTCCGTTTCGTGAAAGTCTTGGGCCAGATCGTGAACCCGGGCTCCGAGACGCTCCCGCAGTTCGCGGGCTCCGGGTAGATTCGTTTCCAGCGCGTTCAGACCGTCCTGATACCACCGGGCGAGAACCTCCTGGGAACTGCCCACCACGAACGGCACGTGAATCTGAATTTCTGCCCGCTGGCCGATGCGATCCAGTCGGCCGATGCGCTGTTCCAGCAGTTCGGGATCGGCGGGCAGATCGAACAGCACCAAGTGGTGGGCGAACTGGAAGTTGCGACCTTCGCCGCCGATTTCGGAACACAGCAACAGCCGGGCGCCGTCCTCCTCCGCGAACCACGCCGCCTGACGATCCCGCTGCACCAGGGTCAGCCCTTCGTGAAACGCCGCCAGTTTCAGATTCACCCGTTCGCGCAGGGCGGATTCGATCGCTTCGACCTTGGCCTGGGTCCGGCAGAGGAGCAGCACCTTCTCTTCGCCTAGACTGCGCAACAGATCGGCCAGCCACAGAATTCGCGGATCGCCGGAAAGCGTGGGCCGGAACCCTGAACCTGCCTCCGGCGTGGTGTCGGCAGCGAACTCTTCCGCGAGACGTTCCAAGAGATCGTCCTGACCGGGTGCGGATGACAGGGCGTGGAGGTGGGCTCGACGTCGGGGAAAGCCGCTGATGGTGGCGCGGGTGTTGCGGAACATGACGCGGCTGGTGCCGTGGCGATCCAGCAGCGCCTCCAGGGACTCACGGCGCGCGGCGGCGCCGTAAGGGGCGTTCAGTTTCCCGCGCAGGACGTCCGCCGGCTCGTTGAGAATCTGGGCCAAGCGGTCGAACTCGCTCTCGGTTCCGGGACGCGTTTGCTGAAGGAAGTCAGCCCAGTGCGCGACTTCCCGGTAGGACTCCGCTTCGTGGGCGAACTCCGCCAGATCGTGGAACCGGTCGGGATCCAACAGACGTAACCGGGCAAAGTGACTCGCGACGCCGAGTTGCTCGGGGGTGGCGGTGAGCAGCAACAGGCCGGGACTTTGCCGCCCCAGCTGCTCCACCTGCTGATACGCCGCGCTGGCATTCTCCGGCGACCAGCCCAGGTGATGGGCTTCATCGACGACCACGAGATCCCAGCCGGCGGCCAGAATCTGCGCGCTGCGTTCCGGACGCGTGGTCAGAAGAGGGAGCGGTGCCAGAATCCATTGATCATCCAGAAAGGGGTTCGTTCCGGGATGATTTGTTTCCAGGGCGATGCAGCGGCCTTCGTCGAAGATGTGGAACCACAGGTTGAAGCGACGCAACAGTTCGACGAACCACTGATGCACCAGGGACTCTGGCACGAGTATCAGGACCCGGCGGGCGCGGCCGGTGAGCAGGAGCCGATGTACGATCAGACAGGCTTCAATCGTTTTACCGAGACCCACTTCGTCGGCGAGCAGCACCCGCGGCAGGAGACGTCCGGACACTTCACCGGCGATGTAGAGCTGATGTGGGATCAGATCGATGCGACCGCCGACAAATCCCCGCACGGGAGATCGGCGCCGACGGTGTTGCTGTTGCAGCGCCTCGAACCGCAGTTGGAAGAGATCCGGAGAATCCACGGTGCCGGCGAGCAGGCGCTGTTCGGGTCGGTTGGAACTCACGACATCGGCGAGCTCGGTCTCGCACACGGAACCTTCGACCCCGTGGTAGGTGAGCACTCCGCGGGACTCGGTGACCGAGGTGACCAGCAGACGCACTCCGTTTCGGCCTTCCACGGTATCGCCGATCCCGCAATGGAGTCGGCGTAGCGGGGCGTTGTCCCGGGCGTACTCCCGGGTTTCCTCGGCGGCAGGAAAGCGGACCAGGACCGTCCGGGCGTTGACGTGCAGAACCGTTCCCAACCCGAGTTCGGGTTCGGATTCACTCAACCAGCGTTGTCCCGGGACAAAAGAAGCAGCCATGCGACAAGGTCACCGCGGGGCGAATTCGCCGTCGCGGGCCGGGGATGGAACCCAAATGGAGGGGAGATTTGAACTAAGAAGGAAGATAACAGTCCACTTCTGCGCAACGGCGCGGTTGGTTGGAGGTGCCAGGGAAATCAACTCTCCCGGTCTGGGTTCGGCGTTGAGTTGGGTGACGGCTTGGTTTTGGTTGGGTCAAGTTGGTCGGCGATGGCGGATTGTTTCTTCTCCAATTCTTAGAACGTTCTCCCCAGTTTCGAAGTGATGAACGATCCGAGCTTCCAGTCCTGCGGGACCCTGAAGACTGGTTTTCACTAGACTCAAATTTGGTGTCACTTTCCTCGATCGGCGGGCATTTCCCTACGAAACGAATCGCTGCATGAACGATTGGGAACTTCTGCAAGATTGGGCTGCTCATCATTCCGACACCGCGTTCGCGGAACTGGTCCGGCGGTATCTGGGCCTCGTTTATGCCTCCGCATGTCGCCAAGCTGCCGATCCGGAGCTCGCGCGGGACATCACTCAGGCCGTCTTTCTTACCCTGGCCCAAAAGGCTGATTCCTTACCCCGAAGCGTTGTCCTCGGCGGATGGTTGATTCGCACCACTCGTTTCGTCGCCAGCCATGCTCTTCGCACCGAACGACGTCGCCAACACCGCGAAACCGCGGCTGCACTCATGGACTCTATGACTTCAACTGCGCCCATTGTCCCTGAGTATTGGACGGAGGTGGAACCGCACCTCGACGCCGCCCTCGCCGGCCTTTCCAACGGAGACCGTGATCTCGTGGTCCTACGGTTCTTCGAATGCAAATCCATGGCCGAAGTCGGCCGTCAACTCGGCATTGGCGAGAATACTGCGAAGAAGCGAGTTAGTCGGGCCGTTGAACGCCTGCGTGTCGTGCTCGCTAAACGTGGTGTAGTACTGACTTTGACAGGCCTGACTGTGCTCCTTAATCAACTGCCTGCCATTGGGGCACCGGCTGGATTCGCCGACACCGTGACAGTTGCCGCGACGGCTCAAACAGCTCCAGTTCCAGTAACCTTGCTCACCCAGGCTGCGCTGCGTTGCTGGTTCCTTTTGGGGTTGCGCCGTCTGTTGCCATGGGCCACTGCGATCGCGGTGTGCCTCACTTTGGCAACAACCCAATGGGTTCGCCGCGCTAATCGGAATAGCCCGGTTGCATTGGGCGCCGAAACCAACAACCCATCAGGAGAAGGGACGCCACCAACAAGCCCCCCCTCACCGTTCGTGGGTGCTCCACAATCTGAATCGCCGGCTGAGATCGGTGCGTCCAAGATTCTCCTCTCGGTGCGGACAGTCGACGGTAGCCGTTCGTTGACGGCCAAACTGCGAGTAGTCCGGTTCGCTCCGACTGGCGTGATTGCGATCGCGGAGACCGAAACCGATCTCAATGGAATTGCTGAGATCCCTGTGACGGAACCGAACATCTGGCTTCTCAACGTTTGGGTTTCGGCCTCTGGTCATGTTCCTCTCTTGCTCAGATGGAATCGCCACGAATTCGTCCGGCCCGTTCTCCTTCACACTTGTCGGCTGGAACCTGGACATACCTTGGGAGGTGTCGTCGTTGATGAAAACCAAAACCCGGTGAGAGGAGCGAAGGTGGAAATTGACTATCAATCGCAAAATTACCGGGATCGACGACAGATCAGCTTCAACCCACACCTCTCCGACATAAGGACTGATGCCGCTGGCAGGTTCACAGTCGACCAGCTTCCGGCAATCTTTGAAGGGAACGGCGGAAGGTTGGTCGTAAAGCATCCAGACTACAGCTGGCACCGGGCGCCCCTAAACTCGACTGCCGATGTGCGGACCAACCATGTCATCACCCTGTCCAGTGGAGCGATGATCAGCGGCATCATCACCGACGAGAACGGCAATCCTCTGGCGAAGGCTGAGATTCGGCACGACAACCGAACGGCTTCGGGCAGCCCGGCTGAGTTTGCCGAAAGCGATTCCGCCGGCGCGTTTGTGCTCGGACGTTTCAAAGCGGGACCACTGCCTATTGAGATTTCGGCCGAAAACCATGAAACCAAGCGTCAGACGATTGAAGTCAGTCGGACAAACCAACCTTTGACTTTGGCGCTATCGGCCTCCAGCAGCGACGACGCATCTGTCCGGAAAGGTGAAATTCCCGCGACGGTACGGATAACGGGCACGGTGGTTGATGACGAGTCGGGTGAGGCCATTCCTTCCTTCACAGTCCGCTTTGGCGAACCTAAGAGTTCCGTTACAGGGTTGGTTGGCGAAGGCCATGACGGATACTTCGATTGGCCAGTGCACCTCTGGAACTTTCCTAGCTTCTCCCTGGAGTTTGAAGCTCCCGGTTACGCCGTGGCCTCCAGCGACCTCCGTGGGGGCGAGCAAGCAGAGCAACACTTTGCCATCCGATTACAACGAAGCTCCGAATTCAGCGGCCGAGTTGTTTACCCCGATGGGAAGCCGGCAAGCGGAGCCATTGTGATCCTGAATCTTTTCGAGGACTCTTACTGGCTCTACTCCGGAAAGCCCGACGGCGGAGGGCACTGTCCTCGGACCACGACCGATGCTCTGGGACGCTTCACGTTGAAGATGCATCCGCTAGCGGTTCGTCTCCTGGTCGTCGCCGACGGTGGCTGTTCCCAATGGATTGTGGGCCAACCACGGATAGACCCAATCGTGTTGCAACCATGGGGAACTATTGAGGGCACCGTGATACTGCAGGGAAAACCAGCCGCCAACGAGATGGTGCTGCTATGGCCGGGTCCAGCGCTCGAAGCTGGCGGAGTCTCCGGAGTTGAACAGCAACAAACAGCGGTTACAGACAATGAAGGACACTTTCGTTTCGACCGCGTGGCTTGCGGTCCTGTCCTCGTGCGCCATCTAAGGAAACGCGCTGATAACTCCATGATCCTCGTTCAACGCCAACGAGTTGAAGTTCCTCCTGGCCAGACGGCCCAAGTTCAACTCGGCGGCACAGGAAAAACGGTTATTGGGCAGTTCGAATTGTCACGGCCGATTCCTGATTTTGACTGGCAGACCGATCAACAACAGCTGACCGCGAAAATCGACTTCCCGCCGTTGCCCCAATCCGGCCCGCCGGGCACTCGAGCGCACATTGCCTACATGAAAGAACTGGTTCGCAGGAGTGACTTAAGGCTGAGCCTGGGTATTTCAGTGGCGTCCGATGGTCGGTTCAAGGTCGAGGAAGTTCCTCCGGGAGAATATGAGCTGGTGATCAGAGTGTTTCCACCCCCAACCGGGGCTGATCCCATGGACGATTACGAACGCTTGATCGCACGTTCGCGCAGGACGCTATCGCATTTGATTCTGGGAGGCCTGACCAATGAACTGATCGTTCCAATCGAAAGCGAAGGCCCCATAGACCTCGGAACAGTGGTGGTTCCAGTCCGTCCGTAATCAGGTCTGACCAGTGGAAATAAAGGGTCTGTGAGGTCACCCTTTTCGGAACGTTCGGTAATCGTGCCCAACATCGCCAGGTCTCCTGGCCGAGCAACGTAGTAGCGAAATCCCGGCACCTCTTGGACTGCCTTCCCAAGGTGCCGGTCCACGAGACACGTCGCTCCGCCAATATCCGTGTTGTGGGCTTGTCGTGGTAAGGTTGGAAATCGGAAGCTCAGGGTTGCTCGCCTCCCTTTAAGGTCGGCACAGACCAGTTCCCCGGCGAACTCGTGACCCAGTATGATACGCAGCTGACTAATGAGGAATGGAAAGCGATCCAGCCCCCGGAGACGCTGCCCTGGACGGGGACTTGATTCGCCAATAAACCGTGGGGCGGAGTGACGATTTAAGGCCAAGCGCGAGCGCGAAGGAACAGAACTTCGGGGCCGGAACGCGGAACGAGTTCGAGGGGGCTGAGAAGTCCTTCCGCGGGAATCCAAGGACCGCCCGGACTCCCGCTATATTCCAGTACCCCGGTGAAATCCACGATCCAACTGTTCGCAGCGGTTCCCGGATAGAGCGTCATCGTACCGGGGCCGTCCGAAAACTGCACCGGCTCTGGCCCGAACCGGAGATCGTCCAACTCAAACATCGTCTGGTTCGGCAGACGGCCAACGAACGACGGCCACTGGGGCGTTGGAACGGCCGAAAAACTGAGGTCCACTTCCAGGCCGGCGTGGGCGGAGACATCGACGGCATAGCGGGTGTAGCGGGCAAACGTTTCCTGGGGAACGGCGCGAACCGTTTGCCCGTTGATCTTGATCTGGATCATTCCGGAAATGTTGGCGAGAAAACTGAGAGATCGAGCGTCCGCCGGAATGGTGGCCCGTTGCTGAATCCCCGTCGCGGACGGAACGTCTTCCTGGCAGAACTGCGGACCTTGAATGTGGAGGGTGTACCTTCCCGCAAACGGCACATAGGTGCCTTTCTGATGGGCCTGGGACCACACCGCCAGGCAGGGCGAGCCAATACAGGAATCGTCCACGAGCAGGTAGGGAATGCTGGGAAACTGGGAGTTGGGACAGGCCGGCTCAAAGAAGGTGGTCCAGAACGGGAGCAACGACTCTTTGTCGCCCGGCCTCGGCAGCATCAGGCTATCGCCGGCGACTGGCGAAAGTGCATCACCGTATGGGCGCCGAATTGTCCGAGCACGTGGGGTTCGCCCAGTCCGGCGGAAACACTCATTTGCGTCAGTGCGGACAGCATCTCGGGATAATCGAAGGCGGCCACGTGTTGACAGGCCTCTTCAAGTCGAGTGGGTTCAATGCCGGTCCAGGTCGAGCGCATCAGGTGCAGGTAACGTTCCAGGTACGCTTCACGGGTCTGTCCCTCGTCGCGCACGACGTCCACCAGGAGGAAACTCCCTTCGGGCCGGAGTAGGCGGGCCACCGCGTGGAACAGCCGCTGTTTGTCGGCGGTGTTCAGGTGATGGACTGCGAAACCGGAATAGACGACCTCGGTGGAGGCGGCCGCTTCGTCCTGGGCACAGGCCAACAAATCCTGTTCGCGCAATTCCACGTGGGGCAACCCATGAAGATAGTGCGCTGCTTCCGCCAAGGCCGACGGAGAAAGATCGACGCCCAAGTAACGGCGGGGAGCCAAGGTCCGAAGCGTGTCGGCCAGGAGGCGGGCATTGCCGCAACCGAGATCCAGTAGCGCAAACCGTCCGTGGTTCGCCTGGGCCATCAGCACTTCGCGGACGCAGGCATGAATCTCCCGGTGCGACATGTAATTCCCCGCGAGAATCGCATCGTACAGCGACCATGAGGAACGAAACAGATGGGTGCAATTATCCGGAGGCGGCGTGGGGTTGGGTTCCATGACAGATTCGAACGAGGACAGCGTGGGCGGAGCAGGCGTTTGCGACGAGTCCGGGAGATTGATGATGACCGAAATCGGGTTGGAGGCTCAGGTGGATAGGGCTGGCGATGGGGAGCTTGGGGCCGGCGTTGCCAGCGGTGCGAGATCCCGATCCACCAGTACCACGGTTCGGGTGAGTACTTTGGTGTGGAGATATCGTTCGAGTTCTTTGCGAAACATCGCGATGTAGGATTGGCCCAGCTCCCGACGGGCTTCGGCGGGGAATCGGTCCGGTCGGGTTTCGAGCCGGTACTCGATGAGTTGTCGGAGGGTCAGCAACGTCGTGGGGAAGTCGAGATACCGGAGTTCGTTACTGGATCCGCCTAGGAGAGTGATGACATCGCGGGAGCGAGCCTGATGAAAGTTCAGCTGAAGGGTGCGGGTTTCGTAGCCCCACTCGCGCATGCGGACCAAGGTGCGCTTGATCGCGTCGGGCTCCAATTCCGTCAGGTCGGAGGGCACGTACACATAAAACTTAACTTCCCGGGCGCGGTTGCCTGCCTGTTCGAGCAAATGTGTGGCGGCGGGTTCGAGGAAGTTATGGACATATCCGTACGCGAGGGCGTGAGAGAGGGAGAAACGTTCCTCCTCGAGTTCGGCCCGAGTTTCGACCAGCAGTTGCCGGTTCTGTTCGAAGCGACGGGCGGCCACTCCGTACAGCCAAGTCACCGAGGTGGAAATCATACCTAGCAGGGCGGCGAGAGGTTCCGGTTCCGCACCGCCTGGCATCCGGATATTGAAGATCCAGGCGCAGACTACTCCGAAGGTGGCGGTCCAAAGGGTGCCCACCAGGACCTGATGAAACCGGCGCAGCCAACGATCGCGTGCGGGGCGAGTTGTAGCTTCGTTCATGGCAGGAGTTTATCTGGTGCGGGAAGCGGGTCGAAGGAGATCCTGCGATGGTGATTCGGACCATGCCCGTCGACCGCGGTTCGGCCGGTTCGCCACTTGAGGTTTGCGATTCGCCCGAGTTCTTGAGCTCATTCCGGTCGTGAATCTTGGAATGGGCATCATGG
The DNA here is from genome assembly GCA_017309115.1 of Verrucomicrobiota bacterium. Classification (GTDB taxonomy): domain Bacteria; phylum Verrucomicrobiota; class Verrucomicrobiia; order Limisphaerales; family UBA9464; genus UBA9464. The sequence goes on along the minus strand of JAFLEF010000004.1, from coordinate 226,120 downwards.
GGTCGGCTCTACTGTTGGCAGCGCTTCCGGCTGGGGCGGCGCCAATGGTCTGGGCGCTGAATTTCAACCAGCAAATCAATGTGGTCGACGCGGCCACCAACGTCGAGGTGCCGTTCCTGCCGGCGAACGTCCAGTCGGACAGCTTGGCCGTGGACACGATTGGGGTGCTCTACATCGCGGATTCGGCGGGCATGATTTACTCCGTTCAAGGAGCCACGCCGCTCGGCAATTCCGGATACACCCAGATTGGCGATCTCGTTTACGCGTCGGGTGGGCTTTGGGGCTTCAGCAACGCCAGCGACACGGTCTTCTTTTTCGACTTGGGAACCCAGTCGGTCACCTACTCCCAAGCCATCACCAGCGGACTGGGAGCCTACGACATCACCGGCATCGCGCGGGATCCCGCAACCGGCGACCTCTTTGTGAGCGGAAATGTGGGGTACAATCTGGATGTGCTGTTCGAATTGGATTTGAACACCGCCTCGGCGACCACGGTGGGCGCGCTCAGCCACGGTGACGCGTTCAGCTACATCAGCGACATCGAGTTCGATGGCACGGGCGCGTTGATCGCGATGACCTGGTACCACCGGGACTTCTATTCCGTGAATCCCAGTACGGCCGCGACAACGCTGCTGAGCAACGGGCCGCATCGGGATGTCACCGGGTTGGCGATTATCACCACGGTGCCGGAGTCGGGAACGGGAATTGCCGGGGCGTTGGTCGGTCTGGCCGCCGGATGGCAGTTGCGGCGCCGAAGGAGCGCTTGAGGGTCCGCTGAAACCGCGGATGACGCGGAGAATTCGGATCAGGAAGCAGACCGAACGTGCGGATCCGGTCCGGGCCGGCTCGTCGGCGATCTTTGGGTCGTTTAGGCGGGTTGGGCTGACGAGAAATCGGGCGTCGAATCGGGGGAAGGGGCGGGAGAGGGGACCGCCGCGGGCGAAGCTTGGGATTCCGGCTGGAACTCCAGGAGGTCCCCGGGCTGGCAGTCCAAGGCTCGGCAGATGGCCTCGAGGGTGCTGAAGCGAATGGCTCGGGCGCGTCCTGTTTTGAGGACCGAGAGATTGGCTGGGGTGATGTCCACCACTTGAGCCAGGTCGATGAGCCGCCGTTTCCGTTTGGCGAGCATCACATCGAGATTCACAACGATGGGCATGGTCTCTTAAACGGTTAGGGCCTGTTCTTCCGCAATATCACAGGCCTCTTCCATGATCCAGGCCACCAAGACGATAAAGGCTCCCGCGAACAACCCCCCGCTAGACCAATCGATCAGCAGCATTCCCGGTACTCCATCCGACCACCATGGTTTGGTGAAGTTGAAGACCAGAGCCCTTACCGTCCCTCCGGCCAACCAGAGACCCACATCCCGAAGTTTGCGAACGCTGGCCACTTCGAACACTCCCAACCGCCGATAGGCAGAAAAGAGTCGGACCAGCAACCAGGACCCCAGGACTCCGTAGAGGACATGGAGGAAGGCTATCCAACGGGCCAGGGTCGTCCGGTTGGGCTGAATTCCATAGCCGTCGGAAACTTCGTTGAGAGTGGTTGGTCGGTAGCGCGGGAAGGATCCGGAGAGATCCAGTACGGTCTGTCTCGGGCCGTGGCTATGGTCGGAGACTTCCAGGTAGGACGGGAGAGGCAACGAAACCACCGGAAGAACCCAGGTCGAAGCCGCCCAAAAGAGCTGGTAGAGCATGGCCCCCAGGCAGAGGAGCATCATACCAAAGCTGAGAGAGCGAATCCGCCGTTGGCGGGAAAGGGAACGATCATGGGAAGGCGACATAACGTCGCGATCGTTCTGAATGAATCATCGAAATACAACTCCAAATTATTGTTTAACAATAATTCGGCATCAATAGACGACTTGTCTCAGGGCGCGTTCGACTTCGGTTCCGAAGCTTGGGGTGGCGGGGAAAGAGGCGGGCGATCCTCGCCTTCAGACGCCTTGGCAGCTTCGCGCAGACGGTTCGGGGTGTAATCGAACCAGGGCAGCTGAATCATCGGCTGATTCCACCAGCCGCGACCCAGTTCGGTCTTGGCCACGAACTCCGAAACCACCACGAGGAAGGAGAGACCAAACCAGATCAGGAAGAGGGCGGCGGCCGCCGAGACCTGACCAGTCCGGGTCGCCAACCAACGGGCCAGGCGCAGGAACCACTTCCGTTCCGGACGCGGTTGAGGGGTCAGAAGTTCCAGCCGACGCAGGGCGTGCCATTCGGCTTCGCCCAGTTCTTCTTCGGTAATCCCACCGGTCTGATAGGCCGTGCACAAGGCTTGGGCGTAGATCCGGGCGGCCAGAAGTCGGATTGCGACATAGAGCGGGAAGAGACCCAGGGCCATCAGGGCGAAGAAGCGATGCGATACCTCGAGCGCCTCGGGAGCGCTGAGGTCGGCCAGTTGCGGGATGTACTGGGCCAAGGGCGGCATCAGCTTCACCAACAGCACGGCCCCGCAGGCTGCCGCCCAGACGAGGGCTAGTCCGACACTGGCCAGCCAATGCTTGCGGATCAGGCGGCCCAGGAGCCGGAAATCGTAGAACCTCCTCCAGTCGGCCGTACTGGCCTGACGCGCCTGCGCCCAGGGCAGGTAGGCCATCGTCGCCGTGAAGAGCAGCATGCCGAGAACGAAAACGGTCGGGCCGAACCAAGCGTGTTCGTAGCCCTTGTTGAAGGAGTTCTGCCAGCCGGCAAACCAGGCGACCGACCACAGCAGACCGGCCGGCAGAGTTAGGACGGCCGTGTTGAAGGCCATGGGTACTCCGACGCGAAGATTGCGGGCCAGTCCACCACCGAATCGTTGGAGCCGGGTCCGAACGGTGCGGGATTCGGGCTCGGGCCTTGGACCTAGAAGCCAATTGGGCCAATTGCTGAACTCGCTGGTAGCGGCTTGGGCCTCGGTGAAACTTCGAAAACTCACCCCGCGAGTTCGCACCGGACTGCGCCGCCACCACGTCTTGAGCGTCTCGCGACGGGCAGCGCGGGCGGTCCAGCCGACGACGACCACGCTGAGGACGAGGAACGTGCTCAACAAGGAACCCACGACCCATTTGAGGCCGCCCCAAGTGAGCCGGCTCCAGCGCGACGGAGGTGCGGTGGTGACTCGCGCAGACGGTTCGACGAGGGCGAGGGTCGGAGTGGTTTCGGAGGAGTTCATGCGAAGACCTCCTCCAGCACGGCGTTCTCCGCGAAGGGCGTTTTCATGCCCATCAGTTGACCGACGGTACTGGCGACCTGGATTTGGCTGACGGTGCGATCCACGACTTTTCCGCGGGGAACGCCCCGGCCGAAGAACAGGGCGAAGATTTCATGGGAACTCCGCGTCCCGAAATGGTGCTGGCAGGGCACAGCGGTGAACGGGTTGTCATCGCGTCCGCAGTCGGGAACGACCACCCACAGGGTGTTGTCGCGATATTCGGGGTCGGCCTCGACCGTCGTGACCAGGCGCTTAACCTCGTCGTCCATGATGGCGAGTCCTCGGGTGTAGTGATCCAGATATCCCCAGTGGACGTAGTCGCAGTCCTGGTAGTTGATCATGGTCAACTGCGGGCGGAGTTCCCGAATGGCTCGCAGCGTGAGTTCGGTCAGCAGGCGATCACCGCGGGGATTCACCAGTCCGGTATCGCCGTAGTAGTTCCGCCAGTTCGACCAGAACTGTTCGATTTCGGGTCCTTGGCCTGCCTCCTTGTCGGCGCGGTAATCCAGGGATTGAAACTCCCGGAGTTGCTTCTCCTTTTCCGTGCGTTGACGGCCTTCGAATTGGCCGGCGGCGAGTTGCTGTTGGAGCAGCCAGGTCTTGTAGCGGCGCAGACTGAGGGTTTGGGAACGGTAATCGACCCCGAACAGGTGGTGATTGCTGAAGTTGTAGAACTCTTCGTCCGCGCGGTCTTCGCCGTTGATCAGCAGGGCCTGGTGTGCGGGAACCTGGTAGGCCTCGCGAAAGTACTCGAACAGCGTGGGAACTTTGGCCTCGAACCGGGCGCCGAGCAGTTTTCGGCCGGCTTCGGGTCGGGATTCGGCGACGTCGCGGTAACGTTCGTATTGGCCCGTGAGAATGTAGAGCGTGCCTTCGCCGTGACTGGTTTGGTAGTCGTGGAATCGGTCGATCTCCATCTGGGGAAAGAGCGTTCCCCGGCGCGTGAGTTCGTGGGTCAGAAACGGAGCGCAAGTGTGGCGGGGGTCCAGCGACTCCCGCCGACGGGCACCTCCGCCCCAGCGGATGATGACGACCTTGGGTCCGCGATACTCCGGCCGGGGGGTGGTGGTGGCTCCCAGGGTGGGGAAGCTGGTGAGCAGACTCGCACTGGCGGCCGCGGATCCGAGCAGGAACGTGCGGCGATCGAACAGGAGGTCTTTCATGGCAGGCGGTAGCTTTGGTCTGAGGGTCTCACACCGCAGCCGGATGAAAAGTTGCAATCCGGGACAACTCTTCCGGGTCTCCCTGAACGGAAGCCCGCAACTTCGGCGTGACACCCTGGCGGGCCTGTGGCTTCTTCCGGCGCATCATGAAGCGTTTGCATTTCCTTCTGTGCCTGGGTCTGGCCTGGGCGGGGCTGACCTTGCAGGCAGCCGACACCAAACCCGCGGCGACCGACCAGGTGGCCGTGCTCAAGTTCAAGGACTACGGCGATATCGTCCTGGAGTTCTGGCCCGATGTGGCGCCGAAGACGGTCGAGAACTTCAAGAAGTTGGCCAGCGAGAAGTTCTATGACGGCACCAAGTCCCACCGGTTGATCCCAGGCTTCATGATCCAGCTGGGCGATCCGCTGACCAAGGACGCCAACATGGAAGCGCGCTGGGGCACCGGCGATCCGGGCTACAAGATCAAGGCCGAGTTCAACAACAAGCCGCACGTCAAAGGCACCGTTTCCATGGCGCGCAGCCAGGATCCGGATTCGGCCGGCAGCCAGTTCTTTATCTGTTATGGCCCTGCCCCCCATTTGGACCGTCAATACACGGCCTTTGCCACGGTAATCCAGGGCATGGACGTGTTGGACAAGCTGGAGAAAGTCCCGGTGGGCGGCCGCCAGGGCAGTACTCCCAAGACCCCGGTGGTGCTGGAGAGTGTCACCCTGATTCCCAAATCCGAGCTCAAGCCGGCCGCCAAGTAACCGCGGATTTTTCCCTGATATTCATGAGCACCCCTGTAGCGAATGACGAAGTGGCGGTTTTAAAGACCAGCCACGGCACCCTGGTTCTGGAGTTTTGGCCCGACGTGGCGCCCAAGACGGTGGAGAACTTCAAAAAGCTGGCCCGTCAGGGCTTTTACGACGGCACGGCGTTTCATCGCATCGTCCGTGGATTCATGATCCAAGGCGGCGATCCGCTGACCAAGGATTCGGGAATGGAAGCGCGCTGGGGCACCGGCGATCCGGGCTACAAGATCAAGGCGGAGTTTAACGCCAAGTCTCATCAACGGGGCGTGATCTCCATGGCCCGGTCGAGCAATCCGGATTCGGCCGGCAGCCAGTTCTTCATTTGCCTGGGAGATGCTTCGTTCCTCGATCGGCAGTACACCGCCTTCGGGAAGCTGATTCAGGGGGAAGACGTGCTCGGCAAACTCGGTGACGTCGCGACCCGGGTGGCGGGCGGTGGTGAAAAGAGCCGGCCGGTGGAGCGCCAAGGCGTGGAGTCCGTGACCATCGTGGACCGCAAATCGCTGGCTTGAGGCCGGGAAACATCTGAACAGGGGTCGGCGTCGCGGCGTCAGAACAAGGTCTATGGCGCTCTCGGTGACCCAGATTGCGGAAGTGCTGGCCTCCTTGGGCTGTCCTCCGGACCGATGTTCCGAGATGGCCGCCCAGTTGGACAAACGGGCGCAGCAACTGGCGGAAACCAAAGGCCGGACACACGACGAGGCGGTCACGCATCTGTTGCGGTTAATGGCCGCAGGATGGGCCGCTTCGTCGAGCTCCTCCTCCACTTGAACCCCTTTCCCCTGGCTCTGAGTCATGCCTCCTGACCTCTCCATCAAGCCCTGGCCCAAGCTCTCGTCGCGGGCGCTCGCCAATTATCGGATCTTTTCGCTGCGGTCGGATCTGAAGATTAATCCCCGGACCGGTGGTCAGCACGACTTCTTCGTCATTGATTGTCCGGATTGGGTCAATGTGGTGCCAGTGACGGCCGATGGGCGGTTAGTGATGGTGGAGCAGTATCGGCATGGTTCCAACACGGTGGAGTTGGAGATTCCTGGCGGTGTTATGGATCCGCACGAACACGATCCGGTGGCGGCGGGGCTGCGTGAACTGCGGGAGGAGACGGGGTACGAAGGGGGGGCGGCCCGATTGATTGGGAGGATTTTTCCGAACCCGGCGATACAGGCCAACGTGTGCCACACCTTGCTGGTGGAGAATTGCACCCTGCGGCACGAGACGGAGTTTGATCATGCCGAAGATATTGCCGTTCGCCTGGTACCGCTCGAGACCGTGCCGCAATTGCTGGCCAATGGAACGATTCGCCACGCCTTGGTGGTGGTGGCACTCACGCATTTCCTGATGCAGTCCCCGCCTTCGGCCGCTGGCGGCTGAGCCGGCCTACGGAGAGTGCGGCGGAGCTGCTGCCGCTTTCACGCGGGCGAGGGTCAAGCAGCGAATCACGCGTCACTACTCCACCCGTCTAGGGGGATGGGAAAGCGGCAGAAGGTCTGCCGCACTCAAAAAAAAGGCAGGCCACTGGGCCTGCCTTCTTGGAGTAATTGCGAGGTTACTTCTTTTCGCTCTTGGCCGGCTTGGCGCCTTTGGCGCCTTTGGCCGGCGCTTCGGCGGGGGCCTCGTCAGCGGCGGGACGCTTGCCGCGCTTCTCAGTCTTCTGGACTTCCTTGGTGTCGACCGGAGCCACCACTTCCGGCAGCGGATTGAGGCTCTTCACGACGACCTTGAGCGAGCAGCGAACTTCCGGGTGCAAGCGGAGTTCGACGTCCTGTTCGCCCAGCGCTTGGATCGGCTTTTCCAGATGGATCTTCCGCTTGTCGAGCGAGACGTCGAGCTGGACCTTGAGGGCGTCGGCGATGGTACCGGACGTGACCGAGCCGAACATCTTGCCGTCTTCACCCGTCTTCACGAGCAAGTTCAAGGTGACCTTGTTGAGGCTCTTGGCGAGTTCACTCATGGAGTTCAGCTCATGAGTTTCGCGGTCGCTGCGGCGCTTCTTGAGGTTTTCGATCCACTTCCGGTTGCCCTGCGTGACCGGCACGGCGAGACCGCCGGGGATCAGAAAGTTGCGGGCGTACCCGGAGGTGACGCTGACGTGGTCAGATTCGGCGCCCAGGCCCACCACGTTCTTGATGAGGATGACTTCGGTTTTCGACATAGACTGACGGGTTAACGGAGTAAAAAAGGGAGATCAGAACGGAACATCGTCCTCTTCGGGCGGGGGGCCGTCGGAGGTGGGAGGTTCAGTCGGGTTGGCCGGACGGGCCGGGGGCCGGCTGGGCGGGGTGGAAGGGGATCCCCCGCCACCGCCTTCGGCGCGGCCGCCGATGAATTGAAAATTCTCCAGAACGACCTTGATGGCCGACCGCTTCTGGCCGGTCTGCTTGTCGTCCCATTGATCCAGGCGGAGCCGTCCTTCGACGAAGAGCGGATTGCCTTTGCGGAGATACTGGGAGATTAATTCCGCCTGTTTGCCCCAAGCATCGACGTCCAGGAAGGTGACTTCTTCCTTGGACTCGCCGGTATCGGTCTTGTAGGAGCGATTGACGGCCAGGCCGAGCCGCGCCACAGCGGTACCTTTGGGCGTGTAGCGCAACTCTGGATCACGCGTCAGGTTGCCCAGGAGGATCACCTTGTTGTAGCTGGCCATAACAGGAGGCGGACGGGGCCGCCGGAGGGATTAGGCTTCGACAGCGACCGGGGTCGGAGCGTTTTTCGGAACGATATTGAACTGGACCCGGTACACTTCGGGAACGTGGGCGAACTTCGCTGGCATCGCCGCCATGACGGCGGTAGAGGCTTCGAAGATGATGTTCACGAAGTGACCGCCGGTGACCTTCTTGTCGGTCACGCGGGCGAACGCCTTCTTGTCCATCTTCTGGACCGTCTCGACCTTGCCGCCGGCCCCGCTGAGGAGACCCTTGACCTTGTCCACGACCTCATTGAGACCTTCTTCCCGACCGGCGAGATCGAGAATGAACAGACCTTCGTAACGTTTCACTTCGTATTCCTTTTTGCGTTCGTTGATTCGTTGGAATCGGGAGCTACCGAACCGTTGAAACGGTTCATAGCCACCCCAATCCCGTCGGTTACCCAACATTCAACCTGTTGGGCCGCCCGACTTAAAACTTGCTGCCAGACCGGCTGCTCGGAGGAACTGAATTCGCCGAGCACATGTCCGGCGATATCACGCCGGGATTGTTGCGGGCGCGCAATCCCTACTTTTAACCGGGGGTAAGCCCGGGTTCCGAGACTTTGCTCCACGGATTCGAGACCGTGGTGCCCTCCGGGACTGCCTTCCGGTCGGAGCCGGAGCGTTCCCAAGGGCAGATCCGCATCATCCACCAGCACCAAAACCTGCTCCGGCGGTATCTTATAGAAAGACGATACCGGACCCACGGCCTTGCCACTGATGTTCATGAAGGTCTGGGGACGGCATAAGACCACCCTTCGACCCGCGAACCGGCATTCGGCTATTTCGGCAAAGAACTTCTTTTCCTGACGCCACGAAGTCTCCCAACGCTGACTGAGCAACTCCGCCAGCAAGAAGCCGGCGTTGTGACGTGTGTTCCGGTATTCGGGTCCCGGATTTCCCAGTCCGACGATGAGAGCGAGGCTGTTCATCCCGGACAAAAAAGCGGCGGGTTCCGGCTAATCCGGCACCCGCCGCCCAAAAATTACTTCTTCTTTTCCGCGGCCTTCTCAGCCGGCTTGGCTGCGCCCTCTTCCTTCTTCTCCTTAATCATCTCGGGCTGCTTGGTGCCTTCCGCCGCAGGGGTCGCTTCGGCCGCGGCCTCCGTCACGGGCGCGGCAACGGCGAACACGGGGATCTTCTTATCGCCCAGGAGTTCGACGCCAGCGGGCGCGGTGATTTCTCCGATGTGCAAGGTCTGGCTGACCTTGAGGGCGGAGACATCAACGGTGATCTGCTCCGGCAGATCGGCCGGCAGACAGCGAATTCGCAGGCGGAACCGCACGTGTTCCAGGGTGCCGCCACCATTCTTGACGCCATCGGGAATTCCCACGGCTTCCACGGGGACGTCGATGGTGACCTTCTCGTCGGGCTTCACTTCGTGGAAGTCGACGTGAAGGATTTTTCCGGAAAGCGGGTGATGTTGGACGTCCTGAACCAGGGCCAAACGAGCCGGCTTGGCATCGTCCTTGACGGTCAGGTCCACCAGGATGATCTCGGTGTGAGCCAAATGAACCAAGTCATCGAATTCCTTGGCGTCGACCTCGAGATTCTGGGGGGGATTGTGACGGCCGTAGATGACCGCCGGGATCCGGCCGCTGCTCCGGACTTTCCGGGAACCTTTGCGGCGCGACAACGTGCGCGGAATCGCGCTGAGAGCGAGTGATTTCATGTCCAAGTCGTATCTGCCGGCGCCCAGACTAGCTGGTACGCCCGCCCTTAAACTCAAACAGTGACGTAACGCTGGAGTTGTGGTGAATGCGTTTTACGGCTTCTCCCAACAACGTCGCTACGGACAATGTTGTGATGTTTACCCCGGGATAGACGGGGCGGCGGACAGTATCGGTCGTGATTAATTCGTCAATCGGAGAATTCTTGATTCGATCAACGCCGAGGTCCGTGAGCAGGGCATGCGACACGCAGGCGAGGATCTTTTCCGCGCCCTTGGACTTCAGCAGCGTTGCCGCGCTGGTCAGGGTCCCGGCCGTCTCGGTGAGGTCATCTACGAGCAGCACATTCCGGCCGGCAATATCACCGATGACCGCGGTGGCTTCGGTTTCTGTAGGACTCTTCCGCCGCTTGGCGACAATGGCCAATTCCGCATCGAGGCGTTGGGCGTAGGCATAGGCCATCTTGATGCCGCCGACGTCCGGACTCACCACGACCAGGTTTTCCAGATTCTTCTTCAGCAGGTACTCGTAAATGACCGGAGCGGCGTAGAGATGATCGACCGGGATGTCGAAAAATCCCTGAATTTGCTGGGCATGGAGGTCCATGGTGAGGACCCGATTGGCACCTGCAGCGACGAGCAGATTGGCCACCAGTTTGGCCGTGATGGCCACACGGGGCTGGTCTTTCCGGTCCTGACGGGCATAGCCGTAGAAGGGCATGACGGCGGTGATCCGGCTGGCACTGGCCCGACGAAGCGCATCCATCATGATAAACATCTCCATCAGATGCTGATTGGCCGGAGGACTCGTGGATTGAATGATGAACACGTCCTGACCGCGGACGTTCTCTTCGATCTTCACGAAGGTCTCGCCATCGGGAAAGGTGCTGACTGTGCAGCGTCCCAGCGGGACATTGATGGCATCGCACATGGACTGGGCCAGAGCGATGTTGGCCGTGCCGGAAAAAATCTTCACGCGTGGGAATTCTGCCGAAGGAATAAGCGAAAAATGGCCCACTCCACCGAAGCCGGTGATCGCGGTGCCAAGTGACAGGACGGTAACAATCGACCCCTTAGCGGCAAGGCTCTTTTGGTGACAATGCAGGGTACTGTTGAGTGTCGGAGAACTGGTGGTGAAGTCTGAGTGTTCCTGGCCGAAGGCGTCAGTCGCCGAGGTCGATCGCCGACGGCTTCGGATCCGCCGCCGCTGAGGGCGTCGGGATTCCTTGGTCCTAGATTTGGGGTATTCGCACCGGAAAAGATCGTTCAATTGTGACTCGGCCGGAACGGTGAATCTGGATCTCCGGTGCAAAACATCCTCTTTACACTCCGTTCTTCCTTCGCATTCTCCGGGGGCATGTCGGTAGCGACGGTTCGAGCCGCTGGGGAATCAGCGGCATCTCAAGCAGGCATTTCCCAATCCAACCGTCCGTATCCCAAGTTGGACGAGGCGATCACGCGGTCTCAAGCGTATCTCCTGTCCGAGCAAAAGTCGGAGGGATACTGGATCGGTGAGTTGATCGTGGACGTCACTCTCGTGGCGGACATGGTCGCGTTCTACCATTGGTGGGGACGGGTCGATCGCGAGTGGGAGCGGCGGGCGGTCAACCACATCTTCAGCAAACAGCTCCCCGGGGGCGGTTGGAACATCTATCCGAATGGTCCGGCCGAAGTGAACGCCACCATCAAGGCCTACTTGGCCCTGAAGCTGGCGGGTGTTCCGGCGACAGATCCGCGGTTGCTCAAGGCTCGCGAGACTGCGTACGCCCTGGGTGGCGTGCCCCGGATGAATACCTTCTCCAAATTGTATCTGGCCCTAATCGGCCTGGTGGAGTGGCACCACGTGCCGACCATTCCGTGCGAGGTGCTGCTGATCGGTAAATGGTTTCACGTCAATTTCTGGGACATGAGCAACTGGTCCCGCGCCATGCTCATCCCACTGGCGATCATCAATCATTTCCGGCCGACCCGCCCGCTCGAGAACGGGGTCAACCTGGACGAGTTGTATCCGTCCGGAAAATGGGAGCTCAACGAGTCGCTCCGCCCGCGCTATTTCGATTTCAGTCTGCGCAACGGCTTCCTCTGGTTGGATCGGTTGCACAAGCTCGCGGAGTGGTTCGCTCGTAAGGGATTTCATCCGTTCCGGCAACGGGCCCTGAAGCGGGCGGAGCAATGGATGCTCGAACGTTTCGAGGGCAGTGATGGTTTGGCCGCCATCTTTCCGGCCATTCTGAATTCACTCATCGCCCTCAAGGCCTTGGGTTATCCCGATGACCATCCGCAGGTCGTTCGCGCCCACGGCGAGCTGCTGAAGCTGATGCATCACGAGCCGGATTCGGTTCGGATCGAGCCCTGTATGTCTCCGGTGTGGGACACGGCGATTGTCGAGATCTGTCTGCGCGAATCGGGCGTGCCGGCGGATCATCCGAAAGTGAAACGCGCAGGGTCGTGGCTGATGGACAAGGAGATTCGCTTCCGGGGCGATTGGTATCACAAAAATCCGGTCGACGTGGAACCGTCCGGTTGGGTCTTCGAGTTTGATAACAAGTGGAATCCCGATGTGGACGATACCGCAATGGTGCTACTGGCACTGCGGGGGATCCCCACCGATGACCGGGCCCGGCGGGACGCCTGTTTTGATCGGGGCTTGAAGTGGCTAATGGCCTTCCAGTGCCGCGACGGGGGATGGGCCGCCTTCGACAAGGACTGCACCAATTCAATTCTGGAGAAAGTGCCGTTCGCCGATCACAACGCGATGCTGGATCCGGAATGCGCCGACATCACGGCGCGCATTCTCGAACTTTTGGGCTACGAAGGTTACTCGCTCGATCATCCGCAGGTGAAGGAAGCCATGCGCTTCCTCATAAAGACTCAAGAGAAAGACGGTTCCTGGTTTGGTCGCTGGGGCGTGAACTACATTTACGGCACCTGGCAGGTGTTGCGTGGGGTAAAAGCGATGCGGGTGGATATGGATCAGCCCTGGCTCCAGCGGGCGCGGGAATGGTTGATCAAGGTTCAGCAACCCGATGGTGGTTGGGGCGAACGCTGCAACACTTATGACGACCCCATCTTCAAGGGCATCGGACCGAGCACTCCTTCGCAAACGGCCTGGGCTGTGATGGGCTTGTGTGCATTTGGCAATCCCGATGATCCGGCGCTCAAGCGCGGCATCGAGCATCTCATCCAAACCCAGAACGAGGATGGGTCTTGGACGGAAGAGGAGATTACTGGTACCGGATTCCCCCAGGTGTTCTATCTGAAGTACGACATGTACCGGAATTCCTGGCCGCTGCTGGCCCTGGCGACTTACCGCAAATTGTTGCGCGGTGGGGAAGCGGGCGATATTCGGCTGTGAGGAAAGCTGAGAGCTGAGAGCTGAGAGGTAAAGCTGGTAAGGGGAAAGCGCGACGCGAAGCGTGGTCGACTGGGAGCGCTGGCGTCTCGCCGGCTCGGTTTGCACGCCTCCTCCCGTCTTCGGACACTGGCCGGCGAGACGCCAGCGCTCCGGTCGGAGGAGGCTCCTCGCCCGACCGCGCTTCGCGTTTCCTTACCGCTTACCGCTTACCCCTTACCGTTTTTAAATCGGCTACTTCGCGTACTCCACGCAGCGGGTTTCACGAATGACCGTGATGCGGATCTGGCCGGGATACAGGAGCTCTTCTTCAATCTTCCGCGCCATCTGACGCGCTAGTTGATGCGAGACGGAGTCATCTACCTGATCCGGTCGCACGATCACCCGGAGTTCGCGTCCGGCTTGGACCGCGAAGGCCTTCTCCACGCCGGGGAAGCTCAGAGCGATCTTCTCCAGATTGTCGAGCCGTTGGAGATAAGTGGTCATGCTCTCGCTGCGGCTGCCCGGCCGGCTGGCGCTGATGGCATCGGCTGCGGACACCAGGATGCCGATCAGATTTTCGTGCGGGACTTCGTCGTGATGCGACGCGACGGCGTTGACGATATCTGGGGGTTCGCCGTGGCGCTTGAGGAAGTCGGCTCCCACCAAGGCGTGGGGACCTTCAATTTCATGCGACAACGCCTTGCCCAGATCATGGAGCAATCCAGCCCGTTTGGCGGCGTAGATGTCCTCGCCCATTTCCGCCGCCATGAGTCCTGCGAGGTGGGCCACTTCCACGGAGTGATGCAGGACGTTTTGCGAATAGCTGTGACGAAAGTGGAGTTTGCCGAGCATCTGGCAGATCTCCGGGAGCATTGGTGGCAAACCAGCCCGGGCCACCGCGCTCTCGCCCGTTTGCAGGATGAACCCGTCCATCTCCGCGTTGACGGCGTTAACCACTTCCTCGATGCGGGTGGGATGGATCCGGCCGTCCAGAATCAGCCGTTCCATGGCCAGTCGGGCCGCTTCCCGCCGCACTGGATCGAAGGCCGACAACACCACCGCGTTCGGAGTGTCATCGACGAGGACCGTGACGCCGGTGATAGCTTCAAAGGCCCGGATGTTTCGACCTTCCCGACCAATGATACGTCCCTTCATGTCATCGCCGGTCAGGGCGACGGTGGCGGTGGTGGACTCGAAGGTCTGGGTGGCGGCGCACCGTTGCAGCGTAATGGCGAGAATGCGTTTGGCCTCGGCCTCCGAACGGCGGCGGACGTCCTCGAGAATGTGCCGGCTAAGATCAGCGGCGTCCTTGGCCGATTCCCGTTCAACTTCCTTGAGCAGCAGGGTTCGGGCGGAGGTCGTGTCCAGTTGGGCCACGGATTCCAAGCGGGCGCGGGCTTCGGAGGTTTGCTGGCGCAGGAGTTGGCGTTCGGTTTCCAGGGCGGTGCGGGACTGCTCCAGGGCTTCGTTGCGCTGCCGGAGTTCCTGTTCCACCTGGGCGAAGCGATCAAGTTGACGGTTCACCACGGCTTCGCGCTCGGCCAGTCGCTGCTCCTCGGTGTTGAGGGACTCGCGTTGGGAAGACAAGGCCTTGTCGAGGTCGGCCCGTTCGCGGTTGAGCTGCTCTTGCGCGGCCACCCGGGCAGCCAAGGCGGCCGCTTCGCTTTCCTTTCGGAGCTGCTCCCGCAAGGATTGTTCGTGCGCAATGCGTTCGGCGCGGACGGCCCGGTCCTTCAGGAGCGAGAATGCATAGGCAATTCCGAATCCCGCCGCGCCCGCTCCCAGTACTGGCAGGATGACATCCAGTTGCATTCGATCAGGCCTGACGTCCCGGTCCGGGGTAGGTAGCGGAAGGCGTCATAATGTAGTCCAGCGACAGGTCGTGTGGTTCAAGCGGGACCCAGGGGACGATCTGCTCATCCATCCCGACCCCCACCCTCAGCGCTCCGGTGGCTGCCAGCAATCGGTCGTAGAATCCTCCGCCCCGGCCCAAGCGACCACCTTCGCTCGTGAACGCTAGCCCGGGAACCAAGACCAAGTCCAGTACCGGCAACGAAACTTCAGAACAGCTCCGGCCCGGCTCCCGAACCCCAAACCGTCCCGACATTAAATCCGAGGCCGGATCCTGAACCCGCCGCGCACCATAGACCCCCGAAACCGGATCGAAGGAGGGTAGGGTCACCGTCTTGCCTTCGTCCAACGCCGACCGGACCAACGGCCAGATATCCGGCTCGTCCATCCGGGGCGCAAACAGCAGGACGGTTCGCGAGAACCGCCAGTGGGGCAGGGCGAGGATTCGTTGCCGAAGATGCGTCGAACGTTCGGCCCGTTCCGCCTCCGGAATCTGCCGGAGCCGGGCGCGCATCTCCTGACGCAGCTCAGTTTTGGTGGGCGTGCTCATGTCGCGGCCGCCCGCGCTGCGCGCCAGCGATCAAGCCGTTCCTTGATCTTCTTCTCCACGCCCTGTTCGGTGGGCTCGTAGAAGCGACGCTCGGCGCCGAGGTAATCCTGGGCCACGTGATGCCCCGCAAAATTGTGGGCGTATTGGTAGCCCTCGCCATGACCCAACCGCTTGGCGCCTGCGTAGTGGGCGTCCCGCAGATGCTCGGGCACGGTCAGGGTCCGGCCACTGCGGACATCCTCCAGGGCCGCGTCGATCGCCTTGATCACGGTGTTGCTCTTGTGCGCGGTGGCGATGTACAGCGCGGCTTCGGCAATCGGAATCCGCGCCTCCGGCCATCCAATCACCTCAGCCGCCTGACAGGCCGACGTGGCCAACACCAATGCCATTGGATCGGCCAAGCCCACATCTTCCGCCGCATGTACCATGAGCCGGCGCGCGATGAAGCGGGGATCCTCCCCGGCGTGAATCATCTTGGCCAACCAGTACAGCGCCGCGTCCGGATCGGATCCACGCATGGATTTGATGAAGGCGCTGATCGTGTCGTAGTGGGCATCCCCGTCGCCGTCATAGACGATGGCCTTCTTCTGGATCGACTGCTCCGCCACGGCGAGATCGATGCGAATGCGTCCATCAGCTCCCGGCGGGGTGGTGAGCACGGCAATCTCCAGGGAATTCAAGGCCTTGCGGGCGTCGCCATCAGACACTCGGGCCAGGTGTTCCAAGGCTTCCGGGGCGGCCTCCACCGGCTGATGACCCAGGCCGCGCTCAGTATCCGCCAGTGCCCGGGTCAGGAGCGCCAACAGTTCCGCTTCGGTCAGCGGCCGCAGTTCGAAAATCTGGGAACGGGAAACCAGCGGGGAATTGACGAAGAAGAACGGGTTGTGGGTGGTGGCACCGACCAGCTTGATGACCCCGCTTTCCACATCCGGCAGTAGCACATCCTGCTGGGACTTGTTGAAGCGATGGATCTCGTCGATGAACAGCAGGGTGGGCTGACCCGTATTGAGGAGGCGATGACTGGCGCCACTGAGCACGCGGCGCATGTCGGCGACATTGGATTCCACGCCGCTGAGCCGTTCGAAGCGGGCTTTGGTCTGGGTGGCGATGATCTGGGCCAGGGAGGTTTTTCCGGTGCCGGGGGGGCCGTAGAAGATCAGAGATTGAATGCGATCAGCCTCGATAGCGCGTCGCAGTAGTTGGCCGGGACCCAGGATATGCGATTGGCCGGCGTATTCGGAAAGATTTCGGGGCCGCATCCGGGCCGCCAGGGGAGCGGCGCTGGTTGCGCGTCCGGTGGCCGACGGCGCCTCCGAGGGCGGGTCGGTCGGCCGATTGCCGAAAAGGTCATCCTGAGCCACGCCGGAATACTCCGCGATTGAGAAGGTTTCAGCCAGTCTGCGTGCCACCGAGGCCGGAGATTCTCAGTTTCGGTCCCAGTTCGCCCCAGGTTGGCTGGATTCGGGAACTGGGGAGAAGTATCTGAGCAGGCCGCCATAAACAGCTGGAAAATAGCAGGTTTACGGAGTCGACGGGAGATTCGAATGGGCTGGCATTTTGCACATTTGAAAGGAATTCCAACTGGCACTTCGGACGCTCTAGAAGGTCTCGATGGTCGTTGTCACCTGGCTGTGGCTCGCCTGGAGGCAGCGGAAGAACTGAACTGCGCTACTCAACCACCTCCGGATGACCGGGGTGATAGCGGCCATCTGAAAATTGTGCCGCCGTCGGAGCAATCCGACGGCGGCCTTATGCATTTTGGAATCAGCTGAGAGCTGAGAGCTGAGAGGTCGGAAGGGGAAGAATGGTAGGGCGAGGTTACACCGAGCCGTTCGTGTCTCGGCGAAATGATGCGTAAGGAGTCCACGAGCGGACGGTTCCGCGGAGCGTCGCCCTACCAGGCTTTTTTCTCTCAGCTCTCAGCTGGTTCGTGGCTACGCCCGAGCGAGCGAGACGGCGGCGCGCGTCCGGTGCGACTCCAAGGCGGCGGCGAAGATCTCGTGGCTGCGGACCGCTTCGTCGGGAGTCACACACCCGGTTCGCTGACCCAGGGCGCCAGCCCGTTCGGCGGCATAGGCCGCCCACATTTGTAGGAAGCAGTCGGGAAAGCCGGGTTCGAAGATGCCGCCGGTGATGGTCGGGAACGGGGTTTGGAACCCCAGATCAATTCGGGTCCAGCGCTGTTCCTTTTGCCGCTCGAACAACCACAGCGACTTGGGTTCGGCCGTCGAATAGCGGGCGCCGCCATCGGTTCCCAGGACTTCAATCCACCAGGTGTTGGTGGCTCCCGGAGCGAGTCGTTTCATTTCCAGACGCATCGGTACCGTCCGGCCTTCGACCTCGAGATCGCAATGCAGCATCGCATTGTCCCAGGTGTCGCAGGGGGCCATCCCGCCTTTACCGTCGGGTCGTTCGGTGTAGACCTTTTGGAGTTGGGCGTAGGTGCGAACCGGATCCCAACCCAACCGCAGCGGCACGTGCACCACGTGCATGCCGAGGTCGCCCATGACCCCGATTTCGCCGCAGAATTTGACCTGCCGCTTCCAGTTCACCGGCTTGGTGGGATCCAGATCGCTGGCGTGCCAGAAACACGAGCGGACTTCGAGTAAATGCCCGAGTTTTCCGGATCGGGCGAAGTCCATCACCCGTTGCGCTCCGGGCAGGAAGGGAAACTCCGAACTGCACCGAACGAACCGTCCCGACTTCGCCGCGGCCTCCCGGATGCGGCGGGCGGCTGCCAGGTCGATGCCGAAGGGTTTTTCCGCGAGCAGATCCTTACCGGCGGCCAGGACGTCCAAATAGAGCGCTTCGTGGAGGTTGTGCGGCACGGCGACGTACACGACATCGACGTCGGGAGAAGCCAGCAGTTCCTGGTGGTTTTTGGTGAGCAACGTGACCGTTGGCACCTGGCGGAACCAATCGAGCAGCTTGTCCTGCAAGTCGCAGACGGCCACGAGTTGGACCCGCACCGGGAAGTTCTCGAGCACGAACCAGCGGGCAAACGCGCTGGCGGCTTCCCGACCCATCAGACCTCCCCCAATGATTCCGACTTTCACGACGTCCTTCATGTGTGGGGCCATCGTCAGCGGGAGGTGGGGTGGGCCGCAAGGCTCGCCTTGGTTTAGAGGTCGGTCGGAAGGGATAGGACCGAATGGCGGTTAGAGCCGGGGCAGTCTTGCTAAATACAGTTCTGGATGTATGGGATTCCCCCGTGTCGCGTGTGTTTATCGTTGATGACCATCCAATTGTGCGTCGGGGCTTGACGAGCCTTATCGGGGAGACACCGGGCCATTCGGTGGTGGGAGAAACGGGAGATTTCGCCGAAGCCTCGGATCTGTTGGTGTCCCTTCAACCAGATGTGGCGGTGATTGATCTTCGGCTCAAAACGGGATCCGGATTGGAGTTGTTGACGGTGTGTCGAGAGCAGTGCCCGGTCACCGCTGCCGTGGTCCTGACGATGCATCGCGAGGAAAGCTATTTTGAGGCGGCGGTGGAGAATGGGGCGGCGGCGTATGTCCTGAAGGATAATGCCAATCAGGAGATCCTGATCGCCATTCAGGCGGTCAGGGTGGGGGGATTCTTTCTCAGCAACAGCTTGCGCGGATTTTTGCTTCCCAAGGGGCCGCGCCGCCCCGCGCCCGGTTCCAAACTGGACTTACTGACGCCTTCGGAACGACGCATTCTGCGGTTGATCGGTGCCAATCGGACCACGAAGGAAATTGCCCAGGAACTGTGCGTCAGTCCGCGGACAGTGGACAGTCATCGGGCTCGAATTGGCGAGCGACTCGGACTCCGAGGAGCCCAGTCGCTACTTCGCTTTGCGCTCGAGAATCGGTCGAAACTTTAGGGCTCAGTACAACCACTGAGAACCACCCGGAATGCCCTGATATTGTCGGGGGTGACTCTACGGATAGTCGGCGACGCTCCTTCTGTGGAAGCGTCTTGGTGTTCAATCCGTCGATTTCGACTCTGCATCAGGAGTTCAGGTCACTGTTGAGCGGGAATGGGTTCTCTCGCGTTTTGTTGGATCGAAAGCCGGCTGGGGCCGGGAAATCAACAGTAGCTGGGATTCGGAGTGGTTCGGGAAACTCGGATTTACCCATGCGGCTACGACTTCCACTTCTCATTGGGCTGTTCGCGGTCTGGTTTACCTCGATTGGCTGGGCCATGCCGTTCACGTACCAGGGGCGGCTGGTGGATGGGAACGTGTTGGCCAACGGGTCATACGAATTGAGGTTTCGGGTGTTCGACCAGTTGACGGAGGGAACTCAAGTGGGTTCACCCATTCTCTTGGCGAACGTGTCAGTGACCAATGGGCTGTTCACGGTTTCCCTCGATTTCGGGGCGGGAATCTTCAACGGAGCTGCCCGCTGGCTGGAGTTGGCGGCCCGTCCGGCGGGTAGTGGTGGCGAATTGGAAGTGTTCTCGCCGCGGCAGCCAATCACGGCGGTTCCGTATGCGTTGTTTGCGCTGGGAACGTCCGGCGATGCGGCGGCGCTGACCTCAGGGCTTCTACCGGATGCCCGCCTGAGTGCGAACATTGCCCGCAGTGCTGACTTGGCGGCGCTGAGCAATTCCTTCACGGCCCGACTGCTCGCGACCAACGCCCTGTTGCAGGCGCGCTTGGACGAACTGGCCGCGGCGGTGGCGGCGATTGGTGCGGGCACCGGAGTGACGATTTCCTCTACCCAGGCCTCGGATGCCGGCTTGATAGCCCAAGGGTACGTGCCGTTTTCAACCTTGGAGGCGACCGGTTGGCGCAACGGTGCCAGTGCGAATGCTCCGACTGCACGCTATGCCCATGCGGCCGTGTGGACGGGTCAGGTGTGGTTGGTCTGGGGAGGCGCCTTGGGCGGGGGACTCGTCTCCGGAACGGGTGCTGCCTACGACGTCAACGCCGGAACCTGGGCCCCGATATCAACTTTGGATGCCCCGACGCCCCGGCGCGGGCACACGGCAGTCTGGACCGGATCGCGGATGTTGGTTTGGGGTGGATTCGGCACCGAGTACCTCGGCACCGGGGCTGCCTATTCCCCCGCGACCACGTCCTGGTCGGCACTTCCCACGAGCAACGCTCCCGACCCTCGCGAGGGACATGCGGCGGTCTGGACCGGTGGTCGAATGGTGGTTTGGGGCGGTCGCAACGCGAATGGATTGTTGAACGAGGGGGCGACGTTTGATCCGCAATCCCAACTGTGGGCGAGCCTGCCAACGGCTGGCGCTCCGGAAGCGCGAATGGAAACCGCGGCGATTTGGACCGGCAGTGCCGTATTGGTCTGGGGTGGCCTGGGCAATTCCGGCGCGCTGAACTCCGGCGGTCGGTTGCCCGTGGTGGGCGGAACGTCCGTGGGAAGCTGGGCGCCGATGTCCAGTGTCGGGGCGCCTTCCGCCCGTTCCGGGCATGCCGCAGTTTGGACCGGCACGAAGCTCTTGATTTGGGGCGGCCAACGGAATGGGCAACTGCTGGACGACGGAGCGGCTTACGATCCGCTGACCGACTCCTGGGAAGCGCTTCCAGCCCTGGGTGCGCCGACGGCCCGAACCGGTTCCGTGGCGGCCTGGACCGGGGATGAGTTCTTGATTTTTGGGGGAGAAACCACCTCCGGCACTTCGGCTAACGGAGCGGCTTATCGTCCGGCCAACGGAACCTGGCGAGCCCTTCCGGGCCTCGGGTCACCGGTCGCCCGCAGCGGTGGGGTTAGCGCGTGGGCCGGCACTGAGTTCTTGGTTTTTGGCGGCCAATCCTCCGGCAGCCCGGTGGCGGCGTTTCAACGTCTGAACCCCCAGCCCAACTGGTATCTTTATCGCAAGCCATGAAGCAGATTCCTTTAACTCTCCTGGTCTGGTTATTCCTACTGGCGCTTCCAGCCCGGGCTCAATGGCTGACGCAAACGTTGAACCTGAAGCAAGGTTGGAACGCCGTGTTTCTGCACGTCGATTCCGGATATGCGACGGTGGACGAACTCATTGGCGCCGCCGCTCCCCTCGTGACGCCCATCGAACAGGTGTGGCGTTGGGACCCGAAACCCACCACGGCCCAGTTCATCATCAGTCCGCAACAGCCGATTGATACCGGCAGCCAATGGGTGAGTTGGAAGCGCGCCTCGGGAAGTGGGTCCGCCCTTCGGAGGCTCGCCGGGAACACGGCCTACCTCGTCTATTCCACCACTGACTACACCTGGGAGCTGAAGGGCCGTCCGGTCCTGCCTTCCTATCAGTGGTCCGTCTCGGGTCTGAATTTCTTTGGGTTTCCCACGGTTCCCACCAGCCCACCCAGTTTCGATCAGTTTTTGGCGGGGGTTCCGTCGCTGCAGTTGGGTGAGATTTTCCGCTACAACGGCGGGGAGTTGAGCTCGGACAATCCGGCTCGAATCTTCGCGTTTCGCAGCATTCCCGTGGTTCGGGGTGAAGCGTACTGGATTCGGGCGGGCGAAGTTTACAACTCCTACTATGGCCCCTTCGAGGTCACCGCGACCGGGAATGGCCAGATCCAGTTTGGCGACTCCCTGAACTCCTACAGTTTTCGCCTTCGGAATCTGACCTCCAGTCCCCTGACCGTGACACTGAAGCTGAAGGAGTCGGAGTCCGCTCCGGCGGGACAGACGCCCATTGCGGGTCTGCCGCCCCTGTTGGTCCGCGGTGAACAAAATCAAACCAACCTCACCTACACGTATTCGGAGCTGACATTGGGTGCCTCACAGTCCTGGACCTTGGCGCCGCAAGGTCAGCAAGGATCCGAAACGGAAGTCGTAATTGGCTTGGATCGTGTGCAAGTGACCGGGGCTCCGACGGATCTCTTGGCTGGCCTTTTGGAGCTGACTGATTCCCTCGGTCAGACCCGCATCGACCTGGCGGTGTCGGCGGAAGTGTCGGTTCCCACGGGACTCTGGGTGGGCGCCGCTGCGGTGACGTCCGTGGGCCAGTATCTTCAGTCGTATCTCCGCGACGCCAACAACCAGCTCGTGGTCAATACCAATGGCGCCTATGTGGTCACCGGCATCATCACCAATCTGACCCCGGTTCCCACCGCCTATCCGCTGCGAATCATCGTTCACAATCCGGACAGCGGCCCGGCCACGCTGTGGCAGCGAATCTTCTTCGGATACAACGCGACGACCAATCCGATTGTGGCCAACCAGGAATCGGCGTTGGCGCCCAATTTGATCAGCCAGGCCCGCCGGCTCAGCGCCAGCCATCTGCCGTGGTCCAAGGCCAACCCAGGCTGGTCGTTTAGTGGCCCGTTGGCCCAGGGCGCGGTCGTGAAGGCCAGCATCACCAATGATTTCCGGGATCAGGCGAGCAATCCCTTCCTCCACACTTACCACCCCGACCACGACAATCTGAACGCTTCGTTCCGCAACGAGCTTCCCCAGGGATCGGAGTCCTACACCATTGTCCGGGAAATTACCCTGAGTGTGGATCCGCCGGCGGATGATTTTAATAGTCGCGTGAATGCCAGCGCCAATCTGAGTGGCCGCTATTTGGAGAGCATTCGCGTCCAAGGTCTGGCTCGTGCTGGCAACACCTTTGATGCCCGTCGATTCGATGTCAGCGGGGCCTTTTCTCTGAACCGAATTTCCGGAATCCCAACCCTTACGCTCGTCCCATGATCACCGACCGCAGTCTCCCCTCCGCACCCTTGAATGCGTTCATCCGCTGGAAGTCTCCGGCCTCACATTTCGCCCGTGTTTCTTTGACCATGAAAACTCGCCTCGTCCCGGCCGGATTCATTCGGCCCGCCCTGATTGCCGTCCTGGCCTCTCTCGCCTTGGTCTTGGGTTCCTCCCAAGTGGTGGCCCAGGCCAACCAGAGCCCGCCCGAGCGGCTCACGTACCAGGGATTTTTGGTGGATGGCAATGGGGTGGCCCTCGGTAACAGCGCGCCCAAGAACTACGACGTGATCTTCCGGATCTTCAACGATCAGAGCGCCGGAAATCTGCTTTGGGCCGAACAGCAAACCGTGACCGTGGACAAGGGCTACTTCAGCGTGTTGCTCGGGGAGGGCGCCAGCACCGGAGAGCCTCGACCACTGCTCTCCTCGATCTTCCGCGGACCGACCGCCTCGGAGCGCTACGTGGGCATAACGGTGAAGGGAATTGGCAGCGGCGGATCCAATGTCGATATCCTTCCCCGGCTCCGACTGTTGAGTTCTCCCTACTCCTTCCTCGCCCAGAATGCGGTCAAGCTCGTGCAAGATACGGGAGCCGATTTGATCACCAGCAGCGGCAATGCGGTCACGGTCAGCGGGCCATTGGCGGCCACCGGCATCACTGCGGGAAACATTTCAGCGACCTCCCTGACGTCGGGTTCGATCAGTGCGACCACTGTTTCCGGTAGTGGATCGGCCATTACGGATCTTAACGCCAATAACATCACCCAAGGCACCATCCCGAATGCTCGGACGACTGCCACCAGTGGCAACACGCCTAATACGATCGTGGCTCGAGACGGCAGCGGAAACGTTTCTTTGGGCAATCTGTTTTCCTTCACCGTGCAAACCTTTGGGAGTCGCACGACTCATTCGCAAGGGGCGTACCTGGAATGGAACAAGGGAAATGGTGATGGAGTGACCTATCTGTTGAACCAACGGGGGCAGGGCGCCGGGGGTATCGCGTTTGGTGATGTCAGCACCGAAAACGTGGTGACTGAGGGCATGCGCTTGACCACCGCGGGTAACTTGGGGTTGGGAACCACCGCCCCCGGCCTGCGCCTGGAGGTCGCTGGGTCCGTCGGTATTTCCGGGGGTAATTTTCTCGAGTTTGGACGTGGAATCAACAAGGAAGGTAGCGCGGGTAAGATCGGTTATGCCACCTTCACTGGCAACGCGTTGGATATTGTGGGAGCCGGTACGAGCCAGGGAAGTCGGAGAATCAAGCTGTGGTCCGAAGGTGGCTTGACCTTGGATGGCACGTTGAACGTCAACACGCCAACCGTCGGAGCGAATTTTAGGGTTGTGGACAATTTTGTGCCCAACCTCTTCACCGGTGGGTTCCAAGTCTTTCATCCCACGGACAAGAGCAAGTATTTTGCGATGTGGCGCTACAACCAAGGTGTGCAGCTCTTTGCAACCGGTGGCGGATTTGGAAACGCCGGCAGCGATAACTCGAGGGCAATCAACTGGGACGGTGATGGCAACTGGGACGTCTCTTCGGATCGAAAACTCAAAAAGGACATTCAGGACGCAGAGCCGATGCTGGATCGCGCGCTGCAAGTCCAGGTTCGTCGGTTCCGTTGGAAGGATTCGGCGCCTGATTCCAAATTGAGTATGGGTGTGGTGGCTCAGGAACTTGAGCCGCTGTTCCCAGATCTCGTTTCTGAGCAGCCGAATCTGGTCACTGGAGACACCAACCTGGCGGTGGGTTACTCGGATTTTGGCCTGATTGCGGTAAAGGCGCTGCAGGAACTCAAAGCCAACCACGATGCCGAAATCGCGGATCTCAAGGCCCAGATGGCGGAGTTGATGAAGATGAATCAGGCGCTGGCCAGCCGGTTGGAGGAAGTCGCCGCGGCGGTTGGGAAAGGTCAGTAAGTCACGATGGCGATCCGCAGAGGCCATCGGCCGCTGCCGTCAGGAGATCGAACTCAGGTAACTTCAAACTGCTCCAGAACGATGATGAAACGCCTTCTGAAAACACTTCAGGCCGCGCTGATACTGGCGGCCCTCGGTGTCGGGTGGGAAGCGGTGGGTCAGGTGGACCTACCGATTGAGTATCGGCTGACCTATGAGGGGCTGACTCCCATTAACTTTCAGTCGGCCGCGGGGGTGCCGATTTCGTCCACAGTGGGGACTCCTCCGGGGTCGGATGGGCGCCAGCCGACCGGTAACGAATCCACCGGGGTCTTCACGCAGCCGACGTCCGGCCAGTTTGGTGGCCTCATGTCCTTCGGCAGTGTGGCTGGCCTGACTCAGGCGAACTGGTTGGCGGCGAGCAACTCGGCGATTCTCCAGGCGGGTGCGACGCCGTTCTCCGCGGTGGTGGCCGCGGAAATGCGTTTGCCGCGGGCGGAGATCGCGGGCGGGGCCATGGTGCTCCGACGGGCGATGGTCGGCGCCCCGTTTTTGAGCCGGAATATCTCCTTCTCATTCGGCTCGATTGTAGCGCCGCCGGAAAAGGATGAGCGCGGGGTGATTCTTACCGTTCCCAATACCGCCTACTGGCTACCGGAGCCCTACACGACTTCCGGTCATACCGGCGAAGGTTACTACTGGAGCCGTCACGCCCGGTTGGTGTATGCGATTCAACCTGGTCCGCTGGCGATCACCTGGCGCAAGGCTACCCCCTATTCCCTCAGCGAACCTCCTCCGTCTGACTATGTGAATCCCAACGGCCCGGTGAGTTTCCAAACCAACGGCGCCAACATTTTCGTTCTCTACACCGAGCGATACATCGTCTCGGGCAGTGCCTCCAAGCCGCCCCGCCGGATGTATTGGACTCAGAAGGGATTCCAGAACATTGGCGTTCCCGTAGCGGTTCCTTCCGGCCGCCTCGGGGCGGTCAACGTGGTGTACAACAGCAGTTTTCCGCAGACGGTCGCGGAGGAATTTTCGGGCATTGGTTCGTCCAGTCCCACCGACGGCAGCACCAATCAACCACTGTCCGAACTGCGCACGCTGTGGTACGAACAACAGGGTCAGGTGGGAAATATCTACGCCTACAACGCCGAAGGGCGGGTGTTTGTTGAATTGCTCGGAGACCTGAGATCCGACGGCGAAACGTATCAGCAGTTGGGTACGGAAATCGTCGATGTGAGCAAACAGGCGGTGCCGTCTGATGTCACCATTGAACTCGGTGAGCGAATCATTCCTCCGGCCGGTGGTTCGCTCGATGAACTGTTTCCCCAACCGATTCAGCAGAGTTTCACCGGCGGCTTCGCCTACCAGCGCAGTGTGGCGGGGGCGGAACGAAACGAACTCTACGCCATCAAGGAGACGATCAATCTTAATGACTACCTGGTTCATTGGCTGGAGACGGGAGAAGCCGGGTTGCGGTGGCCTAAACTCTTTGGTCGCTACCGGCTCGCTTGGCCCACCGATATCGCCAAGTACAGTCAGTACCTTCGCCCACCGGCTACGACGGATGCGGAGGCGGCCGCGACTGCGGTGGTGCTGAATCCCGAGAATGCGCCCAACATTGACTTCCAGGATCCTCTGGATCGACCCCGCGCCAAGTTCACCCCCGAGTTCAAATTCTATACGTGGTTGGATGCGCAGTATCCGGTGCACCGCACGCTGCTCCGTTTTGTTTCGGGAGAGAACATTGCCTTCGAACGCGTCTTTTCCTGGTACGATGCCAATCTGCGAACCACCAATTTCGCGGGTAGCGGACTCTCGTCGGAAGCCCTCCGGATTTTGCGATCGCTGGATGCCTGGAATGACAGTCAGCAACGCTTCGATTGGCCGGCGGACTTGCAGTTGACCGCGCCTCGGGTGGTTAACCAAAGCGTCGAAGTGGGCGCCCGGATTAATGCCCCCATGGAATCGGATGTGGCGGATGGCGAGGGCTACGTGGCCGGACGCATTCAACGAGCGATCGGCACGAGCTACAATGTAAACGCCTACATCGATCCCTTCGACAAGGGGTTCGCTGAAGCCAATCGGGGAGCGATCATTCCCGTGAACGCCATCCCGAATTCAAACCACCTGGAGGTTTGGTGGTTCCGGCAGAACAATGCTCGCGCTGGCTTGAATGCGGGCAACACGGTGCTGGGGTTCCAGACCATCTACTGGCCTTCGGTCATCGGCCGCTACACGTTGGAATGGCCCGCCGATCCCCGCGAGATTGTCTTGGCGAGCAAGCTGGGAGGAACGGGACTGAGCCCCTCCGAGGCCCTCGGAACCATTTATTTCCAAAACGATCCGGCACGAGACGGATACAACCCCAACGAGGAACACGCGATCATGTCGGGTGGCACACCCTTCGCGACCCGAGATGACCTCAACATCCTGACCCATTCGAATCAGGAGTATTCCTCCGAACCGTTTGTGTTGGTGGATTACCCGCATCTGGACGGCCGGCCCGCCATGGCTGTCTTCAAGGTCCTGCGGGAAAAGCCGGAGGCCGGCTGGGTGTTTGATTATCTGGTTCCGGCCGGACAACTGCTGCAACCGCCGCCGCCGTTGAACTTCCTGGGCAAGCCCGTGGAAGGCAGTGGCGATCTCGCGGTGAACTACAATACCGAGCCCACGGGTGGCGATGGGGATTTGCCCGGAGGTTGGACGACCGATGCGGAGTCGGGCCGTTTTGGGCATTACAATCGGTTTACCTTCCGCGATCGTCATCACGACTTCTGGGTGTATCGCGGACCTCACGCGGGACTGCCGGCGCTGGAAGCGGGCACCTACGATTTGACGTCCCAATCCTTTCAACCGTTGAACTCCGCGACGGCGGTGGTCGGACAGGAATTTGCCTTCACAGTTCATGCGTCGCGTCAGGACGAATTCCTGACGACTCAGGTCAGCGGCGCTCCCGCCTGGCTGAGCTTGGTGGGATCCACACTTAAGGGAACGCCCCAGAGTGACGACGTCGGCACCCGGTCGGTGCAGATCGTGGTCCGGGACCTGTATGATCAGTCCAGCCAGACCAATGTCCTGAATCTCGAGGTGGTTGCCAGTGGTGTCATGTTGGGCCAGGCGCCTCTGTCGATTCGCAGCACCAACGTGCATACGGGCAGCATCATCGAGTTCACCAATCGCGCGCCCTTCCTGGCGGTCTCCCCGACCCCCACCAACAGCTTCACCCTCCGCTACTATTATCGGACCGAACCGAGTTTCGCCTGGCCCGGAGTGGCCACGCCGCCGGTCGCCGGAAGCATCGTTCCGTACCTTCGAAAATTCGATGCCACAGCCGGAGAGTTTGTCGGCGATCCTGGATCCAGGCTGACTCCGTCCTTGGACATTGTGTATCGACCGTTCTGGCCGGAGCGGGATCCCAAGGATTCGAGAAAGCCGGTGGCGACCCTGCCCTACGGCGGAACTCTGGCGGAACCCAAATTCGAGCTGCCCGGGGTGCGGGACTTCAAGACCGCCAGCATTCTCTACCAGCAATCGATCGCCCAAGACCTGGGAACCGCAGTGGTGAGTGCCGTGTTGCACGATCCGACCCGGGCCAAGTACGTCGAGATCACCGAACAGTTCGAGACCGAACTCCCCGCGGGGATCCGGACCGAGACGCAGCAGGGCAAGGTGTATTTCCCCGGCCTGCCCCCGCATCTGGTCAATCGGGTCTTCGTCGATCCGGATCGCGGCACCAAGGGAAGCCTCGCGCTGATCGGTGAGTACAAGAAGGAGCTACTGGGCGAGAGCTATCTGCTCCTGAACGTCCTGCGCGGTTCCGACCTCGCGGCGGTGCACGCCCTCTGTCCCACCAACGACGCCGTGAATTATCCGAAGTGGGTGGCCTTGGTGAATGACTTGTCGTCCTCGTTGGAAACGTTCCGGGAGGATCTGCCGGCCCGACCGGGCACTTACGCGCCGTCCGCTCCGTTGACCGTTTCGGTGGGCGTGGGTGACTTGGCCAACATCGTCGACGACAACACTGCGGTGGATTCCTACGCCTTGAGCGGCACGGGACCCGGCAGTGGATACATCACAGTACTGGAAGCCAACGGCACGGCCTTCACTCAGCCCGGAGACCCGGTGGCGATGCACATTTTCAAGGTCGGCGAACGTCTCGATCGGGGAGAACTCAAGATTCTGCCCTCGCCCAATCCGCTCAGCGAATTGGTCACCTTCCAGCACACGGCGGATCTGGCGGGACGCTTCGCCGAGTACGAGTACGAATGGAAGATTGCGGCGCCGGTCGACGGTTTCCCGCCCGAACCGGACGCCGCGATGTCTCGCTATCTCGCATTGACCCCGGCGGTGGCCGACCTTCCCCGCTACACCCTCGGTGGCGCTGGCATTCAGGCGCTGGGTGACAATTACGTGGTGATGCGCTACCGGCCCATCAGCACGAATCATCCGCTGTACGTCGCGAGTCCGTCCGATGCCAACTGGTCGGAATGGACCCGGCCGGCTCTGGCCGAGGGGTGGATCAAGCGCGTGTTGGCGGGAATCAATCCCTTCAATCAGCGCATCAACGATCTCTTCAATAATCGGGTGAACACCGATGTCAGCATCATCACCCAGGCGGGTCGGCGCTGGGAGGGCGACATCGCGCTCAACATCGACACGATCAACAACTACGGTCTGATCGAGATTTACGAGACCGTGCTGCGCCGGGGTCGCTCGCTCAGTATCGAGTCCGGATTCAACTACG
The DNA here is from genome assembly GCA_017309115.1 of Verrucomicrobiota bacterium. Classification (GTDB taxonomy): domain Bacteria; phylum Verrucomicrobiota; class Verrucomicrobiia; order Limisphaerales; family UBA9464; genus UBA9464. The sequence goes on along the minus strand of JAFLEF010000004.1, from coordinate 196,620 downwards.
GCCCGGCCAATGACGCGCTGCTGCTGGCCGCCGGTTACTTGAATGATCTGTACATGATGTTGGGCAATGAGGCCTGGGCCGATGCCGCCAACCCAACGATCGGAATCGGAACCGCCGATCGAAACTATGGGGACATCGCCACGGCCTTGTTTGCGTTCCGCGGTCAGGTGCCGTCGGTGCTGGATGAGGAACTCGCCCTGATTCGCGGCCGCGACGACTTCTTCCAACCCGGCGTGGAAATCACTCCGGTGTACAATCGACTGATCTGGAATTACACGCGCGGCATTGACGCCGGCGAAGTGATTTACGCGCTGAACTACAACATTCAGGAGAACCCCAATCAGCAACCGGATGGCATCATCAATGCGGCCGATGCCGCCCGCATGTTCCCGCAGGGACACGGCGACGCCTATGGTCATTACCTCACCGCGTTGAAGGGGTACTATTCGCTTCTGATGAATGGCTTCTTCGACTGGGTGCCGCGCATCGAAGCGGTGAATGTGCTCAGTCAGCCTGTTTCAGTGGACTATCAGGATGAGCGCAAATTCGCTGCGGCGGCCGTCGCTTTGGCGCGAGCGGGCAATCAGGCGTTCGATCTGACGTGGCGCAGTGACTACTCGCAGGTGGCGGAGGATGGCTGGGAACATTTTGAACCCACCCGCGTCAACACTCGCCGGACCTACCAGACGACGGAGGGGGCCCAGAATCCCGAGCGGTTTTGGGGCATGGACCATTGGGCCAGTCGCGTCGGCCAAGGAACGTATCTCAACTGGGTGATTGGCAATGCCATTCTGCCGGATGTCGATCCGATCCCCACGCATGAAGGAATCCAGAAGGTGGATCGGACGACAGTTCCGGAACTGCGCGAGCTCACCACGCTGGCGCAGAATTTGCAAAACTCCCTGGAGAATGCCGAAGGCGGGATTTCTCCGTTGGGCATTCCCGAGGACGGAATGGTGTTCGATCTGAACCCCAACAAGGTCGTAGGCGTGGATAACGGTACCCACTTCGGCCAGGTTTACGATCGGGCCCTCGGCGCGTTGAAGAATGCGGTGACGGCGTTTGACGACGCCAAGGACGTCACCCGGTTGTTGCGGTCCGAGCAGGATTCGCTGGCGGAGTTTCAGGCGACCCTTCAGGAGCAGGAACAGTCGTACACCAATGCCCTGATTGAATTGTACGGAACGCCCTACACCGACGACATCGGGCCGGGCAAATTGTACGTCCAAGGCTACCGGGGCCCGGACTTGGTTCACTACAAGTATGTCGATCTACCGGAAGCGAAACTCCCGGAGATTTGGAGCTATTCCAACACCACGGAATGGACCATTCCCCTCCGGGATCTGCCGAGTGACTGGGTGAGCGTTAACTACACCAGTATCAACTTCCCCACGGTGACGAATATCACCTTCAATATCGGACCCCATGGCTTCGCCGAGAAGCCGGCGAGTTGGACCGGCCGCCGGGCCTCGCCGGGACAGATTCAACAGGCCATCTCGGAGCAGATCATGTCGCATCTGCAGTTGCGCCAAACGATCAACGATGCCGCCGGCGATTTGGTGGTGTTGCAGAAGGCCATCGACATCTATGAGGCCGACCGAGATACCTACGATACCGTCCGCGACATCAGGACGGGTCTGCTGGTGGCCGATGAAGTATTGGAGAAGGCCAAGTTCGCGAACGATCTGTTCCAGAAGTATCAGGATTCCCTGAAGGAGGATGTGCAACTCACCACCAAGGCAATCTATTCCGGCTTGCCCCTGAGCTTGATTGCCGGTGTCGCGGCGGGCGGTGACTTGACCTCGGCTGGGCGTTCGGCGTTGGAGGCGGCTGGCTTCGGCATCGTCACGACGTTGGATAAGATTGCTCTGGCGCGTTACACGGTGGTTTCGGCGCTCGAACTCGCGGTGAACACGGCCCGGAGACAAGCCGAGTTCAATGGAGTTGAACCGCTCGAACGCGATAAGGAACGCCGCAACGCGATCCACGACCTGGGCAATCAGTTGGGAACGCTGCAAGGGCGGTTTTGGACCATCAACGAGCGGCTCCGGGATTATGACGACAAGCAGCGTCAAGTCCGGGCCTTGATCGCCGCCGGCGACCGACTTCAGGCGGAGCGGGCAGTGGCCCGGCAGCGGGCCGCAGCGGTGGTTCAGGGATTCCGCACCCGCGATGCCGCCTTCCGCATCTTCCGCAACGAGAAGCTGGAGCGGTACAAGACGTTGTTCGATTTGGCGGCCCGTTATGCGCTGCTGGCGGCCAATGCGTATGACTACGAGACCGGTCTGCTGGGAACCCCGGCGGGTCGTGACTTCAAGAACCGCATCATCTCCGCCCGCGCCCTGGGCGTGATTCTGGACGGCGAGCCCCAGTACGCCGGCAGCAACACCGGTGACCCGGGTCTGTCCAGTGTCCTCGCCGAGTTGCAGGCCGACTGGCAGGTGGTCCGGGATCGCTTGGGCATCAACCGACCGGACACCCACTCCACGACGGTTTCCGTTCGCACTGAGAAGGAGCGGATTTTGCCCGGCGCCGATGGCGATACGAACTGGCAGGATCTGCTGAACCGCGCCCGTTTGGACAACATTCTGGATGACGCCGACGTGCGGCGGTTCTGCATGCAGGCGGATGTGAAGGATGGTCTGCCGGTTCCGGGCCTGGTCATCAGTTTCAGCACCACGATCGCGAATGGCCTCAACTTGTTTGGCAAGCCGTTGGCCGGTGGCGATCACTCGTTCAGCCCGACGTCCTTCGCTACCAAGATCGGGGGCGTGGGGGTGGCGTTTGAAGGCTATGTCGGCATGGAGGACCCGGAGGCCAATGAAGACGCCGTGGCCGCAGCCGGCGGAGTCGCGGCGGGCGCGGTGGCTTCGTGGTTCCTGGATCCGGATGCCTTGGCCGCCACGCCGTACATCTACCTGATTCCCGTGGGCGTGGATTCCATGAGGAGTCCGCCGCTGGGGGACACCAGTCAGATTCGCTCGTGGAATGTTCAGGATCTGGCGATTCCCATGCCGTTCAACCTCGGCGGATCCCCCTTCTCGACGCCCAGTTCGTATGTGTCGGCCGATTCGTTGTCCGAACCGTTGTTCAACCTTCGCAAACACGCCGCCTTCCGGCCGGTGTCCGACAAATCGAAGTTTGATCTGATCTTCTACAGCGACTCGTTGCCCCGGAATGAGTTCATCAACAACCGGCTGGTGGGGCGCTCGGTGTGGAACAGCCAGTGGAAGCTGGTCGTCCCAGGACGCGCCCTCCTCAACAATCCGAATGAAGGGTTGGACCGGTTCATTCGCACCGTGAAGGACATCAAGATCAACTTCACGACCTACTCCTACAACGGCAACTGACGCTCCCGCCCATGAATGTTCCTTCGCGATTCTCGTTTGGTCTCCTGGCCTCCGCCGTGGGTTTGGCGTGCGCGGTGGTCGCGCTGGCGTTCCCGCCCGCTCCCCACCATGAAGTCTTTGGTCTGGTTCGCGACGAGCTGGGCACACCGCTCACCGGTGCCACCACCCAGATTCTGTTGGAGGTGGGGACCGACACGGTCGCCCAAACCTCGCTGTTGGTGTCGGGTTCCCCCGGAGTGAACTATCGCCTGGCCATCCCCATCGACTCAGGCGTGACGGCGGACCTGTACAAGCCGACCGCGTTGCGGCCGACCGTGCCCTTCCGGATGCGGGTGAAGATTGGATCGGCGGTTTATCTGCCGATTGAAATGACCGGAGCGGAGAAGTTGGTCACCCGACCCGGGGAATCAACGCGAGTTGATCTGACCTTGGGCGTGGATTCCGATGGCGACGGACTTCCGGACGCCTGGGAACGCGCGCTCATCGCCGGCACGGGCGGGAAGCGGACGCTGGCGGACATTCTGCCGGGAAACGATGACGATGGAGACGGACTCTCCAACCTTCTGGAGTACCTCGCCGGCACCTATGCGTTTGATCCGGACGACAGTTTTGCCCTGACGATTCGGGCGACGGAACAGGGGCGTTCGTTCCTCGACTTCACTGCCATCCGCGGCCGGAGTTATTCGATTCAGGGTTCGACGGACCTTCAGTCCTGGAGTCCGGTGGCCTTCAAGAATCTGGCCGAGGGCGCCAGCGCAGTGCCGGGCACGATCTACACCTCGAAGGATGTCCGGCTCTTCCGGGCGGTCGTGGGACCATTTGCCGATGAGGAATCGGCGCCGCGATTCTTCAAGCTGATCGTGTACTGAGCCGGAGTTCGCTCATGGAAAACCCGCCTCCACGTTCCGGAACCCGCTCCCCGAATCGGGTGGCGGGCGTGCTAGTCGTGGTGGTGATCCTGGTCGCTGGGGTCTGGTCTTTCACTCGGACGTCGAATCGTATCCCCGCTCCGGAGCGGGCGATCAGTGAGTTGGTGCGCCGGGACGGAGCGCTGTATGAAAAGGGCGCTGAGAAGCGATTTGCCGGTTGGTTGGTGGAGCGGACGTCGGGTGGCGATCTCCAATCCCGGTCATGGATTTCCAACGGGGTTCTCAATGGAGTTTCCGAAGGCTGGTACACCAATGGTGTCCTGCAGATTCGGGAGCACTTCGTGAACGGATTGTCCGAGGGCCCAGTGTCGCGTTGGCGGTCAGACGGTACCTTGGCCTCCGAGGGTCAGGCGCAGGGAGGCAAGCTGCAGGGTGTATTCCGACGCTGGCATCCCAACGGACAGTTGGCTGAGGAAGTTCATCTGCAGTCGGGAGAGCCCCACGGATTAGCTCGGGCTTGGTTTCCCAGTGGCTCCGTGAAGTCGGAGGTCTCGATGGAGCGCGGCAAGGTGGTGTCCCAGCGCTTTTGGAAGGATGGCGAAAACCCCGGCACCCACGTGGTGGCCGCGTCCCCGCAACACCCGTGAGGCGAATGGTCACTTCCAGTAGTGCGCGGTGGAGTCTGCTGGCGGCCCTTCTGACGAGCGGCTCGGTCCAGGGCCTTGATCTCAACAACCACGTCATCTCGGGCGGTGGTGGCAGTGGTCGGACGAGTCGCTTCGTTTTGGACGGCACGATTGGCCAAGCCGCCGCCGAGTCCGCCGCGGTGGAGGGGGGAGACGCCAGTCTGCGAAGTGGTTATTGGCCGCAGGTGGTTCGCTGGCTGAACAGCGCGCCGATCGCTCGGGAGGACGTCTTGGAACGAAGGGCCGGTCAGGGTGTGCATGTCCTGGCCAGTGTCCTCTTGCAAAACGATTCGGCGACCGATCTCGAACCGCTGCGTTGGGTCCAAGTTGAGGTCACTTCCGCCGGGGGCGGCACCGTCTTCCGGGAGGGCCCCTTTCTAATTTATGAGCCACTGGCCTCGGCACCTCCTGAGGCCGAGGATTCGTTTGAGTATGTGGTGAGTGATGCCTTGGGAGTGACGGCGCGGGGAACCGTGCGGATTCGCCTGGCGGGGTCGGCTCCGGGAGGTCCTCCGAATGCCCTCGAAGTGGAAACGGTGGCTGGGGGCACTCCGACGGTTCGGGTGCGCTTCCACGGTGTGGCCGGTCGAACCTATGAGGTCCAATTTGCCACGGAGGTTTCGGGACAGTGGACCTCTCTGGGTCGTCTCGCGGCGGGCACCGACGGAAACCTTTTCTGGGAGGAACCCCTTTCCACGGGACCCCGTTTTTACCGTATTGTGGAACCCAATCCCTAGCTCCTCGTCATGAACTTGTCCCCGATGTTTCGCTTTCCTTCGGTCGTGGTCCGGATGGTTCTGCCCGTCGCCTCCCTCGGGATGGGCGCGCTGGTTCAGGCCCAAATGTTCAGCGGCACGTCCTTTGATAACGCCGCCATTCCGGACAACTCCAGCGTGGGTCTAGTGTCCGAGCAGACCGTCTCGGGCTTTTCGGGAGGCATTGGTCAGGTCACCGTTCATCTTTCCATTTCTGCAGCCGGGAGTGAACCCATGTTCAACGGGGATCTCTACGTGGCGCTCACCTACAACTCCCAGCAGACCATCCTTCTCAATCGTCCGGGTCGGCGAACCGGATCCACGCTGGGCTACGGGGACTCGGGCTTTGACGTCACGCTGAGCGATTCGTCCACGGCAGACATTCACAATTATCGGCTGACCGTGAACGGCAGCCATTCGATCCCGCTGTCGGCGACGGAGACTCCCGCGGCCTTGAACGGAACTTGGCAGCCGGATGGTCGCGCTGTGGATCCGGAAGTAGTGATCAGTGATTCGTTGCGAACCACGAGCCTGTCGATCTTCCAAGGTCAGGATGGGAACGGAACCTGGACCCTCTTGATCGCCGACTTTGCCGCGGGCGGATTGGCGAAATTGGATTCTTGGACTTTGGAGATTACTCCGGTTCCCGAACCGATCGAAGCGTGCGCCGCCACTGGGTTGGCGCTGCTCGTGGGCGGAGCGGTCTGCAGACGGTTTCGGCAGCGACCAAACTGACAGGTCGTTTCGCTTACATGGATTCCAAGGTGCGTCCTTTGGTCTCCTTAACGGCGCGGAGCACGAACCAGAACGACAGCACCGCAAAGGCGGCGTAGATGGCGTACGCGGCCCAGAGTCCGAGCCCTTTCAGCAGCGGCGGGAAGCTCGTCGAGACCACGAAATTGGCGACCCACTGGACGGCGGCGCACAGCGACAAGGCCGCGGCGCGTATCTGGTTGTTGAACATTTCGCCGAGCAACACCCAGACGATGGGTCCCCACGAACAGCCGAAGAAGAACACGTAAGCATTCGCTGCAAACAGCGCGATTTGACCCTGATGCGGCGTCAAAGCCGGCTGGCCATTCGCTCCCAAGGTGGCACTGCCGAAACACCAGGACATGGTGATCAGACTAGCCGCCATGCCGAGTGATCCCATCAGCAGCAGCGGCCGGCGGCCCCAACGGTCGACGAGGGCCATCGCGACGATGGTCGTCACGATGTTGGTGAAGCCGGTGATCATCGAGACGTAGAGCGACTTCGTTTCGCCGAAGCCGACCGACTCCCAGAGGACGCTGCTGTAGTAGAAGATCACGTTGATGCCGACGAACTGCTGGAAGATGGACAGAGCCATGCCGACCCAGACGATGGGAAGGAATCCAGCAGTGGACCCGAGTAGATCGCGAAATCGAGAGGGTTTGCCGTGGCGTAGCGTCTCTTGGATTTCGGTCAGGGTTTCCCTCGCGGAAGTTCCGAGGATTCGTTCCAGGATGTTATGTGCTTCGTCGTGCCGACCCCGGGCGACGAGGAAGCGGGGCGACTCGGGGATCATCAGGGCGCCGACTCCATACAGCACCGCGGCGGGAATCTCGGCCCAGAACATCCAACGCCAGGCCGTGGCGCCGAGCCACCAGGGATTGGTGGCGGATCCGGCGGAGCGGACGATGAGGTAGTTGGACATCAGGGCGACGAAGATGCCGACTACAATGGCCATTTGTTGCAGGGAGCCTAGCCGACCGCGCAGGTGCGGTGGGGAAACCTCGGCGATGTAGGCAGGCGCCACGGCGCTGGCGATGCCCACGCCAATGCCGCCGAGAATTCGCCAGAAAATGAAGTCCCAGATGGTCACGGGAAATCCTGAGCCCACGGCGCTGACCGCGAACAGCACGGCGGCAACGAGCATGGTTCGGATGCGTCCAAGTCGATCGGCGAGGCGCCCCGCTGCGAGAGCGCCGCCAGCGGAGCCGAGGAGTGCCAAGGAAACCGAGAGTCCCATCAGCAGCGCATTGGTTTGAAAATGGGTTTGGAGCGCGCTGACGGCGCCATTGATGCACGCCGTGTCGAATCCAAACAGAAAGCCGCCGAGGGCGGCGACGATGGAAATGAGGATGACGAAGCGCCGGTCATGGGTCGGGGTCACGCGCGGACTGTTCCGATTTTCCGACCGCCGGGCAATGGCGACGTAGCCGCCGAGGGAACGAGGCACTGACTTTCCCCGGGCCTACTTGACGCGTGCGATTGTTGGGACGCGGATGGGGAGAGAGGATGAATCTGGAACGCAGGAAAACAGGAAAAAGACGGACAGAGAGGGCTCTCAAATCTCAACTCATTCGAGGGTCCCGCTCGACGATTCGGGTCCTCCGGGAACGGCTTCGCTTTGGAAGGACCCAGATCCGTCGAAGCTGCGGAAAGTTGGGTTTTGAAGGACGTCCAAATCCCGGATCTCTCCGAAAGTGGATGAATCCGCGAACGGTCGGTTGCTGGATCGACACCGCCGGATGCGACGCGTTCGAGGAAGGTCAGAGGTTTTCGGTCGGACACCGGGCGCCTCGTGGGACCGCACACGCGTCGCGCCCCCCGGGTGGGGCGACGCTGTGCGGAGCAGTATGTGTGTGGACTTCCCACGCGTCATTCGCCGAGACGCGAACGGCTCGGCTCCAGAGCCTCGCCCGTGGGAAAGCGGTAGCTTCGCAGGCTGCGCTGGCTGCGCTACCGCACTCCAAATGTCCCATTGACACCAAAACGACCCGGGTAGTATTACCAAGGTAGTTTTAATCATGACTCCTTCCCCTCATCATCGTTTGGGCGATCTGCAGTTGCGGATTCTGCAGGTGCTCTGGGACCGCGGTGAAGCGTCGGTGGCCGACGTTTATGCAGTTATCAAACCGGAACGCGACCTCGCCTACACCACGGTCGCCACCATGCTGCGCAAGATGGAGGCGCGGGAGTTGGTGGAGCATCGGGAGGAAGGCCGGGCGTTTCTGTACCGCGCCAAGGTCGCGGCCGAGGACGTGAACCGGAGTGTTGGCTCGCATCTGGTGGAGCGGTTGTTCGAAGGCAGCCTGGCGGATGCAGTGAGTCATCTGCTGACCAGTCGGGAGGTGAGTCGCGCGGAATTGGATCAACTGGAGAAACTGATCAAGGACGCCAAGAGGAGGGCCAAGTGAATCCCGTGGGTCCCGACGCCGAGTTCTGGCTGCGACTCCTGGCGGTGGTGGCGGTGGAGGTTGCGGTGACGGCGGTCGTGGCCGCGCTGGTCACTTGGCGTCTGCGGTCCGCTTCGTGGCGTCGATCGGTATGGCAGGGGGCGGTGGTGGTGATGGGAATTCTCACGATGGTGGAGGTGTGGGGTTGGCGGGCGAGTGGTCTCCGGGAACGATCCGAGTCCGCAGAGTCTCAGCCTGCGCGGAAGTGGGTGGTTTCGGTGGATGCCGCTCCGCGAACGCCGGTGGTGGAGACTGAAGAATTACCGGCGATGGAAATCACCACGCCGACCCCGGCCGTCCCGCGGAAGCCGGTTTGGTGGCCAGGATGGCTCTGGCTGATCGGCACCCTGGGCTTAGGACTTCGATCGGTCTGGATTCACGGATGGGTGTTGCGACGTCAGGGATGGGTTGCAGATGCCGATACCCAGACCTGGGTCGCCCAGTGGTCCTCACGATTGGGATTGCGACGGGTGAACGTTCGCATCTGGCCGACGTTGCGAGGCCCCGCCGCGTATGGAATTTGGCGTCCGACGGTGGCACTTCCGCAGGACTTCGCCGAACGCTTCCCGGCGGCGCAACGCGAGGCGATGCTGGCCCATGAGTTGGCACATCTGGCGGGTCGCGATCCCGCTTGGATGACGTGGTCGGAACTGACCTGTGCGGTGCTGTGGTGGCATCCGGGCGCGTGGTGGGTCCGGCGGAAGCTACGGTCGGCGAGCGAGGAAGTTGCGGATGCCGCCGCGTCGCTGGTTCCGGACGGTCCGGTGGCGTTGGCGGAATCCTTAGTCACCTTGGGCCGCGAACTGTCCGCGTCGGATCCGGTTCCGGCTTTGGGCGTCGCCGGTCCGGGATTTCGATCGGAACTGGGACGGCGCGTGACGGCCTTGCTGGAGCCGTCGTTGACCTGGATCCCGACCCGACGACGGGATCGGCTTCGTCTGGCGGGATGGATGGGCGTGGCCCTGGCCATTGGTTGGGCCAATCCCATTCCCGGTGGGCCGGAGAATTCCCTGCGGGGTCTGCTGCTGTCCCAGGTTCGAGCTGTGACCCCCGGAGTGAATGCGCCCGCGACGAATGAGTCCCCTAAAGCGGTCCCGACGTTGACTCCGACACCCTCGGTGTCGACTCCGTCTCCGGCGCCGGCCGGCGTTGCGAAACCGCCGCCGGTGAGCGAGCCCGTTACTTCTGCGGAAGCACCGGTAGCCACCCAACCCGCAACGGCCGGCGACAAAGGGACCCTCGTCACCCGGACGTATCGACTGAATCCCACGAACTTCCTGGCGGCTGTGCGAGCCACGGACGGCGTGGTGCCCAGCGCCACCGGGGGGGAACAGGTGCGGCAATTTTTCGCTCTGTGTGGTCTCTACTTTCAGGGGGGGGAATCGCCGGATCAATCGGCGGCGTATTACCTTTCCGACTCGGGAAGGCTCGCCGTTCGAGCGAGCCTCCCGTTTCTGGAGGCGCTGGGAGAGGCCATTAACTTGGTCAATGCATCCTACACAGAACTCACGGGTGCGTCTCCGGCGGGTTCGGCGGTCCGGTTGGAAGGACATTTCGTGGAGCTAACCCCAGGCGGCGAGGAGGACGTTGGGTTGGATTGGTTCTTTGGTTTGTCGGCCACGAATAATCCGGCCACCGAGATCAATCCCTGGCGACCCCAAGGTGGCCAGGTGGAGGTGCTTCGCGCGCAAGGGGAGCATGGAATTCTGTCAGAATCGCAATTCCTGGCGCTGCGTCGTCGTTTGGAAGACCGCCCGGGAGTCAAATGGCTCACTCTTCCGGTGATGACAACGACTTCGGGGCGACTGGCCAGGGTGGTCTTTGCCGATGCGCGGACAGTGGTCACGGGGGTGACGGCCAACGTCGACGAACGGACCGAGGCGATCGGATTCGATCGGGTCACCCAAGACCGTCAGTACCCTCCGGGGATCAACTATCACACCGAATCAATCCCACTTGGCCCAGGGATGGATATTGTTCCTCAGGCCGAAGGGGATCACTGGCGACTCGACCTATTGGCCCGTGCCACAGAGTTGTTGGGTTATGACGAACCGCGAGACCCGGCTCCCTCGCTCCGGATCCACGGGGCCAAGCCGATCACCGCGACCAAGCCGTTGCCCCGATTTCGCCATCGCGAAGTGGTGGATGAGGTGTCCCTTCAAACCAATCAAGTGGTAGCCCTCCGGGGGCCGAGAGCGGAGTGGCGGACGGTTGAAAAGGGCGGTCTGCTCCGGCGCGTCTCGACCAACGTCATCGAGAAGCGACTCTATGTGTTCGTCCAGGCCAAATCAGTGTCGTCCGAAACGCTGTCCGATCGCCCGGCACCCGCCACCCAACCGGTCATCGTTCAAGTGCTCCCGGAGTCGGGCCGCTTTCGCCTCGGATCGAGGGAGGTAGCGGAGTTTGAGCTGTCCGGCGTGCTGAGGTCGCTACGGTTGGCGCATCCGGGAACGGTTCTGCTGATTCGTCATGACGCCGGAGTTTCCGCGGAGGCGATTCAGAAAGTCCGGGCCGCCGCGCAGGACGCCGGGGTGCCCAACGTGGTGCTCCCGCTCCTGCCGCCTTGAGGGACGGACCGGGTTGAGAGTTGAGAGCAGCGAAAACCGGTGAACCGGATCTGCATTGTGTCCACAAACCCATCGGCATTTCTAACGTGCGGGAATTCAGGTCTTTTCTCTCAACTCTCAACTTTCAACTCTCAACTGGTTTGTGGGTAGGTAATTCCGGTGAATCGGAACGTTAGAAGTACGGACGGCTTTGTGGTCCCAATGCGGATCCGGTTGCCGGTTTTCGCTCCTCTCACTGGACCCCCGGCAACGTCACCCGATAAACCAGGATCATGAGATCCACCGCCACGGCGTTGGTCGCGACGATTTGTCCGTTGTGCCACACCTGCGGTGCTTTGAAGTCGTGGTCGTTGCCCACCCACAACAGGAAGTCCCGAGGACGGGTCGGATCCCGCAGTGGCACCAGGGTGAGTGCCTCCCACTTTTCTGAGAGCGTGTTCTCATCAGGTTGGGCCTTGGTGTTGAGTCCGAACCGGGCCAGTTGCCGGCTGTCCGTAAGGTCGATGAACTCCCGACGACGCATCGCTCCTTCCGCCTCACTGAGTGCTCGCTCCGGGAACTCGGGCGGAACTCCCTTCGGTGATCGCGCCCAGTTGGTGGCGCCCTGGGTGGTGAAGAGAACGATCTGCTTGTAGGCGGGACTGCCGTTGGTGGGACTGCCCCGACCGAAGCCGTCGCGTTCCAACGCCAGGAAGGTGGTGTCGGTCAGGGCCAAAACTTCACTCACCGGCGTGTGCCGATCCTGATTCGGGCTGCCATGCCAGGTCAGGGGATAGACGTAGTCCCCAACGACTTGCCCGCGAGTCGGGGAGCGTGGCGCGATATCGAACTCCAGCATCCGGGTGTTCTGACTGCGGTTACTTCCACCAGCGTCCTGCATCAGCGGCGATTGCAGGAAGGCCACCAGACGCCGTCTATCGGGGGTCAGGGTCAATCCTTCGAAACCGCGGTTGTTGCGACGTCCCGACTCCGGAGGTTTCTGGGCAGTAAACTGCACCCGGCCGTCAATACGGGGTAGGAACGAATCGGGAGGCCAAAGCGTTTCCTGGAGACGAGCTCGTCGGTCAAATCGGTACAGCGCTGGGCCATACTCGTCCGCGACCCAATAGCCGCTCCCGGGCAGAATAACGAGGCCCTCCGGGTCCAAGGAACGTCGGCCCGCAGCAGGTGAGTCGGGTCGGGCGCGAGGCACCCGGGTCTGGCCGGAGTCATCGGCGTCGAGCCCGGTGAAGGGAATCCAGCGCCCGCGTTCCCGATAGGTAAACATCCGTGTCGCCGAATTGGTGAGGCGAAGCTGGTTCTGTGGAAACGGACCGGTTCCGATGGCGGGTGTGAAGCTGAAGTCGAAGAACTCCAGACGCGGCCGGTAGTCGGTGGAGCCGTCACCGAAGCCGCGATCGGGAAGGCCGATCAGTTGCCCGGTGATTTGGTTGGACGAGTACCGCAGCGAGCTGGGATCCACCGCCATGGCGGAAAAGCCGCCCAGGGAATCCTGCCGTCCGTTTCCGGTGCGATCAAAAGCGCTGGCCGAAATCCGGCCGACACCGACCAGCCCGTGGTTCTCGAAGCCCTCAAAGATCCGATCGACTTGGGCAGCCGCGCGCCAGGCAAGTCCCAAGATCAATCCCAGCTCGAGATACCAACGTCGCATGCCGTATTCCGGCGGTTCCACCGAGTTGGGCGCAAGCGTGCATTCTTTCCAAACCGATCCTAAGGCGGCACAACTGTCTCCGGTTATGAATGGTCGACTCCTTCACTTGCTCTCCTGGCTGGTCCTGGGTTCGTTCCTCGCTGGATCCCACTTGGCTGTCGCCGCCGAGCCGCGCCCCCAGCCCGCGCTGGGGATCAATCTGGCCGGCCCAGCGGATTGGAACACCGAACTGCCCTTCGTGGATGTGTTCCGGTTGTCGCGCACGTGGATCAGCCAAAAGAACGGCGCGGGCTGGGGCCAAGGTCCGAAACTGGAGCTGGATTCGAAGGGGTGGGTGCAACGGCTCGAGCCGGACTGTTTTGCCGAGACGCCACTCTGCACGATTGAAGGTGGCCACTACCCCAGTGGCGAGTGGACCGTGCTCTGGGACGGCGATGGCCAGGTGGAGCTGTCCAAGGGAAAGGTGACCTTGAGTGGACCCGGCCGAATGGTGGTGAATCTGGATTCCCAGGGCGGGGGATTTTTCCTCCGTTTGCGTCGGACCAATCCGGCCGATCCGGTACGCCACATCCGCGTGCTGATGCCGGGCTTTACCGCTGAGGCCGTCTCCCGAAATCCGTGGAATCCCACGTTCCTCGCGCGGTGGCGGGGCGTGACGTGTGTGCGCTTCATGGATTTTCAAGAGACGAACAACTCCAAGCAACGGCGCTGGAGCGATCGCCCGCATCTCGAAGACGCGACGTTCACTCGTCAGGGCGTGCCAGTGGAGTTGCTCTGTGATCTGGCGAATCGGCTTCAGGCGGATGCCTGGTTCTGTCTTCCGCACGAGGCCGACGACGAGTACGTCCGGGAATTCGCGAAGCTCGTGAAGGCGAAGCTGAATCCCGAGCGGAAGGTCTATCTCGAGTACTCCAACGAAGTCTGGAACGCTCAGTTCGAGCAAAACCGCTATGCTGCTCAGCAGGGTCAGAAACTGGGCCTGGCCCAAACCGCCTGGGAGGCGGCGTGGCGATACACGGCTCAACGGTCCACGGAGATCTTTCGCCTCTGGGAGGAAGTCCTCGGTGGACGGGAGCGACTGATTCGCGTGCTGCCCTCACAGGCCGGTAACAGTTACGTCGCCCAACAGATCGCGGGTTGGAAGGACGCCGGGAGGAACGCTGACGCACTGGCCATCGCGCCTTACCTTTCGATGAACATTCCGAAGGAGGGCAAAGGTCTGACCGCAGCCGAAGTCGCCTCGTGGAGTGTGGATCGCTTCCTCGATTACGCGGAGACCAACGCGCTTCCCGAGTGCATTCGCTGGATGACGGAGAATCGTCAGGTCGCCACGAAGTACGGTTTGAAACTCATCGCCTACGAGGCGGGACAACATTTTGTCGGCGTGGCCGGTGCGGAGAACGATGAGGCTCTGACCCGTCTCCTGCTGGCGGCCAATGCTCATCCGCGCATGGCGGAACTCTATCGAAAGTACTACGCGGCCTGGGAGGCTAACGGCGGCGATGTCCTGTGCCACTTCTCCAGCGTGAGTCAGTGGAGCAAGTGGGGAAGTTGGGGGCTGCTTCAGTTCGCGGATGACGATCCGCGGAAGTCGCCCAAGTTCGTCGCCACGATGGAATGGGGGAAGCAGTTGGGCCAACCCGTTAACAGTCCCTGACCTATCCCTGCAACAGTTCCGAGCGGTGACGGAGTGCGAACTGGAGCAGCGGATGACTGCCTTCCAGGTTGAGTTTTCGGCAGATGTTTTTGCGGTGGGTCTCCACGGTGAGTGGACTGACCCCCTGACGTTCCGCGATTTCCCGGCTGGTGAGGTTGTCCGCCACCAAGCGCAGAATTTGCCGCTCGGTCGTCGTGAGCTCGGCCAGTCCTGGCTGCTCCTTTTGCAACGCGGTCTGGCGCGACCGCCGGCGGCCCCAGACGGATGACAGCGCCGGACTGAACCAGGACTCACCCCGGCCGACCGCGCGCAAACACTCCAGCAGATCCGTGACGGTGTTGTCTTTGAGCACGAAGCCGCGGACCCCGAGGTCCACGGCTTCGTTAATCAGGCTCTCCCGCTTGTGCATGGTGAGGATCACGATGGGAATCGCGTTTTTCGCGGATTGAAGTTCCCGGGCGACGCCGAGTCCGTCGAGTTTAGGCAGGT
Source organism: Verrucomicrobiota bacterium (assembly GCA_017309115.1). Lineage (GTDB taxonomy): Bacteria > Verrucomicrobiota > Verrucomicrobiia > Limisphaerales > UBA9464 > UBA9464. Next base: position 181,396 of record JAFLEF010000004.1, on the reverse strand, counting down.
CGAGGTCGAGCACCATGACGTCGGGCTTCAGTTCGCGGAGGCATTGCAGGGCTTCGAGTCCGTCGCCGGCCTCGCCGATGACAGTGAAGCGGGTGTCGGCCGCGATGACCTGACGCAACCCCGCGCGAAACACCGGGTGATCGTCGACCACCAGCACGCGGGTCGGAGTGGGATTCATGAGTTCGGGGGATGTTCGGGTGAACGCGGCCGTTGAAGGGGTAACCAAAAGTCAACCACCGTGCCTTCCTGAGGCCGGGACGTGAGGGAGAATCCGCCGCCGAGCAGACGGATCCGTTCAGCCATTCCGACCAGGCCCAAACTGGTGGACTCCGACGAACGGCCGCTGGTGTCGAATCCGATGCCGTTGTCGCGAAGCGTGATTCGCAGTCGGTCTTCCGACGTGCTGAGGCGCAGGTTCAGGGTCGTGGCGCGGGCGTGGTGCACCACGTTGCTGAGCGCCTCCTGCACCACTCGGTAGAGACTGATTTCCATCTCGGGCGGGAGCGGCCCGTTCAAGGAATCCGCCGAGAAGTTCAGAATGAGTCCGCCCGCCTCGGCCATTTCCTCACACAACACCTTCAAGGCGCGAACCAATCCCAGTCGGTCGAGTTCCTGCGGACGCAGGGCGTAAGCGATGTTGCGGAGTTCTTCAATGGTTCGGGACGCGCGTTCGGCAATGTCGGTGAGCGGACCTGAACGATCACCTCCGTTGCCCGCGCCTCCCCCGTGGCCGTTCCCGGCCAGTAGGGCGGTGTTGCGAATGAGCAAAAGTTCCTGGCCGAGGCTGTCGTGAAGTTCGTGCGCCAGTCGGCTGCGCTCGGCCTCTTGGGTGCGAATCAATTGCCGGGCGAACTCCGCACCGAGGCGATCTTGTTCCGCGCGGGCGAGGGCTTCCTGACGCAGGCGGGCGGACTCCTGCCGGTTCTTGCGGTTCCGCCAGGCAAACCAACCCATGCCTGCCATGGACAGCGCGGCGCCGCCAGCGAGGGGCGTCAGAATCCAAGGATTACGGAACCAAGGCCAAACCACCGTGAGTTGGACGAGTGCCGGTTGGGAGCGGTTCAAGTCCCGGTCCACCGCCATGACCTCAAGGGTATAATCTCCCGGTGTCTCGGGTCGGAAGCTGAAGCTGGGACTCGCGGAGAGCGTTGACCATAAACCATTGGCTCCGGGTCCGGACACCCGCCAGCGCAGTCGATTGCGTCCGTCGGTTTGCGCCACGACGCGAACCACGGCGGCGGCGGGAAACACAGGGAGGTCGTTCAGGAATTGGTGGACTTCGTCGCCCTCCACCGAGCGGAGGCGAACCGTGGGAGTGATTCGCCCGGGCCGATACCGGGTGAGACCGGCACTGGTCGCAAACCACAAGGAACCATCCGGGTCGGAACGAATGTGGTTCACGCTGTCGCCCGCGAGACCGTCCTCGGAATCCAGAGTGCTCCACAATTCCCCGTCAAAGACGCTTGCTCCCCGCGGCGTACCGCACCAGGTCCGGCCATCCGGAGCCACGTGGACGGCTTGGACGCGGATGGAAGGCAAACCGTCGGCGGTGCCGAAGTGGGTCCAGACCCCGACGCGGTGTCGTAACAGACCGTGTCGAAAACTCCCACACCACAGGGTGCCATCGGGAGATTCGGCCAACTCGGAAGCCTCCAGAAATTGGCCGCGGTCAGGTGGGAACCCCGCCAGGTTGGTGATGACGACAACTGGTTCGGCAGAGATCTGGGGCGGGGCAAGAAATACGACGTCAGTGGCGTCCCGTTTCAGCCTGAACAAGGCCTGATCGAAGTTGATCCAGACCGTTCCGTCTCGGGCGGGTAGAACGGAGACGGTGAAATCGTGGGCGACACCCCGCTCGAGTCCAAAGCGGGTCCAGCCCCGTTCCGACCCCCGGAGAACTCCGTTGCCGGATGTCGCCAGCCAGATCTGTCCGTCCGTCGATTCCGAGATTCCGCCAACGCTGTTCGCGGTGAAGTTTCGGACGGCCACGAATCGGGATTCCTCCCGACGAAATAGACCGAGTTCCGTGCTGACCCAAAGGGTGCCACTTTGGTCGGTCTTCAGCGCTAGAATGCGACGCCCGGCCAGTCCCTGGGCTCCATTCCAGATCTTGAGTTCGCCCCGCTTCCAGGAAGCCAAGCCGCCCTCGCAGCCGATCCAGACCGTTCCGTCGGGAGTCAAGGCACTGTTGCGGACGATTCGTCCCGGGAGCCCATCGGCATCGTTGATGGTTTCCGGGAGATCGGTTTGGAAGCGCCACAGACCTTGAGTGCGGGTTCCCAGCCAAAGCGATCCGCGGGAGTCCAATCCCAGCGAAAGGATCTCGATCGGCCTGGCCTCGTCTTCCCAGGGAATCTGGAACCATCGCTCCTGGAAGTGATCGAGTCGGCCCTGAAACGCACTCCAGGTCGAACCGGATCCTTGGCTCGCCCACATTAGGGAAGAGGGAAATTCAAGGTCTGTCCGGGACTCCAGACTCCACCACGTGGGCATTTGCGAGGGCATTCCCGGAAGCGGCCGGTCGGCGGGCCAGAACTCCAGTTTTTGGCCCTGGAGCCGGAGGTATCGGGTACTCGATCGAATGAGAAGTGAACCGTCCGGTTGTCCCCAGACTCCCCGGACCAAGCGGTCCGGGAGACCAGATTCGGGCCCCAGCCAGTTCCAGGCCCCACCGGACCAACGCGCCAGACCGGTTTCCGTGGCGGCCCAAAGGGTTCGGTCCTTGGTGTGGGTGAGGGAGTTGATCCAAGTCTGGGGCGCGGACGGGGACGACTGCGGGATGAACCGTCCGTCCAGCCAGGAGCACACTCCCTGGGAGGTCCCGACCCAGAGCGTCCCTTGGTCGTCCAGGGTCAGGGCCGTGACGGTGTCCGACGGAAGCCCATCCTTCCGGGTCCAGACGGTGAAGCCATTGCTGTCGAGTCGCGCCAAGCCAGCGCCGGTGCCCACCCAGAGGGATCCTTCCGGGGTGGGGAGAATCGCGTGGACTTCGGAGTCCGGTAGTCCGTCCTTGAGATTGTAGCGACGCCAGGAATGGGACGAAGCCAGCCGCGGGAGTCGAAAGTTGGCCACCAAGGTATTGGTGGAATTCGACACTTCGCCACTGACTTGGGCCTGTTCGGCTGGGCTGGAGAATCCCGGAAGTGTCGGCCGAACGCACAGGATCTGATACGAGCCGGGACGGAGGTTTACGAACTGATACTGACCCTCGCGATCTGTGATGGTCAGGCCGGCCAGGATCAATCCGTTGGGCGAATCACTCGCTGGAACCTTCCTCCAGGCCTGAATCTCTACTCCGGACTGGGCCCGGTTCAGCATGGTCGTCAGCGTTCCTTTTACCGACACGCGGGGTTGCAGGGACAACTGAGAAGATTGATTCGTGCCGGCCTGAACGTGCACCGGGCTCCAGGTTCCTTCGTCGGTGGAGGTCGCTTCCAATTCATAGTCGCCCGCTGGAACGAGGAGGTTGAAACGGAATGAACCCGTTTCATCGGCCTTGGTTGCCTGTATTACCCGGGATCCCTGCCAGAGTCGGACCACGGAAGGATCTGGACGTCCTCGCGAGTTCGTTACCCGACCGTGGATGAACGACGGCGGGGGAAACCTGGCGACCACCCGGGACGAACTTGGCGCGATCTTGGCCTGACGTTGCAGTCGTGCCGGCAAGCGTTGCGGCCCGATGGAGAGGACGACCCGGTCGTTGGTGGGATCGGGTGCGTCGAAAGTCCAAGCGGCGATCAATCCGGGCTCGGTTCCCGTCAACGGTTGATGGACCCGATCTTTAATCTCGGTGTCGGACAACGTCCGAGACCATATAGCGACGTCGTCGAGGTCGCCGCGGAAGTATCCGTTGTCGGGCCAGGGTGAACGACCGAGCCAGCGGGCCGGAGCGTGCTGGAGCAAGCCTGGCGGCAGCGGAGTGTTGTTGGTGCCGAGGCAGACCCCATTGACGTAGAAGCGGAATCCGTTCGTCGAAAAGGTGGCGGCCAGATGGATCCACTCGTTCTGGTTGAGAATCTGGCCGCCGTTCAGCTGGTAGGCGGTTCGGATTCCAGGCATCACGAACACTTTCGGCACCCGATGTTCCACGGCGTTGTGATTGAACCCGAGGCCGTGAAGGTCGTCGCCAAAGTGGAGGGGTGCTTCAAAGTACAGGAAGTGATCCCATTGGGCGCGGATCTCCAGAGTCAGTTCCATCGCATCTTCGCCCAACCGTTCGGGTAGTTCGACGTAGGAACCGATCCCGTCGAGATGCAGCACCTGGGCGGGGCAGGTCAGTCCTTGGACGATCAGCCAACCTAGCCAGACCGTCTGCCACCACCGCATCCACCGCCCTGGGCGCGGGCGAACCGGCTCGGCAGGCGAGCCATTATGCGGGAGGACAACCATGAAATCGTGCTGCCGGAAGCGAACCGATCGCGAACCCAGATACTGACCCAAACCATTCCGAGGCCAATACCGACCTGCGAGTATATTCCTCTACCTGGGTCCAGGTAGGAACTTACTCTCGTGGCCCGGTTTGAGGCACTTGGGACGCGTGGCAAAGGAAGGGACGGCGGGAGAAAGATCGGGTTGGTTTGAAGCTTCGTGAAAAAGAGGGCCTGAGTGCCCGTTTTTTCAAGAATCGGAGCAGTCCAGTCTTGCCGGCGAACCTGAGCGCCGCTTTCCCGACCACGCCTTTTCTCTATCTACGTTCTGTAATCCAACGCATGGAAGGCGGGAGTGGTGACAACAAAAGGAGGTTAGTAGCGAGCGGTCGTCTGGGAGGTGTTTTCAGGCGACGCTCTGAAGGTAGGGCCTTCGCTTGGATTCCGCCGGACAACGAAGGAGGTAGTAATCGGGTTGGTGGGATTCCCGAGGCGTAATCTGTTGGGAGGGAGATTGTTGATCGCGCGACTAGGATTGGTCTCCAGGTAAATGTCCGATCCGGGTTCCCAGCTGGAAACCTGGGACTTTCGATGGCTTTGATTCCGGTACCTCGATCTTGCTGAGTAGGCTCGTCCCTTTTCATCAGCGCGGCTTCTTATGACAGAATCGGTTCAGCCTTGCGCAACGTCCGTATAGCGGATGGAGCCCCAAAAAGGGCTAGTTAGGGCCGCTGAACCGAGTCCTATGACCGCCGCCCTCTCTCAACACCCGCTCCGCGATGCCCGGAGCGTGGATTCTGCCGGTGGGCCGGAGTTGGCGGTGGCCTGCTTCCACTGTGGAACGCCCTGTCCGGATCGGAATCATGTTCGGGGTGAACGCCACTTCTGCTGCTTGGGCTGTCAGACCGTTCATGAACTGCTCCAGGATCAGGGCCTGGGCCACTACTACGATCTCGGGGCGACCCCCGGGCGACGTCAGCCCGTACTGACCGGCGAAGACCGCTACGCGTTTCTGGATGAGTCATCGGTGCGGGACCGCTTGCTGGATTTTGCCAGTGACGAGACGCAGCGGGTCACCTTCCACGTACCGGCGATTCACTGTGTGGCGTGTGTCTGGTTGTTGGAAAACCTGTTCCGGCTTCAACCCGGGGTGGGTTCGAGCACGGTCAATTTCGCCCGGCGTGAAGTCTCCATTCAATTTGATCCCCGACAGGTCTCGTTGGCGAAGGTGGCCGGCGTGTTGGATACCCTGGGATATCCGCCCGACTTGAAATTGTCGGCGCTGGATTCCCGACGTGGCTCCGCCGTTCCGCGACGCCTCTGGCTGCAATTGGGGGTCGCGGGTTTTGTGTTCGGCAACACGATGCTGTTCAGCCTGCCGGGCTACTTCGGTCTGGATGCGTTCAGCGGCCCGACCTTCCAAAAGATGTTTGGCGTGCTGAGCCTGTTGCTGGGCCTTCCGGTGGTTCTGTTCAGCGCGGCGGATTACTGGCGGGCAGCTTGGTACAGTTTGCAACAACGGCGCCTGAGCATCGAGGTGCCGATTGCGCTCGGTATTGCAGCGTTGTTTGCCCAGAGCGCTTACGAAGTCCTCAGCGGACACGGGGAAGGTTACTTTGATTCCCTCGCCGGCCTGCTGTTCTTCCTATTGTCCGGCCGGGTGTTCCAGCAAAAGGCCTTTGATCGCCTGACCTTTGATCGGGATTACAAGGCGTTCTTCCCGCTCTCGGTGATTCGGCTGAACGCAGGCACCGAGGAGCGCGTGTCCCTGGCGCAGTTGAACGTGGGCGACCATTTGCGAATTCGGCATGGCGAGTTGGTGCCGGCCGATGCGCGGCTGATCCGGGGCCAGGCCTCGATGGACTACAGTTTTGTCACCGGAGAAGCCGACCCGGTGTCGCGTCAGGTGAACGACGTGCTCTATGCCGGCGGCTGTCAGACGGGTGGTACGATCGACTTGGAGATTCTCAAGCCGGTTTCCCAGAGCTACCTGACGTCGCTGTGGAATCAGGAAGCCTTCCGCAAGGAAAAGGACGACACCTTCGACACGCTGACCAACCGATACAGCGTGCGGTTCACGTGGTTGATTTTGCTGATCGCCGCAGGGGCGGCGGCGTTCTGGACATGGAGCGATCCGGCACGGGGAATCCGGGCGTTCGTGGGGGTCCTGATCGTCGCCTGCCCCTGTGCTCTCGCCCTGGCGGCACCGTTCACGCTGGGGACGGCGGTTCGGGTGTTGGGCCGTCGCGGATTCTTTCTGCGCAACGGTCAGGTGCTGGAAGCGTTGGCCGGGATTGATTCCGTTGTGTTCGACAAGACGGGCACCCTGACGGCCACCGCTGGAGGCGAGGTCAAGTTCACCGGAACGGAGCTGCGTCCGGAGGAACTGCGGGCCATTCGCGCGCTGGCCAGTCAATCGAGTCATCCGCTGGCGCGTCGGGTAGTGGCGAGTCTGACGCCTGACTCGGAAGTCGCTCCGGAAGTAGAGGAGTTTTCTGAAGTGTTGGGTCAGGGAGTGACGGGCCGGGTTGAGGGTCGGGAATGGTGGCTGGGTTCACCGGAGTGGCTGCGCGAAGCGGGCGTCGAGCTCTCGGCGTCGGCTCTGGAAGCGTCTTCAGTCCATGTGGCTCGGGATGGCCGCTACTGCGGCCGGTTTACGGTCGCCAATTCCCTCCGTCCGGAAACGGATCGTTTGTTGCAGGGCCTGGCGACTGATTGTGATTTGGCGTTGCTGAGTGGGGATAACGATCGCGAGGCCGCTCGTTTCCGCGCGTTGTTTGGTCTGCCAGCGACCTTGGAATTCAATCAAAGCCCGGCCCGCAAACTGGAGTTCATCCGCTCGCTGCAGGAGCAGGGACGCTCCGTGATGATGGTCGGGGATGGCCTGAACGACGCCGGAGCGCTCCGGCAAAGTCAGGTCGGGGTCGCGGTGGTGGAACAGATTGGCGCCTTTTCTCCCGCGAGCGACGTGATTCTGGAGGCAAGCCGACTGTCGCGTCTGGGGGCCTTGCGGAAATTTGCCGGGACCACGCTGAACCTGATTCGGGCCAGCTTCGTGATCTCGACCCTGTACAATGTAATCGGGCTCTCGATCGCGGCGGCGGGTCAGCTTTCGCCGGTGGTGTGCGCCATCCTGATGCCGCTGAGTTCGGTGACTGTGGTCGCCTTCGCGGTGGGAGCGGTGCACTGGTTCGGGCGCCGGGCTGGTCTGGGTCCCGTATTGGGCACCGGGGAGGAACTTTCATGAGTGTTATTCTGCTGCTGATTCCCTTCAGCATCGTCATCGCGGCCGGGTTTCTCGGCGCGTTTTTCTGGGCGGTGCGTTCCGGGCAATACGAGGACACGGCCACGCCGTCGATGCGATTGCTGACGGATGAGACGGCGCGAGTTCGCCGCGAAACTTTGGACCAAGAACGAGGAAGCTGAGATGAAGATTGATACATTCAAATATGACAACCGGATCGTGCGCGCGTTTGCGATCGCCACGATCGTCTGGGCCATCGTTGGACTCGCAGCCGGTTTGCTGGCGGCCTGCGAATTGTTTTGGCCCGGTCTGAATGCCGGCCTCCAGTACATCACCTTCGGACGGCTCAGGCCGTTGCACACCAACGCGGTCATCTTCGCGTTCGTTGGCAACGGCATGTTCACCGGCATCTATTATTCCCTGCAGCGGCTCTGCAAGGCGCGGATGTTCAATGACACCCTGAGCTGGTTCAACTTCTGGGGCTGGAACGCAATCATCGTGGCCGCGGCGGTCACCCTCCCGCTCGGTTTCACCACCAGCAAGGAGTACGCGGAACTGGAGTGGCCGATTGACATTGCCATCGCCGTGGTGTGGGTGGCGTTCGCCATCAATCTTTTCGGCACCATCGCCAAACGCCGCGAGAAACATCTCTACGTCGCGATCTGGTTCTACATCTCCACGGCCATCACCGTGGCCATCCTGCACATCGGCAATTCGATCGAAGTGCCGGCGGGATTCCTCAAGAGCTATCCGGTGTACGCCGGCGTCCAGGACGCGCTGGTGCAGTGGTGGTACGGCCACAACGCCGTCGCCTTCTTCCTCACCACGCCGTACCTCGGCCTGATGTACTACTTCCTGCCCAAGGCCGCGAATCGGCCGGTGTTCAGCTACCGCCTGTCGATCATTCACTTTTGGTCGCTGATCTTCATCTACATCTGGGCGGGTCCCCACCATCTCCTCTACACCGCCTTGCCGGATTGGGCGCAGTCCCTAGGAATGGCCTTCTCGGTCATGCTGGTGGCTCCGTCCTGGGGCGGCATGCTGAACGGTCTGCTCACCCTGCGCGGCGCCTGGGACAAGGTTCGTCAGGATCCCGTGCTGAAGTTCATGGTGGTCGCGGTGACGGCGTACGGTATGTCCACGCTGGAAGGACCGCTGCTGTCGATCAAGAGCGTCAACTCACTCTCGCACTACACCGACTGGACCATCGCCCACGTTCACACGGGCGCCCTGGGTTGGAACGGATTCCTGACCTTCTCAATGCTCTACTGGCTGTTCCCGCGTTTGTGGAACACGAAGTTGTACTCCCTTAAGCTGGCGAACTGGCACTTCTGGCTCGGGTTGATGGGCATCATGTTCTACGCGATCCCCATGTACTGGGCGGGCATTACCCAGGGTCTGATGTGGAAGGAATTCACGCCGGATGGCTTCCTGCGGTATCCGAACTTCCTGGAGACGGTCCTCCAGTTGATCCCGATGTACCGACTCCGCGCCATTGGCGGAACGTTGTATCTGATTGGCGCCTGCATCGGTGCCTACAACCTGTATCGCACGGCGAAGTCGGGCGTCTTTGAAGGCGACACCGAAGTTCAGGCCGCACCGCTCTCGGAAGACAAGCATCCCGATGGCTCCGGACATCGTTGGCTCGAGGGCAAGGCTGGCCTGATGACCATCTTCGCGGTGGTGTTGGTGCTGATTGGTGGCGCGGTGGAAATCATCCCGCTCTATCTGATCAAGTCGAACGTTCCGACGATCTCGAGCGTGAAGCCCTACACGCCGTTGGAAGTGTTGGGCCGCGACCTGTACATCCGCGAAGGCTGTGTGGGCTGCCATTCCCAAATGATTCGTCCGTTCCGTTCCGAGACCGAACGTTATGGCGAGTACTCCAAGGCCGGCGAGTTTGTCTTCGATCATCCGTTCCTGTGGGGATCGAAGCGGACTGGCCCCGATTTGCATCGGGTCGGCGGCAAGTATCCGGACGCCTGGCACTACAATCACATGGAGGATCCTCGCTCCACCTCGCCTGGATCCATCATGCCGCCCTATCCGTGGCTGCTCACCCAGAAGCTGGACCTGAATTCGCTCCCGGCCCGTATTCGCGCCCTGCGCAAGGTCGGAGTGCCATATCCGGAGGGCTATGAGAAAGAGGATGCTCTCAAGGATCTCCAAGCGCAGTCGGCCAAGATTGTCGCCAATCTCCAGTTCGGCTCGATCAGCAATGCCCCGCCGGATTCCGAGATCATCGGAATGATCGCGTACCTGCAGCGTTTGGGCACCGATCTCAAGGCCGCAGCACCGACGGCGGCGCTCGAGACCCCGGCGACCGGAACCGAACTCGCCAGCAACCCCCAGCCTTAAACGACCATGATCAAGAATGTCCTGACTCACGTGGGCGGCATCGGCCTATACGGGATCGTTTCCGTCTGCCTGTTCTTCACCGTGTTCACCGTGGCGCTGATCTTTGCGCTGCTCAAAAAACGACCGTTTCTGAACCACATGAGCGCACTGCCGCTGGCCGACGACACCTATTCCGGTCCTTGCCCTCAACTGAAAGGAGACCTCCGCCATGAATGATTCCAAAACGCCCCGGGACCCGCTGTTGCTCGATCACGAAGCGGACGGCATCCAGGAACTCGACAATAACCTTCCCCGTTGGTGGGTCTGGTTGTTTTACCTCTGCACAATCTTCGCTGCCGTCTATCTCGTGTACTATCACGTGCTCGGCAAAGGTGATCTCCAAGTGGCCGCTTATCAGGCCGAAATGGTCCAAGGCAACGCCATCAAACAAGCGGCAATCGGACGTTTCGAAGCAACCATCGGTTCGGTGACCCCGAGTAAGGAAGCCGCCATCAACGATCGGGGTCGCGAGTTGTTCCTGACCTACTGTTCCCCCTGCCACCGCAATGACGGTGGAGGACTCGTGGGTCCCAATTTGTGCGACGACTATTGGATCCATGGATCCCAGTTCGCCGATAACGTGAAGGTCATCTGGAACGGCGTACCCGAGAAGGGAATGCTTTCGTGGCGGGAACAGGGTTTTAAACCCGACGATATTCTCGCGGTCGCGAGCTACATTTACACCTTAAGGGGAAGCAATCCGCCCAATCCGAAGATTCGTGAGGATCAGGCGCCAGCGACCCCGACCGAAGTTTATGAGTAACCGGAACCGGCTTATGACTCCCGAACCTCCAGATACCGACGACGCGAAATCGACCACGCGCTCGGTCAACTGGGAGGATTTCCGGGAGCATTTGGCCACTGCTGACAAAGACGGAAACCGCCGTTGGCTCTATCCGCGGAAACCCTCGGGGAAATGGTATCGGTGGCGGACCTGGATGAGTTGGGTGCTGATCGCCGTGATGTTTGTCGGACCCTTCGTCCGCATCCAAGGCAACCCGCTACTGATGTTTAACATCGTCGAGCGGAAGTTTTCCATCCTCGGCCAGATGTTCTGGCCGGAGGACACGATCATCTTCGCCGTGGCGATGTTGGTCTTCTTCGCGGGCATCATGATTTTCACCACAGCGTTTGGTCGGCTGTGGTGCGGTTGGACCTGTCCGCAGACGATCGTGATGGAAATGGTCTTCCGGAAGATTGAGTACGCCATCGAAGGTGATGCTCCGGCGCAGAAGGCACTGGATGCCGCCCCTTGGACGGGTGGCAAGATCGCCCGCAAGGGACTGAAGCATGCGATCTTCTTCGGTCTTTCCTTCATTATTGGAAACACTCTTCTGGCCTACATCATTGGCAGTGAGAAGTTGTTCCAGTTGGTGACGGACGATCCGCAGAAGCATCTGGTCGGACTCACCTTCATGGTTCTGTTCACGCTGGTGTTCTACGGGATCTTCGCCCGGTTCCGCGAGCAAGCGTGCACCTTCATCTGTCCCTACGGACGATTCCAATCCGCCCTGTTGGACGAGAACACCATGGTGGTGGCCTACGACCATAAACGCGGAGAAACCCGGGCTCCCTGGAAACGGGATCAACGGCTCGAACTCCGGAAGGCCGAAGGCCATGGGGATTGCGTCAACTGTCATCAATGTGTGGCGGTATGTCCCACGGGTATCGATATCCGCAATGGCATCCAGATGGAGTGCGTCAACTGCACCGCCTGCATTGATGCCTGCGATACCATCATGGACAAGGTCGGGCGTCCGCGCGGTCTGATTCGTTACGCGTCGCTCAATGGCATTGAGCACGGTCAGCCGCTGCGGTTCACCGCGCGCATGAAACTCTACGCGGGCGTGCTCACCGGACTCATCACGTTGTTCCTGGTCCTGGTGTTCACCCGGGCGGATGTGGAGACGATGTTTCTCCGTGCTCCGGGAGCGATGTTTCAGACCATGGCCAACGGCCGCATCAGCAATCTCTACACGGTCAAAGTAGTGAACAAAACCGTTCATGATTTGCCCATCCGCTTCCAGTTGGAAGGGACGGAAGGCACCGTGACCATCATGGGTTCCCCGGACTTCGTGGTGCCCAAGGATCAGCTTCGCCAGGCCTCCGTGCTGGTGGAATTGGATCCCGCCAAGCTGGACGGACGGACCACTTCACTGAAAATCGGCGTGTACTCCGGCGACCGGCAGATTGAAACCGTGAAGACCTCCTTTGTTGGCCCCCGCTGAACTGCCATGAACACTGAATCCTCAGTTGCCGCTCCGTTGAAACCCTCCTGGAACCCCTGGCCGTACGGCTTGGTGGCCTTCCTTGGGTCCTTCTTCTGCGCGGTGGTCGGCTTTGGCATCTTTGCCACCCGGCACCACCAGGATCTCGTCAGTCCGGACTACTACGAACACGAGATTCGTTTTCAGGAACAGATTGAACGGGTGGCCCGCACGGAGGCGTTGTCTTCGGAGGTCACCGTGGCTCTTGTGGCGGGTTCCGGGCAGTTGGAAGTGCAGGTGCCGGCGAACTCTGTCGGGACAATCAAACTCTACCGTCCCGCGGATGCCCGGCTCGACCTGATCTTCCCGCTCATCCTGGACGCGCAGGGCCGCCAACGCCTGGACGTGTCAGCTCTCAAACCCGGCCTATGGAAGGCGCATGTTCAGTGGAAGGCCGGCGCGGAAGAGTTCTTCAAGGACGTGCCGGTCGTGATTCCGAACCGCTGACGCCATGCTCTGGACCGCCCTCGTGCTGGGAGCTGCCGGAAGTCTGCACTGCGCGGGCATGTGCGGGCCGCTGATGCTCGCCTTGCCGTCGGCCTCCGGAGGGCGCGCTCAGTTTGTCTTCGGCCGGTTGGCGTATCAGGCGGGACGTCTGGCGACGTATGCCGCACTGGGAATTTTGTTCGGCGTGTTGGGCAAATCGCTCGCGGTGGTCGGGCTGCAACGGTGGGTTTCCTTGGGGGCTGGCGTGCTGATGCTGCTGGGATTGGCGGCGCTGATTCCGCATCGGGCGTCCACTCCGATCCTGAAGTTGGTGGCGTGGTTGAAACGTCAGGCGGGTCAATTGCTCAGCCGTCGAACCACCGGATCCCTGGCCTTGTTGGGCGGCTTGAACGGATTGCTGCCCTGCGGACTGGTGTATGCCGCTGCGGCCGGCGCCGCTTCGTTGGGCGGCGTGCTGGCGGGTGCAGAGTACATGCTGTTGTTCGGACTGGGAACGCTGCCGATGATGTTGGGACTTTCGCTGTCGGGTCAGGCGTTACCTTTGGCTTGGCGGAATCAGTTTCAACGTCTCGTGCCGGCCACGCTCGCGGTAGTGGCCACGCTGTTAATCCTGCGCGGGTTGGCGCTGGGAATTCCCTACCTGAGTCCGGATCTGAGCACTGGCTCCTGCTGCCACTGAGATTTCGGGGTGGTTCGAGACGGTTTCTTTTGGGAGCGGGGTCTGCTCTGCTGAGGCCATGTTGTTCCTGGCCATGGTGCAGATGCGGTTGGAAGGTGGTGAATTCGCGGCCAACCGTCTGCGGGCCGCCGAGCAGGTAGGTCAGGTTGCTCCCGGCATCCGGGCCTTTGCGGGATCATGGATTGGTTCCTTCCTCCTAGCGACGGGAGTACTCCTCGGTGATACCCCATCAACTCCGACGCTCAAGTCGACTCCACTCGACCTTCGGTTTTCAGAAACCGAACACGATTTCGGACGCGTCCGGGGCGGAGAATTGCTGCCGAACGCCTTTACCTTCACCAATACAGGACCGGGAGCGATCGAAATCGATTTGGTGCAGACTTCCTGCAGTTGCGTGGAGTTGGGTCGTTGGCCCACCCGGATCGGTCCGGGGGAAGTCGGTGCGATTCCTTTCCAGTTCCATACGGTGAGCTATAGCGGGCAAGTGACGGAGACCATCACTGTTACCGGCAAAGGCCCGGAGCCGGTGTCGGTGGTACTCCGGTTAAAGGCCGACGTCTGGCGACCCATCGAGGTGCGACCTGCGGCCGCGGTCTTCGAGTACTACCCTGATGACGCGGCACGATCCGCCCTCACTGTGCGAATTGTCAGCCAGATCGACGAACCCCTGGAACTCGCCGCGCCCACCAGCAGCCATCCAGCGTTAACTGCCGAAGTGGTGCCCGTCGTCCCTGGCCGAGAGTTTGACCTCACGGTGCACGTGATCCCCCCACCGAAGCTGGCCAATATTGTGGGGAAGTTGACCATGAAAACCTCCTCGGATGCCATGCCACTTCTAGAAGTTCCGGTCCATGTTCTCGCCCCAGCTCCCGTCTCACTTTCGCCTCGAACGCTTCGGGTCCCGGCGGGCCCATTATCGGCGTCGGCCTCCCAATCCGTAGAAATCCGCGGCTACGCCCCCGATCCACTCCTGTTAGAGGCCCCTGTCGTGAACCTGAAGGGAGCTTCCGCGACACTGAGTGAAATCAAGCCCGGCAGGCACTTTATCCTAACTGTCACCTTGGCACCGGGTTTTGTCTTTCCCGCCGAGGGCAAAGCCGAAGTAACGCTGAAATCGAATCACCCGCAGTATCCGCTGGTTCGAATTCCATTGATGGTCATGCCGCCCTCTGCCCCCCAGGCCACTCTTACGCCCAATCGGTGAACTCGAACACACGAGTGGTGTGTGTTCAAAACCTCGAGAATATCGTGGCGTGGCTTAGCGGCTCGAAACGAGAGCACCGTCTTGGCCTATGACGATCTCGGCGACCCCGGCGGGCACGGGAGTGGACGTGACCCGTCCGCCGGGCCAGCGTACCCAGACGCTGCCCAGTTCGCTTAGCCGACTGAGGACCACGGTGGCGCTGTCTTGCGACCAGTACCCAGATCCGGCGTGAAGTTCCCGCGCTGGTCCCAAGGATTCGCCCGTTTGCCACCGGAGCACCGCGCCGATGCCATCCGGATTCTCACGACGCCCCCGCAAGCGAACCCGCAACCCTGGCCTTGCTCCAACGTTGCGGAAAAGCCGAACGGGTTCGCCTGAAGACGCGACCGTCAAGTCCGTCCGCCCGTCTTCGTCAAAATCGGCCACCGCTGTCCCTCGCTGGTCGCCCCACACCCGAACACCCGCCGCCGCTGGCTGCATCGCCGTCCATCCGCCACGTCCATCCCCCCGCAACAACAGACCGACGCCCGCGTCCATCGGGGGCAGTTCCGAACCCGTGGCGAGGAAGTTTTGACTTAAGAAAATGTCCTCGGAGCCGTCCCCGTCGAAGTCGGCGACGGTCACCCCGAAAGCCGGGGCAAGCTGGGCATCGCGCGGCAATGCGACCGCCTGAAACCCGGCTCCGGTGTTGAGAAAAAGAGTCGTTGCGAGGCAGTTCGCCCGGACCTGACGGCTCAAGGGCATCCGTTCGCCAAGCACCTCTTCCAGCGTCGCCTCACTGAAGGCCCGGTGAGACTCAAACCGTTCCGTCAGAAATGGGAGGGTCCGCGACAAGGCCATCAACGAACGTCGGGGAACCAGTTGGTTTTCGACCCACTCGGTTTCGATGACATCCCAAACTCCGGGTTGATTCAATTGGCCATAGGCCAACGTCAAGGGGCGGCTCTCGGAAGCTCGAAAGGGACTGTTGAGGCCCCAGTTGGACGCGGCCAAATCCATGCGTCCATCTTGATTAAAGTCTCCCGCCGTCACGCCCCTCCACAGTCCAGTGAGGCGATCCAAGCCCCATTCGGACGTCGCCTCGAACCATCCGGTGCCCCGCATTTTGAAGACGCGCACCGGTCCCCACTCGCAAGCCAGCACCAGTTCTGCCAGACCATCCCCATCGAGGTCGGTCCACACGGCGGCGTTCACAATGCCGAGATTTTCGAACAAGACATTGTTGGCCATGTCGGGAACCCACTGGGCGCCTTCTCGCCAAAACAATCGCGAAGGGGCGCCCAAGGGATAGCGGCCCGGCAGCACTCCGCCCGCAACGAAAAGCGCCACGCGGCCCGTTCCTCGCGGATCCCCGAATGCCAATGCGCCGGCCGGTCCGACCTGCGCCACGGCCGGTGCTTCCATCGTAAGTTGACCCTCAACGAGGCCGAAGGACAGCACCGACGGGACCTTGGATACCTCATACCCAGTAAGTGCCGTCATCCACCGGTGAGTCCCACCTTCGACCCACCCGAGGAGGCCACCGGTATCGTCTGGTAGCTCCAGACCGGCGACAGTTAGAGTCGGCGACATCCCGCCCCGTCCGTCGCCGAGTCGGACCGTAGGCGTGGAACCTCGACCGGCCCCGACCGCGAGATCCGTATGGCCATCGCCATTCAAATCCATCCAGGCAACCCCCGGGCCAAGTTGACTTAAGCGGTGGGGCAGTAGGGGTTGGCGTCCTAAATCGTCAAAGGCTACTTCCCGGGCTTCCAACTCCGATTTGAGGTCTACCGCCGCAAACAGCGGCGGAGTCGGCGGGGCGATCTCAAAGGAGGGTGGCCGGATGCTCGAAGGCTGGATCTCATAGATGCGGTTGGCGGTGAGATTCGACACGGTCGTGCCCGAGCCGTCGCGCCACACCACCTGGAGCGTCAGGTTGGTCGGGGAATTCCCACACGCAAAACTGACCTCGGTGTCACATCCAGAGAGGTACCTACCGCCTGAAACAATTTCTGTGCTCTGAATCGGTACCGCTCCCCCACGGAGCGAGACGGTTGCCCCAATGGCCTGGGCATTTCCTGAAGAACCCTTAACTCGGACCGAGATCCGAGGGGCTGGACTGTCATTGTTCCACAACGACGCGGCGTCATTCAAACTGTTCACCGCCAGATCCAGATCCCCGTCGCGATCGAAGTCGGCATAGACCAATCCCTGATGCACACCTGGAGAATCTAAACCCCACGCCGAGGTCACCTCTTCGAATGTGGTGTCACCCCGATTACGAAAAGCGCCGATCGGCATCCGCAGGTTGGGATACAGTCGATAATGCTCCAGGAGTTCGCGGGTGAATGCCCGTTGACGTTCTGCTTCGCTGGGAATTTTTTCCCAGGAATGCTGCCGCGCTTGGATCTGTGCTTCAGCGTCGAAATCCTGGACGTCCCGGAAGTGGCCAGCTCCCACCAACAGGTCCTCGAATCCATCCAGGTCCACATCCAGAAAGAGGGGCGCCCACGACCAATCCGTGGCCTGCAGGTTGGCAAAATGGGCAATCTCAGCGAAGGAGCCGTCGCCCCGGTTGAGAAAAAGCGTATTGTGAACCAACTGGGGTCGCTCCTCCCGCAGACCCAAGGCAGTCATGGCCGCTTCCTGGGCAAACTTCTGGCGTTTCCGCAGCGCCGGATGTCGGCTGAGCATATCCACCACAAAAAAATCGAGGAAACCGTCGCGATCCACATCAGCGAAATCCACCCCCATCGAACTCGCGCTCTGGTGCCGGAGCGCCTTGGCCTCCACCGCCCGAAAGCGTCCGGTTCCGTCATTGATCCACAAACGGTCCGGCGTCCAGTAATCGTTGCAGACATACAGGTCCGGAGCGTGATCGCCATTGATATCGCGAAAAGTGGCCGCCAATCCCCAATCGCGCGGAGGCTCACTAAGGGGTTTCCCCGTTTCGTCCAAAAACTGTCCACCAGTCCAAGACACGTCGCGAAATTTTCCTGTGCCGTCATTGAGCAGCAGCCGGTCGGGTTGCCCGCGCTCCTCCAGTCGGCCTTGGATCATTGTGAATCGATGAGGGTCCTCGCCCACCATGACCGGACGGCCTTGAACCATCCGGATGCGCACCTGTCCTCGGTCGCGAATATCCTCCGTCCGGTAGTTGGCAATGTAGAGATCGAGGCTTCCATCACCGTCCACATCCGCCAGCGCCAGGGTGGTGCTCCCGGCGTCACTGGCCGTTCCCGCTCGGGCGGTCGCGTCGTGGAATCGCCCTTGGCCGTCGTTCAGATGGCATTGTACCCCGCGGCCATTGATGGAAATCAGTAGGTCCAAGGCGCCATCGCCATTGAGGTCGGCGAATACTGCGCCGCGGGTCCCGGGTGTTGAGGTGCCCAGGCCAGCGGATTCGGTGACGTCTTCAAACCGCCATCCCCCCTTATTTCGATAGAGCCGGTTGTTCCCGCTGAGATTGCAGAAAAAAAGGTCAGGAAGTCCGTCGCCATCCGCATCACCCGCTGCCAAGCCCGCTCCGTTGTAAAGCACTCGGTTGGCGGCGCCGCTGAGTTCGTCTAGAACGTTAGTGAATCGGATGCCCGTGCGGGCGTTGTCCAATCGAGTAAAGCCAATTTTGCCCGTCTGGGGAACGGGAAGTTCAGCCCAGCGCCCGGCGGGACTTCTCTGCCAATCCCCAGCTCCCACCCCGTTGCCGAAAACGGTCGCTAGGAAGACCCAAAGAATCCCAGGTAGCCTCCCGCCGAGCCCTAGCGACGCACGTTTGGCGCGAGCCATCCCAGCTTGGGAAAGGTTCGGTGAAGCGGTCGAACTCAAGGGCATGAAGCGATGGGGTGTCGAAACGAGTGAGGCGTTGTGCAGTAAGACAACCGGCGGGTTCCTCAGGCAGTCAAGGAACTCTATTGGAACCCCCAAAAAAAGAAGCCGGACCCTGAGGTCCGGCTTCCTGAGACATCCGATGGCTTCGGAATGACTAATTCCTCACGCGACCGAACCAATTTGGCGTCGCCGGGGTGAAGGTCGCCGGACTGGTGAGACCCGTCGGGACGTAGGTTCCATTCAGAGTCCCACTGGCCTCAAGGATTCCACCCGTCCAGGACACTGTC
Organism: Verrucomicrobiota bacterium; assembly: GCA_017309115.1. Taxonomy (GTDB): domain Bacteria; phylum Verrucomicrobiota; class Verrucomicrobiia; order Limisphaerales; family UBA9464; genus UBA9464. The sequence continues at coordinate 162,694 of JAFLEF010000004.1, read as the reverse complement.
ACACTGCCGTCAGGGTTCACCCTGAATCCCGTGAAGGTGGGATTGCTCGGCGGAGTGATGACGACGTCGGTGAGCGGCTTGCCGGCCTTACCGATCGTGAAGATCTGGGACACTTCCTCCGCTGATAGGCGGCGGTTCCAAATACCCAGGTCATCCAACGGGCCAGTGAGGTAGTTGGGGTTGGTGCCATCGGGACCTAGAACCGGAGGTTCCTGGTCGTCATTGCTCAGGCGAGCGCCCATGGACAGCCAGGGGATGGCGGGCGCGTTGATGGCGCCCTGGTAGTCGGCCGAGGCTACTTCCACACCGTTCAGGTACAGTCGCACCTGCGCGCCGTCCGCTGTGAAGGCGACCTGCTGCCAGGCCCCTGTCGGGAAGGCTCCGGGCGCGGTGGCCCGAACGATATTGGGTCCGGAGCCGATGGCCGCGGAGAGCCGGGCCTCGAAGGTGTTGGCGTCATAGATCAGTCCCAACTCGAACTGTCCGGCTGGGTTGACTCCCAGACCGCCGATCGCATTGCGAACAAATGACACGTCGGCTCCCACGCCGGCGGCGACGTTCACCCAACCGGAAACGCTGAGGGCCCGATTGGCTTTGGCATAATTGTCCACGAAGAGGTAGCTCGCCCCGTCGAAGCCAAAGGCGTTGGCGATTTGTCCCTGAACCCAACTGGCGGATCCGGTCACCGTTGCCGGGCTGCCCCCGGCGACGGAATTCACCGCTGAACCGCCGCTCGACTGGTCGAACTTCCAGTATCCGACCAGCGCCTCGTCAATGGCGAATTGCGAAATGCTGACCGAAGCGTTCCGGCTCACCACACTGCCGCCGGTGTTAAAGATGGCCACGTTGTAGATGGCCTCGTCGTCCGGACTGAGGTTGGAGATGACCAGAGTGGACGTTGTCGCCCCCGAGATGTTGCCACCGTCAGGTAAGTTGCGTCCGTTCTTCCGCCATTGGTAGGTGAGTCCGGTTCCGGTAGCGGTAACGGAGAGCGACACCTGGCCATTGGCGAGGCCAGTCGTGGGCTGCGGCTGCAGGGTGATGGCTGGCGGCGGCGGCGCGGGAGTGGAGTTCAACAACAACTGAATGGCATTAACCGGCGCCCCGCGATCGTAGGTCGGCGGAGTCAACGTCTCCCACTGGAGTTGAATGGTACCGGCGGCATCGGCCTCCACATTGTCGAAGCGGACGTAGGTGGCCAGATCGCGACTGTTCGGATTAGTGCTGACGCCGCGGTAAAATCCCGGGGCTGCATTGTATTCATCCGCATTGATCACCCGCACGTAGTACGTAGAGGTGGTCTTGCCGACGACCGTGTAATTGGCGTTTTGGAACTGGAGCGGAATACCCACCAGATAGGCAATAATCGAATGCGTGCCCGCGGGAACCGAACTGAAGGTAAGCGTTTGGGGAGCACCCGGATTGGCAACCGTCAACCCGTTCAGCATTCGTGCGGTAGCCGACTGATCACCTGTCCCAGAACCCCAGGTCCCAGAGGTGCTGTAGTTAAAGGTGAGCGTCGACTCATTGCCATCGCTGTCGCGCAGCGGAACCGGCGGGTCGGCATTGAAATCGGGAAGATCTCCCGAAGCGCCCGACGCGTTGTTCCAGTGAGCTTGGAGTTGGATTCCGGCGATATCGTTCGTCGTCATCGACGTGGGCGCACCATTGGCCCCGCCGCCGATGAAACTAATGCCGATGCTCTTGGTCGACGACGGCGTGAACAGGATCGCCTTCACCACGGTGCTGGTGCGGGACTCCTCGCAGCCGACGATTTTCACCGTATACAAATCATTCGCGTTCGCGGCGGTTATCGGTTCAGTTGTATAAGTCGCCCGAGTAGCGCCGGGGATCGCTTCGTCGTTTTTATACCACTGAAGCGGCCAGGGGCCGTTGACGGTCACAAAGAACGTCGCCGGCTGATTGGGCAACACGTAGGTGTCTACCGGCTGGACTAGGATTCGCGTCTTGTCGCAGTCGGGCTTATCGGTCACCGCCAACAGCGCCACTTCGGCGATCTGCATGCAGCAGCCATTCGCGGTCTGGGTCTCGACTACGGTCCATCGGTAGTGCTTGTACGATTTCGAATTCGCAAAGAACAACTCTTGCCACTGGAAACGCTCCGTCCACGCCGGCACGGAGGCATTCTGATACACCAATTCCCACGAACCGGTATCCCAAGTCGGGCTTTCGCTATTGGAACCTTCGATGGTGATGAATTTGGGGTCACGCTCTGGGCTGTCGTTGGCCGACTGCATGGCGATTCCGGTGATGATCGTGGCACCCACACCAGGCGTAACCACAAAGCCCGAGGGCTTACCGGCAGCGCCGTTTCTCGTATCGAAATTCAGGTACTTGGTCGGCTTATTGTCGATGGCATTCGCCACCCCTTCGGAGCCCGGGCTGTTGGCGGAGGAAGCGAGAATGGAGTCGCTGGGCTGCAAAATGTTGGCCGGAGCACCCGTGCCTAAGAGCGCGACTTCGGCGACCTGCATGCAGCAGCCGTTGTCGGTCTGGGTGGCGACCACCGTCCACCGGTAGTGCTTAAAAGGCTTAAAGTTGTCGAACAGGAAGGTCTGGAACTCGAAACGCGCGGGCCAAGCAGGGATGGCATCATTGCGATAGATCTGCTCCCAGGTTCCGGTGTCCCACGTGGGAGCTTCGTCATTGGATCCCTCGATAGTGATTGTCTTGGGGTCCCGTTCCGGAGCGTCATTGGCCGATTGCATCGTGATTCCAGTGACCACGGTTGACCCTAGCGAGGGCGTCACCACAAAGCCGGAAGGCTTGCCCGCGGCCCCGTTTCTCGTATCGAAGTTGAGATACTTCGTCGGTTTACCGTCGATCGCATTTGGGGCGGCTTCCGAACCGGGGCTGTTGGCAGAGGAGGCCAGGATTGGGTCACCGGGTTGAACAATATTCTGAGGTAGTAGACTTCCGAGCAGGCTTACCTCGGCAACTTGCATGCAGCACCCGTTTTCGCTCTGGGTAGCGACTACCGTCCAACGATAGTGCCTGTATGGCTTGAGGTTAGGAAATGAGAAGGTCTGCACTTCAAACCGTCCGGACCACGCGGGAATGTCGTTGAGCTGGGCGATCAACTCCCAGTTTCCGGTATCCCAGGTGGGGTTCGCGTCGTTCGAGCCCTCGATCGTTACCACTTTGGGGTCCCGTTCCGGAGCGTCATTGGCGGATTGCATGGAGATGCCAACGATGCGAGTGACGCCCACACTGGGGGTCACGACGAATCCTGATGGCTTGCCCGCAGCGCCGTTTCGGGTGTCGAAATTGAGGTACTTGGTGGGCTTGCCATCAATCGCGTTGGGCGCGGCTTCCGAGCCCGGGCTGTTAGCGGAGGAGGCAATGATAGGGTCGCCCGGTTGGAGGATGTTCTGCGCAAGAACAGCATCCCCAACCCAAAAGGCGGCCGCCAGTAGGCAGGCAATCTTTAAACGGTGGAAACGATTCATGAGACGTTGGGTGTTTTTGGAGTACCACAAGACGGAGCGAAATCCTCACGGGACTCCGTTCCACGACATTGTGGAGAGACGATTAGGAGAGTTCCGAAACTTCAAACTAGGGCATCTCGATAAGGCAAGCATTATCCCTCATTATCGGAGCTCGCGGTTATAAACAAATAAGGCACGGGTTGATTCAAAAACCGCAGCTTCTGGCAGGGTGTTTCGCTTCAACTCCAGTGCCTGCACCGCAAAGACCGACTGTCGATAACGGCTACGAGCGGGATTAAATCTACGTCTGTGGGGCGGTGAGAGGCGGTGAGTGCGCAGGAGAGGCAACTGGATTGGATCATTTGCCAGCAGGCGTCAGGCTCGCCCTGAGGATCGTCCTGCTGACCCTACGTCTCTGGGAAGTTTCGGAACGGTTTCCTTCGGGAGCGGGGTCTGCTCTGCTGAGGCCATGTTGTCCCTGGCCATGGTGCAGATGCGGGTGGAGGGCGGTGAGCGGGACGCCAATCTGGCGCGGGCTGCCGAGCAGGTCGCTCTGGCAGCTCAGGCGGGCGCGCAACTGATTGTGTTGCCAGAGGCGATGGACGTGGGGTGGACGCATCCTTTGGCGCGTGAATTGGCGGAGCCCATTCCGGAGGGAATCACGGTCACGGCGCTCCGAGCCTGGGCGCGGAGTCATCGGGTCTGGCTTTGCGCTGGGGTGACCGAACGGGCGGGCTCCGCTGTGTACAACGCCGCGGTTCTGCTCAATGCCGAGGGCGAGATGGTCCTGCATCATCGCAAACTGAACGAGTTGGAGATTGGGCACTCGTTCTACGAGGGCGGCGATCGTCTGGGCGTGGTGGCGACGCCGTGGGGAACGGTTGGTCTGATGATTTGTGCGGATGCCTTTGCTCGGGATCAGGTCATCACCCGGACCCTCGGTTATATGGGCGCCCAGTTGATTCTTTCGCCGTGCGCTTGGGCGGTGCCGGCGGATCACGATCAGGCGCGTGAGCCCTATGGTCAGCTCTGGCGGGACAACTACGGGCCGGTGGCTCGGGACTTTCGGATGTGGATCGCCGGACTGAGCAACGTCGGTCCACTCACCGCCGGACCCTGGGCTGGGCGCCGCTGCATTGGATGCTCGCTGTTGGTGGGACCTGACGGCGAGCCTGTCTTGACTGGGCCCTACGGCGAGACGGCCGAAGCGATGCTCCACGCCTCGATCCAACTCGAACCCCGACCGACCCGCGGCGACGGCTGGTCGCGGCAGTGGGCAGGCCAGCACTCCCATTGACACTCAGGTACCGGCGCCTTGAGGATCTCAAATCATGCGAATGCCAGAAGCGGTCCCGCTCGTCATGCAGCTCAAGATTGAGCTGCGGGACATCAGGCCACTCATCTGGCGGCGGGTGCTAGTGCACGGCGATTATACCCTGGGTAATCTGAACTCGGTCATCCGCATCGCGATGGGTTGGAACGGCATGCACCTGCACTCGTTTTGGTTCGGCAGCCGAGTTAACCTGGTTGAGTACGGCGACATTACGAGCGTCCCGAACCCGGTACCATCGATGCTCGATGAGGATTCGGTCACCTTGAAGGAGGTCATTCGACGGACCCGACAGGTGTTTGGATACGTGTATGATTTTGGCGACAGCTGGGTGCATCGGATCGTGGTCGAGCGCATTGAGCCATACGATGGTCGGCGAAAGCTCCCGGTTTGCCTCGCGGGAGGTCGAGCCTGCCCGCCTGAAGACTGCGGCGGAGCCTTTGGGTACTTTAGCGTCTTGAGGGTGCTCAAGAAGGCTTCCACCCCGGACGACCGGACGTTTCGCCAGTGGGTGGGCGAGTACGACCCGAAATGGTTCGACGTGGGCGAAGTCAATCTCGCCTTTGGCCACCCGCCCAGGAACTCCGCGAAGCGTCGCCCCACCGACTGAATCCCTATTGAGCCAGGACGCGATACCACATCTGCGGGGCGGGTGAGGTGGGAAGGGGATGAACGACTTCGGCGCCGCCGTTCCAGGCCGGGGCTTCGGTGGTCCAGCCGCCGAGGGTGAGATTGGTCCGCGATTGCAGCCGGTATTGGGCGCCGAGCACGGTGGAAAAGCGGAGTTGCAGACCGTTCCCCACGGCTTCGAGAGTCAGTTGGGGCACTGGCGGGACATCGTCGTTGGTGATGGTGAGGAGCGTGCTGGCGGTGGACACCGCTCCGCCCCAGGGATCGTCGAAGAGCACCTGAACGGTCTCCCCAGGCTCAAAGTCGGTGTCGCCGCGAATGGGAATGAGCACGAAGTTGGTGCGCTGACCGGGTTCGAATCGGAGCCGACCGGACTGAGCCAGGAAGTCGGATCCGGCCAGCGCGGTGCCCGAGGCGAGACGGAAGCTGACCTCTACCGGCAGACTCGAGGTCTGCGTGAGTCGCACCGGGAGTCGGGCTTCGGTCCAGCCACCCTGACCTTCGGTAACGCTGAGCGTGGCGGGAACCAGTTCGGCGAAGTCGTCATTGAGCAACGTCACCAGCGGAGTGGATTGGATGCGCTGGACTCCTCCGGAAACGAATTGCAAGCGATAGGTCTCGCTGGCCTCCAAAATGGAATCCCCCTGGGCGACAATGGCCGAAGACGTTCGGAGTCCCGGGGAGAACCGGAACACGATCGGTCCCACCGGAAGGTCGTTCGCCTGGGCAGTCAGGAGCTGCGGTTGGAACACGACTTCGAGCGGTTCCGGCGCCGGGGTGGAGAGTGAGGCGAAGACTCGGCCAGGGAAGCCTTGGGCACCTTCCGCTACCGCGCTATCGCCAAGAATGAAGCGGGGCGGTTCCGGCACGGTGAGGGTGACGAGTTGCAGGTTGTCGGCGGGTTGACTCTCGCTCAGGTCACTCTGGACCTGGACCTGGATCTCTTGAATGCCCGCAGCGGTGGTGCGGAAGGGAACCTCGGCGCTGGCGCCGGTCACGACGGTTCCCAGATTCAGGGTGAGTGAACGGTCCAGGGAATCCACCGGCTGAAGTCCCTCCGAGAAGTCGATCTTCAGCGTGGTGCCAAACGACGTCCAAGAACTGTGGTTGGTCACGCTGAGTTGCAGCGTGAGCACCTGATTGGTTCCGGCGGGCGAAGTCAGCGGAATGGCAGTGACAGCGAGATCCACGGAGCGGGATTCCGGGGCGGGATTGCGGAACAGCCGGGCCTGATCGCCGAGAGTCAACACTCCCCAGGAACCGCCGGTGACGACGCCGGTCAGCAGGGCATTGGTGACGGGTTGTTCCTGGCGCCAACGGGGCTCCAGCGTCAGCAGATCAAACGCGCGCACAGTCAGCACCGCCGGACCGAAGGTGCCCGAAAGTTGAACTTGGTAGCCCAGTTGAGCGACTGGGTCGGCAAAAGCGAGGCCGGTGTCGTCGCGGGTTTCGCGGGTGAGATCGGGGACGGTTCCAGTGCCGTGGTAGAGCCGGTCGCCGACGCGTTGGAAGTAGCGGTCGGGATACCCAACGATGGAATCGAAGCTGCGGACCTGGGCAACACCGCCGGGGCCGAGGGCGAGTTCCCGCAGAGACGCGCCGGTGTTGAGATAGACGCGATTGGACTGAACCGTGCTCAGAAAGAGTCCGGCGCCGGCCCAGTTCACGCCGGTATAACGGGCGAGCCGAGGTTGTCCGGAGTCGTAGATGGTGACCTGCGGGACGCTGTTGGGGGCCATTCCGGCGACCACGATGCTGTCGGGTTCCCCGGGCAGGGAGGCGAGACTGCCGGCGAAGATCAGATCCTCCTCGGTGGTAAAGGACGCGAACGGAACGTCGGTGTTCAGGTTCAGTCGTATCAGGCGCTGCGCCGGACCCGCCGCCCAAAGGTAGGTTCCATCCGCAGAGATGATGAATCGGTCGAAGCCATAGGGAACCGGGAGCCGGCGGACCAACTGAAGGTCCCGCGAGAACAAGCCCAACCAGCCGCCGAGATTGACCACCCATTGCTGTCGCGCCTCGCTCCATTGGGCGGTGCCGCCCCGGATGGGGAATGGTGAACCCTCCGGGGGACGAATGATCAACAGTCCATTCGTGCCGTTGTTATCCCCGGCGGGATCCGTCACCCGCCCGCTGGCGTAAGTCGAATAGGCCCACGCTCCGGCCTGAAGCGCGCGGAACCGGAGGTCGACGGTCCGCTGTTCACCGGCGGCCAGGGGAGCCTCGGTGTAGGCGATGTGGATTCCCGAACAACAGTCGGGGTTGAGGGTGCCGCCGGTGACGCCAAGCAGTTCGTAGCCCGGGTTCTTGGTCAGCTCGAATGAGGTCAGCGTCACCGTGCTGGGACCCTGATTGGTGAGCGTCAGCCGGATGGTGAACTCGGAGCCCAGGGATATCTCCTCAGGTGCCTCCACTCGGAGTATCGACAAGTCAGCCGTCGGGTATTGGACCGGAGCGTTGAAGCTTCGCTGGTTGTTCTCGGGATTCGGATCTCGGGCGGCTGAGGTGACACTGCCGCTGCCCCCGAAGAAGGTGCTGAAGGTCTGGAACATTACCGTCAGATTGGTCACCCCTCCGGCGGGGAGTTCTGGAACTTCCAGGAAGTAGCTGTCGAGTCGGGCAAACGCGGTCGGGGGCGTCAGGGCCAGAAGTTGCCCATTGGGCGCCTGCAGCTGGAGCCTGACCCGGGCCGCCGTTTCGGTCCCGAGGTTGGTGACCGAGAGGCTCACGGAAATCGGTTCGAACGGCTCCAGAAGCTCCGGTATTTGCAATCCCACGGCCAGGTCGGTCTGACCTTCGGGAACGGAACTGGATTGCCACAGGATCAACTGCTGATCCGAACGAGCGGCGAGTCCCGAACGACCCCAGCGCACGAGGTCGTTGTAGCTCGGAGAATAGCCGGCGGGAATAACCTCTTCGGCTTCCCGCTGCAGCGTGGACCGGTTGAAGCGAAACACGGAGTACGACTGAATCCCGTAGATCGCATCCCGGGACGGCTCGGTCACGAACTCATTTCCGGGCAGTCCCACGCGAACCTGTCGGGACGCGATCTCGACCACGGCGTTGAAGGAATAAAGCCGCTCGTTGTCTCCGCTGATGCGACCAAATCCGGCGCCGGGGGGAAGAGTAATTGGGGATCCGTAGGCCGTCAGACCGCTGCCGGTCACGGTGTACCCGTGCAGTTGATCCGGATAAGAGACCCAGAGCCGGTTGCCTGCCCAAGCGAGATTTCGGACCTCGGACACCGGCAACGTCGCGCCAGCCACTCGGACGCCCTGACGGTACACGCCGAATCCGCTCTGAGTGGCCAGGGCGAGTCCGTCGGGTTCCCCCGGGAGAGCCAGCAGATCCAGCACCACGTCGTTGGTGACTTCCAGGGCGGCGTCCAGTTGGTCAGTGGCGAGATTCCAACGCACGATCCGGTTGGTGGCGGTGAGCGCCCAGATCGCCAGGCCATCCGAGGTCGGAGCCAACTTCGTGGGTATGGCGTCCAGCACCCGGGTTCGCTCGATCGTCGCGGTGGCCGCGTGGAGAACCGCGAGGCCGGGAGCTTCGGTGTTCGGCAGGCGACCCAGGGCCAGCGCAAGCCGATTGCTGTCAGGCATCCCCACGAGATGGCGGAGGTACAAGACCAGGCCCCGGGTTTCACCAAAGGTTGGGGGGACAATGCGCGTCTCGACGATCTGAGTGTTGTCGGCCGGCTGCGAATCGGGAGTGAAGGACGTGACGGTCAGCCGATCCCGAATGAATCCGACCGGGACAGATCCGCGCAGCTGGAGGACTTCCCGGTGTTCCCCCGGGGCCAGGGAGCCCAGTTCGCTTGGTAGTGCCTGTTCGGAGGAAACTGCCACCCGATAGGCGATGCCGGGACCACGGTTGGTAACGTGAAGGGTCCAGGGCACTCCATAGCCGAGCGAGGGTAGCACACTGGAAGGGAGTTCCGCCGGGGCCTCCACCGAGAGGGCGAGGTCAGCGGTGGTTTCGGCGAGTTGCGGAGTTTCCCACACCAGCAGTCGTTGTCCGTTGCCGGTGAGCAGGGCGAATTGACTAGGTCCCCAGCGAACCAGTCGGCCGGGAGCGGCTCCCCCTGGGAAATTGCCGCTGGGCAGGCCATGCTGGCTGCGCAGTCCGAACGAAGTGGACTCCAACAGACGGAACTCGCTGTTCGCATAGACGAATCCGACCAGGCCGCGATCTGGAAGGGGCATGACCTGATAAAAGTTCCAGCTGTCCATGGGGGCTTCGAGTTCGATGGCGAGGGTATCGGCCGAAAAGACCCGGCCATAACCGGTGTACAAACGGTCCCCGGCCAACACGACATTGGGCGCTTGTGAAACGCTTCCTGAACCGAAGCCTTGTTCCTGCAGTTCCACACCCGCCTCGGTCACGCGGAGTCGGGCCAGAACGGAGGCAGTGGAGATATACGCCTCGGTCGAGGTGCGTCCGGGTATTAGGTCATTCAGAGCAAAGCCGGAGGGAATGATGGGGGTGTTGGTTCGCCGCACCCCGGCGTCGTACGCCGCCAGAACCGGTTCACTACCGTCGGGGACGATGGCACGTTCCAAGGTCACGATGCGTTCGCTGCCACCCGGCAACACCGCGAGTGACAGAGCGGCTCGATTGGTCGCCTGCGGCCCGAGTGGCCATTCCCGATCGAAGCGCCAGTTCAGCAGATCAATTCTCTGAACGGTATCCGACGATGAGGCGATCCAAGCCACGGAGCCATCTGCCGCCACAGCCAGATGACTTCCCGGTCGCGGTAGAGTCAGGGTACGGAGCACCACTCCGCTTTGGGGATCCAGTTCCTGCAGTTCGCCGGTGGCATTGGTCTCGGTGCCGGCCGAGAGCAGCAGCGTTCCCCGACCGGGAAACAGCGCCAGATCCAGGAACGCATTGGTGCGCTCAAATCCCCGCAGCAGATCGAAGGGCGCGGTGGTGTTGGTGAGGCCACCCGCGCGCAGGCTCAAGCGTAGCCCCAGACCCTGACCTTGGAGGGTGATTGTCTCGCGAAGTTGTCCCAGGGTGAACGCCACTGGATTCGGGTTCGGCATCAAGGTGGCCACGGTCGGACTGGCCTCGACGGCGAGTTGTCCCAGCAGATTGGTTCTCTGGACGGATTGATTTCGCCGGGCCCAAGCTTCGAAGACGAAGGGTTGACCGGACCAAATCACCGAAGGCGTGAACGGAGCGAGTTCGTCCAACGGCTGAACATCATCATCCGCTCCATACACGTAATTGCAGACCGCCAACCGGTCCGCGAGGGACACGCAGATCTCACTGGAAAAGGGGCCTTCTGCCTGCGTGTTGTTGGGGCAGACCAGGGGAATCGGAACCCGGGCGACACCAGCGGGCACGGTCACGGTCGCCGGGACCTGAATTCGCTCCGAACTGCTCTGGAGGCGAAAGGTCATCTCCAGGTCGTAGCCGCTTTGCAGAACCAGCCAGGCGGTGTGGGTCTGTCCTTCGACAATCTCGGTGGGCCACTCCACCGAGAGTCCCTCCCGGTCGTCGTTCTGAATTCGCACCCCGACTTCCGCCGTTCCCGCTGACGTCGAGGCCGTGATTCGCGCGGACGGTTGGCCGAGATTCACCACGGCATCGTCGTCCACAAACCACTCGAACGCGGCCGCGGATTGACCCGCCGGAATCAAAACGGTGGCGGGAACGCGCAACGGAGCGTCAGCGTTCAGGCGCACTTCCACGGGATGAGTCGTGGGCGCCTCCAGCACGACTTGGCCGATGGTCTGGCGTCCGCTGCCCTCTTCGACGGAATCGGGCAGTACGAGAAACACAGGTAGGATTTCGTCGTCCTCGTTCACGAAGGTCCAGGAACCGGACAGGAAGCCGGGAGCCTCGGCCCGCACCGTGACGCGCGCGTGACCATCGGCGACGAGATCGTTGAGATTGGTGAGAGTGACGATGGCCTGATACGGCGGGGTGGCGGGCAACACGACTTCGGTCGGCAGGGAGACTTCCAACGCGGCATCCGTGCTGAAAGTCACCCGCAACGGTGTGGTCAACGGCGTGAGACTGGACACGCGAACTTCGAATGCCCCGGATTGGGCTTCCCGCCGGGTGGCAGACTCGACGCCGATCGCTTCCAGGGCCAGTTGCGGGAGTGTCTGCGTCCCGGGCAACGGCGCGACGGGCCAAACCCGGAAGGGGGCGGACTCGACCCGCGGGCGGCCGGGTTCGGCAACGGCCAGCAGGATCTCCGGTCCGGCAGTGGTCACCGTCACGGAGCCTTCCCAGAGTCCTTGGACCACGGGGATCGAAGTCGGGGTGACGGGGATCGGCTGACGGGGTCCCTTCCAGGGCAGGATCAGCTGGGAGTTGGGTTCCCCCAGGGATTGTCCGCTGGTCTCCCAATCGGAGGCGTTGAAGTGATTGCCCGTTCCACGGCGTTCCCAGTGGGCGGACTCCACCCGCTTGAGCGCGACGCCGGACCAGAGCCGTTCGCTGCGGGGCAGGGTGCTTTCGGCAATGCGGACCTGATCGACCAGTTGCCCTTCTGGATTCCGGATCTGAAAAACCGACGCGCGACGAATCGGAGAATTGAACGCCACTTCGGAAAGCAGGCGGAGCGCCTGGGGAAACTCGCGGTCCTGACTCGTCCAAACGAGGCGACCGCCGGGCGGAAGAGTGACGGCGGGCAGCGGTTGAAGGAGGGGATCCAGATCCGGCCGACTGGAGATCCATTCGAGGGACCATCCGGCGAGCGCGAGCGGATCGGCGCCGGGGTTGACCACTTCGATCGCTTCGCCGTCTCCGGCGACTTCACTAATCTGAAGCGGCGCCGGCAGTCGCTGATATGCCTCCAGCAGCAGATTGGTCGTGACGTTGGTGTCGATCAGACTTCCCGGGGTGACAACTTGAATCTCCTGCACGAATGGAACCCCGGCGACGATTGGCGCGGGCGTGGGCGCGAACTGGAATCGATTCTGAGCGTGGGCGCTGATCAGCACCGCGAGAGTTGGGATCCAAGCCGGCAAGATCTGAAGAAGCTTCATGCGAAGCTTTGACCCTGCCGACGTTCAGGCATTTGGCAATGGCAAGGTGGCCGGTGGAGAAAACGGGTAAGCGGTAAGCGGGAAGCGGGAAGCTCACTGGGGGAAGGAGTCTGAAGGGAGTTTATCCGCAGATTGACGCAGATTTTCTCAGATTCTTGATGGAGTCGAAAAGCCGGGATGGGTTGGTGGCAGGAGAGGGCGAAGCGGCATTCCTCAAGGGCGGAACGGATGCCTTCAACGCCTCGCGAAAGGTGCCTCGGCCCGTTCGCCTCAATTTGCTTTACAGTTGTGCACGATTCCCGAGAACTTCAGGTCCTATGAAGCCAAATTCAGATTGGATCAGTGTGTGTGTCGTGGCGTTCGGGTTTGCTTCGCTCCAGCCCTCAGCTGCGGAGCCGACGCTCGTCGATATCGGTCCCGGAACGGGTGTGGCCATTAACAATCAGGGCACCGTTTTGAGGAATTATTCAGAGCGGGCTTACCTGCATCGGGGCGGGATCGAGATTCCGATCCTGGTGAAAAACAATTGGCAGCCTGACTTGGTTGATAAGGTCACGGCATTGGACTTGAGTGACTCCGAAATTGTCGTTGGGATTGATTATCCGATGTTCGCAACTTCCTCTGGATTTTGGTGGACGGCGACCGGATCGAAAGACGGCGAGGTGTTTGTTTTTCCCAACAATACCCAAGCTCGGCGAATCAACAGCGAAGGATTTGCCGCGGTCTATCAAAATACGGGCTTTGGAGGTGCCTACCCCTTCTGGCCGCAATTGTTGACTTTTCAGTGGTATCCCGACTTCGTGGAACTGAACCGATCCCCGATTGGACGGGATATGCTGGGGCTCAACGATTCGCGGGTCATGGTGGGCTACGGTGTCCGACCGGAGGCGCTACTGGAGCGGGCGCGAGCGGTCAAGGTCGAGGGAGAGGTGATGACCTTTCTGGACACTCGGGATCCCGGCACGGGACAATACGCCATCAACGATCCGGTGACTCGATTGAGTGAGGCGTTCGGCATCAACGAGGGAGGTGTGGTCGTAGGTCGAATGGCCATCACGCCCGGCGGACCGAAGCATGCCTTCCGTTGGATCGAAGGAAGCGGCATGCAAGAACTCGGGACCTTGGGTGGTCTGGAGAGTGAGGCTTTGGATGTGAACGACAGCGGTCTGATTGTGGGTCGATCTCAGGTAGCGAACGGAGAATGGCATGCGTGCGCTTATCTGAATGGAAGTCTGGTGGATCTGAACACGTATGTTCCGGCGGGAGTCTCCGCGGTCCTCCTGCGGGCCAACCGGGTGAACAACCAGGGGCAAATCGTGGGCGACATGCGCCTCAATGGCAGTACCAACGTCTATGTGTTGTCGTTAAATCCCGCTGCTACTCCGGCGACCATCACCCAACAACCGTCGAGCAAAACGGTGGCGCTGGGTGAGACGGTGACCTTCTCGGTCACGGCCACGGGGCAACTTCCCATCCAGTACCAATGGTGGAGGAACAATGAGAAATTGGATGCCGCAACGAACTCCGTGCTGACCTTGGAGTCGGTCAATGGGCTTTCCGAAGGTGAATATCGGGTCGATGTGATTAATCCCGGCGGTTCGATTTCGAGTCTTCCGGCGAGCCTCACCGTGTTGGATCCCGAGTTGACCCCGTACTCCTTGGCCGGGTTGTCGATGGTGGGTCAGGTTGGTGGTATGTATCGAATCGACTACCGAACCACGATGAGTACCCCGTGGGTGCCGTTGGCCACTGTTCAACTCACCAACAATCCGCAGTGGTTCATCGATCTGGAATCGGCCACGAATCGCTCCCGGATCTACCGGTCGGTGAGGCTTGCGAACTGAGTCCCGTGACTGAAGGAGCAGGCCGCCCGTCTTCGTTTGGGTCGACGAACTGACGTTGGTTGTCGGCATAGGCGCTGATTAATGCCGCGAACGCCCCGGGGCGATTCGCGGACCCCGCCATTGTTTCAGACCTGCGCGTCAGAGCACCAGCTCCAGTTCGACCAACCGCGAGATGCTGAAGCCCGAGAATCGCTTCGCACCGAAATGCATTCCTCCAGGGTTGAACCGAGGTGTCAAACGCTTCGCGAAAGGCAGCTCGGCCTGTTCGAGTGAATCTGCTTTACAGTTGTGCACGATTCCCGAGAACTTCAGGTCCTATGAAGCCGAATTCAGATTGGATCAGTGTGTGTGTTGTGGCATTCGGGTTTGCTTCGCTCCAGTCCTCAGCTGCGGAGCCGACGCTCGTCGATATCGGTCCCGGAACGGGTGTGGCCATCAACAATCAGGGCACCGTTTTGAGGAATTATTCAGAGCGGGCCTACCTCCATCGGGGCGCGACCGTGATTCCGATCCAAGTGAAATACGATTGGGAGCCGGAACCCTTGGTAGAGAAGGTGACGGCGATGGACTTGAGTGACTCCGAAATTGTCGTTGGAATTGGTCATTTGAGGTTCGTTTCCAGTGGATTTTGGTGGACGGCAACTGGATCGAAGGGCAGCGAGGTGATTGTTTCTCCCAACGATACCCAGATTCGGCGAATCAACAGCGAAGGATTTGCCGCAGTCTATCAGAATACGGGCTTCGGAGGTGCCTACCCCTACTGGCCCCAATTGTTGACTTATCAGTGGTATCCAGACTTCGTAGTGATTAGGGGGTATAGTGGGTATCCGATTGGACGGGATATGCTGGGGATCAACGACGCGCGGGTCATGGTGGGCTACGGTGTCCGTCCCGAGGCGCTTCTGGAGCGGGCGCGAGCGGTCAAAGTGGACGGAGACGTCATGACCTTTTTGGACACTCGGGATCCCGGCACTGGACAGTACGCCATCAACGATCCGGTGACTCGATTGAGTGAGGCGTTCGGCATCAACGAGGGAGGTGTGGTCGTGGGGCGAATGGCCATCACTCCCGGCGGTCCGAAGCATGCCTTCCGCTGGATCGAAGGAAGCGGCATGCAAGAACTCGGGACCTTGGGTGGTCTGGAGAGTGAGGCTTTGGATGTGAACGATAGCGGTCTGATTGTGGGCCGATCTCAGGTAGCGAACGGGGATTGGCATGCGTGCGCTTATCTGAATGGAAGTCTGGTGGATCTGAACACATATGTGCCGGCGGGAGTGTCCGCGGTCCTCATGCGGGCCAACCGGGTGAACAATCAGGGGCAAATCGTGGGCGACATGCTCCTCAATGGCAGTACCAACGTCTACGTGTTGTCGTTAAATCCTGCCGCTACTCCGGCGACCATCACCCAACAACCTTCCAGCAAAACGGTGGCGCTGGGTGAGACGGTGACCTTCTCGGTCACGGCCACGGGGCAGCTTCCCATCCAGTATCAATGGTGGAGGAATAATGAGAAGTTGGCGACCGCGACGAACTCCGTTTTGACCTTGGAGTCGGTGAATGGCCTTTCGGAAGGTGAGTACCGGGTGGATGTGATCAATCCCGGCGGTTCGATCTCGAGTCTTCCGGTGAGTCTGACTGTGTTGGATCCGGAGTTGACCCCGTACTCGCTGGCCGGGTTGTCGATGGTCGGAGAAATTGGCGGCATGTATCGGATCGACTATCGAACCACGTTGAGTACCCCGTGGGTGCCGTTGGCCACTGTCCAACTCACCAACAATCCCCAGTGGTTCATCGATTTGGAATCGGCCACGAATCGCTCACGGATCTACCGGTCGGTGAGGCTCGGCAACTGAGTCCCGCGAACAAGGGCGAAGGCTAGCCGCCTTGGTTCACCGCGGCCCGTCGATGCGGATTCGGTAGAATCCGGACGCTAACGCGGCGCCTGGCTCCGGCTTCATCGGGGTGAATTGGAGGTTCTGTTCGCCGATGGGTTCGCCCATCAGGAGGGGTTCGCTGACGGTGGTCCAGGGTCCCTGAAGCGCATGTTCCGCCGAGTGTTCCAGGGTGTATCGACGCCCTTCACTGACGGTCAGGCGCAACTGGGGTTCACCTGATTCCGCGCGGCTGATGTCGAGACGGGCAACGGAGTTCGCCTGATTCGGGTGGGTGTTGGCGGCGAACTCCGTCGCATTGGAAGCGCCGTCGGCATCCGGGTCCTCGTCCGGTAAGGGCGTCAAATTGTTCCAATGCCACTGCTCCCAGCAGTCGGGCAAGCCGTCGCCATCGGAGTCGGCGCTGGGGGAAACCACTTTGAAGTCGCCGGTGGCCACCAGTGAAAACGGCTGTGGACCAACCACGATCCGCGGCGCCCACACCGAAATCTCGACGAGGTCCGACTGCGGGGGCAGCCACACGATCTGCTCGACGTTGTTGAGCCGGTCGTAGTTGCCGCCGGGCGCTGATTGGCCACGAATCAGGCGGTTGCCCTTCAGTTCGAGTTCGGGCGTTCGGACCCGCAGGTCCAGATCGTTGATCAGCTGCCGGTCGGCTCCCGGAGTCGCGGGATAGTCCGTCCACACCAGGGTGACCTTGAGCGGACGGTGAGTTGCGGTGAGGCGCAGGTAGAGCTTGTACGGAAACGCCGGAGCGGCTGCGAACCCCGGGGACTCATCCAGCGCAAGCAGGGCGGGAGCGTCCGGAGTGAGCCGCAGGGTTGAGGACAGATTGACGCGGCCCCAACCTTGATCGCGGGAGGGGGGCGGATCCGTCGCGCCGGACATCGGTGTCGCGGCATTGATCAGCACCGCCTTCACCAGTGAAGCGCTGACCTCGGGCTGTCGATCTTCGGCGACGGGGTTGCCGGTGGGATAGAAGCCTTGGGCGAAGTAATCGCGCACCAGTGCGGCCAAGCCGGACACCACGGGGGCGGCGAAGCTCGTTCCGGAGTGGTGGGTGCGGTAGCAGTTTTCCGTAGTGACATCGCCATCGCTGGCGGCCGTGTACAGGTGGTGTCCGGGAGCGGTCAGGTCCGGCTTAATCCGACCGTCGCTGGCCCAACCGCGACTCGAGAAGCTGGCGACGCGTTCTTCGCTGAGCCCGGACAGCGAAGCCGCCACACTCAACGCATTCTTGGCGGTCGAAGGGCTGCCGACCGTGTCCGGGAAGAAGTCGTTCCCGGCGGCGCAGACCACCAGGACCTGCGGGTTCGACCAAGTCACCGAGTCCAGTTCGCGGCAGACCTGACTGTATCCGTTGGACGGGAATCCTTCCTCTTGTTCGCCCCAACTGTGGTTGTGAATCGTGGCTCCCTGGGCGATCGCCTGCTGCAACGCCGGATAAAAATTCGTCACGGGAAATCCCAGTCCGGGCAACTCCTCACCGGAATCCGCAACGCGAAAGCCAGCGTCCTGAACAATCAGCTTCGCGCCGGGGGCCAGGCCGTTGCCCGCCTCTGGATCGCGTGGGGAGAAGAGACTGGCTCCGGCCGCGGTACCGGCCACGGCGGTTCCATGACCGTGAGTATCCCAAGCCAGCGGGTTCGTGGGCAGATCAGCGGGATCCAGAAAATTGACGGCGAGAATCTTGCGGGCATTGGGATCGACGTCGCGGCCGTCGAGTCGGTTGACCGGGGGCCGCCATCCAGGATCACCGCGAAAGAAACAGCTGTCGACGTCGAGTCCGGTGTCGCAGACGGCAATGATCTGGCCGACCCCGAAGATCCCGCGGTCGAAGCAGGGAGTGGAGCCGTGGTAGGATCCGCTTTGAGTCGTGCGACTGGCTGCGGCGTTTCGCAAGCGAGCCCGCCGGCCGCGTTCGATCCAGAGCGTGTCGGGGTGAATGGAGGTTAGTTGGAGAAACTCGGACATCCGAGAAACGGCGATGGTGCCGGCTAGGTGCGAGCGATCACCCACGGTCAGAGGAGTCAGCCCTTCGAAGCCCGCCTTTTGCAGCGTTTCGTGGAGCCACGTGACCGTCCGGTCGAGCACGGCGTGGACGTAGACCGGCACGTTGGTTTCGGGAAAGGAGAGTTCGGTCAGGGCCGGCTGAATTCGCAGGGAAGCTTTCAGGGGTTGAAAGGAGAACAACCTGGGATCGGGCAGCGGATCCGGTCGGCCGTGCACCCGGGCGATCCAACCCTGGTCGGGCACGTAGTCGAGCAACTCGATTCCGCGCTGCGCTAGATCAGTGCGGATCGTCGATCCCGGAACGGTCAGTCCGATCAGCGCGACGACCGTGTTCGTTCCGACTAATTGCTGCTGACACCGCGTCAGAGCGGCCGGGGCTTGGCGGTCGAAACCGAACTGGCGGCCGTTGAAGTGCAGGGTGGGAAGGTTGGGCTGAGGAATCGGCGAGATGCTAGGGGAATGGGTCCGATTGAGCCCCGCGCGGGCGGATTCGGGGACGGGTGGTTTCTGTTCCGCCGCGCGGGGCTGGCCGGCGTTCACTGGACCTTGGGGGGTGGTATTGGAATCGAACTGACGGACGCCGCGGAGTCTGTTTCCGATGGGAAGGAGAAAGCCGGCGGCGATCCCGAGCAGCAGGATCCCGCAGACCGCGCTCCGCCGGAGCCGTCGCGGCGGAGCGGGGTCCGGTGTGTTCATGCTCGGCGGGACGGGCGCTGATGCTTACCAATAGCGGGCGTGGGTGCCGAACCAGGTGCTGTTGGCATTGTGCCACTGGGCGGAGTCACCGCCCCAACCCATGTTGCACTTGAAGTAGCGTTGCGTGTTCCAGACGATTTTGCCGGTCTTGTACTGGCGCGCCTTGTAGCCGTAGGCCAGCGGGTAATGCCAGTAGTAGCCCAGGCCGACGATCGACGGCCGGCCGGCTTTGATCGAATCCGCCACACGGCTCAGCGAACCAAAGCTCGCGTAGGGCAATCCCCAGCTCCAGCTGATGTCCCTTCCAGCGCCGCGGTGTGCCGCCCAGTGCCGGCCGGCCTTCATGTTCCACGGCATGGTTGCCGCCTGACCGCTGACGCAAAACGGCCCCACTTGATCGAAGACATAGCGGTTGCAGTCGCGAATGCTGTCGTCGTTGGAGAGCGGCGCATCCGCCTGGCTCGTGTTCTTGATCAGACGGGGCGAGCCCTTGCGGTCCCACCAGCCATACAGCATTGCCCACGCTGCCGGGCCGCAGCCACTGGCGCCGCCGGGACACATCTGGGCGTCGTTCTGATACTGCTGATACCGCCGCTGGTCGTTCCAGTTGCCGGCGTACCAATACTTCCAGGAGGTCCAGCCGGCGGTCGTGGCGCTGAGCGTTGTCCCTGGATTGAGTAGGGTTCCGGCGAACAACAGGAAGGGTTCCGTCGTGCCGTCTTGGTAGGTCACCTCGAGTAACG
Source organism: Verrucomicrobiota bacterium (assembly GCA_017309115.1). GTDB lineage: Bacteria > Verrucomicrobiota > Verrucomicrobiia > Limisphaerales > UBA9464 > UBA9464. The sequence continues at coordinate 143,087 of JAFLEF010000004.1, read as the reverse complement.
TGCCTCCTTCCTTCTGGCCGGTGACCCAGAGACCGTTCTGATCCGTCGGCACGGTCACTGCCGCGATTTCTGGATCGGCCACGGAGGCCTGTCGGATCTGACGGTCCACCAGGATCTTGGTCCGTACCTTCAAGGGCACCCGAATCGAAGTCGGCTCAACGCCCAACACGGCGTTCCATTCCCCGGCGGCACTCTGAGCTTTGAGTCGGCGCAGTTCGGCATAGAGCGGACTCGTGGCGAAGTTTGATTTGAATTCCCGATAGGAGGCAAAGCCTTGGGCGGGGAAGGACGGACCCTTGTCGTCCTGGGTGGTCTGCTCGTTGGCAGAACCTTCGAATTCCTGACCGGCGATCTTGAGAATGGCGGCGTCAATGAGGAAGGGCGTGTTGCCGATACTTCCCACCACCTCGCCAGCCGGGTCTTCGCCGATCAGCAATCCATCATCGTAACGCACGGGTTTGACCGGGCCGGTGGTGCGCGCTTTGCGCAGGAGGAGTTCCACCGGGGTGGCTCCGCGTTGGGAATAGCCGGGAACGGGGAAATCACTTCGGGTCAACGACACCAGCAAATGCCCGCGATCACAGTCGTCGTCCGACGTATCCGGCGGACTCATACCAAACGGGTCGTTGGGCGAGGGGTTGACCGTTGGTGGGGTCTTGCGGACGACCTTGAACTCAATGAAGGCAGGAGTTCGGCCTCCGTCCACGGAAGGATCGTAGACGGGATAACAAACCGGCCCCAGTTCGGCATCCGCCCAGTTTCCTTCCGGATCGCCGCCTTCACTCTCGGCATCCTCGAGGAACAGTTCCGCCATGAACTGTTTAGCGATCTCCACGGCCTGAGTGGGGGCGCTGTCGAGTGGTAGCGCGGTAACAAATCCGGAGAGCTGATTATCCTGAATGCGGAGGCGATAAAACGCCTTCGGATCATGGGTATTCTGAAGGACGCCGCCCTTGGCCGTCAGATGCTCCGGGGCGAGTGGGACTTTTTCCCAGGTGACGTTGTTGGTGGAACGCTCCAGTTCGAGGAGGGCTGTGGCGCCCTCCACGGTCGTGGCGGCCAGCAGGCACGCCCCAGCCAGACTGGTGCGAAGGAGATGTCTACTTAATGTGATTAATTTCACGAGCGAATCATCGGGAATCCCCGATGAAACGATCATGAAGGTTTCATGAAAGGGCTTTCATGTGGCTCGCCAGCGGCAGACGCACGGTGAAGGTGCTGCCCTGTCCGATGCGGCTTCGCACGCTGACCGATCCGCCGTGGAGTTCCGCCAGTGACTTCACGATGGCCAGTCCAAGACCCGCACCGCCGCGGTGACGCGGGCGCGCGGATTCCACCCGATAGAACCGTTCGAAGATGCGGGCCTGCTGGTCCTCGGCGATTCCCGGACCATGATCGATGATTTCAACGACCGCCTGCTCGCCTTCCCGGCGCGCGGTCAACTCGACGGCATCCTCGGGCGCGGAGTAGCGAATGGCGTTCTCCACCAGATTCCCCAGCAGTCGTTCCAAAGCGATCCGGTCGCCGCGGACGGGAAGAGATTCGGTGGCGGTGACGTTCAGGCGAATTCGTTCCCGTTCCGCCCAGGGAAGAAAGCGTTCCGCAACCGACCGGCAGGCGGTCCCAAGATCTACCTCCTGCATCTCGGAAAACCGCGCGCCGGCGTCCACCTGGGCGAGGGTCAGAAGGTTGTCGGCCAAGCGCGAAAGACGTTCCACCTCCTGTCGGCAGGCCTCGATGGTCTCGCGGTATTCGGGCCCCGACCGTTCGCGGCGAAGCGCCACTTCCAGTTCCCCGCGCAGCACGGTGAGGGGAGTGCGCAGTTCGTGCGAGGCGTCGGCGATGAACTGCTGCTGGGCCTCGCGGGTCTGGGTCAGACGGTCCAGCAATCCGTTGAACGCACTGGCGACCTGGGCGAGGTCCGGATCCTCCGACGGAGCCACGAAGCGATGACGGAGGGCTCCATGCGCCGAGACCTCCCGGGCCGTATGACCGAGGGAGGCGAGGGAGAGCCGCCAGTGTTCGTTCAAAAAGCGCAGACCCAGCCAAGCGAGTCCAAGGGCCAGCAGGTTGCCGGCGGCGAGGGTGATTCCCAGGCGGCGCAAGGGTGCGTCCCGCTCGGATTCCCGGACGCCAATCTGCGCGTAACCTCGGACTTCCTGATCCCGCAGGATGCTCACCGTCGCCATGCGGTAGCGCGTGCCATCGGGAGCCACCGCGTCGTGCAACACCCGACCCAGGGGATGGGCTGCCTCGCGCCGCAATGTTTCGTCCACCGGAATAGGCGCCGGTAATCGTTTGGACACGAACCCGACGTTCCAGTCCCGGTCGAAGGTTTGTCCGTACGGCGTGAATCGGTCTCCCGCCCAGTCCCGTTCCTGGAAGACCACGGCTTCGGGCGCATACGGATTGGCCCGTTCCGCCAGAATCCGGGCCTTGTCCGAGACAAACTGATCCACATCGCCGCGCACCTCCCTTCGGGCCAGCAGGAAAAGTAGGACGCTGGGAGCTGTGAGCGTTACCGCCACCAGCGCCAGGATGCCGTACTGGAAACGGCGGCGGATGGTCATGACCATCTTCCTTTCCCTGGCGGCGCGGACGCGACGCAGCGGGTGGATCTCGGACATGCCGACAGTTTGTGCGGAGTCATCTGAAAGCCGGGTGAACCCAACATGAAAACGCGTTCATCTCGCCTCCGGATCAGGCGTCTCCCGGAACACATAGCCGGAGCCGCGAACCGTGTGGATGAGCCGGGTGGGGAATCCGCGGTCCACCTTTTCCCGAAGGTGATAAATGGTGACATCGATCACGTTGCTGAGCGGATCGAAGTTCTCGTCCCACACCTGTTCGGCGAGACGTGTGCGGGTGACAATCTCCCCGGCATGCCGGACCAGATGGGCCAGCACGGCAAACTCCCGGGCCGTCAGCGACACGTTGCGGTTGTCTCGCACAACGGTCTGGCGGCGGATGTCGAGCCGGAGTCCCGAGCACTCCAGGACCTCGGGTTCCTCGGAGTCGGGCCGACGCATCAGCGCGCGGAGCCGGGCCAACAGTTCGGCGAACGCGAAGGGCTTGACGAGGTAATCGTCGGCGCCGCCTTCCAATCCGCGCACGCGATCGGCCACGGCGTCCCGGGCGGTGAGCATCAACACCCGGGTGTTTCGACCCGCACGACGCAACTGGGCAAGCACGTCAAATCCGTCGCGCCGGGGAAGCATGACGTCGAGGATAATGACGTCGTAGGTGCCGGTGGTGGCCAAATGGAATCCGTCCTCACCGTTTTCGGCAACGTCCACCACGAAGCGTTCCTCGGACAGCCCGCGCGTGAGGAAGCGGGCCACCTGAGGATCATCTTCGACGAGGAGGATTTTCAAAGGATGGAGGCGGAGATGGGAGCATGGTGAGGTCCGCGGAGTCAGGCAAATTCCCCGTGCGGAGCATGGGCCGACGGAAAATCGGTAAGGGGTAAGCGGTAAGGGGTAAGGAAGGTAGGGCGACGCTCTGCGGAGCCGCCCTATGGAGTGCGGGTAGCCCTGCTACCGCTTTCCCATTTTCCTTAGAGCCCGTCTGAAAAATCGGATGGGTCCTGTTTGCCCAAAAAGGGCTGGATGGCGAGACGCGACGAGGGAGCATACCCGACCGTGGTCTGTGACCGAGGAGCAACGAAGCCAGCCAGCCCTTTTTGGGCAAACCCTCCGGGCGACGGTTCTTTTGGGCGAGGCCTTCGTTGGCTCGACCGTCACAGCCCGCTGCGGGGATGCTCCGGTCTCGCCGCCTCGGCCTCCCTCAAAATCCCTCGTCGCAGGGCCCATCCCATTTTTCGGACGGGCTCTTAGGCGTAGGTGGAGTGGTGGCCGCGTGATCTGGTGCCGGTCCTTGTCCTTCCGGGGCGGGAAGCTGGAGAGGTTATCCGCAGATTCTACACAGATTGAACGCAGATTTTTCCCCGGCGGGAAAAACATCCCTTTGGGCTCCCCAACCGCTCAGCGAGCACCTCACCTCGACCCCGAACTCAACTCACAAACCAGTTGAGAGTTGAAAGGAGCCAAAGCCGGGGCCCCGGATGTGCCTTGGGGCCAAGAACCGGGTAGGGTTAGTAGTGCGGGATTCATCCCGCCCCCCCCAGCGCCGACTCACCCCCAGGGGCCGCCTGAAGGCGGTACTACGAACCAGGGGCGGTCAATAGCCGACGTAAAGGCCATCGGCCTCCTCCCAACGGACGAACTTCAGGTATTGGTCTTGGGCTTTTATTGGATGGTCTCCCGGATGGAAGATACAGAACAAAGTGGTGTGTGAAGAAACGGGGTTTTGCCATCGACCGGCTAACCCAGCGGGTTTGAAGACACCGTCTAATTCTTCAACACGTCAAACTCAATCGCTTTCGGGGTCAGGCTAACGACTGAATCATCTCGTGCACCAAGGAACTCCTTATAAACAACTGGAGCCACAATCTCCAATCGGTAAAGGCCTGGTTTCAAATTGTAATGTACTGCAAGATCGATACTAATATCCCGCGATTCCCTCGTCTGAATCCGGCGTGTCTTCTTTCTCGAAATCCCGGCAAACACTGCGTCTATGACTTCCACGCTCTTGCTTTCAGTTCCTATCAGCGTTACCAGGTTAGACAACTCGATCGGCTGAATTAGACCTCGCGAGTCGTAAAGTCGAACCTCAATTGACTGTGGATACAAAGTGATTCCCAATCCCCTATTATTTTGAAACACCAGCCTGATCGGCACCTTTTCCCCCAGGCTGATCGCGGCTGGCATTTCGATTTGCAATTCGACGTTATTTGTTGAGAAGGCTTTCTTGATGGTTAGTGGATTGGTTGATTTTCGAGCGTTACAGCCAACCGCCAAAAGCACTAAAGCTAAAAATAGAGTAGCCTTGCGTTTCACTACTTTATTAAAAATTTGCCAGTCCGTTGGCTGGCCCGTTGGACCGAGTTCCCAATGACGATTCGGGTACTCGTAGGGCGAGTTCAGAATCGGGTGGTCGAAGAACGGATTGGACATGTCGAAGGGATGTTCAGAGGCGACCAAGTCTCCTGGCCGTTGTTCGCCGTGTCGCGAGCGAAGTCGGCTGAGGTAAGACCCCTATCTTTAAGCGAAACGGAAGGCAGGAATGAGGGGCGGAAATCGCCGGAAGAGAAGGAAGACTCGGGTTCGTCGATGCCATAACGCAGCATTTCTGATTGGTATCTGAAAGTGATGCCGAAATCTCTTCCCCTACTCGACGTCAGCCAGGGTTGGGTTTCGTCGAGGCGGAGGAGAAACTGTTCGAAGAAAGATATGTTTCTCTGAGGCTGCTGGCTATGCCGATTTCGGTGAGCGCGCTTGCTACCGCACTCAGAAGAAGGGCGGAGAACGGAATCCGCGCTTCGCGAAAGTGGATTACTCCGCATTGCTGCGCAGGGCCGGGCTTCCTAGGGTTGCGCCATGCCCAACCCGTTCCGGGGATTCCAGCGCCTGACCGAAGTCATCGGTCTGCGGGTGCTGTCGTTTCTGGACACCACGCGGCGGTTGGGGGCGTTCACGCTGATCATTGTCGGCGTCATTTTCACGAAGTTCGGCGCGTCCCGGCAGGTCATCCGGCCGCTGATCCTGTCGCAGGTGGTGGGATCGGGCGTTCGCCTGCTGCCCATCGTGGGGTTCATTGGGGTGGCACTGGGATTCGTCATCATTGGGCAGACCCTTCGCCTGCTAAGTCAGGTGGGGCAGTCGCAGTTGATGGGCAGTTTGTTTGTGACGGTGTTGTTCCGGGAGCTCGCGCCGCTCACGGCCGCGTTGGTGGTGTTGGCCCGGGTGGGAACGCCGACGGTGGTGGAATTGGGCACCTCTCGGGCGTTGGGTGAGGTGGAGGCCCTGGAAGCGCTGGGAATCGACCCCATCCAGTACCTCGTGGTGCCTCGCGTACTGGGGATCACCTTGTCGGTGTTCTCGCTCGCGGTGTACTTGTTGTTGTTCGCTCTGGCCAGCGGTTGGCTGTTCACCGTGGTGGCCAATCTCCCGGTGACCGGGGAGGACTACTGGGGGCAGATCGCCCGGGCGCTGCGGTGGGAGGACTTTCCCCTGCTCGGACTCAAGACTCTGGCCTTCGGCGCGGCGGGTTCGCTGATCTCCTGTTACCAGGGTCTGGCCCGTCCGCTGCGGTTGGAAGAAGTGCCCGAGGCGGCCACGCGCACGGTGGCGCACAGTGTGATTGCCTTCCTGTGTCTGGATGCGGTCTTCCTGGTGATCAACCTCCTCCTGCCCGCATGAAGCCGACCCCGGTGCTCGAACTGGCCGCCGTGGCAATTCAACGGGCGGATGAAGAGGAGTTGCTCCTGGAGAATATCCACTGGCGCGTCGAGCCGGGGGATTGGTGGGTCATCGCCGGCGGACATGGCAGTGGGAAATCGATGCTGCTGCAGAGCCTGGCGGGATTGATCCCGCTCGCGCAGGGAACCCTCTCGGTTTTCGGCGAGTCCTATTCGGCGACCGAGCGACGGCCGACCGGATGGCGTCAGCGGGTGGGTCTGGTGTTTGAATCCGGAGGGCGACTCCTGCGGGAGTTGACCGTGGCGGAGAACATCGCCTTGCCGGTGGGATACCACCGCAACTGCTCGCCGGCAGCCGCGTTGGAGACAGTGTTGCCACTGATTCAGGCGCTGGATCTCGAGCGCTTGGCCGACGCTCCCGCCGGCCGAATTGGCCGGGCATGGGCGCAACGGGTCGCGTTGGCCCGGGCGCTCGCACTGGGCCCGGAACTGCTCCTGCTGGACAATCCGCTGACCGGCATGGACCAGAATCACCTCCGTTGGTGGCGGCAGTTTCTGCCCCAGTTGCGGGCGGGACATCCGGTGTTGGGCGGACGTGGCCTGACCCTGATTGTCACCACCGACAATCTTCGTTCCTGGCTGGGGGCAGAACGACAGTTCGCTGTGGTGCATCACCGTCAGCTTCGTCCGGTGGGTTTCCAGAATCAGCTGGAAGCGGCCGCTTCGGAGTACAGCGATTGGTTGCAACCCGATTGACCCCCTCCAGCAAACACGCCTTCATTCCCTTCGAACATGGCCCTACACGATCTGACCCCGCAGCTGCGCACCCGTTTGGGACGGGTGGAACGTCTGGTGGGCGTGTTCATGCTCTTCACCTTCGCCCTGATGATCGGGGCGTTTGTGTACTTCTTGAAGCAAACCGCCAAGGATCGTGGTTGGGGTGTCGCTCGATTTCGGTACTACACCTATGTCGCCGATGCGACCGGGCTGAAGGTGGGGACGCCGGTGACCATGGCGGGCTTCAACATCGGCACCGTCACCAAGGTGGATCAGATGGCCATGGGAGAATGGTATCTGACGAACCGGTTCAATGTGTTTATTGGGTTCGAGGTTCGCGAAAAGAACGACGGCTATATCTGGAGCGATTCTCGGGTGAAGATTGGTGCTGGCGATTTTCTGGGAGGCCGAAGTGTGGAGGTAACCCGCGGTAGTACGGGGCTGGTCACGGTGAAACGGATCGAAGGCCAACCGCCGCTGATGCTGTCCGACGCGTTTCGTTACGAGCCGTCGATCACCAACCGTGTCTACAAGCCCCTGGAATCCTTCAAAAACGGCTTCTGGCTGGAGGCGGAAGAATCGGCGCCCTTGCAGCAGCGCCTCACCGACATTGCCAACTCCGTCAATAGCTCCCTGCCGGGTGTCTTTGGCCTGACCAATCAGATCGCCGTGGCGCTGGCCGATCTCACCAACATCACCGCCCAGCTCACCGGGACGTTGCCCAAGATCGATGGTGCGGTCGGGGATTTGCGAGGAATCCTGGCCGATGTCGCTCCCACGCTGAAGACCCCCGGCGGCATTGGCACGCTGCTGCTGCCAACCAATCTCAACACTCAACTCACCCTCACGCTGTCGAACCTGAATCCGGGTTCGGGCCCGATCGGCGTGACGCTCAGCAATCTCAACGCCCGCATGTCGGACGTCGGAGTGGCCCTCAGCAACGTGAACCTTCAGCTGTCGGCGAACACCAATCTGCTGGCCGATGCGAATCAGCTCACCCGGGACGTGGGTTCGCTGGCGACCACCTTGGAAACCCTTTTCAAGCGTCATTGGCTGTTCCGCTCGGCTTACCGGACGAATCAAACTGAATCCAAGAAGACCTCGGAGCGTCCGGTCAATCCTCCCCGCGACTTGCGGCGTTTCTGACCATGGCCTCCCTTCGTTCCACCTCTCCGACGCGACGACGGTTTCCGCTCCGCTCGTGGTCGTGGGGAGTGGTCGCGGTGCTGGGGATGGTCTGGGGCGGCGGTACCAGCGAAGCAGCCGGCAAGCTGGTCGGCCAATCGTGGGAGGCGGCCAAACACCATTGGGCCTATCAGCCGATCGGAACTCCCGTGCCGCCGCGGGTGAAAGCGACGGACCGGGTCAGCACGCCGTTGGATGCCTTTCTGCTCGCGCCGTTGGAAGCACAGGGGAAGTCCTTCGCGCCGCCGGCGGATCCGCGGACCTGGCTGCGTCGGGTGTCCTATGACTTGATCGGACTGCCGCCGACCTACGCGGAGATCGAAGCCTTCGCCCGCAATCCTTCGGCGGAAGCCCGCGCCGAAGTGGTGGAACGTCTGCTGGCCAATCCGCGTTATGGCGAGCGCTGGGGTCGGCATTGGCTGGACGTTGCGCGCTACGCCGACACCAAGGATCTGGTGCTGCTGTACGGTCGGGATGCTCTCCGGCCCTACGCCTACACCTATCGCGATTACGTCGTGCGGGCGTTCAACGAGGATTTGCCCTTCGACCAATTTGTTCGGGACCAGCTGGCGGCGGACCAGCTGGAACCGCCGGTGCCGCCGTGGCGTTTGGCGGCGTTGGGGTTTCTGACGCTGGGCCGGTTGTTTGATCAGAATCCGCACGACCAGATCGACGATCAGATCGACACGGTCAGCCGCGGGTTGCTCGGACTCACGGTGGCGTGTGCTCGGTGTCACGATCACAAGTACGACGCGATCACCGCCGGCGATTACTACGGCCTTTACGGCGTCTTCGCCTCGACCGAGCGGCCCTACGTGCTGCCGCTCATTGAGGATCCGGCGACTGTTCCTGGCGGACCGGAGTTTGAAACCAAGCTCGCGGCGGCGCGGAAGGAACTCGAGGACCACATTGATGCCGAGTTCAAGAAGTGGACGGAAAACCTGAGGTTGCGTCTGGGCGATTATCTGGTGCGCGCGGCGACGACGAAGCCGGATCTGACCGAGACCACGCAGTTCGGTTTGTCGCTAACCCCGGAGGATTTCCGGCCCAGCCTGATGCAGCGCACCCGGCGGTATGTGGAGCAACACGCCCAACCCGATGATCGGATCTTCGGACCGTGGCAGCAGCTGATGGCGGCCGGCGACGAGGAGTTTTCTCAGGGCAAGGTGCGGCTGAAGGTGCTTCCCGAGCAGAAGTGGAATCCGGTGGTGGTGGCGGCCCTGCAAACGGCGGCGCTCACCAATCGGGCCGCGGTGGCTCGGACCTACGGCGACGTGTTCCGAACCGTGTACGAACGCTCGCAGCAGCCTGCGGCGGGTTCGCCCCACGGTCCCTTGTCGGCGGAGGAACGCGAGCTACTCACCGTCGTGACGAGTCCGGAAGGTCCGCTGTACTTCCCGCGGCGCGACACGCCGAACCACATGTCCCGGCCGGATAAGGACCGTTACGGTGGGTTGGTCCTGAACCTCGACAAGATGGCGGCGCACGCGACCAACCGTCCTCCCGCCCGCGCGATGGTGGTGGCGGATCTGCCCGAACCGTATTCTCCGCGAATTTTTCTGCGCGGCAGTCCTTCCCGGCCGGGTCCGGAAGTGCCCCGGGGATTTCTGCGCGTGCTCAACGACGGACGCGAGCAGCCGTTCCAGTCGGGCAGCGGACGGCGCGAACTCGCCGACGCCATCGTTGCGCCGGGGAATCCCCTGACCGCCCGCGTCTTCGTAAACCGCGTGTGGATGCATCATTTCGGGGAACCGCTCGTTTCCTCGCCGGCCGATTTCGGGGTCCGCAGTGATCCGCCCACGCATCCGCAATTGCTCGACTGGCTGGCTGGCGAATTCATCCAGTCCGGCTGGAGCGTTAAACATCTGCATCGCCTGATGGTGTTGAGCTCGGCGTTTGGTCAGGCGAGTGAAGGATTGCGGGAACCTTCCGCGGAGTCCGGTTCGCCGGGATACACTCACTTCGCCCGTCGTCGGCTGGACCTGGAATCGATGCGAGATTCGCTGCTGGCGGCGTCGGGTCGACTGGATGCCACGCTGGGCGGTCCGCCGGTGGAGCTGAATACGGATCCGCTGAATGCGCGGCGCACGGTTTACGGATTGGTGGACCGGCAGAATCTGCCTGGGCTGTATCGTGCCTTCGATTTCGCGGCGCCGGATCAGTGTGCCGAACGCCGGCCCAAGACCACCGTTCCGCAGCAGGCGTTGTTCGCGCTGAATTCGCCGTTCGTTCAGGAGCAGGCCCGGGCGCTCGTGGCCCAGACGGAGGTGGCGCAGGAAACGGATCCGAAGCGTCGGGTGGCGGCGGTGTTCCAGCGGGTGTTGGGTCGGAATCCAACGGCCCAGGAAGTGGTGTCTTCGCTGAGGTTCGTCGACGGTGCTGCCCAGAACGAAGGCGAGCTCACGCCGTGGGAGCAATTCGCCCAGGTCGTATTGGTCTCCAACGAAGCGGTGTTTCTCGACTGAACGCGTCTCCGAGTATGAATCCTTTCGAACACCTGCCGCCGCGTGCCCAGACCCGCCGCCAGATGCTGCGTCAGATGGGCACCGGGTTGGGCATGCTCGGGCTGACCCGTGTTCTGGGCGACGCGCAGATGCTGGCACCGGACGCAGGCAATCCGCTGGCGGCGCGGAATCCGCAGTTCCGGCCCCGCGCCAAACGCATCATTCACATCTACCTCAACGGCGGGCCGTCGCAGGTGGACACCTTCGATCCCAAGCCGGCTCTGGCGAAGTACGCGGGCCAGGTCCTGCCCACGGGCAATCTCACCACGGAACGTCCGTTAGGTGCGGCCTTGCCCTCGCCGTTCTCATTTCGTCCCTACGGCCAGAGCGGACTCGAGATCAGTGAGATTTTTTCCAAGACTGCCGCGCATGCCGATGACCTGTGTCTGATTCGGTCGATGTACGCCAACACGCCGAATCACGAGCAGTCGATGCGTCTGATGAACTGCGGGGACGAACGGCTGTCGCGGCCGAGTTATGGGGCGTGGGTCACGTACGGCCTGGGCACGGAGAACGAGAATCTTCCGGGGTACATCGCGATGTGTCCGGGGTTGCCGGTGTCGGATGTCTCGAACTGGCGTTCGGCGTTTCTGCCCGGGATTTATCAGGGCACGCACATCAACACCAAGCAAACCCGGCCGGAGTTGCTGCTGGAGAACATCACCAACGCGAAGCTGTCGCGCACCGCGCAACGGCGTCAGCTCGATTTGCTGGCGGAGTTCAACGCCGAACATCAGCGGTTGCGCGGCGACGATCCGCAGCTGGAGGCGCGCATTCAGTCCTTCGAACTGGCCTATCGCATGCAGTTGGAGGCGACCGACGCTTTCGATATCGAGAAGGAGCCGGCTTACATCCGCGAGATGTACGGGAACACCGTGCAGTCGCGTCAGCTGCTGATCGCGCGTCGGCTGCTCGAGCGCGGGGTGCGCGTCGTGCAGTGTTATCACGGCGACGTGCAGCCATGGGACAGCCACGACATGATTGCCGATGCGCATCGGAAACTGGCGGGCGAAGTGGATCAGGGCATTGCGGCGCTACTGACGGATCTGAAGGCCCGCGGACTATTTGAAGACACTTTGGTGATTTGTGGCGGCGAGTTTGGCCGGACGCCGGCGGTGGAAGTTCCGGCACCGGGCACTCCGGGCAACGGCAAGGGTCGCGACCACAATCATTGGGGTTTTACGGTTTGGATGGCGGGCGGCGGCGTGAAGGGCGGCTACGTCCACGGCGCGACGGATGAGTTTGGATTCCGGGCGGTGGAGAAGCCGGTGCACGTGCATGATCTGCACGCCACCATGCTGCACTTGCTGGGCTTCGATCACGAACAGTTGACGTATCGCTACGCCGGCCGCGACTTCCGTCTGACCGACGTGAGTGGCGAGGTGGTCCGGGACATTTTGGCGTGAGGGTTCCTTGCGGAACAGCTGAGAGCTGAGAGCTGAGAGCTGAGAGCTGAGAGGTAAAGACCGGTAAAGGTAACCGGTGGGGCGACGCTCCGCGGAGCCGTTCGCGTGACGGGCACTTACGGTCTGGTCATCACCCAGCGTGGCGGAGGCGAATCCGTTACTATGGACTGCGGCAGCCCTCTGCCGCTTTGGGGCGCGTCGATGGCGGATGGCGGTTGGAGTGGTGTCAGGTCTCACCCGCAACGGTGGAACCTCGCCCTACCCAGCCCTTACCGCTTACCCCTTCGCGTTTCGGCGTCTCAAATCGGCGACGCACTCGACGTGCTGGGTCTGCGGGAACATGTCCACCGGTTGGACGTCTACGAGTTCGTAGGCGCCGTCGGCACAGAGGAGCTTGAGGTCCCGGGCCAGGGTGGCGGGATGACAGCTGACGTAGAGGATTTGCGCCGGATGGGCCTCCCGCAGGACGTGCAGACTCGGCGGACGGCAGCCGACGCGCGGCGGATCGAGCAGCACGGCGGTTTGGGCGGGGTCCAGACGGCGTAGCAGGGACGGCAGGAGCGCATCCGTGTCCCCCGCGACGTACTCCCCGTTGGTGATGCCTCGGCGGGCCTGATTTTCCCGGGCGGCTTTGATCGCAGGAACATCCAATTCCACGCCGAGAAAGGATTCCACGGCATCGGCCAGGGACAGGCTGAAGAATCCCACGCCGCAGTAGGCATCAATCAGATGTCGGGTGCCGGCGTCACGGAGGCGTGCCCGCACGGCCTCGAGCAGCGCGGGCAAGACGAAGAAATTGTTCTGGAAGAAACTGTGTTCCGGCACTGTCCAGCCTTCGGCCGGAAGACGCAGAACGGTCTTGATCCCACCCTTGGGAGGCGGATTCCGATGCCAGTCCTGGAGCGCGACGTTCAGTGCGGGCTCGGCGATCGCGCAGGAATGGACGTCGCAGACCAGATTGCAGTCGGCGCGGATGAATCCCAGGTTCAGTTTGCGGGCCGGGCCGTTCCACTGGCTGCGCACCAGGATGCGGTTGCGATAGCCGTAGGGTTGCGGGCAGGGAATTACCTCGCGCACCGGCGGCTGGGAGAAGCCACCGACCCGCTGGAACAGGTCGGTGATTTGTTTGCGTTTCCAGCGTCGCTGGGCGTCGTAGTCGAGATGCTGATACTGGCAGCCGCCGCATTCCCCGAAGTATTCGCAGCGCGGTTCCACCCGTTCCGGAGCGCGGGTGATCAGGCGCACCAGGGTGGCCCGCGCGAAGCTCTTCTTCACTTCGGTCAGCTTCACCTCGACCCGTTCGCCAGGGCACACGTACGGAACGAAGACGACGAACTCACCGCAGCGTCCCACCCCTTCGCCGCCAAAGGCCAGGTCGTGAATGTCCAGCGTGACCCGGTCCCCGACGGCTGGGGGCGCCGTCAGGACGGGCGGGTTCGGTGCGGAGAACTCGCTCATTTCGGAACGAGATCCTTCCGCGGGAACAGCGGTTGAGGGGCGCCCACTTGGTGTCCGGCCTTGAGTCCACCCCAGGCGGTCAGCGGCCAGCGGAGGTCGCCGGCTGGCAGATTGAGTTGGGCCCAAATCTTTTCGGCCGCCTGCGGCATGAAGGGCGCCAGCAGAACCGCCAGAATGCGGCAGACTTCGACCAAGTTGTAGAGCACTTCGTCCAGGCGGGCGGCCTGGGTGGGATCCTTGGCTAGGCGGAACGGGGCGGTCTGTTCCACGTAAAGATTCGCGCGGTTGACCAGGCCCCAGATGGTGACCAGCGCCTCCTGAAGTTCATTGGCCTTGAGGTACGCAGCGGTGGTGGAGACCGCGGTGGCGGCGTCCTCGGCCAGTTCCCGTGACGGAGCGGGTACGATTCCACTGCGGTACTTGTTGAGCATGTTCAAGGCGCGGTTGAGCAGGTTGCCCAGACCGTTGGCCAGCTCGGCATTGTAGCGGGACCGGAAGCCGTCGTCGGTCCAGTTGCCGTCGGGTCCGATGGCCAGTTCGCGAACCACGTAGTAGCGGAACGCGTCGAGGCCCCACTCATTGATGACCGCGATCGGGTCCACCACGTTGCCGGTGGACTTGCTCAGCTTCTGTCCGTCCTTCTGCCACCACCCGTGAACGAGCACGGTCTTGGGCAGCGGAGCGCCGAGCGCTTTGAGCATGATCGGCCAGTAAACCGCGTGGAATTTCACGATGTCCTTCCCGACAACATGCAGGTCGGCGGGCCAAGCGGAGAAATCGGTGGCGGTCTGGCCGAGTTCGACGGCCTTGGCCTGCACATCGCCGCGGATGGCTGGGACGGTGAGGTAATTGGTCAGCGCGTCGAACCAGACGTAGTTCACGTACTCCGGATCGAAGGGCAGGGGAATGCCCCAGCTCAGTCGGGCGCGGGGTCGGCTGATGCACAGGTCGCCCAGGGGTTGGCTGCGCAGAAAGCCCAGGATCTCGTTCCGGCGGGTTGTCGGCTGGACGAACTCCGGGTGTTCCTCCAGGTATTGGATCAGCCAGTCCTTGTGTTCGCCCATGCGGAAGTACCAGTTCTCTTCCTTGAGCCGGATCACTTCGCCCCACTTGGGATCCCAGGAACCGTCGGGGTTCTGATCCTTGTCGGTGAGAAAGGTCTCCTCCTTGACCGAGTACCAGCCTTCGTAGCCGGCTTTGTAGAAGTGGCCTTCCTGGTGAAGCCGATTGAGCAGGGCCGTAACAATGGTCTTGTGGCGGGGCTCGGTCGTGCGGATGAAGTCGTTGTTGGAGAGGCCCAGCCGTTGGACGAAAGCCTGCCACTGATCGGCCAGTCCGTCGCAATAGGACTGAGGATCCTTGCCTTCGGCCTCGGCGGCCTGCTGGACCTTTTGGCCGTGTTCATCCAGGCCGGTGAGGAAAAAGACCTCCTCCCCCATGGACCGTCGGGCGCGCGCGATCACATCGGCCACGACCTTTTCGTAGGCGTGACCGAGGTGGGGCGCGCCGTTGACGTAGTCAATGGCGGTCGTGAGGTAGAACCGTTTGTTCATCGGTCGGGCAGGATGACGAAGTGGCGGGACGAAGTCCAACCGCTTGACCGGGCGGCGGTGGCCGTGTTTGCTCCTGCCGGCGCGGAGAGGTGGCCGAGTGGCTGAAGGCGCTGGTTTGCTAAACCGGTTTAGGGCCAAAAGCTCTAACGAGGGTTCGAATCCCTCCCTCTCCGCCATTTTTATTGGGGTTTTTGATGGTGTTTGATTTTTGCCGACAGATTTCCGACAAACGTCGGGATGAAGGTCGGGCGCGAAGGGGGCAAGAAGGGGAAGCCAACGGCTTCTTTTGTGGTCTCGGTAGGGTCGGTCTCCATTCCCATTTACTCTCGCCGCCGATCAGTGGCCGGTAGGGCATACACCGAGTTCACCCTAAGCTTCTACGATGCGGAGGGCCGTCGAGTTCGCCGGAGTTTCGCGGACGCAGGAGAGGCTAAAGCTGAGGCGCAGCGTGTCGCCGGCAGTCTCGCTGCGGGTCGCCAGGAATCTGCTCGCCTGACGGCGTCAGAAGCGGAAACCTTCCTCGCCGCGAGTAAAAAGGTCGCACCGACAGGCGTCTCCCTCCTGGCCGCTCTCGACGAATGGCTGGCGGCAAAGGCGGCGCTTCCGCCCAGAAGCGGGTTGATGGATGCCGTATCCTACTTCGCATCACGCCATCCGGCCAACGCTCCAAGCCGTACGGTTGAAGAGGTCCTCGCCGAGTTCCTCGCGGATCGCGGGCGGGCAGGGGTTTCCAGCCACTACCTCAGGGACATTCGCTGCCGGCTGGGGCGCGTTTCGGACTCTTTCCGGAACAGCCCGATCGCTTCACTGACCCCGGCTCTCATCGGCACCTACCTAGCCTCCGAGTTGGCCGACCAGACCAATCGAAGTCGAAGGAACGTCCTGCGACTGATCTCTGGCCTTTTCCAGTTCGCCCGGCGCGCCGGCTACGTATCCCGAGCGTTGGCCGAGGAGATCGCAGAAATCCCGGCGCCCAAGGCGGAAACCGTCGAGACCGAGGTCTTTACCGTGGATGAGATGCGGCGCCTGCTGGATTCCGCCCGCCCTGAAATCGTTCCGGCATTGGCCATTGGCGGTTTTGCGGGACTTCGATCCGAGGAAATCATCCGCTTGGATTGGTCGGAAGTGAAGCTGGGGGAGGGCGTGATCGTGGTGTCCGCGGGTAAGGCAAAGACCGCTTCCCGGAGGATCGTCCCGATCCAGCCCAATCTTCAGGCCTGGTTGGAAACTTCCACGAAAGCATCTGGCCCGGTGGTTCCCCCCTCGCCCGGGGGGCAGGTTCTCCAGAACGCTATGCGTATGACTGCCGAGCGCGCTGGAATTCAGTGGGTCCGTAACGGCCTGCGCCATTCGTTCTGCTCCTACCGGGTTGCCGTCACTGGAGACCCCGCCTTGGTGGCGAGCGAGGCAGGCAACTCCGCCAACATGATCCACAAGCACTACCGAGCCCTCGTAACCCCGGCCGAAGGTGTAGCGTGGTTTGAGCTCGTGCCCGGGCGATAGCGGAGCACGGGAAGCAGGGGGCCAGCTGGCTGGCATTCGCCGGCTGGGAACACGAGACCTTCTCCGGTTGAGATTTTTCGGGTCAACGCACCCACTCCCAGAAGCAGGCGCCCTGGGACGTCCTTGCAAAAGAACAAGACGGCGTTAAACGCCTGTTTCTGACTGCTGGCCGAGACATCCCTTTTGAGGGACAAATCGGTAAGGATTCGCTCCAACTTCTGCTCGCTGGTGAGTGTATCTGGAAACCCTCGGACGGCATCCCTATACCGGCGTAGCCAAGACACGTAGGACGATTCAGTGGCCAGCGCTTTGTATTGCTTTCGAATAACCGCCCGCAGCCGGTGGATTGCCTGCTCCGTATTCATTTGCCGGGCAGGATGGTCGGCGTGGCGGGACAACGGCAGTCCAACCCGGAGGGCATTTTTCGGCTTCCAATATACGAACCGGCAGGCGTATATCGAATCGAAAATCAGTTCATCATGAACAACTTACGAACAGGAAGTCGGTCGGATCTGGCGACCGCGATATACGAACCGGAGGGTTCCGTCCCGTCGAGACGTGGGTTGATTTCGAACGACTTGCCGCGAATTCAATGACACCACTCCCCAATCTTGATATACGACTGGCAGTCGTAGATTAAACGTTCGGCGACTTCTCGCGTGTCCCGTGAACAATGACAGAGCCATCTTTATTGGTGCGATCCGGGCTGACGCTTCGTTGCCTCACGCCGTTCGCGAGCAGGCTGCTGCGGTTCAGGGCTTCGAGCGCTGTGTTTTCGACCAGAGCTACCTCGACTTCCTCCTCGAGCAAATCGACCTTGAGCCCCGCGGGCCCGAGTGGACGGCCATTCTTACCGCGCGTCTTACCGCCATTTCACGTTTCTGCGGCGTCCCCACTCTTTACGGCTGCATCCATACACCGACCGGCATTTGCTACGTCCGCGTCGATCCCAGCAGTCAAAGCGTCATTCACCACGAGGAACGTGAATGACCGGATTCGCCGAACAAGATCGCTCCACTCGAACCGCCGTCCCTCGTTTCGATTTCGACCGTGGTGGTTCATGGGACGCTGGATTCGCGGCCAGCGCCCGCTCCCTGTGGCGGTCGGTGAGCTCTGAACGTTCGGCGCTGGCTCTCGTCACCATTAATTGACACACCACGATGCCCAAGTTCCGAGTCCTCATCCGCGGAGCGAACTTCCACATGCGCGACGTAGATTCACAGTGCATCGAACCGATGGGCTTTTACGTAACCGTTTTCGTCGAAGCCGCGTCTCCCGAGGCTGCCGAGTACGCGAGCGTGGACTTACTCCGGGCGACACCCAAACTTCGCGAGGCAGTTCTCAACCCGCCTGGCGATCCACCGCAGATGTTCCCCGAGGAGATCGAAGAACTTGCGGAGTGGCCCACAGATTGCGCGCTCCCGATGAGCGGTTTCGGGTTCTACATCGACACAGACGAGGACGAGCACAAATGAACCAAAGTCCCCAAACGCCGAACCAGATCGCTGCACACGAACCGCCGCTGCCCGATTCGTGGTCGAGCCCACGAATTCCTCGGACGCTGGATTCGCTGCCAGTGCCCGCTTCCAGCGGCGGTCGGTGAGCTTCCTCGTTAGGCCGTGCGGCCACACCGCTGATGAAACGAGGACCGATATTGAGCGGAGTATGTGTGGTGGTGATGCTTCTCGCCATTATCCTGCCGTTCGCTCTCGGTCCTGAGCGAGGCAGTTCACTCGATGTTCAGCTTCGGTATTGGCTACCATTTGTCGGAGCAGCTTTGGTCGTGACTGCTTTCGTTCGGCGAGAGCGAGTGTTCTGGCCGATTCTCGGACTTTTACTCATTGGAATTTATGTGGGACTCCATCTCATCGCAACGGCCTAACTTGATCGCTGCACTCGAACCGCCGCCGCCCGTTCCGAGCTCGGTGGAACCGGTTCCTCGGACGCTGGATTCGCTGCCAGCGCCCGCATCCGGCGGCGGTCGGTGAGCTCTGACGTTCGGCGACTTCTCGCGTGTCCCGTGAACAATGACAGAGCCATCTTTATTGGTGCGATCCGGGCTGACGCTTCGTTGCCTCACGCCGTTCGCGAGCAGGCTGCTGCGGTTCAGGGCTTCGAGCGCTGTGTTTTCGACCAGAGCTACCTCGACTTCCTCCTCGAGCAAATCGACCTTGAGCCCCGCGGGCCCGAGTGGACGGCCATTCTTACCGCGCGTCTTACCGCCATTTCACGTTTCTGCGGCGTCCCCACTCTTTACGGCTGCATCCATACACCGACCGGCATTTGCTACGTCCGCGTCGATCCCAGCAGTCAAAGCGTCATTCACCACGAGGAACGTGAATGACCGGATTCGCCGAACAAGATCGCTCCACTCGAACCGCCGTCCCTCGTTTCGATTTCGACCGTGGTGGTTCATGGGACGCTGGATTCGCGGCCAGCGCCCGCTCCCTGTGGCGGTCGGTGAGCTCTGAACGTTCGGCTGCTTATCCCCATCATGGAGATTTCCATGCGCGCACATAGACTTCGAATAGTAGGGACCGGATCTTTTATGCTCGCAGGTCTGGCGCTTTTTGCATGTGCGGTCATCTGGCCGTCGTGGGCTCAGGGGACTCTCCAGTCGCGGTCCGCGGTAGGGTCGTTTGCTGTTTGGTGCGCCGCCGTTGCGGTCTTGCTGCATCCGGAGTTGAGTGCCGGGGTTGCGCAGGGTATTCGCGAGTTTCGCAAAGCGGGGCGTGACTTGCGCGATGAGATCGGGAGACTCTTTTGAGGGTATGATCCCGTCGCCGAACACGATCGCTCCACCCGAACCGCCGCCCGTCGTTTCGATTTCGATCGTGGTGGTTCATCGGACGCTGGATTCGCTGCCAGCGCCCGCTCCCAGCGGCGGTCGGTGAGCTCAATCGTTGGGCGGAGCGTCGTCAAAGTCCATCACCAGCGATATGAAGCTCAGGAAGGCATGGATCGGATTCTGGCTTTTAAGTGCCGTCAGCGTGGCGGCGGTCGGATTCTCGATTTATGCCCGCACGATGTCTGGCGTTCTGATTTACGACCGGAATTTCGAGATCTTCAGCGAGGAGACCGGCAAGTTGTCGCGAGCCGAGGTGGATCACATTGTGCGCGCAGGCCGTGAGGCTGTCTCAGTCGCGAGTTGGCCTCTGCTGCCGGTTCTCGGAGCTTGGATCATTGGTGGTTTTATTCACTTGGTAGCGCTGAGACCCAATGAAAAGTAGAATGCCCAACAAGATCGCTCCACCCGAACCGCCGCTGCCCGTATTGACTTGGGTCGGACTGGTTCATCGGACACCGGATTCGCTGCCGGTGCCCGGTCCGTGCGGCGGTCGGTGAGCTCTGTCGTTAGCGAAGAATGAAGACGATCACGACAGCTATCCTCATGGTGGTCCTTCTCGCTTCCTGTAGTCGCCCCGGCCCGACATCAAGATCCTTTCAGCGTGCGGACATCGTGGGAGAGTGGACTCACAGTGATTCCCGTCCCGCAACACAGAGTACTACGCAACGATACTCAGTGAGCCTGAATCTACGCGAGGATGGGGCGTTTGATCAGGTCATCAGGATTGATGGAGATTCTACGGTTCACAAGGCATCTGGCACGTGGATGCTGACTGGTGCCCGTATCAACCTCAAGGGACTATTGACCGACGATTGGGATCAGGCATCAGATACGGCATCGTGGACGAAGGCGGACGCTGATTGGTGGTTTGTCGATTGGCACGGCAGCAATCAAGGAGTAGCACTTTTTGGTGGACTACATCCCGACCCAGACTCATTTACCCCATGGACGAAGAATCGCTAACCCGATCGCTCCACACGAACCGCCGCTGCCCGTATCGAGTTCGGCTGGGCCGGTTCATCGGGCGCTGGTCTCGCTGCCAGTGCCTGTCCCCAGCGGCGGTCGGTGAGCTCAATCGTTCTGCGAAGTATGACGTTCCCTGACGAATATCTCCGTTACTGTGCCGGCGATGGTCCGAAGGAAGGAGGCCTTTCTGTAGAGCCTGGCTGGTTTCAGTTGTGGCCACCTGCCGAGGTTGAGCAGTTGAATCGCGATTATCACGTTCAGGAGTTTGTTCCAGGTTTTCGCGGTTTTGGCTCGAACGGCGGAGGGGAGTTGTTGGCTTTCGATTCTGGCGGCCGCGTGTTCATGATTCCATTCGTCCCGATGACCGCGGACGAGGCGAGACCTGTGGCAAATACTTGGGCTGAGTTTGTAGAGAGGATGGAAAAATGATCGCAGAACCAGTCACTGCACCGAACTGCCGCCCCGCGCTGCAGCTTCGATACGTTGGGGTATTCATAGGCTGCATCCGCTGGCAGCGCCTGTTTCCGACGGCAGTCGGTGAGTTCTGACGTTGGGCCGACTCGCACGCATGAAAAGACTCCAGCCCATTCTTGGTGCGTCGTTGGTGGTGTTCGTGGTTGCCTGCGTCGTCTCGTATTTCTTTCGCTCCGATGGCTTCGGCGTGCCGGGAGTTCAGGATGGCATTCGCCGTTTGGGTTGGCCGTTGGTCATTTGGCAGCAGGGCGGTTTCGCTCATCGCCAGACATTCAGTGCCGTTGCGTTGCTGGCTGACCTTGCGCTGGGGGTTGTTGCGGGCGTTCTGATTTCCAGGTTGTATTCGAGAGTCACACATGAGCCGTCGGCCCAACAAACCGGATGCAGTGAACCCCGCGATTGCGTCTCGGTTGCAGTTCAAACCCCTCCGGCGCGGGATCACTGATCCGGAGCGTTAGCCGTCATGCATGCCCTCATTCCAATTCTGTGTGCCGGGGCCTTTCTCTGCGGTTGTCAGCCGCCGTCCAAGCTCGACTCAGGAGATTTCGACGATTTCTTGCAGCGAGCCGAGAGTTCCAAGAAGCAGTCGGGGGATTTTGGAGCTTTCCTCGTCCAGCAGGTTGCGCGGTACGGGGGACAGGCCATCAGTTCACCACCAAAGTTGGAGGGCAGATGGTATTTCGAGTCCGACCATGACGGTTTCGCAGTGCAGTTATATGACACTCCTTTTTTAAAGGTGCAGTCATTATTAGAGCAGGCTTATGGCCCACCAAGAAGCATTCACACGAACCTTCACGACAGTTGGACGGGGCTTTACAGTGTCCGGGAGATTGGTGTTGCGATCCAGTTTTTCGGTAACACGAAAGGAATTGGGTTTATTTGCCTAGAAAATCAGAAGAAATGACGCTAACATCCAAGGTTGTATTGCTGCGGAGCGAAGCGGAGCCAGCAACTACACCTTTGGTTGAACAAGCCCGGAGTGAGGGGCGTTAGCGGGGACGGGAGTTTGGAGGAGCGTTGATGGCGCTTATGTTTTCACCCGGCGGGGAGAGCGGACGCAAGGGAGGCGAAAATCGGGCTATCAGCGGAAGCTCCAGCGAGGCGAATGGACGAAAGGACACCCGGGAGGACGTGGGAGCGGCGATCCCTGAACGATTGGGTGGGAGAAGAGTCAGGGAGTCGGGCTCAGAGAGCGTCTGGCAGGCCTTGGGGTGCCTTCGGGACAAAGGACTCCGGCAACGCGCTCGGCGAATAAAAGCGAGAGGGCGTTTCATCGGGGTTGGGAGGTGGCGGGAGTGGCGACCACCGGAGGTCCGCGCTGACGGTAGGAGGGAGCGATTCGGAGGAGGAGGCGCATGGGCTGACGACAGCACGGGCAGAGCGGGAGCGGTGCTGGTGGGGTGGGGAGCGGGGTGGAGGCGCCGAATTGGACCGGCCCACCGGCATGACACTGGACGCGCAAGCGCTTGGCCCGGGCGGCGGGATGACAGAAGCCATAGTATCGAATGGACCGTAACCCGCGCGGCAAGACGTGCCGGAGGTAACGCGCCACGAACTCCACTCCGGGGACGGTGGAAGTTTCCCACCGGTTGCCTGCCGCGCGGTTCTTCCACCGGAAGCTCACCGTGCGATCGTCCACGCGGATCAGGCGGCCATCGCTGATGGCCGTGCGGGCGACGTAGGCGCCGAGATACTTGAAGGCCGCACCGCCATTGCCGGCGGGTTGGATGTGGACGCCCCAGTCTTTGCCCCAGACCGCGGGATCGACCTGCCAGTCATGAACCCGGAAGAGTTCGCGCAGTTGTTCCCGGAACGCCGCCTGCAGAAGCGGCAGGTGGACCAGATAGGCGGGTTTTGGAACGCGGACGAAGCGTCCGTGTTCGTTGAGTCCGGCGCCGGGGACCAAGCAATGGATATGAGGATGAAATCCCAGTTGCTGGTTCCAGGTGTGCAGAACCGCGGTGAAGCCGCTGGTGGTGGCGAGCAGTCCCTTGGCCGTCGCCAACTTTTCCGACAGAGCGCCCGAGATGGCGGCGAAGAACAGATCAAAAGCCTCCTTGGCGAAGGGACCGAAGAAGCAGGTCCGCAGTTGCGCCGGGAGCGTGAAGGTGACCAGGAAGTAGGGTGCTTCGACGAGCTTCTGCAACTCGCGTTGGACCCACTGAGCCGTGGAGGCCCGGCCGCATTGGGGGCAGGCCTTGTGATTACAAGAGTGCCAGGCGAAGTGGATTTGGCGGCAATCCGTGCAGGCCAAAGCCCGCCCGCCCATCGCCGCAGTTCGGCAGTGGGAGATGGCCCTAAGGGCGCGACGTTGATCAGCCGAGAGCGCCGGCGTGGTGGCCAGGTACTCCGGTAGAAATTGACGCAACGCCCCCAGTACGGTGTGGGCGAAGGGCACGCCCCCCACTGTGCCCAAGATCATCCCACTTGGAACTTTTCATAACGCCCGCAGGACATACTCTTCGTCCGTGAAGGCACTCAGATACGGCCCAGTTACGAACCCCGCCCCAACCCCCGCTTCGCCGCGCAGCGGCTTAGTTCAACCAGATCACTGGACCGAACGCGGGCGGGCCGCGTCAGCTTCCAATTCCAACGCCACTGGCCGCCCGCGTCGGTCAGTTCTGTCGTTGGGCGGAAACCGGACGACATGAGTGACTATCAGACAAAGTGGCTCATCGTAGGCACGTTGGTTGTTACGTTCGCAGTCGTGGAGTTAGTGCTCGGGCGAGTCTTGGGCCTCGGCATCAAGCTGATTAACAGATTGTGTAGGCGACTTCCTCGCCGAGTGCAGATTGGCTTGGCAAGCCTACTCCTTGTTACCGCAGCCACCGCGTGGTTTTATGGCTGCTCACGGCCAGGATTTCGATGAGAAAGCCCAACCAGGTCACTGCACCGAACTGCCGCCAACCGTTTCGGTTTGGATGCGCCGGATTCTTTGGACGCTGCATTCGCCGGCAGCGCCCGTTCCCGGCGACAGTCGGTGAGTTCTGAACGTTCGGCGATGCTACGCGCATTTTGTATGAACGCTGTTTCGACTCCGCTTTCTGACGCGCGGCGGACACTCCGTGCGGGCGGTTCCGATACTTCTGCACTCGAGCTCCTTTCCGGTACCTTGCCGCGTCTTGTAGCCGGGCAACTTCCCGAGGCGCTCGCACAGTTCCACAACATCGCTGGGCGTTTGCCGTTTGCTGGCGACTCCGACTTTGGTGCCTTGCTTCTTGAGTCACTCGCCGACGGCAGCGACGACTCAGCATTGGCGCGCGAGTTTCTGGTATCCGCATCGTATCGTGCCCGGTGGTGCGTTCAGGCAGCGACCTCAGGTGGCGAGGGTCTAGCACGCGCAGCAGACCTCAATCGCATCCAATCCAAGCTCGACAGCCTCAAATGAACTCAACCGCAACGCCGAACAAGATCGCTCCACCCGAACCGCCGCCGCCCGTTTCGATTTCGACCACGCTGGTTCATGGTACGCTGGATTCGCAGCCAGCGGCCGGTTCCGGCGGCGGTCGGTGAGCTTGGATCGTTCGCTGAACACCTATGGCAGTGGGACGACTTAATTCTGTTGCACACAATTTCGGCCACCACTTCTTGTGGTTTCGCCGAGGTTTCGTCTATTCACACCTTGCCCGGTCAGCGAGTCGCGGAGGAATTGGATGTTTCACTATCAATATACTTCAGGAAGCAGTTCATCCCTGGCTGCTGGATACGTCAGTGTTCCGGCATGTGATCTCTGGGCTTCGGTTGCAGTTCTATCGCTGTCTGGATTCCGTCATGGTGGACCATGACTATGTCACGGACGCTGAAATCACGATTAATACTGGCGACTATCCGGCGCGACGCTGTAGATGCACCGTTCGAGACCGCTACGGGCATCATTATTCTCGCGAGGTCGTGATCGAGGGGGCAGCGAACCAGACGGTCGAGCGAACCGGTGCCCCGCCTCTACATTCCGACCCTCAGTGAAATCATGAACGTCGATATGCACAGCGTGAGCTTGCCACCGGGCACCGGTCGCTCACCTTTTCGTTAGCCCACTTCACGCGCTATGCCGAGTGCAGCACCAGAGATGGCAGACGGACGAGTCTTCGATTGGCTGGGCTTGGATGCCAAGCGCGTTCCATACTATTTGCATCCGCTAAATCTTGTCTGGAGCGACGAGGGAGTTGAGCACGACTTGGAGATTTACCGTCGAGTGGCTGACTTGCTCGCCGCCGACCCCGCTTACTGGGCAGAGATTATTTGGGAGTCCAGTTGGCGGCACTGTTTGGCGGGCTGCACTTGCCTGCTGGCGAGTCGGCGTCACGAGTTTTACGACGAGCTTTGCTCCCGATTTCGAGCAGGCAGTTTTGTCGCGCCACAGATTGCGGTGACTTTGGGGTTGCTGCACGGCGATGCCGCACGCTCGTTCTTTGAGTCGGCTTTGGATGAGCCAGCATTCCGGCGCAGTCCGAAGCAGGCGGTCTCTGCACATCGAGTCCTATTGCGACTCGGCGCACAGCCGCGTCACGAGGTTTCAGTGGATTTATGGACAGAGTTCGAGCGTGACGATGCGTTGGTTGCGGATAAGGTTGTCACCGACCATTGGAGCTTTTGGTCGAGTAGAGTATGACGACGTGGGCTAACACAGCAGCGGAATAGGTTGGGCGTGTGAGGGTGAGAGTTAGCGGGGCGGGTCAACGCCCGACTTATTTCGCCGGTTGGACGGAGCCGCGGAGGGGGTCCGGAGAGTATAGGAAAACTACCTTGGCGGGGGCGCCGGAGGAGTGGGTGTGAGGAAGAGATGGCGGCCGAGAGAGCACTCCACGGAGGGAATAAGGAGGAGTGAGGGAGTATTCAGTCTTGGGGTCGCACTGAATGAGGTTCGGAAGTGGATGTTCGGGCTGGGAAGAGCAGAGTGGTGCCCGACGGTCGAAGACGTGAGTTGACTGCGGCCGTAAACCAGGGAGTTGGGGATTACTTTCATCAGGGTAGTCAGGAACTGTCGTTAAGGATGGGCGGTGGTCCGGCGCGGAGGCGGGCGCGCGAGGCTCCCCGGCGCAATCCGGTAAATCGCCCGCCAGCAGTCAGGCGTCCCAGGCAGAGCAGTTCGTCGCTGCCACAACGCGGACAGGTGGAAGGTTCCGCTCGTGGGCGAGGGCTAGGTTTCACCGGCGCCATTTCCAGTCGCCAGGGCGAATGCTCCAAGGCGGCCCGGGCGCGCGGCACCTGTCGTGCTCGCCGGTTGTTTCCCAGGAAGCCGTAGTGGCGGATCTTGGTGAACCCTGGGGGCAGGATATGGAGTGAGAGACGCCGGACGAACTCCGCTCCGCTGAGCGTCATCTCCCGTAGCGCACCCCCTTGCCGGTAGTCCTTATAGCGGAAGGTAACCGTGCGGGGATCCATCCGGACGAGTCGTCCGTTACTGAGGGCCACGCGGTGGGTGTACCGACCGAAGTAGTCCAGGATCGACTCCGGCCCGACCACCGAACCTTGGGCAAACACCACCCACTTGGAACCACGCAAGGCGGCCAGAGTCCGTTCCCAGACGGCGGGCTCACGCCAGGGTTCAAGCCGTCCGTGGAACTCCAGTTGGCCTGTCTCCCGGAGGGACTGTAATCCGGCCAGGAACTGGCCGGCAAACCGGGCGGCCACCGCCCGGACCGGGAACAGATAGCGGGCTTGTTTGGGTCCGCGCCACTGCGGCGGATCGGCCGCGTCCAACCCGCCGCCGGTGACCAGGCAGTGGAGGTGCGGATGATCCATCAGGTTCTGACCCCAGGTGTGCAGAAGAGCGGTGATCCCCAGTTGGACCCCCAGACGTTCCTGCCCGAAGTGGAGCAACGTCGCCGCGGCACTCTCGAAGAGGAGCGTGTACAGCGCCTTGGGATTTTGCAGGGCCAAGGGACGCAGGACGGCCGGCAGGGTGAAGACTCAGTGATAATACCGGACCGGGAGCAGAGACTCTCGTTGCTTCGCCAGCCACGTGTTGCGGGCTCGGGCGGTGCATTCGGGGCAATGACGATCCCCACAACCCAGGGGCCGCCAATGCGGCGCCGAGCAGCGTTCACACTGCCACAGGGACCAGCCCAGTTGTCCGGTATGACAACGGCTGAGCCGGTGCAGAACCAAGCGAGTCTGCGGGGAAAGGGAACCGGGGTACTCCGGCAAGAAGCGCCGTAACACCTCTCCAACACTGAGTCCGAACTCCGGTGCCCCACACCGGGGTTCCGGCATCAGTGGTGGGGTTGCAGCTTGAGCAGTCCGAGCGGGCTACGGATTTGGCCCAAGCGTTCCTGGCGTACGTGCAGGTAGCGGGTGGTCGTGGCCAGGTGGGCATGGCCCAGGAGCTTCTGGACCACCGTGATCTCCACTCCACTTTCCAGTAACAAGGTCGCAAACGTGTGCCTCAGGCAGTGGATTCCGAGCTTCTTCTTGATCCCGGAACGGCGCAGGGAGCGGTAGAAGATGTTTTGGGCCGTCCCCTTGCAGATGGGATCTTGATCGGGGCCTTGGGAGAAGACCCATCGCACCGGTCGGTGGACCTTGTACCAGGTCCGCAATTCCTTGAGGAGGACCGGACTGAGCAGAGTCACCCGTTGTCGTCCGCCTTTGGGATGGGAGACGTGCAATTGCAGGCGCGCCGAATCAATGTCGCGGATCTCGACGTGGGTGGCTTCGGAAAGCCGGAGTCCGCCACCGAAGACCGTCATGAGGAAGACGCGGGCCAATGGATCGCCCTCGGTGCCGACGGTCAGCAGCCGTTCCACTTCCTCGGTACTTAGGACCCGAGGGGGTTGGACGAGGCGGCGGGGTCGTTTGATGCCGACCAGCATAGGCTCCAGGTCCTGACCAAGCATCCCGCTGTAGAAGGCCCGCAGGGCGTTGAAGGCGATATTCACTGAGGAAGCCGAGAGCTTGCGCTCGGTGATGAGGTGGAGTAACCAGCTCCGAATCTCGGGTTGCCCGAGTCGATCCGGAGAACGTCGATGAAACTTCGCCAAATCGGCTACATAACTCGTGTAGGCCTGCACCGTCCGAGCGGCTTTCTGCTGCAGGATCAGGTGCTCGATGAATCGCTGGCGCAGCGGCGAAATCGGCCGGGGCGTGGTGTGGGTGGAGGGGGAGGAACCGATGGATGAGTCATCATTCATAGGCCCGGAGTCTCAGCTCCAGACCACCCCTCCCGTCCACCTCGGCGAAGCCACCCGCGCAGCGGCTTCGTTCAAGAAAATCACTGAAGCGAACTCGGGCGGTTTGGTAATTCGGATGCGATGGGCTGCCCGCGTCGCTCAGTTCTATCGTTCGGCAACTGAGTATGGCGATTGAGAGTTCGCATCCCGTCGTTCGTGATCTGGCCGTTACTCTTCTTGTCGAATATCCCCGAATATCCCTATCTGCTTGCCTTTGCGACTTGCGACGCTGGAGGCTGACAGAGAGTCTGGGAAGTTTGATTTGTCTGTGCAGTGCCAGTGTCGCGAGCAAGATCGGCTTCGCCCGCCCCTCGTCTTTGACGGTACTGAGTACTTAGAATTGAATCACGTTTGGGATGGACGGCGGCCACACATACTTTCTTATCGAACCGCCGCCGCCCACTTCGTCGTCCGTCGGACTGGTTCACCGGACGCTGGATTCGCTGCCAGTGCCCGACCCCGTCGGCGGTAGGTGAGTTCAGAGTTCAGACGTATGCCACGAGGCGCGTTGTGACATGAGAACGCTCATTTCAATTCTCAATCATCCTAGTCCTAAGTCCTAAGCTCAATTGTTGCTGCTGCGCTTGCCGGAGGGGATAAGCCGCCACGATACGAGGACTTCGCGATCACGAATGTTTTTATGGGCACGCCAGCTGCTGTGGACCTCTCCAGTCATCCCCAAGCGCGTAGCTACCGGACACAAGTGAGGCGGCAGGCAGCAGAGGGACCGAATTTTGCCGGGCATTACAAAATCGCGATTTGGGGCTGTGGCACTTCTTGTCAAGCGTTTGCCATTGTGGATTGTGGATGTGCGGACCGGTCGTGTTTATTTTCCGCCAGAACTGCCATTCGTGAGCTACGTAAGTTGGGACGGAAACGGTTTTGGCCTCCAGTTCCGAATTGGTAGCAGGCTTCTTGTTCTTCACGGCAGCCCGAGGAGAAGACCAGAGTCGGAACCTTCTATTACTTGTGGCAGACCAACACGCTCCGACTAATCCGGTGAGATTTAGAGAAGTGAGCACGGGATGGAAGACCGGAGAATACCGGAGGCCTAACATCCAAGTTGTTTTGCTGCGAGGGCGGGAGTTTTGGGGAGCGCTGATGGCGCTTGTGTTTTCACCCAGCGGGGAGAACGGACTCGAGGGAGGCGAAGATCGGGCTAGCAGCGGAAAGATCGGTGAGGCGATGTGACGTCCTGAAGGTCGTTTGAGCGTTTGAGCATTGATTCCTCGACGATTGGGTCGGAGATAAATCAGGGAGGCGGGCTCAGAGAGCGTCTGGTAGGCCTTGGGATGCTTTCGGGACAAAGGAGTCCAGCAACGCGCTCTGCGAATATAGGCGGGACGGCGTTTCATCGGAGTTGGGAGTTGAGAGGTGGCGGGAGCGGCGCCGGTGGGGTGGGGTGCGGGCCGGAGGCGCCGAACTGCACGGGTCCACCGGCATGACATTGAACACACAAACGCTCTGCCCGGGCGGCGGGATGACAGAAGCCGGTTGAGTCGGGAATAGTACGGATGGGCGGGAGACTGGGGCAGTTCGGTCACCAGAAGGAACATCTGGCTCTGTTGCACAGCACGCTTGCCAAGAGCCATGTTTTCCTGACGCTCGGTCTAACCACCTGTTCCTATCGGTTGAGTGGTTATTGAACGGGCTGTTGGAGGTCATCCCAGACGCCAGACACACCAATGCCTGATTCCCCTCCAAGCCTCCGCCCTGCGTCATGAGCCCCGAACCCAAACGGTCTTCCCTGCTCCCGCTCATCCTCGCGCTCGCGGGTTTCGCCACCGCTGTAACGACCATCGCAGCGTTTTCACTCAAGGCGGGAGTCGATCGGGGAACCCGGGTGGCGCAGACAGAACTTCAGGCGATCAGCCACCTCAAGGCCGGCGAAATCTTGCGGTGGCGCCATGAGCGGCTGGGCGAGGCGACGTTTCTGCTTCGCACTCCCGCCGTGATCGCGGATGTCACGGCGGCCGTGCGCCAACCAGGCGATCAGGCGGCCCACGCCCGCCTCCGCGGCTGGTTGGAGACCATCAAGGGCGGCGCCCGCTACGAGGCGGTGCTCGTTTTCAACCCCCTGGGTGAGCTGATCGAATCGCTCGCCGACAGCGCACCCGCGCGCACGCCCCCGTCGCGTGCCGCTCTCGACCGGACGCTCGCCGGCACCGAAGTCGTCTTCGGCGAGATCGAACCCCGCGGCGACGGCCAGTTCCAGATCGACCTGCTCGTGCCAATCCGTCCGCCCGGTTCAACCCCGCCCAACCCGCCGGTCGGCCTCATTGTCCTGCGCCTCGATCCTGCCCGCGTCCTGTTCCCGCTCGTGCAGAATTGGCCGCGGCAAAGCGCCACCGCCGAGAGCCTGCTCGTGCGGCGCGAGGGCAACGAGGTCGTTTTCCTCAACACCCTCCGGCATCGCGCCGATCGGCCGCTTTCCTTGAGGTTCTCGATCGATGAGCCCAAGCTCCTGGCGGCTCGAGCCGGTCGGGACGAACTGGGCGTTTTCGAGGGCACTGACTACCGCGGGTCGGACGTGCTGGGCGTCATCCAAGCGATTCCCGAAACCTCCTGGCGGTTGATCGCCAAAATCGATCGGGACGAGGTTTACGCGCCGATCCGGGCCGAGGCTTGGAAGAGCGGGGCGCTCTTCGGTCTTCTCCTCTTGGCCTCCGCGCTGACCGGCCTAGTCGTCTGGCGACAGCGCCACCTCGCCTACTTGCAACGCGTCCTCGCCGCCGAGGTGCAGCGCAACGCCGCCGCCGAGCGTCTCGCCCTCATCACCGAGCACGTCAGCGATGCCATCGTCCTCTTCGACTCCGGGACGCTAATCCTTGAGGCCAACCAACACGCCCAGCGGCTCTACGGTTACAGCCTCGCCGAGTTGCGGCAGTTGCGGGCGGGCGACCTGCGCGCCCCGGAGACCCTGGCGGCGACCGAGGCGGATTTCGCCCAGTCGCTCACCACCGCGGGCCTGCGCTTTGAGACGGTCCACCGGCGGCGCGACGGCACTGAGTTCCCCGTCGAGGTCAACGCCAAGCCCCTCGAGATCGAAGGCCGACGTCACGTCCTCTCCATCATCCGCGACATCACCGAGCGACGCGCCCAGGAAGCCGAAATCCTTCGACTCGATCGCATTTACCAGGTCCTCAGCCACGTGAATCAGGCGGTCGTGCGCTCGCGGGATCGGCCGGAGCTCCTCGACCGGGTGTGCCGCATTCTCGTCGAGATCGGCGGGTTCAAGCTCGCCTGGCTTGGCTGGCTCGATCCTGAGATCCAGCGGCTCGACCCGGTCGCGGTGGCCGGAGATACCCACGGCTACGTCGCCCACCTCCGCATCTCCGCCAATCCCAAATTCATCGAAAGCCAGGGGCCCAGTGGCGTGGCTTTCCGGGAAAAACGGGTTTACGTCTGCAACGATTTTCACAACGACCCCGCGACCAGCCCCTGGCGTGAGCTAGCCGCCCGCAGCGGCATCGAGGCGTCGATCGCTTTGCCCGTTTCGTTCGCCGGAAAGACCGCCGGTCTGCTCTCCGTCTACGCCGACACGAAAAATTTCTTCGGCTCTCGGGAGGTCCCGTTACTCCAGGAGGTGGCCGGTGATCTCTCCTTCGCCCTTGATGCGCTCGCGGGCGAGGACCGGCGCAAGGCCGCCGAGATCGGACTGGCCGCCAGCCACGCCTTCAACATTGCGGTGCTCGACTCCATTGATGACCATATTGCGGTGCTCGATGCGCACGGCGTCATCCTCGCCGTCAATGCCGCCTGGCGCGCCTTCGCCGAGAAAAATGGCGCACCGCAATGGGGCGACCGGGTTGTCGGCACCGACTATCTCCGCGTGTGCGAGGCCGCCGGCAACACTCTGGAGGCCACCGATGGCGCCAACGCCCGTGCCGGGATCCTCGCGGTGATCGCCGGGGACCTGCCCGAATTCGGTTGCGAGTATCCCTGCCATTCGCCGACCGAAGCGCGTTGGTTCCAAATGCGCGTCACTCCGCTCACCGGTCCGCGCCGCGGCGTGGTGGTCGCGCACAAGAACATCACCGCGAGCCGCCTCGCCGAAGCGCACCTGCGCAATCTCTCCCACATCGTCGAGCAGGCGCCACTCTCCATCGCGATCACCGATCTCACCGGGGCGATTTCCTATGTTAACCCGACGTTCTGCGCCGTTTCCGGCTACACGGCGGCCGAGGTCATCGGTCAAAATCCACGGGTGCTGAAGTCGGGGGAAACTCCGGCCGAGGTCTATCGCGACATGTGGACTACGCTCGTCGAAGGCCGGGTGTGGCGAGGTGAACTCAGCAACCGGCGCAAGGACGGCCAGATCTTTCTCGAGTCAGCCGTCATCGCTCCCGTCACCGATGAAACCGGCCAGGTCACCCACTATGTCGCGCTCAAGGAGGACATCACCGCGGCCAAGCGCACCGCCGATGCGCTCCGGGAAGTGCAGGACCGCTACCGGCTCGTCGCCGAGAACACCGCCGACGTCATCTGGCTCTACGATCTCGCTGCGGACCGCTTCACCTATTGCAGCCCTTCGGTGCAGCGCCTGTGCGGTTACACCGTGGCGGAAGTGATGGGTCAGAAGATTGCCGAAGCCCTGACCCCCGAATCCGCCGCGGACCTGGCGCGCGAGCTCCCCCGGCGGATCGCCGCGTTTGCCGCCGGCGACCCGGCGGCGCTTACCCAGGCCACGGAGGTGTCGCAGAAACGCCGCGATGGGAGTTTCGTCGCCACCGAGGTCGTGACCACTCTCCTCGCCGATTCGACCGGGAAAGTAACGCAGATCCTTGGCGTCAGCCGTGACGCCACCGAACGCGTGAACGCGCGCGAGGCCCTGCAGCGTTTCAACAGCGAGCTCGAATCCAAGATCGCCGAGCGAACTGCCGAGCTCGCCGCCCGCAATCGCGAAATGGAGGCTCTGCTGCAAGCGATCCCCGATACTGTGATGCGTCTCCGCACCGACGGCACCGTGCTCCACAAACAGGTCGGTCCCGGCTCGCCCGATATCGAAGTCGTCGGCGCTTCCTCCGATCCGTTTGCGCTGCCGCCCAGCCTGGAGCTCGCCCGGCGCGCACTCGCGGCTGAGTCCATCGTGACCGCCGAGGCCGAGCTCAGGCTGCCGACCGGTCCCGCCACGGTCGAGTTGAGGGCGGCGCCCAGCGGCCCGGATGAAGTCGTCGTTTTTGCCCGTGACATCACCGCCCGCAAACGCCTCGAGACTGAGACCGCCGCCATGCTCGAAAAGGAGCACCAGGTCTCCGAAATGAAGACTCGGTTCATCTCCGTCACGTCGCACGAATTTCGCACTCCCATGGCCGCCGCGATGGGCTCGGCTGAGTTGCTGCACAACCACCTCGACCGCCTGGCTCCCGCCAAGCGCGAAGAACTCTTCACCCGCATCCACACCTCGCTCCACCGCATGACCGAGATGCTGGACGACATTCTCACTCTAAATCGGATGGACGCCAACCGGACCGAGGTGCGGCTCGGTCCCGTCGACCCTCGACTCCTCCTCCACAACGTGGTCGAGGAGATTCGCCTCGCCGACCGCGAGGAGCACCGCTTCGAATTCCTCGCCTCTGGCGAGTCCACGCCGTTTGTCTCCGATCCGAATTTGCTGCATCATATCCTGACCAACCTGCTCAGCAATGCCGCGCGCTACTCGCCCCCCGGCTCCCTGGTCACCCTGCACCTCGACAGCACCGACAGTGCGATAACGATCACCGTGAATGACGAGGGCATCGGCATCCCGGCCGAAGACCGCGCCCGGCTTTTTCAACCGTTCGAGCGAGGGTCTAACGTCGGCAACATCAAGGGCACCGGTCTCGGCCTCAGCATTGTAAAACGAATGACTGAACTGCTCGGCGGGACGATCGCTCTCGATTCCTCCATCGGTGCCGGCACCCGCTTCACCCTCGTTTTCCGCCGCCTCGCTCCTCCTCCCGCCACCTAAATGAATGCCAGCCCAGACATCCGCATTTTGATCGTCGAGGACGACGAACCCGTCCGGCAGACGCTTGCCGACATCCTCGAGCTCAACGGTTACCGGGTCCTTATCGCCCGCGACGGTCTCGAGGGTCTCGCCGTCGCCAAAAGGGAAAAGCCGTCGCTAGTCTTCACCGACATCGCCATGCCCCGCATGAATGGTTTCGAGCTGCTGGAGCAGTTCCGCCGCGATGAAGAGCTGCGCACCATTCCCGTCATCGTCATCTCCGCCAAAGCCGACCGCGCCGCCACCCGCCGCGGGATGGAGCTAGGCGCGTCGGATTTCATTACCAAGCCCTTCACCGAGGAAGAGGTCCTTCACTCCGTCGCCACCCGGCTGTAGAAAAAAGGACTCGTCGACGAGCTCGAAGCCTTCTCGCACACCGTCGCGCACGATCTCAAAAGCCCCCTCGCCACGCTCAACGGCCGCCTCGAGCTCGCCGGGATGATGCTCGGCAAAGCCGACGAGGCCACAATGCGGCATTACCTCGCCGAAGCGTTTTCCTCGGCTCGGCGGCTCAACGATATCATTGAGGAACTGCTGGTGCTCGCCGGCGTGCGCCGCCAGCACATCGTGCCCGCGCCGCTCGACATGGCCACCATCGTTGCCGAGTCCGTCGACCGTCTGGACTATCTGCTCCGGCAATACGCCGCCGTCGTCCACCGTCCGGCCGCGTGGCCCGCCGCCGCCGGCCACGCCCCGTGGGTGATCGAGGTGTGGGTCAACTTCATCAGCAACGCCGCGAAATACGGCGGCTCCGCCCCGCAAATCACCGTGGGCGGCGAGCTCGGGTCCGACGGTTGCACCACCCGGTTCTGGGTGCAGGACCACGGCCCCGGCCTCGACGCCGCCGCACAGGCGGAGATGTTCGTCCCGTTTACTCGCATCTCCACTATCCGCGCCAAGGGCCACGGCCTTGGGCTTTCCATCGT
Organism: Verrucomicrobiota bacterium; assembly: GCA_017309115.1. Classification (GTDB taxonomy): domain Bacteria; phylum Verrucomicrobiota; class Verrucomicrobiia; order Limisphaerales; family UBA9464; genus UBA9464. The sequence continues at coordinate 108,070 of JAFLEF010000004.1, read as the reverse complement.
GCGGCGCATCGTTGAGAAGTTGGGCGGCAAGGTCGGCGTAGAGAGTCAGCCGGGAGCCGGTGCTCGCTTCTGGTTCGAATTGCCCAGTGATCCGGTCGGCGGACGGTGTACCCAGTCCGCAGTTCCTCCAGGAGGACCGGACTGAGCAGAATCACCCATTGTCGTTCTCCTTTGGGATGGGAGACGGGCAATTGCCGTAGTGGCGGATCTTGTTGCACCCTGGCGGCAGGATATGGAGGGAGAGACGCCGGACGAACTCCGCTCCGCTGAGCGTCATCTCCCGAAGCGCACCCCATTGTCGGTAATCCTTGTAGAGGAAGGTGGCCGTGCGGGGATCCATCCGGACGAATCGTTCGTTACTGAGGACCACGCGGTGGGTGTACCAGCGGAGACGAAAGTTTCGGGGCATGGTCACGTAGTCCATGGCGCAAATGTTCGAGGCTTTCGAAATCCGTGTGACGAACCGTCCTTGCCACCGGGCTGTTCGGCGGTTTGAATCGGGTTGTGAGGGGCTGGAGAGTACTTGTGTCGATGTTTTTGGTAGCTATCTGGCTGCCAGCGTCGTCGCACGCGCTGCTCGAAGCTGTAGGTCTGATCCATGAATCGCATGCCGACCATGAAGCGGGAGGGACGGGATCTCACGAGCACGATTCCGGAGATCATGCCGCCGCTGATGGTCAGTGTTTGCGTCCCTCGACAGGCCTGAAGTCGCCGGTTGCGAACGTCAGTTGGGTGCCGCTGTGGGGCGGTCTTCTCGCCTACGTCGAGACTCCCGCGTCGTTGGTTTCCAGCGCCGCCCCTTCAATACTGGCGCCGGGAACTGCCCCGCCGGAGGTCTGTTGTGGCTGGCGGTTTATTGTTCGGGCTGCAGCACCAGTCCGGGCACCTTCGCGTTTCATCAACTCCTGAAAGTCCTTTCCGGACTGCATCACGGTTTACCGGCCGGTTGGCCAGAAGACCGCGTGTTCCCGATTCCTGTTGCCCGATTCCGTTCCGGGTACGCCCTTCCCATGGAGGGGGCATTTTGAACGGCTTTTCCCTTTGTCCTGATGAAACAGCAACTCTCTTTGTCTCCCGCCTCGATCCTTTGCCTTAGCATTTTCCTCACAATCCTCGCTGGCTGCGGTGATTCGACGCCCTCAGCCGACACCAGTGCGACTCATAGCCATGACGATGTCCACCGTCACTCTCCTCCCCACGGAGGAACACCGGTTCAACTGGGCAACGAAGTCTATCATCTGGAATTGGTTCCTGATCCGCCGGCCAACCAGATGCTGGCCTACCTTTACGATGGCCACTTCCACGATCTGGTCATGGTCGCCGAGACCAATTTCACCCTTCAAGCCCGCTTCAGTAATCGGGTAGAGACGCTCTCCTTCAATCGTTTGCCGGATCCGGCAACCGGAAAGCGGGCTGAGAAATCCGCGCTGTTTGCAGCCCGGGTTGATTGGTTGAAGGACATGGTCTCGTTTGACGGGATGCTTCCGAGCGTTGAGCTCGGCGGTCGCGGATTCACCAACGTCACTTTCTCGTTTCCCAAGGGAACAGTTCACTCGCACTGATCATGAAGCCGAGCTTCTTTTCGGCCGCGTCTTGCGGCCCGGCTGTGCTTTGCCTGGTTCTCTTCACCGGCTGTAAACCGACAACTGAAAGTCCCGCCGATCATGGCCATTCCCATTCCGGCTCCAACGGTGGCCACAGTCACGGGGAGGAAGCCGCGGTCGAAGCCAAGGTGGCCCAGATCACCGCGCATTCGGAGCACTATGAGGTCTTTGCCGAGCACCAACCTCCGGTCGCCGGTCAAGCCACCCGGTTCATCACCCACGTTACTGACCTCCATTCTTTGGAGCCCAGGTCCGCGGGCGGGATCAAATACGTCCTACGCCAAGGCGATCAGATGTTTGAGCATCCGTATGCCTCGCCAAATAAGCCTGGTATCTACATTCCAGCCATCACCTTTCCGACGGCAGGTGATTGGCGGGCAACGCTGCTTGTCCCTACCGATGGCACCAATGCGGCAGTGGACTTGGGGGAAATCCGGGTCTTTTCCGATTCTCAAACCGCTCAGGAGGCCGACATAGGGGAGGCTCCCGAGGGCATTTCTTTCCTCAAGGAGCAGCAGTGGAAGATTCTAACTCGCACAGAACTGGTGATGAAACGCCGCTTGGTCGAACGTTTGCGTGCCGCCGCAACCGTGGTCGCCAAACCGGGATCGATTGCGGAGGTAATCCCGCCGATGGCGGGGCGATTGGTTGCCCCGCCCGAAGGGGAATTCCCCCGACTCGGCGAGCGCGTAGTAGCAGGGCAAACAATGGCGCTGGTTCAGCCTGCCTTCTCCGAGGCTACGGCCAAGCTTGGGGAAACGGAGGGCGACATCGCCCGGGCTCGCCTCGTACTCGCCCAAGCGAAGCGGGACTTCGAACGTGTCCGGCTATTGGTGGAGTCCAAGACGGAATCGCAGCAGGATCTGGAGTTGGCCCAGCTATCGTTCGACAGCGCTGAAGCCGAACTAGCGGCGACACTGGCGATCCGAACCAGTTATCTCCAGGGAACAGGGGCGTCAGAGGGGCTTCCCACCGTTGCCCTCAAGTCGCCAATTTCGGGCGTGGTGGTCACCGCCCGCAGCGTCGCCCTGGGGCAACACGTCGGAGCCGATGCGCCGATCTTCACCGTGTTGAATCCGGAGATGGTCTGGATTGAGGCGCGTCTTCCAGAGGTGGAGGCACCCCGGGTTTCTTCCACCAAAGATGCTTTCGCCGAAGCACCGGGACGTCCCGGCGAATTCATACCCTTGACCGTTGGTGGTCATGGCTGGTTGGTGTTTGCGAGCCCTCAGGTGGATCCGCTTTTACACACCGTGGCCTTTGTCTACGAAGTGCCGAATCCTGACGGGCGTTTCCGAATTGGGGAGCACCTGACGGTCTTTATCGAATCGGTGCACGCCGACAACGCCGTGGCGATTCCTGACAGCGCTATCGTTGAAGAGGGCGGTCAGCCGGTAGCGTTTGTGCAGGCTGGAGGAGAGACATTCCAAAAGCGGGAACTTTCCTTGGGCTTGCGCGACGGAAACTTCGTTCAGGTTCTTCGCGGCATTCAGGCCGGAGAGCGGGTCGTAACGGAAGGCGCGTTTGCCATTCGCCTGGCCAGCGTTTCCACCGTCATCCCGGCTCACGGTCACGTTCACTGAACGCCATGGATAACCTTATTCAGTGGTCGCTGAGAAACCGGTTGATCGTCCTGGTGGTTTCCGCGGTGTTGCTCTTCGCGGGAGCTTTCACGGCCCAGCGGATGCCGGTGGACGTCTTTCCCGACCTGACGGCACCAACCGTCACAGTCATTACCGAGGCGCCAGGCATGGCCCCGGCGGAGGTCGAAACCCAGGTCACTTTTCCCATCGAAACTGCCCTCAATGGGGCCGCCGGGGTTCGTCGCGTGAGGTCGGCGACTGCTGTCGGGCTCTCCGTCGTGTGGACCGAGTTTGAGTGGGGGACAGATATCCGCGGGGCGCGGCAGATTGTCAGTGAGAAGGTCGCGTTGGTCGCCAATGACCTCCCCCTCGAAGTCGAGCGCCCCATTCTGGCCCCCGTTTCGTCCATCATGGGGGAAATCTTATTCCTCTCGTTGACGTCCGAGTCGCATTCGCCTCTCGAACTGAGATCTTACGCGGAGACGCAGCTTCGTCGGCGACTTTTGGCAGTCCCAGGCGTTTCCCAAGTCACACCGATTGGAGGCGGCGAACAGCAGTACCAAGTGATCTTGTCGCAAGATCATTTGCTGAAACACAATCTGGGCCTGAATGAGGTCCTTCGTGCCTTGGAGGAGGGTAATGAGAACGTCTCCGCAGGCGTCCTGAATGAGCATGGTTCCGAGTGGTTGGTGACCGGCGTCGGTCGCGTTCGCTCACTCGACGATCTCAAGGCTACTGTCATCAAGGCGACCCAAGGCGTGCCGTTGACCATAGGCCAAGTGGGTACCGTTCGTATTGGTGAAGCGCCCAAACGGGGCGAGGCCTCCGCGAATGCCCAACGGGCCGTTCTACTGGGCATTCAGAAGCAACCTGGTGCGAACACGCTCGAACTCACCCGGCGCCTGGATATCGTGCTGGACACGGTGGAAAAATCGCTCCCGGTCGGGATGAAGCTGGACCGGCACGTTTTCCGACAGGCGGACTTCATTCAAGTGGCGATCAGCAATGTTCAACGTGCCTTGTTGGATGGCATCCTTTTCGTGGTTCTCGTGGTCGTCATTTTCCTCGCCAACCCCCGCGCGGCTGCCATCAGCGTGGCGGCAATTCCTCTTTCCCTCGCTGTCGCGGTCCTCGCCTTAAAGGGCTTTGGCGCCACCATCAACACCATGACGCTGGGTGGAATGGCAATTGCCATTGGGGCTCTCGTGGACGATGCGGTCATTGACGTGGAGAATGTGTTTCGACGTCTGCGGGAGAATGCGCTGTTGGACCAATCCCGCCAACGCACCGCGTTTGCCGTAGTACTGTCGGCGAGCACGGAGATTCGGGGCTCGATTGTCTTCGCAACCGGCATTATCGCGCTGGTGTTTGTACCGATCTTCTTTTTGGGCGGCGTCGAAGGCCGGTTGCTCCAGCCTCTGGGCGTCGCCTACCTGGTGGCGTTGGCGGCATCACTTCTGGTTGCGGTTACGGTCACGCCCGCAATGTGCCTCTGGCTGTTGCCGCAAAGCAAAGGCGTCCGTAAAGGCCATGAGCCCTGGGTGGTCCGTTGGATCAAGGTGGCCTATGCTCACGTTCTGGCAGGTACACTGAGGCGTCCATGGGCGGTTAGCCTTCCCGCACTCGCGCTGCTCCTGTTGGCGCTTCTAACCCTGCCATTCCTCGGGCGAGGATTTTTGCCGGACTTCAATGAGGGCACCCTCACCGTCAGCGCCGTGACACTGCCCGGCACGGCACTTCGCGAGTCGGACGAACTGGGGCGGCTGGTGGAGAAGACCCTACTGTCGCATCCCGAAGTGACCTCAGTCGCCCGCCGCACCGGACGCGCCGAATTGGACGAACACGCCCAGGGCGTCGAGGCCGCTGAGCTGGATGTCTCGCTCAAGATGGGCCAACGCTCCAAGGAGGAACTCTTGGCGGCAATGCGTGAATCACTCTCCGTGGTGCCCGGAATCAATATCACCATCGGCCAGCCCATTTCCCATCGGATCGACCACATGCTGTCCGGTACCCGAGCCAATATCGCGATCAAGGTTTTTGGCCCCGACCTCTACCGATTGCGGGAACTCGGTACTCGGGTGCGGGATGCGGTGAATACCGTCCCCGGCGCCGTGGATATTTCCCTGGAACAGCAGACGGAGGTTCCCACGCTACGAGTCAAGTTTGATCGAGCTGCCTTGGCGCGCCACGGTCTCACCATTCGACAGGTTGCCCGCTACCTCGAAGCGGCCGTCAAGGGAGTCACAGTGACCCGAGTTTTGGAAGGACAGCGGGCCTTTGACCTTGTAGTGAGGGTCGAGTCCGATGGGGCATGGCGAACTGATGGTTTGGGTGCGCTATTGGTCCAGACGCCTGCCGGTCCCCTCGTCCCGCTGGCGACTTTGGCGTCTATCGCCAAAGAAACCGGTCCCAACACTATTAGTCGTGAGCAGGTCGAACGGAAGATTGTGATCTCTTGCAACGTCGCAGGACGCGATGTCACGGGCGTCGTTCAGGACGTGCAGAAGCTCGTGGATCCCCTCCTTGCAGATGCCCCCGGTTACCGGGTTGAGTACGGAGGGCAGTTTGAAAGTGCTGCGGAGGCCAACCAACTTCTGCTGTGGGTGGGTTTCGGGGTCCTCGCGGCCATCGCCCTGCTGTTGTATGTCGTTTTCGGATCATTCCGGGATGCCGCCATCGTGCTGATTAATGTGCCTCTTGCCCTCATTGGCGGAGTACTGGGAGTGTGGCTGAGCGGAGGCGTGCTCAACATCGCGTCAATGATCGGTTTCATAACCGTGTTCGGCATCAGCATGCGCAATGGAATCATGCTCCTCACTCATATCCATCACCTGCAGGAGGTGGAAGGAGAGACGGACTTCGCAGCCGCCGTCTCCCGCGGCGCCCTTGAACGGGTCTCCCCCATAGTCATGACTGCACTCGCCGCCGCGCTGGCTTTGATTCCACTGGCCTTGGGCGGCGGGAAACCCGGGAACGAAATCCAAACACCAATGGCCATCGTCATTCTGTGCGGGTTGCTCTCGTCACTCCCCCTCGATCTCTTGATTGCTCCGGCCGTTTACCTTCGATTCGGAAGGGCACAGGCCCCGCGTCTCACTTCACCACGATGAAACACGTTTGCCGGACCTACAACGCGATCAGAACTCTCCCAGAAAAGTGCGGTGCCGGCGCATTATTATAATCTAGCGAGTTCATTGGCCTATGGCTGCACGACTAATTTGTAAATGAGGCCCAGGGTGCCGGCTCCCAGCACGACGGGAATGACGTCCCACTTCCACTTTACAATGCCGGCGAAGACTGCGGCACTTACGACGACGCCGAACCAGTTCACGGGTGCGCCAGTAGGAAACAGAACATGTAGTCCGAACCAGATAGCCAGATTCAACACCACTCCCACCACGGCAGCTGTGATGGCGGAGAGGGCGGCGGTGAGCTTTGTGTTGCCGCGCATTTGCTCGATGTGGGGTGCTCCGAGGAAAATCCAAAGAAAACACGGCAGGAACGTGGTCCAAGTGGTGATCAACGCACCCAGGGTTGCGGTCGCCAGGGGTGACAAGGGCTCAGGAAACTTCCACCCCCCAAGGAAACCAACAAATTGCAGCACCATGATAAGCGGGCCAGGGGTCGTCTCCGCCAATCCGAGACCGTCGAGCATTTGCGGCGCGCTGACCCAACCGAAGTTCTCCACCGCTTGTTGGGACACGTAAGGCAGAACGGCATACGCGCCGCCGAAAGTCATCATCGCCGCCTTGCTGAAAAAGAGGCCTTGTTTGAACAAGATGTGATCATAACCGAAGCACGCGCCCACGGCGAAAACCGGTAGCCACCAGAGAGTCCCGCAGACCGCAATGACCTTCAACGCGCGCATCCAGGATGGCCTCGTGTGGGCCGCTGCTTCGGTCGAGTCGTCGATGACGGTCCCCGATTCCCCCTTTCCACCATGTCCCTTCAGGACGACGAACTTTTCCTTCCAGACTCGTTCCCCGAGGAAGCCGATGGCACCGGCGGCAAGGATGATGATTGGAAACGGCAGTTGGAAAAAGAAAATGGCCACAAAGGCCAGCACTGCGATTGCCCACATGATCTCATTTTTGAGGACCTTGGAACCGATGCGGCGGACGGCTACCAGCACAATCGCCAATACCGCTGGCTTGAGGCCATCAAATACCGCCGCGATCCATTTCACTTCACCGAAGGCCACATAGATCCACGATAGTCCCCAAAGAATCAGGGCAGAAGGTAGCACAAAGAGCGCACCAGCGACGATGCCACCCCAAGTCTTGTGGAGCAGCCAGCCGATATAGGTCGCTAGCTGCTGTGCCTCCGGACCCGGCAGCAGCATGCAGTAGTTTAGCGCGTGCAAGAAGCGTCCTTCACTGATCCAGCGGCGTTTCTCGACCAATTCGGCATGCATGATGGCGATCTGTCCCGTGGGTCCGCCGAAACTGATAAAGCCCAGCTTCAGCCAGAAGCGGAGCGCCTCTGTAAAACTAGGGTGCCTTCCGGTAGCGGGGATTTCGACCGGCGGCACCTCGGGTTCGGGAGTTTTAGTTTTCATTGATCAGAAGGAGTTTTGAGTAAGAGGGATGTCGATTTGGTTGATTCCAATCCGCATTCGTTTGACCTGAGCAGCGAATAAGCGGAGCTGGCGTGACGGAGTCGGAGCCAACAAAAAATCCAATTCACCCTTCTCGACCACGCGGCCATTCTCCGGCACCAGTGCGTGTCGGGCTAAAGGCATCGCCTCAACCGAGTCGTGTGTAACCAGCACCAGACCCATCTAGGCGATCACAAGGTGATTTACTTCGGCGATGAGTTCTTCGCGCAAATGAGCTAGCTCATAAAGATGAAGGTAATAGGCGAATTCATAGCTTTTGGATTTACGGGGTCACTTCGCGGCCTTCTGCGCGTCCAAAGCCCGCTTGAGACTGGTTGCTAGTGTTGCGGCGGCGCCTTTGCCCCAGTAGTGGAGGAAGAGGTAGCGTGGGGACTCACCGGTCATGTGGTGGTGAATAGCGACGATATTGATGCCTGAAGCGCGCAGGTTTTTGAGCACGGTTTGAAGTTCGTCTTCGGTGGCGGCGAAGTCACCGTCCACGACAGCGTTGTCGTCGGTGCCAGCGAACGCCGCCCACGTATTGACGCCCATTTCCTTGTTCACCTCACAGCCGCACGCCATCTTTGCCGGACGTCCAAACACAAACTTCGCCATGCCGTCCTTGGTTTGGGCTTTTGCGCTGAAGACTTGTTCAAGCGGCGCACTGGAAATGGCGTTCTTCTCCGGCGCGAAGCCGCTGCCGAAGAGTTTCCCGGGTGTCGGATTCGCGGCGCGGATCTCCTTCTGCTTCGCGAGGGCGGCTTTCACCCCGCCGGCGAGTTGGTCGATCGAGCCTTCCCCCAGGATATGCATGAAGAAGACCTTCGGCTCGTCGAAAAAGAAATGGTTGTGCAGCGCGGTGACGCCGATGCCGTTCTCGAAGAGCGTGCTCATTACCGAGTTTACCTCGTCCTCAAACAGCACGAGGTCGCCCATGATCATCGCCTCCTCTTTTTTGCCCTCCATAAAAGCCGCCCAAGTTGTGAGGCCCATGAAGGGCGGTAGATTCCAACCATCGACCGCCACCTTTACGTCGGTGCGGGGCATAGTGACCTTGAAGACGCCTTCCGCCTCGTTGAAGGTGCCCTTGAGTCCGGTGAGCTGCTCCAGCCGGTTGGTGTCGAGTGAACGGGCCATCAACGGCGCGAAGGCAAAAGCCGTCGCGAGACCAAGAGCAACGAACCAACGTGCGGGCGTCATGGGGGCAAACCATTATGGAGGTCTGCAGGAGTTACAAGTTGAAACACCTGTTACATTCACTAGGGTCTGCGTCGTGTCCGGTTCCGAAAAATGGCTTCTGCTACTTTACCGCCTGCCGACGAAGAATAGCGGGGCTCGGGTGAGCCTATGGCGGCAGCTCAGGAAGTCAGGTGCCCTGCCGTTCACGACTTCCGCCTCGCTCCTTCCCGACACAGCCGGCCACTTCGAACGATTCCAGTGGCTCGCTCAGCAGGTGAGGGGAGCGGGCGGCGAAGCTACCCTCATCCGCGTTACGGATGTCGAAGGCGTCAGCCACGCCGACCTAGTGCGCCAGTTCAACGAAGTGCGAGCCAAAGACTACGACCTGCTCTCTGCTGAGCTGACGAAGTTTATCGCCGCGAATAGACGCAAGGCGACAGACTCGTTTGCTGCCGACCGCGAGAAGTTTGGTCGCCAGTTTGAGGAGGTTCGGCGGGTGGATTTCTTCGGGTGTCCCAAATTCCAGGACGTTCAAATGCTGCTCCAACGCGCCGCCAGTCTCGGTGGCGGGCGTGATCAGGCCTTACCGAGGCTGTCGGCTAAGAAGTTTGACGGACGGACTTGGCTCACTCGTCCCCGACCTCAAATCGATCGGGTGGGCTCGGCCTGGTTGATCCGTCGGTTTATCGATCCGAAGGCCAGGTTCATTTTTGGCAACGATCCCAAGCAGAATCCAACGGCGGTTCCCTTCGACATGTTCGATGTGGAACTTTCCCACCAGGGCGAAGACTGCACCTTCGAGACGTTGGTTAAGCGGTTCGGCCTAACCGATAGGGCAGTTCTGAAGATGGCCGAGATGGTGCATGATGCGGATCTGGAGGACGGGAAGTTCCAGACGACGGAGTGCGTAGGCATAGACCACCTGCTCAAGGGATGGGCCAAGACTGGTCTGACAGATGATGAACTTCTGTCGCGTGGGATCGACTGTTTCGAGGCACTCTACCAGTCCTTACGAGAGTGAATTGGGAACAATGATATGAAATGGATCACGCGTGAGCATGTAAAAGTCGACCGGGTGGCCTGCCCTTGGCTCATCCGCAAATTCGTGGATGGGGAGGCCGAGTTCATTTTTGTGGCGGCTGACCAAGTGGTGGCTCAAGCGAGGAAGCTCGGCGCGATCCCCTACGACATCAATGGCTGCGAACTCGGCCACCACGGCGAGGACGTGTCGTTCAATTCCATCCTGAAGAAATACAACCTTACGGAACCGGCGCTCGTGCTGCTGGGCGAAATCGTTCGGGCTGCCGACTCGCATCCGACCCAGCCACATCCTGCTGGAGAAGGACTGCGGTGGATTGCCTTTGGTTTTAGTGCACTGGGCTTGAGTGACCACGAGATTCTCGAGCGGGAATTCATCGTGTACGACGCGCTTTACGCGGAATGCCAACGGCGCGTGACACCGGCGCCAAGGTGAGCCGGGCGCCTTCCATCGCCGACTTCCTCGCCCTCCGCCGCAACACGTCGTTGCTGCTCGTCTCCCTGGTTCTCGCGGGAACCGCCGAGCGTCTCTGGCTCGGGTTCGCACCGAAGTATCTCGAAACCCTGGGAGCGGGGATTCTAGTCATCGGCCTTTTTGACGCGTTGCAGACGCTACTGGGAGCGGTCTACGCCTACCCCGGTGGTTGGCTCACCGATCGATGGGGGCAACGTCGGTCGCTGCTGCTCTTCAACCTCCTGTCGCTGGTAGGCTACGTGATCGTACTGGTCTGGCATCACTGGCTCGCGTTGTTGGCGGGAGCGTTTCTCTTCCTGGCGTGGAGCGCCCTGTCCCTGCCCGCCACGCTCAGCTTGGTCGCCTCTACCCTGGACCGTAGTCGGCACACCATGGGTGTGGGCGTGCAATCGATGGTGCGACGCATTCCGATGATGGTGGGGCCGCTCGTCGGTGGCTGGCTCATCACGCAGCACGGCTGGGAAATGGGCATCCGGTTGGCCTTGGTAGGTTGCATCGGTCTCAGTTCTCTCACGGCCATTTTCCAATGGTTCATCACGGACGAGACCAAACCCGTGAGCAGTGCCGTGCCGCCCCCTAAGCGAATCTCATTCTTTGAAGTGGTCCGCTCGTTCAACCCGACTCTCCGGGAACTGCTCGTCAGCGACATCCTCATCCGGTTTTGCGAACGCATTCCTTACGCCTTCGTGGTCCTCGACGCCATGAACCGGGTCGGCGTGAGCGCTGAGCATTACGGTTGGCTCGTGGCCATCGAGATGGTCACGGCGATGCTCTGCTATCTCCCGGTGGCGCACTGGGCGGATAAATACGGTCAGCGGCCCTTTGTGTTCGCGACGTTTGTCTTCTTCACCCTCTTCCCGGTCTCGCTGTTATGGGCGGACTCCTTTGGATGGCTGATCGTGGCGTTTGTTGTGCGGGGCCTGAAGGAGTTCGGTGAACCCGCTCGCAAAGCCCTGATCATCGCCCAGGCTCCGGCCGATCTGCGCGCCCGGACCTACGGCGCCTATTACCTGATTCGCGACACGGTTGTGACCACCGGTTCCCTGCTGGGTGCGTGGCTTTGGAGCATCAGTCCGCAGGCCAACTTCCTCGGCGCAGCCCTGTTTGGGGCGGTTGGAACTCTTTGGTTTGGCTGGTTCGTACTGCGAGGAGGCCGCCTAAACCAAACAGGCGACTGTTTCTACTCGTAGTGTTAATGATTGCGGACGCCATGCCAAGTGCGGGACGAATCGCGATTCCTTATTGAGAGAAACGATTGACGGCGGTCAAAAGGATTCATGGTCTATGGCTTGCCCGGAGTTAGCGTTCTGGGGCAAAGAATGACGGGTCCGGGCTTTTGTGTGGTGCCTTCCAGCAGAGCTCGGACTTCGGGAGCGACGGCAGTGTTGGATTCCTCCTGGCCGCCGCCGTTCCCACACCCCTGATCCTTGATCTATGAATCTTCAATTGCCCTATCGTTTCTTTGGCCTCGACAGTCCGACCGGAGCGGCGACGATCTTCCAAGTTGCGCAAGTCGGTATGGCGTTATCCCTCTTTGGCGGCGGACTCCACGCCGCTGAGTCGGCTCCCGCGACCAATGCACCCACCGCCACCGCCGCAGCGAAGCCCTCGGTGCCCTACACCTATCCGGCGCCTCCGTTCAATGCCCTCGCGTGGCGGCCGTACCCAGGACTCTTCAACACATGGCTTCGGGAACAGAACCCTGAATTCAACAACTGGAACATTGGTGCGTGGTCCCGCTTCCGTTACGAGTCCCGAAACTATTTTGCCGCCAACGGGGCTGGTCCGCTTGCCGTGGACTTCAATGCGGCGTCCCCCGTCGCTCACAATAACTACTCCCTATTCCGCAACCAGGTCTGGGTCGGGTACGCTCCAACCGAGTGGTTTCGCGCGTTTGTGGAGGCTCAGGGCAGTTCCCAGAATGGTTGGGAGGGAAATCCGAATCCCCAGGCCAACAACCCTTTCGGCTTCTACCAGTACTACGCCATTCTGGGCGATCTGAAGCAGTTTCCCGTGACCTTTCAGGCGGGACGTCAGGAGCTGAGTTACGGGGACGAACGCCTTATCGGCAGTTTCATCTGGGACAACATCGGACGTACCTTCAACGCGGCGCGTCTGCATTACCAGAAGGACAAGTTCTGGATCGACGCCTTCGCCGGCAGCCTGGTGCTGCCCGTCAACCGGGGCACCGATGTCGTCAACTGGGATGAAGTCTTCTGGGGCGTTTACTCCCAGAGTAAGGGAATCATTCCGAAGGGTATCGCTGAATTCTACTTCCTCGGCGACAACGCCAACAACAATTCGCCCAACAATGTGGGCACAGTTCAACGGGGTAACTCTCCCCGCGATGTCTATACTCTGGGTACCCACCTCAAATCCGCGCCGGGTGGTATTCACGGATGGGATTACGATGTGGAGATCGCCGGGCAGTTCGGTCAGTACCAATACCCCAGAGGAACGCCGGTGGTGATCAATGGCGAGAAGCTCAACCATCAGGCGTACGCGATCCATTTGGAGGGCGGACACTCGTTCACCAATGCCTGGGCCCGCCCCCGCGTCGGGGTCTTCTACAATCAGGCGTCGGGCGACCACGATCCCTACGATGACGAGCATACCACCTTCGTGAACCTCTATCCCACCAACCACAAATTCTATGGGTTCATGGATTTCTTCTCCTGGCAGAACCTGCGGCAGGTGGCCTTGACCACCACGTGGTTCCCCGTTGGGAAATTGAAGGTGACCCTCAATTTCTACGTGAACTGGCTCCTGACCACCGACGACTTCTCCTACAATGTGGCGCAAGGAGCCCGGACCACGGGTGGTTACGGAATCAATCCGGAGAACCAGGCTCATTTCGGTCAAGAGGTGGACCTGATCCTCAACTACCCGGTTTTGAAGTGGCTCAATCTAGAGGCCGGCTACGGACACTTCTTCACCGGCCAGTACGTGAATGAGTCTCTGCAGAACACCGGGGGCTCACATGACGCCAACTGGTACTACGTCCAGATTATCGGGAGCTTTTAGGACGTAGCAGGCGCCGGGCTGGGGGGGCGGCGGTTGTCCTTCAGCCCGGATCCACGGCCACGGCGCAGTGCTTGTAATTGGGCTGGCGGGAATGGGGATCGAAACTGGCGTGGGTGAGGCGGTTGATGCCGTCGTAGTGCATGGGGAGGAACACCTGTCCGGGCATGACAGTCGGCGTTAGAAGGGCGTTGGCGGACACGGCGCCACGACGGGAACGCACGGTGACCCGCTCGCCCATGCTGATCCGCAATCGACGCGCGTCCGCTGGGTTTAGTTCGACATAACACTCCGCCGGATGCAGGGCGGTCAGGACTGCGGATTTTCCGGTGCGGGTGCCAGTGTGCCATTGAGCCGACGTGCCGCGGCCAGTGAGCAGTACGAAGGGGTAGTCAGCATCGACAGGTTCCGCCACCGGTCGCGGGGGGGCGAAAATGAACCGTGCGCGACCATCTGGAGTATAGAAGATCCCATCGCTGAACAGCCGAACCCCCGATGGAGTAGGACGGGCAGGTTTCGAAGCTTCAGAAGTGTTCCCGTCTTGAGACATCATGGAGTACGGCCACTGGATTCCCCCCACGTCGTCGAGGTGACGATAGTCGCGGATGCCGGAGATGTCGCAGGGACGTCCGGCGCTGAGGCGTTTCAGAATTTGAAAGACCGTCTCCGGGTCGCGCCAGGAGGAGAAGAGTTCAGCGCAGCCCCACGCGTTGGAGATCAACTGGAAGATGGCGAAGTCACTGAGGGCGCTGCCGGGGGCGCGGCGGATCTTCTTCACCAGACCGAACCGACGCTCGGAGTTAATGAACGTGCCGTCCTTTTCACCCCATCCCGCGGCAGGGAGAAGCAAATCAGCGCGCCGCGCGGTCTCGGTGGTCGCGTAGAGGTCTTGTACCACGAGGAATTCGAGGCGATGGGCCAGTTCCTGGAGGCGGTCCTGGCGGATCCAGGAGTGGGCGGGATTGGTCCCGATCACCCACAACCCGCGGATGGCACCGGATTCGACCCCGTCGAGAATTTGGTCGTAAGCCCAGGATTGCGTGGTGGGAATCCGTTCGCCTGGAATTCCCAGAATCCGGGCCACCTCCGCGCGGTGATCTGCGTTGGCGAAGTCGCGTCCGGCGAAGAGCGAGGTGGCGTTGGCGTAGAGCCGGGAACCCATCGCATTGCACTGACCGGTAATGCTATTGGCTCCGGTGCCGGGGCGTCCGATGTTCCCGGTCATTAAGGCGAGATTGATGATCGCCTGGGCCGTGCGGGTGGATTCGTGTCCCTGGTTGACCCCCATGGTCCACCAGAAACTGACGCGCTGTCCCCGAGCGATGGTTGAGACGCAGCGTTCCCATAGTTCCGGATCCAGCCGGGCCTCGGCGCAGACCCGCTCGGGCGGAAACGCCTCCACGAATTCAGCGAAATCCGCGAAGCCATGGGTATGGGCGTCAATGAACGCCCGGTCCACCGCCCCGAGGCGAAGCAGCGCCCGGGCCAGCCCGTAGAGGAGTGTTAGGTCGGACTTGGGGGCGAGCGGAAGGTGAAGTGTCGCGGCGACGGCGGTCTCAGTTCGGCGTGGATCGAGGACGATGATTGCTGGGCGGTGAGGATTCCGCAGCACGCGCTGCCAAAGGATGGGATGGGCGATGCAGGGGTTGGAGCCGACGAAGACCAGAACGTCCGACTGCTCGAAGTCCTCATAGGTGTAGGGCGGGGCGTCGAAGCCGAATGATTCCTTGTAGGCCACGTGGGCCGTGGCCATGCACTGCCGGGTGTTGGAATCGCAGTGGAGGCCGCCCATGCCGAATTTGAACAGGGCACCGAGGAACGCCATTTCTTCGGTGCAGATCTGCCCCGTGCTGAGAAAGGCCACCGACTCCGGTCCATATCGGGACTGGATTCCCTGAAAACGCGTCGTGAACTCCGCGAGCGCCTGCGGCCAGGAAACCGGTTCGAGGAGGCCGCTGGCGTGGTTTCTAAGGAGGGGCGTGGTGGCGCGGTCTAAGGCTTCCAGCGGCGCGAGCGCTTCCCATCCTTTGGGACACGCCATACCGAAGTTGACGGGATAATCAGGATCGGGCGTTAGGTTCACCGCTTCTCCGTCCCGCAGGTGAACGGTGAGTCCGCAACCGGTGGAGCAGAATCCGCAGACCAGTCCGGTGGTCGCGTTGGGAGTTCGACCGGCGGGAACCTGGCCCAGTCCAAAACCTCCGGGCGTTCGCACGAGCTCGGAGGTGAGTGGCCCCGTCCACTGGCGGAGCAGGGTGTTGTTCTTGGGATGGGACATGGGCGCTGGGGAATCGGCGAGGGACGCTATTCGGGAAGTCCGGGCATGGTATCGGGAGAAACGGAGAGGAAGAACAACGCCCGCTCCAGGAGTTCAGCGAGCAACAATGTCAGAATCACGGCTCCCGAGCCCATGGGACCGATGGCGCTTACCCAGATTCCGAAGGGGAGGAGCATTCCGCCCAAAAAACCCAGCAACAGGCGCAGGGCGAGCAACGGTCGGAGTGGACCCCGCTGTAGGGCGGCGGTGCGGCGGAGGGCAGTCCAGCGATCGTCGTCGGAGTCGGCGTGTTTCAGTAAGGCAACTTCCATGGCGAGTTTGAGTCCGGTGGCGGAGGCCAGAAGGAGCCCGAGGAACGGGTTAGGTTGGAGCACCCAAAGCGTCGCCAGACCGAGCACAATGGTGGTGCCAGCGAAACGAGGTGCGGTGTGCCGCAACGCCCAGAAGGCGCGTCCCGTATCGGCGTACACCATGGATTGAGCAGCGACCGAGGCGCCGGTGATCCCGATCAAAAGGGCCGGCAACGTAACCAGTGGCATGGGTGCCAGAGCGACCCGCAGGAGTCCGATCCCGGGCGCGAGAATGTTGGGAACGTCGGGGAGAAGCGACCCCATCCAGACGACAGCGAGGAGGGCGAAGCCGGAAGCCGTTCCGAGAATGAGGGCCTCCCGGCTCAGCCAGCTCGTTCGCCAACCCATCCAGATTCGCCAGGCTTTTTTGGGTTGCCCCAGATGGAACACGCTGGCGACCAGTCCGAGAACGAGGACCAAACTAGACCCCAGTCCGGCGAGGAAAGCGAAGTACTCGCCCGCGTGGAGGGATGAAGCCACGAGTCCACCCAGCCCGGCTTGGGTCAACACCAGCATGATCACCAACGGGGCGTGAAGTGCGGCGGGTTGGGGCCGACCGTGGTCGGCGGCTCGCAACGTGACCGGCGAGTGCGCTGTCCGATACTGGGTCGTCGGCACGGAAAGGGTCGGGTCAGGGGCATCCGGCAGCCAGCATTCGGTGCCAGCGGATTCCCGAAAGCGGATCTCCAATTCCCGAGGGCGGACGGTGGTGATCCGAATGGCTTCGCTGGGGCAGGCCTGGACGCAGGCGGGCGCCTCACCTTCGGCCAGGCGGTCGTGGCAGAGGTCACACTTCCGGACGATACCCAGGCGCTTCGAGAACTGCGGCACTTCGTAAGGACACTTCAGAATGCAATAGCTGCAGCCGATACACTGGTCATCCAAATGCCGGACAATTCCGGTCAGAGGATCCTTGTCGTAGGCCAGGACCGGACAGCCATTGAGACAGGCGGGGTCGGCACAATGATGGCAGGCGGTCGTGACGGTTTGCTGGAGCGGAATTACGCGGTTGGATCGCCCAACTGCGGCTGTGTTCCTGGGGTTTGACTGGCGCGTGTCTGCAGCTCCCAAGTCCGTCCCGGAAGGTACGACTTGTTCGCCGATGAGGAAGCCGACGCTCCTCCAGCTCTCCCCGTCGTCCAGGCCATTGAGCGAATGGCAGGCCGTCACACATCCTTTGCAGGCGGAGCACCGGTCGAGATCCACCTCAAACGCGTATTGCTCGCCTGGGCGGGGCAGACTCAACGGAATGAGGTCGCGGTAGTGGGTTTCCAGGGCCGGACGATCATTTCCCAGGTGACGTTGCGAGAATCGCTCTACTGCGGTCAGGCGCTGTTGGTCAGCGATCAGGGCGTCAACCAGTGTTTCCAGGCCGGCCGGGACGGTGTGAGGGGCTTTGGGCAGGGACGACATGGTCAGGTCTCGTCCCCGAGGAGTTCCTGGAGCTGGCGGAGGTCGTGACGCGCGGTGAACGTCTGAAATGCTTCGCCGGGGGTCCGATGCCGCAGGAAGTTCTTTAGAATTCGCTCGACGGTGGTGTTGAGTTGGGTCGCGCTCACTCCGGTGAACAGCTGCCGGCCCACCGCCTGCCGGTCTCCAAATCCCCCGCCTACAAAAACGTGATAGCCCGGTACGGACTCGCCGCCGACCTTTACCTTGGTTCCAAGCAGGCCGAGATCCCCCATGTAGTGCTGGGCGCAGGAGTTCGGGCATCCGGTCAGGTGGATGTTGATGGGTTGGTCCAGCTCCAGCCGGCGTTCTAGCCAGCGGATCAGATCCAGCGCATGTCCCTTGGTGTCCGCGCTAGCGAACTTGCAGTAGCTGTTCCCCGTACAGGCGATGACACCGCTTCCAACATTGGACTGACGCCAGCCGAAGCCGATTCGGGCGAGCGCCTTCTTGGCGGTTTCGACGAAGGCATCAGGGACGTCGGTCAGCACAAAGTTCTGCCAGACGGTGAGGCGAACCTGACCACTTCCATACAGGTCTGCGATTTCCGCAAGGCGCCGAAGTTGTCGGGACGTCATTTGACCTACTGGAACGTTGGCGCCGATCCAGTGGAATCCGGACTGTTTCTGGGGACAGACGCCCACCTGGGGGTGAGGGCGGGGAGTAACAGTGGGGGCCACCCACGTCGCTCCCGCAGGAATTCGTAGGAGGGGGCGACCCAGGAGGGTCTCGGTGGCGACTAGATATCTCTCCAGACTCCAGCTTTCGAGCAGGTGTTTGAGCCGCGCCCGCTTTCGGTCGTTCCGATTTCCGTTGGTGATGTAAACTCGAAGCAGGGCAGAGGTCACCTCGAGGATCTCCTCGGGTCGGATCAGCACGCCGAGATCGCGGGCGAACGCTTTGTGACCGGTTGCTCCTCCCAAGGAACATCGAAAGTACACGCCGCTGGCAATCTCTTCGGTAACGAGAACACCATGGGTGGACATTAAACCGACGGGTGGCGTCGAGGCTTCGACCCGCACGGCTTTGAAGCCGATGTCGTTGGTGTCCTCCACGGTCGGGATCGAGCCGCCGCCGTGGAAGGCAATGTTGAACTTGCGGGGGAGGTCGTAGAATTCGCGATGATTGAGAATGAGTTGCCCGAGGGATTCCACCAACGGCAGGGTCTCGATCAACTCGTTCGGATCCACCCCGCTCGTCGGGTCGCAGGTTAGGTTGCGAATGTTGTCCGCGCCGGCGCCCCGGGTGTGAAGTCCGATGCCCTGGATTCGCCTCACGAACTCGACGGTATCCTTGGGCTGAATGAGTCGTATTTGGAGGTTGGCGCGGGTCGTGATCTGGATGTACCCCGTTGTTAACGCCTCCGCGATGTTGGCCAGTTCCCTCAGTTGAAAACTGTGCAGGCGTCCGCCGGGAATGCGAAGGCGGGCCATGTAGGCCTCCCGATTCGGAGTCAGAAAAAAAAGGCCGTGCCACTTAAAGCGGAACGTGTTTTCCCGGTCCGGGGCCTGATTGGATGCGGCGTGCTGCAGCAGTGAGGGATAGGTGTCCAGGGGATGCAGTTCCCGTTTGATGCGCTCCTCGGGAATCAGGTCTTCCGTCGGAGGAGTTCGAAGGACAGCCGCCGGATTCGGTTCCACATCGCTGAAAGTGAGACCCCGATTGCGCAGACCTGCGAAGAGTCCGTCGAGGTAGGCGGTTTGCTCGGTGGTGAGCTTCTGACCGGAAATCTCGGTGAGCATTTTGGTTGGGGGGTCGCAATCAATAGACGTCGCGTTGGTACCGATGCGCAGCCTTTAGCCCAGCGACGTACTCTAACGCCTGTTCAGGGGTTCGTCCGCCCGCCGCAGCAATCAGTGCATGCAGCGCGGCGTCCACGTCTCGAGCCATACGCCGGGCGTCCCCGCATACGTAGAAATGAGCGCCGGCTTCCAGCCACGACCAGAGTTCGGAGGCCCGCTCCGCGATCCGCGTCTGCACGTAAACTTTTTCCGCCTGGTCCCGGCTGAATGCGAGGTCGAGATGCGTCAAGAACCCGTCGTCGGCCCAGGTCGTCAGTTCGTCGGCATAGAGGAAGTCGCAGCTGCGGCGCTGGTCGCCGAAGAAGAGCCAGTTCTTCCCGGTTGCGCCCGTGGCGCGCCGTTCTTGGAGGAAGGCGCGGAACGGAGCGATGCCGGTGCCGGGTCCGACCATGATGACCGGCAGTGCCGGGTCCTTCGGCAGTCGGAATCCGTGGGCGGTCTGGATGAACACCGGTACAGCGGTCTCCCCCGGAATAACGCGATCCGCGAGCCATCCAGAACACACTCCCTTGCGCTGCCGTCCGTGGGCTTCGTAGCGCACGGTCGCTACGGTGAGGTGGACCTCACCCGGATTGGCCTTCGGAGAGGACGAAATCGAGTAGAGCCTGGGCTGGAGAGGTCGAAGGAGTCCGGCCCATTCGGAAGGGGAGAACCCCGCGCCCGGGCAGGCCCGAATTAAGTCGATTACATCGCGTCCATAGAGCCAAGCGTCCAGATCCGCCTTTCTTCCGGGTTCCAGAAGGGCGAGCAGGTCAGTGTTGCGGGAACGCGTTGCCGCTTCCCGGACCAATCCGGGTCCAGGGGAGGTCAGAGCCAGGGATGAAAGCAATGCCGCGTGGATTCGGGTGGTGGCGCCCGTAGGAAGAGCCACGGGTTCCTCGCCGCTGAATCTCAGGACAGCGAGCAGTTCTTCCACCAGGGCAGGGCAGTTCATCGGACGAACCCCCAGGGCATCCCCTGCTTCGTAGGTTAATTCGGAGCCGTCGAGGGTGATCTCGAAGTGCCGGGTATCCTTCTCAGAGCCGATCCCATTGAGGCGGCGATTAACCTTTAACCGGGCAGGAAATGGATTGGTGCGGGAAACTCCTGGAGTCGGCTTAGCTGACGTCGTGGCGGGCAAAGAATCGGTTGGGCGGGGACTTGGGTCGGGGCTGTTGAGGTCCAACGACCGTTCGGACTGGGCGAGGTGTTTCCAAAGTGAGTCGATCCATCGGGCGGCATCGGCCTCGTAGTCAGTATCGCATTCGCCCCGGGGACCGAGCCGCACCGCGCCCAACTGGGTCAGGCGTTCATCAATTTTCTTCGCCGCTCCGCAAAAGTCTGGGTAGTTCCGATCGCCCAGTCCGAGGACCGCATAGGAGGCTCCCTCCAAGCTCGGTGCGGCCTCCTGACTGATCCGGTTCCAGAAGTCCGCCGCATTGTCCGGGGGATCTCCATCCCCCCAGGTGCTGGTGACGAGGATGCACGGCGTGTCGTGGCGGAGTTCCGCTGCGGCCAGCGCGTTCAACTCGCTAACCTTGGTGGTGAAGCCCCGTCGTGTGGCTTCGGTGGCGATCCGGCGGGCAATCCCCTGGGCGGATCCGGTCTGCGAGCCAAAGGCGATTCGGAGCGGGCGCTTCTCTGAGGGCGTAGCGGGGGAACTCGAAGTGGGCTCGGTCGAGGTTCCATTAAGGTTCACAAACAGTCCGGCCAGATAACCATTCACCCACGCCCGTTGTTCGGGGGTGAACGGGGCATTGTCCGGAAGGCACGGGACGATTTTCATGCGGCGAGAGCGACGGTCCGGTCCCCCGGAACGACGGAGGGACGGCGGTGAGCGTGGATCTCCAGAAACTCAATCAGTCGTTCGCGGAGCGGGTCGTAGTCGGGGTGTTCCATGACCGAGGCACGATCCCGGGGACGAGGAAAATTCACCGGAACAATGTCACCCACTTCCGCCGCAGGCCCGTCGGTCATGCAGATCACCCGGTCACTAAGGTAGAGAGCCTCGTCGACGTCGTGGGTGACCATGAGTGTTGCAATTCGGTTCTTCCTCCAGAGTTCCAGCAGCACGGCTTGGAGCTCGTAGCGGGTCAGGGCGTCCAGCATTCCGAAAGGCTCGTCCAGGAGCAGCATTCTTGGTTTCAGTGCAAACGCCCGGGCGATCCCCACCCGCTGCCGCATGCCTTGACTCAGTTCCCTTGGCCGCCGGTGCATGCAGTCCGCGAGGCCGACCACGCTGAGGTAATACTCTGCGATCTGTTTTCGCTCGTAGAGTGGCGCCGTGAAGAATACTTGGTTGATCCCCAGCATGACGTTCTCGAAGGCGGTCAGCCAGGGCAACAGTGACGGCGACTGAAACACCACGCCGCGGTCGGGGCCGGGGCCGGTGAGTTCGCGGCCTGCGAGGATCAGTCCGCCCGAACTAATCGGACTCAGTCCGGCCACCATTGAGAGTACTGTGGATTTCCCACACCCCGAATGGCCGATCAACGTGACGAATTCCCCTTGTGCAATCGTCAGATTGAAATTACGGACGATGACCCGGTCCCCTTGCGGAGAAGGATATGTTTTGGTGAGGTTAAAGAGTTCGGCGTAGGCGCTCATGAGGTTGTCGACAGGCGGTGTTCGTTCAATCGTCCGTCGGAGCGGGGACGGTCACGGTGCGCCGCTCCTGAAGGCGCACAGGTCCGGACCGGGTACTCCAACTCCGGGGTCGCTCCAGGTCTTCCGGTTCGAGATTCGGAAGAATCAAATCTTTGCTCAACGAAGTGGTGGTGCGGGCGGCGACCGAAAGTAGGGAGGCGATCACCTCGCGCCGGAGCCGCTGGAACATGGGGTCGTGGGTTAAGGAGCGACGGTCGCGCGGGTGGGGAAGGGGGATGGGAACTCCGGGACCAAGCGTTGCCCCCGGCCCGCGGGTCAGTGGGATGACCCGATCGGCCAGCAGAAGGGCTTCATCTGGATCGTTGGTGATCAATACAATGGTCTGGTTTTGTTCCCGACGAAGACGCGCGATTTCGTCCTGCAGCGTCGCCCGGGTCAGGGCATCCAGCGCGCTCAAAGGTTCATCCAGGAGCAGGACCCGCGGGCTCATCGCAAGCGCGCGCGCCACGCTGACCCGCTGGCGCATTCCACCGGACAGTTCCGCCGGGCGTTTGTCCCGCGCCGCCGCAAGATTGACCATGGAGACGTATCGGTCGGTGTGAGCCGAACGTTGGCTGTCGGACCAGTCGGGATGCAATTGATCCACGGCGAGGGCCACGTTCTCCACCACGGTCAGCCAAGGGAGGAGGCTGTAGTTCTGAAAGACGAGTCCGCGTTCGGGCCCGGGGCCTTCGATCGCTCGCCCATCGAAAAGGGCCGTGCCGGAATCTGGCGCCAGCAATCCGGCGAGAATCGACACCAACGTCGTTTTCCCGGATCCGCTGTATCCGATAATGGCGACGAACTCACCCTCCTCCACAGAAAGGTTCACTTCGTTGAGAACGGAAGCATCGCCGAAGCGTTTGGAAACCTGTTTGAGTTCAAGCAGTGGCATAACTGGGTTTAGTTGAGGGGGCGATCAATGGATTCGTCCGGTCTGCTCCGTATTCGGCCAGCGCTGTCGCCGGAGGAGGGAATCGCCATGGCGGTTCCCCTGGCGTTGATCGGGGAATTATATGGTCAGACAGAACGGAATCGCCGTTCCACCACACTCATCAGGCGATCCAAAATGAATCCGACCAAGCCGATTGTAAGGATGCACAGGATAATCTGCTCGTAGATCAAGGCGTTATACTGTTGCCAGAGGAACCCGCCGATTCCCGGCCGGCCCGTCAACATTTCCGCCGCCACTATCACCAGCCAGGCAATGCCCAGGCTGAGCCGGAATCCGGTGAACATGTAGGGAAGGGTGGCCGGTATCATGACCTTGGTAAGCGTCTTCCACCGAGACAACTTTAAAACCCGGGCAACGTTCATATAGTCTTGGGGAATGGCCCGGACTCCGACGGCGGTATTCAGCACCGTGGGCCACATGGCGCAGAGTGAAATCGTGAACAGGGCGGCCAGTTCACTGACGTTGGCGCCCTTCCATCCTCCGAAAAGAATCATTCCGAGGGGGAGCCAGGCGAGCGGAGACACTGGACGTAGCACCTGGATGATGGGATCGAGGGCGCGGGTGAACAGGGGTGAGATGCCCAGGAGGAATCCGAGGGGGGTGCCGATCACCAAGGCGATGGCGTAGCCCTTGGCCACCAGGATCAGGGACAACCAGGTAAACCTTAGGATGCCCTGGTCGAGTTCGCCGCGTTTGGCGAAGGGCTCGACGATATAAGGTTTGCTCGCGATCCAAGTCTGGGTGGGATTCGGCAGGTCCTTCGCCCAGGTGGCGCTGGAGAGGTACCACAGGGCGAGAACCGCCGCCCCGCCCGCGAAGGGTAGAAGGAACCAATCCAACCGGGAGAACCAGCGGTAAATTCCGGCACGGATCGGATGAGAGGCTGGGGCCGTGGAAATGGGGGACGCGGTGACAGGTAGACTCGTGGAATTCATACGAAACGTGTGCTCTCAGTCTTTGCGGGAATGAACTTCGAAGCTGGCTGCATAGGCCTCCGGTTGGCCGGGATCGAACGTTTTTCCATCGAAGAGGGTTTCGGGGCGGTTATCGGGCCCGGCCGGCGTTACCCCAAGTTCCTTCATTGCATCCGAGAAAAGGTCGGGACGAAACACCGTGCGCGCGACGCCTTCATAGTCCGGCGCGCCTTGAACCATGCCCCAACGGCGGAACTGGCTCAGCCACCACTTGGCGTATTTGGGCTGGGGATAGTTGCAGTTGCGCACGCTAAAAATCATGGGGTGGTCATCTTGAAAGGTGCGCCCATCACCCATGTCGTACGTTCCACCGAGCCGACCGAAAATAATCTCGCGCGGGCAGTTGATATAGGCGGGACGACTGACGATTTCGCACTGTTCCGCGCGGTTCGACGGATTATCGAGCCAGACACTGGCCTCGTGCAGACCCTTCAGAATTGCCTTCACTGTCCTGGGGTTTTTGTCGGCGAATTCTGCGGTGAAGGCGCAGACCTTCTCCGGATGGTCCGGCCAGATCTTTTGGCTGGTGATGGCGGTGAATCCGATTCCGTCGGCTACAGCGCGGGCGTTCCAAGGTTCACCCACACAAAAGCCGTCCATCTTCCCGATCTTCATGTTGGCTACCATTTGGGGAGGTGGGATGGTGAGAAGGGAGACGTCACGGTCGGGGTGGATCCCACCCGCCCCGAGAAAGTACCGCAGCCACATGGCGTGTGTTCCCGGCGGGAACGTCATGGCGAAAGACATCGGTGTCCCGGCAGACTTCGCCTTGTCTGCGATTGGCTTGAGAGCGCGGGGATCGTCCTGCACCGCGCCTTTCAGATCTGCTTTCAGCGAAATGGCCTGCCCGTTTCGATTGACGAGCCATGGGATCACCATGGGCTTTTTGGGGGATCCCAGCAGGCCCATGGACGAGGCCAAGGGCATGCCCAAGAGCATGTGTGTCGCCTGATTGTCCCCATTGCTGAGAGCGTCGCGAATGGCGGCCCAGTTGGCGCCCTTGGCAATCGTGGGGCGGATGCCGTGTTTGGCGAAGAACCCTTTCTCAGCGCCGATGACGAACGGCGAACAGTCGGTCAGTGCGATTATACCAAACCGAATGTCGGCAGTTTCGGGGGAATCATCGGCGAACAATCTTCCCGCCCAACCGGTAGGGACCCCGGACAGCAGAAGCGCTGTTGCCGAGTGACGGAGGAAGGAGCGGCGACCCAATTCAACGGGCCGCATCTTGAGTGAATTTTTACGTTTCATGACAGGGTCGGGAAAGCAGGGATTCTTGAGCGGAGAAAAAGATGTCGGAGCGAAAGACTCTTCCCAGTTCCAGCGGGGTAATTCGGTTGCGAATCGAGGCTTCGAAGATGTTTCGGATAATCCACCCCGCCTTCTCGGCGCTGGGGTCGTTGGACTTGTCTCGATGAAATACGAGCAGATCCGGGACTTGTTCCACGCGTCGGTTCCCGCGTGGGAAGCGTTCGGTCAGGGCGGGCGCGATGAGGGATACGGGGATTCCCAGGTATTCCCTTCGGGAGAGAAGTTGGAGGATCCTCTCTCGGTGCGCGGGATCGGCGCACAGCATGCAAGCCTCGAGCAATGCAGCCGTCAGTCGCATGGGACGGTCGCCGGATTCGGCAAAACTTCCCCGGAGGGCGAGGACTTTTTCGGGGTGCCCCGGCGACAGCTTGCTGCTAAGGGCGGCGCACCATCCGACCCGCCGGGAAATCGCGACGGAATTCCAAGGCTCCCCGACACAGAAACCGTCCAGATTTCCTGCGGCCATATGGGACGCCATTTGCGGGGGCGGAACGACCACCAAATGGACGTCTTCCTCAGGGTTGATGCCCCCGGATACTAACCAGGAGCGGAGTAGCCACGCGTGGGTGGAGTGCAGGGAGACCACCCCGAACACTAGGCGGCGGGTGCGCCGGTGGAGTCGGATGAACTCTGAAAGGGTGGTCAGATCGTGAACTCCATCATGGGCGAGCCCGGCGCTCAGTGTAATCCCGTTTCCATTGAGATTAATGACCAGGGAGGCGACACAGTCTGTGGCCGGACATCCGAGTCCCAGGCGCAGGGCAAACGGAAGTCCGCAGGGGGCATGTGCTGCATCGAGTTCCCCGTGGGCCAACTTGTTCCGGACGGTTGCCCAACCGAGTTCGCGGCTCAAGGACACCGTCAACCCGTGGCGGGCGAACAGTCCAAACTCACGGGCAACTACCAAGGGGGCACAATCGGTCAAAGGAACAAATCCCAGCCGGACGACGTCAGCACGCGAACTCCTGTCCTGTCTGGTCGAGTTTACGTAGTCGGTAGTAATCACAGCCATAAACCAACCAGCGCTCGCCGTGCCCCAGCTTAACCTTCTTCAATGAGTGGATCACAATCAGTGAATCGAAATCATGAATCGAATTCACGTTTGTCGTCCCTTGCGTGTGGGAGCGGGTTTGATAGCTCTGGGTCCTAGCGCAAGGTACGCCGCCAGACCGTGCCCATCCCTCACCTCACCAGTGAACAGGTTTCCTAAATCGATTGCGAAGCACCAAATAAGCCACCGTTCCCTGTCGGAATTTGGGCAGGGAGTACTGGATTCGCCTGTTGATCTGTATTGTTGCCGGTTCTGGTTTTTGAATCGGAGAGCTCTGAGCCCAAGGATTTGCGGGTGAACCAGAGTACGTCCTGCTGTCGAGTTTTGGTTCAGCCTGCGGCCAACTGCCGAGCAAACATGCGGCAGAGCTTTCGGGTCAGGTGCTCGGGCGTGGCGACGATATCGTAATGGCGCGGCGTGAACATGCGGGGGAAGTACTCTGCGGCCTTTCGTTCAACAGCAAATGCATGGGTGGTAATCCCGTCTCTTGCGCCCGTCTCGATCGCCTTTTTGACGTCGTGGATTCCATGGTTTCCCTCGTATTGGTCGTAGTCGCAGGGGCGGCCATCCGTGATCAGGATAATGAGTTTCCGTCGCGAGTGCTCTCGTCGTAGTAGCTCTTGGCTATGTCGCAACGCTGGGCCAATCCGGGTGTATCCCGAAGGCTCCAAGGCGCCCAGTCGGTCGCCAGATCCCTCCCAAGGATCGCCAAAACCCTTAACCACATCAAACCGGCACGCATGCCGGGTGTTTGAAGCAAAGGCCGCCACGGCGAGACGATCCAGGTGGTCGTTCAGGACTTCCCCTACACAGAAGACGATCTCAGTGATCAAGTCCAGAATCCGCCGGTTCGCCAGCCACGCATCCGTGGAGTAGCTGCGGTCAATTAGGATCAAGGCGGAGACCTCGTGTCGCTTGTGTCGGGTGTCCAGATAGACTTGTTCGTCCGGCGTATGTCCGACCCGCCGTTCTACCTCGGACGCGATGAGGGCGTCCAAGTCAAACTCACTGCCCAGAGGCTGGCGCCGCAATCGCTGGCGTTCCGCCACCAAGGCGGCAAATTCCCGACGAAGGCGTCGAATTAGCCCCTGATGTCGGTAACGGGTTCTCTGGGACCAACCGGAGGCAGATTCCTCGGTCGCGCTACTCTGGACGTGACACCAGTTCGGTCGATATCGTTGCAAGCGGTGATCCCATTCGGGATAGGACACGCCCTGCGAATGATCCGAACGACTTACCTCCAAGTTGAGACCATCAAGGATTACATCGCTTCGGTAGATCGAACTGGGACGATCTGCGGTTCGCATTACCTGAGTCATCCGCAAGTCATCCAAGGCCTCGCCATGCTCCGAGAGTTGGTCATCACCATCGGGGCGGGCGGCTTGGCCCGCATACTCCTCCAAGGTTTCCACCTTTTCAAAGGCGTGCTGCGGAGTCTCTTCGCCCGGTCCAAAATCGTCCCGCGGCGGGATGCTGGTGACTTGGACCCGCCCGATCCCCTCCATTTCCGAAATACGGTCTTCCCCAGTATTCTCGACAGTGTCCGGTTGAGCGGTCGGTAACGAATGATGGGATGGGGCACTTGTGGCCAAAGGATCACCCAATACGCGCCACAGGTTTACTCCCTCGGGTAATGAGTTCTGCACTCGCTCGATCTGTTGGGGTAACCCTGGGAACTCATCTGACCACCCTTCTAAGCGCCCCATCAGGTCAGGGACGCCCTGGACTTGATCCCTCAGCGCGAGAGCCGCCAAAACTGTCTTCAATCCGAAAAGAGCCACGTTAGCCTCGTGGTCTCTGGCCACCGAAAACTCAGTGGGAAGAAAGACGCGCTCCGGTCCACAGAGATGACATTCTTTGGTCTCGAACAACGCGACCCCTTTCCCGACGACCGCGTGGGCGAGAAGGAGGAGTTCTCGGCGCCGTTGAGCTAGCGTGGCCCGCACTTGCTGCCGCCGGGCTTCTTCGGGTTTCACGAAGGCCCGTCGGTAGACCGACCGAATTCCAAGGAATATCCCTTCCTCCCAGTCCAGCATAGGTCCTCCGTAGTCTGGGATTTCAGATGCCCAGCTCAATCAAGTGACGAAGAGCTGCGCGGGCCTCCGGATCGTCGGTCAACGGTTCCGCAATCGCCGAGGAACAGGCCAGTCGGGGGGGGACCCCCCCCGCCAGGAGTTTGCCGGCGGAAACCAGCAGTCGAGTGGAGACAGACTCCATCAGCGACAGTTCGGTCAGACTCCTGATCTTTTGGGCGATTTGCACCAAGCGCCTGGCCTGACTCCGGTCCACTCCACTTTCCTTCACCACGATTTCGACCTCCTGATCCACGTTGGGATAATCGAAGTGCAACGCCAGGAATCGCTGCCGGGTAGAGGGCTTGAGCTCACGAAGTGACCGTTGGTATCCTGGATTGAAACTGACAATGAGCATGAACTCCGTCGGAGCCACAACTGTTTCGCCTGTTCGATCCAGGAAGAGTTCGCGTCGATGATCACTCAGTGAATGGATGACCACCAAGGCGTCTGCCCGAGCTTCTGCGACTTCATCCAAGTACAGGAGGGCGCCACTGCGGGCCGCCCGAGTCACCGGACCGTCAACCCAACGGGTTTCACCACCCAGTAAGAGATGGCGCCCGAGTAGGTCAGTTGCCGAGGTGTCTTCGTTGCAGGAGACTGTCACCAGCGGACGCGCCAATTGGGCCGCCATGTGCTGGACGAACCGGGTCTTTCCGCAACCGGTCGGCCCTTTCAACATCAAGGGTAGTTGGGACTCCCAAGCGCGACGGAAGATTTCCTCCTCCCGACCGACGGGCAAATAGAACAAGGACATGGCGGCGTATTCCTATAAACCCGCAACGAGAGGCTCATCGGGCTCACCCGACACCCCCGGGGTCAATGCCTCATCACTGGGCAAACCGTGGCGAAAGAATGTGATGATAAACATCACGATTCCCGTGGAGAACAGGGCTGCTGCCAACAATAGGCCAACGAAATGCATCTCAATCTCCTTCTGCACCACCAGAAAATCGAGACCCAGGCGGCGCTCCAAAGCAACCTGAGTAATTCCCGCTACAGCAAGCGCCCCGGTCATGCCGACCATGCCAATATTGGAAGTCCAGAACGCCCAGGTGGCCATGGGCGTGTCCCAAAGTCTTCGCCCGGTCATCAAAGGCAGGCTGTAGGCCATCATGGCTAGGACAATCATCGCGTAAGCACCCCAGAACGCGAGGTGACCGTGCATGGCGGTGACCAGAGTACCGTGTGTGTAGAGATTCACCTGGGGAAGTGTATGGGCCATCCCCAAGAACCCAGCTCCCACAAAGGCCATGATCGCACATCCCAATGACCAAGTCAGGGCGATCCGATTCGGGTGCTTCCGTCCTCCCTTTCGCGCAGTCGCGAGCGCCGCCATCGCCATCCCCAAAAAGGCGAGTGGTTCCAGAGCCGAGAAAACTCCCCCCACCCAGAGCCAATAGCGGGGTGCTCCAATGTAGTAGTAATGATGACCCGTCCCGAGTATGCCCGAGAGGAACGTGAGCCCGACAATCAAGTACAGCCACTTCTCGACCACTTCCCGGTCCACACCGGTCAACTTGATCAACAGGTAGCACAGGATGCCCCCCATGATGAGCTCCCAAACACCCTCGACCCACAAATGTACCACCCACCAACGATAGAACGAGTCGACGGTCTGGTTTTTGACGGAGATCATTCCCGGCAGGTACAGCAGGGCAGCAAAGAGCAGCCCCATGAACAATACCATAGAGGTGGTGGTGTGCTGCCGACCCCTCCAGAGGGTCATTCCAATGTTGCCGATGAACAGCAGGACGTTGGCCACCACCAGCCAATCCAATGGGCGGGGAATCTCCAGGAATTTACGTCCTTCCCAAATGTTAAAGTGGTAGCAGCCCACCGCGATGACGCCCACCACCAATAACGAAATCAGTTGAACATAAGCCAGTCGCGGCCAGGCCAGCTCGCGATTCGCTTCTTCTGGAATGATGAAGTAGGCGGAGCCCATAAATCCGCAGAGGAGCCAGACTACGAGAAGGTTGGTGTGAACGGCTCGTGCCGTGTTGAAGGGAATCCACTCGTGAAGGCCATCCAAGCCCACCCGGGCGAAGCCCATGATGAATCCATAAACAATCTGCAGCACCAGCAACGCCAGTGCCGAGGCGAAGAACCAATAGGCAACTCTTTGGGATCGAAATTTCATTCGTAAATCTCCGGTTGGGAAATGGGTTTTAGTTGACCCGCAGGTCGTGGCGACGTGTTCGAAAGACCCAGCAACCAGGTCACAATCTCCTCCCGTTGTTCGGGGGTCATATCGATCTGTGGCATCGCCGAGCCCGGCTTGAGGCGCTGGGGATCGGCAATCCACTCGAGCAATTCCTCCTTGCTCTTCCGCTTGTGAACTTCATCCAGGGCAGGGCCAATGACGCCACCCACCCCGCCGACCATGTGACAGGCTTGGCATATGGTTTTGAACAGCTCTGGAGCGGGAGGTCCCGAGAGATCGGAAGTAGTTGCAGTGGGCTTGAGTTGGTTTTGGAGGGGTGGTTTCGGCGGAAACCCCTGTAGATCTACTTCGCCGCACCACTCCAAGAACGCGATCAGGTCGTCGATCTGCCGACCATCAAAATTGTACTTCACCATCTTCCGCTCGCCGGGGAACATTTTCTGCGGATCCTGAATGAACAGCTTAATCCAGGGCTTTCCCCTTCGTTCGACAACTTTAGTCAACTCTGGTGCGTAGTATGCTCCCTCCCCGAACAATGTGTGGCAACCCATGCAATTGTTGGCTTCCCAGAGCTCCTTGCCCCGGGCTACCTCGGGTGTGATTTTGTCATCATTGGTCAACTTCGGGATTTGCCGCATGGAGTCCCAGGTAAGTGCCAAGAAAATTGCCGTGAACACCCCCGTGCCACCCAGAAAGAAGATGCGGGCCTGCGATTTACTCAACATGGGGATGCCTTGGTTGGGGAGATATGAAAGACCACTCGCATGAGCCAAATAAAAACACGTGCCCATCGAGCGCGGCCTTGACCTGCGTCAACCAAACCCAGAAAGCCCCGGTGGCTTTACGCCAGCGGCGGGAGTGAAATCAGGATCGACGCCAGTCGCGTCGCTATCCGACCTATTCCCCAAGATTCCGCCGTAGGAGTGCGGCCAAACGACTCGGAGAATGCACCACGATTACGAGTCCCTTAACGGAGACAAGACCTTGCACCCGTAATTTGGCCAGTGTCCTCGAGAACGTTTCGCTGACCGTACCCAATTCAGCCGCAAGCGCGCGCTTGGTGCCCTTGAGAGCGATTTCCACCGGATCTGTTCCTAGGGAGGTTGGGCACCGTTTGAGCAACCAGTTGGCCAGTCGAGTCTCCACGTCCTTGAGCATCAGGTCATCAATTTGTCCGACCAACACGCGTAGGTGGGCACTCATCACGGCCAGGATTCTCAACGCGATTTCCGGACGACTCTTGAGCAACGCAATAAATCCTGCCTTTTGAATCAGCAGCACCTGACTGGCTTCCAGCGCTCGGGCGTCGGCTGGATACCCCGACTCCGTCGCCAGGGTTGCCTCGGCAAATGTCTCCCCGGCTCGAAACACATGAATGACCTGCTCCCGGCCCGCTGCGTTGACCCGGTGAACATTGATGGCGCCCTTCTGAACGAGGTAGAACCCCGTGGAGGGTGCCCCCTCATGAAAAAGATATTCTCCTCGAGCGAGGGAACAGATGGAGACCAGTTCGGCGACCGCTTCGACCTCCTCTGGGCCGAGACCAGCGAACAATTGGGAACTTCGCAAAGCCGCCTTAATGGCCGCATTCCGCAATTGGGAGATTGAATCGCTCACAGAAGAACACTGATCTGAGCCCCGGGGAATTTGAACTCTTTTGAGGCGCCAAAACACTGGCCTTCTCGGTCAACTGGCTCCACCGGCTTCTCGCCAAATTCGAACGAGCCACCGTCCTTTTGTCCCTGGCTCGACCTGGGCTTCGAAGCCCTCACACTTCACCCATTCAATCAACGGAGCTGGCAAAAATGGCGCCACCAACAAGAGTCCTTCCTCCGCGCCCAGGGCCTCAACCGCTGCACGAACCCGGCCGAACGGTTCCTCGCCCCGGGCAATCCAGGCGCAAACATCCAGTCGCTTGAAGTCCGTGTTCATGGTTTGATCTCCTGCGGGAATTCCACGCCTCCTACTGCCTTTTGGCAACTGAGGGCTGATCGACCCTTGACTCAAATCAACGGAATCAGTCTTCGCCTGCTCGACCGGTTCTAGCGGTCTCGTTTATGGCGGTCCAATCAAGGCATGTACTCACGAGGGAGTGATAGTTCTAGCGGATTGCCGATTGGTTTTCCAGACGACGCTGGCGGTCGATACCGCGAAAACCAAAAGCGTTAGACCGTTCAACACTCCGCCCCACCTACGTCCTGGAAGCCATTCCCAAAGATCACCACTCACCCTTAACAGCAGACTCAATTGCAACAGCAGTCCGTGCAGATAGAAAATGGGGCTCCAAGCCATTCGCAATCCGAGGACACCCGGAAAGATCACCGGCGCATGGCTGAAGATCATGGAGATGACGAAGCCCACAAAGAATGCGTGAAGGGCCGCATCGTAGGAGAAACCGGATGTCAGGGGAGCCCGCATTATCAGAAAAAGGCCGGCCATGCTTAGCCAGACGAATCCGGTGAGGAGAAAAATTGACATGAACCGCGGCAGTCCCGGACTTCGAATTTGCCGCCAGGCTGAATCGAATCGAATCAGCCACATGGCCAGCGCCATTAGGGCCACGCCAAAAACTCGCTGCCCCCAAGTCAGTTCCAACATAACCCAGCCCAGGCCCAATCCCAAGACGGCGAGGCAACCGGTCAGTATCCGGGGAGCGTTGGGATTTGGTTTCTGAAAACGTCCCAACTCCACACGCTCGCCGACAATGGTCAGGAGGAGGAACACCATCCACCACGGGAGACTCCGTTGGATTTCAGCGGTCGTGAGCCAAATCAAGTTGCCCAGAAACCAACTCAACGTCCCGCCCACCAAAAGCCGAGTGAAGAGCTCCGGACGCATTTTCATGACTCGGAGGGACGCTCCGACCGAGACCAAGCTGGCTGCTGAAAACAGCGCCGCACCGGTCCGACCCCCACCACCCGCCACCAAGTGGGCTCCCGCCATGATGCAGAGCAACGGAGCCAAGTAGGGCCAACGCCAGGGCAGACCGACCGCTCGTTCGAGGCTGATCACGGCTCCTAAGAATGCACACACCATCAGGGGTCCGTGAACCGCTGCCCAGCCCACCGATCGCCCAGGCAGCGGCACGTCCACCGGCAGTCTCGCCAACCCACCCCAGATGGCCGCCGCCAGACAGGCCATGGCTCCGGCGACGAAGGGAATCCTCCAGGTTTCCGGACCGCGCCTTTGGCGGGAGTCGTTCATAAGCGGTTTAGAATGCCGACAGCGTCAGTCGGATCCAAGGACTGGGCAGCTCCTACCACCGAAACGTTGACTGAGGTCAACCCGAACCGGCGCGTCGGCCAGAATCGTTCGTTTCTTCTAGGCGTACTCACGCCAGCGGAAACGTACGAATCCATGATTCAAATCAATTCGCGGTTTGTGATTTCAGGACATGGTCATGCCACGACAATAATTGGGAACCGTACCAAAATGAGTCTATGAAAACTTATCCAATTGAAACCTTCGTCTTGGGTCTGTTGGCGAGCTTCCTCTGGTTTTTACCTATCCACAGTGCTGAAGCGCCTGCCGAGAGTTCCGCCGTAAAGGGGCCATCCGCTAAGGGAACTGACCCGCAGATTCAGGGAGAAGAGCGCGCTATCCTCACCACCGCCCCGGAGGTGCCACCACCGATCACCCGCAAGACCCCCACCAAGGTGATAGTCGATCTCGAAGTCACCGAGGTGGTGAAGAAGTTGGCGGACGGAGTGGAATACCTGTTCTGGACCTTCGGTGGGGAAGTTCCAGGTAAGTTTATCCGAATTCGCGAGGGTGACCTAGTTGAATTTCACTTGAAGAACAGTCCGAATAGCAAGATGCCCCACAACATCGATCTCCACGCTGTCACCGGACCCGGTGGCGGCGCCGCCAGTTCCTTCACAGCACCCGGACATGAGTCCCAATTCTCGTTCAAAGCATTGAACCCAGGACTGTATGTCTATCACTGCGCCACCGCTCCCGTGGGAATGCATGTGGCCAACGGCATGTATGGACTCATCCTCGTCGAACCCAAGGAGGGACTGCCGCCTGTCGATCGGGAGTTCTATGTGATGCAGGGCGATTTCTATACGAGCGGGAAATTTGGCGAAGAAGGGCTTCAGCCGTTCGATCAGGAGCGGGCGGTGGATGAACGACCCACCTACGTAGTCTTCAACGGCTCAGTCAATTCACTGGTCGGTGACAATGCGCTGCAGGCCAAGGTCGGTGAGACTGTCCGGGTCTACTTTGGCAATGGTGGCCCTAATCTCGTTTCCTCCTTTCACGTGATTGGGGAGATTTTTGACCACGTCTATCAGGAAGGGGGAATCGTCGCTAACCAGCGTCAGGTCCAGACCACGATCGTGCCCGCCGGTGGATCGACCATCGTGGAGTTCAAACTGGAAGTACCTGGAACCTTCATCCTGGTGGATCATTCTCTGTTCCGGGCCTTCAACAAAGGGGCCCTGGGCATGCTGAAGGTGTCCGGGCCGGAGAACCTTCTGGTCTATTCCGGAAAAGAAGTGGACGCCGTCTACCTGGGCTCACAAGCAGAGGCCGGTGCGGGTTCGGAAAAGAAACTGGCTTCCCTCCAGTCACAGATGAAGGAGGCCATCGCCGCCGATCCGAAAATCGCCGGGCTCTCCAAGGAGATGCAGATGGAGAAAGGCCGGAGGGTCTATATGCAAACCTGTTTTGCGTGCCATCAGCCGACTGGAATGGGACTTCCCGGTGTCTTTCCTCCGCTCGCCAAGTCCGATTACCTCATGGCGGATCGGGACCGATCCATCCGCGCGCTCATTAAGGGTCTGTCAGGCCCGATCACGGTTAATGGCAAAAACTTCTCGGGAGTGATGCCGCCGGTCGCCATTAATGATGATCAGATCGCCAACGTGCTGACGTACATCCGTAACTCCTGGGGTAACACTGGAGACGCGGTAACCATTGACCAGGTTCGTCAGGTGAGGGCTCAGTCCGCCCATCAGTAGCCAGTTGCACTCAACCCTAGGCTATGCACTTCGTACTCTTCTCGCGGATGAACTGGATCACCTCCCTCCTGATCTGGGTTTTGGCCACTGCTCAGGCCAGCCCGGATCAGGCGGGAAATCCACCCCTTCTCGTCACGATCCCCGCCGGGATCTATCGACCCCTTTTTCGGGGTCGGGATGATCTGCCTGAGGTAGAAGTCGGGAGGTTCCTGCTGGAGGACGCGCCCGTGAGTAATGACGACTTCTTGAAGTTCGTTCGGGCGAGACCCCAGTGGCGTCGCTCCGCCGTCCGGCGTTTATTTGCCGATTCGGGTTACCTTCGTCATTGGATTGACGATCTAAATCCCGGCAACGAGCCCGATACACTTCGCCAACCGGTAGTCAACGTCTCCTGGTTTGCCGCCAAGGCGTACGCGGCTTGGCGAGGCAGGCGTCTGCCCACAACGGCCGAATGGGAATGGGCGGCGTCAGCCGGATTTCTTGGCCCCAAAGGAACCAATGAAGTCGAATTCAAACAGTCGATCGCCGGTTGGTACGGAACCCCTTCTCCCACCGTCTTGCCCGTGGTGCGTTCCGGAAGACCGAACTTTTACGGGGTTCACGACTTGCATGGCTTAGTGTGGGAATGGACGGCCGATTTCAATTCATCTCTCGTTACCGGGGACGCCCGAGGGGACACCGGTATCGAACGACAACTCTTCTGTGGCGCCGGTTCGCAAGGGGCGCAGGACCGCGACAATTTCCCAGCCTTTATGCGAGCTGGATTTCGCAGTTCGCTGAAAGCTTCGTACACCCTCCACAACCTCGGCTTCCGCTGCGCCGCCGATTTTCCATCAAAAGCAGCCCCCTCACCATGAAAACCTCTTTCGCACCACTACTTCCTGCTCTGATGCTCGCTCTTTTTAGTCTCACGCTCGGTTCCGAGCCCGCCGCCGGAAGCGAGCCGGGGGACACCAACAGTCTTCCGCCCTGTTGCCGGAAGTTCCTCCCCGGAGGGCCGGTGACCGATACCTCACTGTACTTACTTGAGTCTCGTTGGATTTCCGATGTTCAGACAAACATCCGGCTCGAGGTGTTACGGGGTCGGCCCCAGATCGTCGCCATGTTTTTTACTCAATGTGAATATGCCTGCCCGATCCTGGTTAATGAACTGCGGCGTCTCGAATCTTCCTTGCCCGTCGCCCTGAAAGACCAAGTAGATTTTCTGCTTGTAAGCTTCGACACCGAGCGGGACGACGCCTTGACGCTCGCGAAGTTCCGGCAGACTCAACACCTCGGCAACACCCATTGGACTCTGCTGACCGGGCAGCCTGATGATGTCCGTGAATTGGCCGCTCTATTGGGGGTCAATTATCAGAAGGACGGCCGAGGACAGTTTTCTCACTCCAATCTCATCACGGTGCTCAACCGGGAAGGGGAAGTCGCCCGCCAATTTGGAGGGTTGCGGATTCCCTTGGATGATGTTTTGAAGCTTCTGGAAACAATGGTTCCTGCGCCCCGCTGAACGAGTTGCGCCAATGTCCCTATCCATGCCCCGGCCCACAGTTGGTTCGTATCGGTGGCCTGCCAGCTTGGGTGGCGACGCCCCCGGGGACTGCGTAGGACCGCGAATTCACGATCTGTGCCTCTTCTTCGCCGTCCAGAGGATTCTGCTGTAGTATCGGATAGGGGTGAACGTGGAAGCCCATTTGGCCTAACTCAGCGAGTACCTCGGCCACTGTCACGTTCGTGGCACCTATTGGTATCTCTCAGTAGGCTTCGGCCCGCCGCGGGACAAGCGTTTGTGGGAGACCATAGCCGAACGAAAAGGCCCCGGTCCGTGGGACCGGGGCCTTTGAAGCCCGCTCTAAGAAATTACTTCGGCAGCACCACCGCATCAATGACGTGGATCACGCCGTTGCTGGCCATGATGTCCGTTTTCACGACATTGGCCCCGTCCACGGTGACCTTGCCGTCGGCCACCTTGACCATGAGTTCGCTGCCCTGGACAGTTTTAACATTGCCCGGCTTCACGTCCGCGGCCATGACCTTGCCCGAAACGACGTGGTACTTTAGAATCGCCACTAGTTTTTCCTTGTTCTCCGGAAGCAGGAGGGATTCCACCGTCCCGGCAGGAAGTTTCTTGAATGCCTCATCGGTCGGCGCGAACACTGTAAATGGTCCGGGGCCACTCAGAACTTCCACCAACTCGGCGGCTTTAACGGCGGCCACCAGCGTGTTGAACTGACCGGCACCGACGGCCACAACTACGATGTTTTCGGGGGCGGCATTGACGGCCCCTAGCGTTGCAACGGCAGCCAAGACGATCGAAGAGATCCATTTTGTTTTCATCAGATTCGTAATTTGTTTTTGCCGCGAGATTGCAGCTACCTACTGGTCCGCCTTGTTCACTTATTGTCAAACTAGTGAGGATGTTTTCTTGGTCCTCTCCTAAACAGACTTCCATCCGTGCCGAAAACGCCCGAGATTTTGACATACGGCCATTCCACCGGAGGATTGTTTCGTAAGGGTTGTCAAAGAACTGCTTCGCCCTCAACACCTCGAACGCACGGAACAATCTATTCGAAACTCAAACGATTCTAGCATTGGCACTCCGCCCGGGCCATCGCCGATCAAACCCTCAAGTTCTATCAGGAATTCGGCGTTCCTAAAGCGTCCTTGGTGCAGGAGTTTTCACCGGCGGTCTGGCGGAGCGGCATGAAAACCCGGGCCCGCGGACATCGTCCGGCAGTCGCCCAGCGGAACATCGACGGGATTTTCGTGTGTAGGAACCATCTCGCCAGCGCATCCTATCTGGCGCCCGAACAGCCGGTGACCGGAGATGTCGAGTCGCTGGGGTTGGCTTGCTGGCATGAACGGGAAGCGCAGCCTTTGCCGCGTCAGACGGCAACAGGTCACGCGAGCTTGAGGGTCACCGGGGCGACCCCAGCGCAATTTGCCGTGGAGCGCACGACTGATTTGAAGAACTGGACTCCCTTTGCGACCGATGCCATTGGCAATCCCGGCCAGTTCTTCTCGGATCCTTTCCCCCCGCCCCTGAAATATTTTACCGCATTCGGGAGATTAAGTGACGAGTCGACTTAAGAATGGGCAGGCAGAAATAGAGGGAAAGTTATTCGCACTTCAGTCCCTAAACCACCACGGACTCCAACGGGCATTCCGCGGAGGAATGCATCCACTACAACAAGGTAACAGATTCATGTTGGCGTCTTTTGCAAGTAAATTGGCGTAATCCGCTAGTGGTCGCACCGGTCAAGACTACCGATGCATCCTCTTCTCGAAACCAGATCTCGGACACACTCCATCGCCCTCACCGGGGTGGTTGTAATTTCCTCACAATCAGCCCTTTGCGGAGAGTTTGATTGGCCCCAGTGGCAAGGATCGGAGCGCACAGCCCATTCCAAGGAAACCGGCTTGCTCAAGGAATGGCCCAAGGATGGCCCTCCGCTTGCCTGGAAGTCCAAAGCTCTTGGCGGTGGTGACAGCACACCCTCGATTGCCAACGGACGCATCTACGGGATGAGCCATCGGGGCGAGGACGAGGTGGTCTGGGCTCTTTCGGAGAAGGACGGCAAGGAACTCTGGGCTGTGCGTGTTGGTCCGGCCTATACGACGAGCTGGCATCAATCCAAGGAGGGTCCGAGCGCCACGCCAACGGTCGACGGAGATCGCCTTTATGTCATGGGGCTCGCCGGCAACTTGGCCTGCCTTCAAGCGAGCGACGGCAAGGTGCTTTGGCAGCGGAGCCTGATGGCGGATTTCGGCGGACGGATGCCGATGTGGAGTTACCGGGAGTCGCCCCTCGTGGACGGCGACAAGGTGATCGGAACAGCAGGTGGAACCGAGACGACGATGGTCGCGCTGAACAAACTCACCGGCGAAGTGATCTGGAAGAACTTCGTGCCCGAGAAGGCCGGTCAGGCGGCTCCGGCCAAGCCTGAGAACCGGCCGAACGTGATCGAGACTGACCTCGTGCTCTCCACCCTCGACAAGGACCACGACAAGACGATCTCAACCGAGGAACTCGCCACCGCACCGTCTGTCCTTGAGTCCTTCGACAGAACAAGGATGGCAGCCTCACCGATGACGAGGTGTCCGCCCCAGCCCCGGCTGGTGGCGGACAAGGACGTCGCCGCGGCGGCGCAATCCGCATGATGAAGGCCCACTCCGCGGTGGATTCCAACGGGAATGGCACTCTCGACGCGGCCGAAATCAAGAACGCCACCGTGGCGCTCCGGAAGATCGATGGAAACCGCGACTCCAAACTGACGGAGGACGAAGTCGGCATGAAGCATTTCGGGCCGCAGGAGACCGGGGCCGCCTATTCGTCCGCCATCGCGATCGACTTCGGAGGTCAACGCCAATACGTGCAGTTCCTGGCGACTACGGTTGCCGGGGTTTCCGCCGCCGATGGCAAATTGCTCTGGCGCTACGACAAGCCCGCCAACGGCATGAAGCTCAACATTTCCACGCCGATCTTTCACGACGGCCAAGTCTTCGCGGCCTCGGCCTATGGCGCGGGCGGTGGGTTGGCGCGTCTGTCTAAGGGCGGTAACGGCGAGTTCACCGCCGAGGAAGCCTGGTTCTCGAAGAACATGGAAAACCATCACGGCGGCGTGATCCTGCACGATGATGCGCTGTTCGGTGCCAACGGCGGGAACGGCGGCGGCTACCTGGCTTGTCTCGACTTTAAGACGGGCGAGGTCCTCTGGAACGAAAAGGATTCGGACAAGCGCCGCGTGACCAAGGGCTCTGTCGCCTTCGCCGACGGCCGCATCTACTACCGCACCGAGGAAGGCCCGGTAGTCCTGATCGAACCCAGCCGAAAGGAATACCTTGAGCGTGGACGGTTCACGCAACCCGAGCGCACGGACAAGCCGGCCTGGGCGCACCCGGTGGTCGCCAACGGAAAACTCTACATCCGCGACCAGGACACGCTCTTCTGTTACGACGTGAAGGCGAAGTGACCGATTTGCGAAAGCAGCGCAATCCACCGATGCCAGATCGATTCCGCATCACCCAAGGATGGGCACGCCGGTTTGCGCAGGAGAAGATACCTGTGGCGGCACTGCTTCGCCGCTCGGGATTGCCCGCCAATCTCTTCGAGCAGGACAAGATCTACGTCACGACGGCTGAAATCTTCGCCCTTTGGCGGGCCGTCGAGGAAATGAGTCCGGAACCGGGTTTCGGGCTCAGGCTGGGCACGGAGTTGCGATTCGAGCGCAGCCATCCCCTGGCGATCGCCGGTGTTTGCAGCCGATCCTTCGGCGACGCCCTCCAACGGCTCGCCCGTTACAAACAGCTGACGTGTCCGGAGGAAATCCGCGTCCAAAGGAAGGAGCAGGAAACTTCGGTGGAATTCTTCTTTCTCGAAGCGAAGGAAACCGAGCCGGACATCATGGTGGATGTGGGGCTTTCGTGGATTCTGAACGTGGCACGACGGGGTTCCGACAGCGAGATCGTGCCGCTGCGCTTGGACCTGATCCGGCCGACAAAGCATCGCGAGCTGCTTGAAGGCCACTTCGGCTGCCTGGTTCGGTTCAAAGCGGACCGCAATGCGCTGGTGTTTCGCAGCGACGATCTCGACCGCCCGTTTGTAACCCACAACGAGGAACTGGTGACGTTGATCGCGGCGCAGTTGGATTCTGAACTGAACTCCCGGAACACGCGCAGGGATGCGGGCGAACTGGTGAAGCAAACCCTGCGGCGCTCCCTGGCGGGGAAGCGGCCGACGATACAGGATGTCGCTCAAGAACTCAGCCTGAGCGTCCGCACACTTCAACGTCGCCTTTCCGAATCGAAGGTCACCTTTTAAGAACTGCTGGAGGACGTTCGACGAGAGCTAGCGCACGACTATCTCCAGCAGGCAGCCGTCGAATTCAACGAAGTCGCCTTTTTGCTGGGTTACGAAGATACCAACTCATTCTTTCGTGCCTTCCAGGAGTGGGAAGGCGTCTCGCCCACGGTATGGCGAAGGAGGAATGTTCGTCCCAATCCTTGATGACAGCGTGTTTGCTGTCGTTGCCCTCGGACGGCCAAGATTGGTCGGGATTTGAATGGTGGCGATTTTGCAAGCTATTCGCCGAAGGCGCGACTACCTTCCGCCAAAACCCCAATTCGGTGAAAACGTTATGTCAACTATTGGGACCCAACCAATTGGACCCTGCGGCGTGCAGGGAATCCTTCGAAGGCGTGAAGCCTGAGACCAAAATGCCGCACTTACTCGCGCGGAGGCGCTAAATATTTGGTATGCCCGGCTTTTCAACTCATCACCAGGTCAGCGAAGCAATCCTCAAGCGGCGTACGGAACTTGCCGCAGACTTGGTGGATAGGGAATACGCTCGACAGTCGGAATTGGAGCAGTGTCCTGGCCGAATCGATCGCGAAATGTCGCTTCAGGATGCCGGATCCCACTTGTCATACCTGGCTCAGGCAGTCGCGCTCAACAATCAGGCGCTCTTCATCGACTACATCGCTTGGGCGAGAGTGGTGTTGGTTCACCGCCACGTGATCGGCACAGAGCTGGCCACCAAGCTGGAATGTCTGGCCGAAGTGTTGCGCGCTCGATTGCCAGTGGAAGACGGCACCCTGGCCGCTGGATTCGTAACCGCCGCCCTACTGGCGCTGCCGGAAATGCCCAACGACATGCCCACCTTCCTCCACGAAGGCGAACCGCTCTCCCCGCTGGCTCACCAATATCTGGAGTCGCTGCGCCGCGGCGAACGGCATCTCGCAAGTCGACTCATTCTGGCCGCGGTCGCCGCGGGCACATCGGTAAAAGAGATTTACCTGCACGTCTTCCAGCCCGCCCAATATGAGATTGGCCGTCTCTGGCAGCTCAATCAAATTTCGGTGGCGCAGGAACATTATTGCTCAGCAGCCACCCAACTCATTATGTCGCAGCTCTACCCGCACATCTTCGCCTCGGCGAAAAATGGACGAACCCTGGTTGCTACCTGCGTATCGGGCGATCTGCATGAAATAGGCGTCAGAATGGTGGCGGACTTTTTCGAGATGGATG
Source organism: Verrucomicrobiota bacterium (assembly GCA_017309115.1). GTDB lineage: Bacteria > Verrucomicrobiota > Verrucomicrobiia > Limisphaerales > UBA9464 > UBA9464. The sequence goes on along the minus strand of JAFLEF010000004.1, from coordinate 65,554 downwards.
GTTGGAGCACCTTTTACCTGGGCGCGAATACGCCCCATGCCGGGGTCGTCGCAAGCGTCATCGAACAGCGCGCCGATGTGCTCGCCGTTTCAGCCACGATTTCCTACCATGTCGAGGCGGTCCAGGAATTGATTCAATCAGTGCGCGAGCATCAGACCGCCAGACGAGTGAAGATTTTGGTGGGTGGCTATCCCTTCGTCAAGAATCGGGAACTATGGAGGGAAATCGGCGCCGACGGCTCCGCACCCGACGCAGAGCAAGCCATCGCCCTGGCCAATCGGTTGGTGGATGGAGGTGGCGAATGAGCGCGACTGACTTAGAACGCGGAATCGTTCTCGTCTGCGCACCCAATGGCACGGTCCAGCGGATTTTGCGGGATGATTTAGGCATTTCGAATCGCGTCAGGGTAGGAGCGGCGCTTAGCGAGATGGTGGATGCGGGCGTTCAGGCGAAGCTCGGTTCCTTTTTGGCAGAGCTGCATGCCCGTGACGCCGCCTATGATTGGGAAATCACCGTGCCGGTCGATGGGGTGCTTCTTCCACTGCACTTTGGCGGGGCCCTCATTGAGGGCTCCGGATACCTGATTGTGGCAGCGCGCTCTCGTCTAGGTCTGAGCGATCTCGATGAACAACTGATCCGGATCAACAACGAGCAGACCAACCTCATTCGGGCGACGTCGAAGGACCTCTCCATCGCAGTGGGAAAGGCCCTTGAACGCGACGACGCCGTTTATGAGGAGTTGACTCGCGTGAACAACGAGATGGCCAATTTACAACGGGAGCTGGCCAAAAAGAATGCCGAGCTGGAGCAATTAAACGAGCAGAAGAATCGCTTGTTAGGGATGGCCGCTCACGATTTGCGCACCCCACTGGGGGTCATTCTCACTTACTCCGAATTTTTGGAAACTGAGGCCGCCGAGGTTCTCACTCCTGACCAACGCGAGTTTGTGGCCACGATCAAGGAGCAGAGCTAGTTCATGCTCCATCTAGTCTCCGATCTCCTCGATGTCTCGTCGATCGAATCCGGAGAGTTGAAACTTAACCGCCAACCTGCCGATCTCGTCCGCCTGATTGAGCACAATGTGACGTTGAATCGCGTACTCGCCTCCCGGAAGAGAATCGACCTAGTCTTCAATGCCCCACCCGCTGCGCCGGTACTCACTTTCGACGCCGGCAAGATTGAGCAGGTGCTTAACAATCTCATCAGCAACGCCCTTAAGTTTTCTCATTCCGGCACCCGCGTGATTGTCCGGTCGGAATTCACTCCACAATCGGTCACAGTTTCCGTGAGGGATCAGGGCCAGGGTATTCCTGCGGCGGATCTTGCCAGACTCTTCAAGCCCTTTAGTAAAGCAAGCGTCCGCAGTACTGCCGGCGAGCCCAGCACGGGCCTGGGGCTCGCGATTGTGCGGCGAATTGTCGAGAGTCACGGCGGTCGAATCTGGGTCGAAAGCATCGTCGGTCAGGGCTCCACATTTATCTTCACCTTACCGGTCTCCCCCGATCCCTAACGCTTTTGCTCCCCTTGACGAATCACGAATCCCGCATCCGCTGTATCCCGACACCAACTGGATTGTCTTTTAGAGCCTTCCAAACCGCACGGCACTATTTGGCCACATTCGGGCAGTCCGTATTTTCCATCACGGTGACGGCAATCTTTCGAATTACCGGCTGTTCATTCGCGACGACGGGAAGGAAGCGGGATTGCACGGCGGAGATGTACGACAGCTGCATTCGTTGAAGGGCGACTTCGATTCGATGCAGGCCGGTTCCGGTGATGGTGACTTCGTGGGAGGCGAAGGTCATGTGGAAGCGTTGGCTTTCTGCGGTTTGGTGGAGTTCGGAGTAGAGGAACTGGTCGAAGGGGAGGAGCAGGGTGAGTTCAGGGGAGACTTCGATTCTGACTCCGCGGGCGTTTGGGTCGCTCGCCCAGCATTCGGGTAGTTTTGTGTTCATGGATGATGGGTGGTTGATGATTGTGTCGGCGGCGAAGGGATTTGATTCGGATGAAGCGGTTGGCGGCGGCCTTGCCGAAACGGAGGAGGTAGCCGCGGAGGCGATGCCAGACGTCGCGGTGGCCGGGGCGGGGTAGACCACCAGCGAGATCGAGGGCTAAGGGTCGGTGGCCGGAGCGGACGAGGTTTTCGCGGAGCTGATCCTTGTCAGAGGTGAAGATTCGGATGCCGCGGCGGCCGCGGGAGATGCTGACGTACCATTGCTGGGCGTTGGTGGCGGCCTTTATGGTGGAGTCGGAGAATAGGACATAGTCCACGGTTTTGCCTTGGGAGCCGTAGGACGTGATCGCGTAGCCGGGTTGGAATTCCCGGAAGGTCGCGTCTAGGATCCGGCCGTCGGTCAGCTCGATCCGGCCGTCTCCTTCCACTGCCTTAACCGTGACCAATTCGCCGTTGGTGACTTTGGCGTCAGAGGCCAGTGCCCGGTTGGCCTTCAAATGGAGACGGTCGCCGTGGGCAATCGGGATTTGGCGGGGTAGGCAGACGGTAATTCGGTCCAGGAGGCGGTTTTGGACGGTGATGAACTGGCCATCGACCTCGACGAGAACTCCGCTGGAAACGATTCCGGCCAGTTTGCCGGTCTTTCCTGGTGGGGTGCCACGCACCGTTTGGTTGAAAACGAGGATGGCGTCGGATGGATAGAACCGTTCATCGCGCTTTTGGGCGTTGGTCAGGTCGAGTTTGTCCAACGACTGGACGACCGTATCTGAGTTGCCAATGAGACCTTTGGACTTGAGTGCGTCCCGAATCGAGGTGTTGAGGCGATGGACTTCCGCCCAGGTCTGGGAGACGACGACGGCCGAAGCGTTCTGTTGCCGGATCCGGACGTATTCTTCGGATAAGGTGTCGGCTTGGTTGGCCAGGGTACATGAAACGACCGAGCCCGATGCCTCCAGGCGGGCGAATGATTCGGCCAGCTTCCCATTCGCGGCGGCTTCGACGGCCTTCCGGTAGTCCCGGATTTTTCGCCGTTCGAGTTCGTCACGACCTAGGGACGGGTTCTGTCGGCGGATGGTGTGCAGTTCGATGGGGCGGATTCCGGAGTATTTCTCGATGGCGACGAGGGCGTCGGAGGCATCCACGGGGCCATGCTGGCGAGTGTCACCGGAAAGGAGGATTCGGGCGTGGTGCTGTTCCGCGAATTGGAAGAGCTCCAGCATCTGGCGACCACCGATCTGGCCCGCCTCGTCGATTACCACCAGAGCTCCCTCCGCCAGTTCCGACTTCTGCAAGAAGCTGGCGACAGTGCTGGGAGAAGGGAATCCGGCCTGCTCCATTTCCACGACTTGCTGTCGTTGGGGGGCCAAGACGACGACGGGGCGCCCGGTCGTTTGCACTTCGTTAATCAGATGTCGCAGAACGAAGCTCTTCCCGGTTCCGGCGCCTCCTCGAAACAAGGTGACGGTGTTCGTGGAACGAAGGAGATGGTGGAGTGCCTGCTGTTGCTCGTCATCGAGTTCTGGATGGCTCCCTTGGGGACTTTCGACCAGGGGTGCTCGCTCGCCGCAACCCTCCTTGGCGAAGCGAACGATCTCCCATTCCCGGTGGAGTACCTCGGGGAGTGTCACTTCGCCCGGACGGCCCTCATCCCGGAGGTAGCCACGTCGCTGGGTGGACGCTTTGAGTGTCGCCACCGAGAAGTCACCGCCGCGAGCCCGCCCAAGAGCCTCTTGCCAGATCTGACATTCCGGAACGACCGAGTTTCGGTCGAACAAGTGCTCCTCGGCCCAACGCAGGGCCTCGCGAAGGGTCAACGGGTTGTCCTCGGATGGATGAGGCGCGGACGAGCGTCCCAATTCCTCCAGGGTTCTCCGCTCCTCAGGGGACAGCTGAGAATTCCAGAGCGACCGGAGCTCCCGCTGTCCGAGGTTTTGCTGCTTTCGAGCACGCTCCGCCGTTGCCAGCAATCGACGCATGGCCATGAGATCGCCGCCCGCCAGTTCCGGCTTCTCCTTTAGAAGTCGGGTCAACGCTTGATCGATCTGGGTGTGCCGTTTCGAGAAGCGTTCGCAGAGTTCGTCTGAGACCCCCTCGAGTTGGAAATCTCCGCGCGCCCGGTTGCGGATGCCGTACCCAAAGGACCGAAGATCGCGTGCCAGCTCATGGTAGTAGGCGTTCTCGGCGAACTTTCGGGCGCGCAGCAGTTCGTGATTCTGGAGCGCCTTCCACCGGTTCTCCTGGGGGTCGAATGTGGCGTTGAAAACGATGCAGTGGGTATGCAGATGGGGATCGAGCGCCCGCGAGGTGTCGTGGGTAAAGAGAGCGCCGACGAAATTCCCCGTGGTTCGGTCATTGGCCGATCCGTGGGTCCGGACCCGAGTCGCAGCGAAGGCCTCGAACTCCTTTAAAGCCGCTCGGACGGCTCGGGCATGGGACTTCAGGATTCGGGTGTCTCCGCCGATTAACGCCGCAAGCGAGACGGACTTGGGCGGCGAGAAGGTGAAGTCATAGAAAATCCGGCGATTGGCGGTCAGGTCCTCCCCTTCGCGGCGGGTAGTCTTGAGCCGTTGGGTGAGCAGTTGTCCTGTGGCCGGATCCTGGTTATCGCAAAGCCGAAGGAATTCCTCCGCGCGGACTTTCCCGGACAAGCGTAGCCGTTCCGCTCCTAATCCGACCCACTCACCGGCAACTCGTTGGCCTTCGTCGTAGTAGTCCCCGACGCACAGATGTTCTTCGAAGTATCCCTTGGCATTGGTCAGGCTGTACTGCGTCTTGGCCGTTACCATGGACCGGACACTATCCGGACGCTCCGTGCATTTTGTGTATCAGGTACATCTTCGGGGAAGGGCGTTCTGATTCAGTTTGCCCATGAGCGAAACGGTGGCTCGAGCCAATCAGACCTGGGGCATCTACCATTCCGACCGGGAGTATGCGAAGGCGTTGGGTGATCCTTTGCGGACGGTGGTGGAAGCTCCCTCCCAGATCGCGGCCGAAGAGATCGCCGCCCACCTCGGGTTCGGTGAGGCGCGGGCACTCCCCATCCGACCCGACCAGGTAGAACGGGCACAGTGGCTCCCTGAAATCCGGCCAGGACACCGACAGGAGCTGGCCAGAACCAAGCGTCGTGGAGTTCGAATCGGAGGAAGTGGATCATGAAGGCGGCGATCCAAACGGGCGGTGATTCGAAGTGTTGGAACAGCACTCTGGGCGATGAATTGGCAATCCAGTTTGATCGAGTGGGGACTGTCACTGAGTCCCGCAATGGGGGCTGGTATCCCCGAAGCGACCCTATCCATCGGGGGCGGCCGAATGTTCGCAAAGGGCCGACAGTCGGCTCACCGTTCCCATTCCACGCCCGAGGGGTTCGTTCAGGTCTGGGACGTCGAACGGAATCGACTTGGAGTCTCATTTCTAGAGGGCACGCGTTACCCCTAATCTCCGTTAGGTTTTGGTGTCCGCGGAGGCGCCGCGCGAGAGACGAGGAACAGTCGTGCGCTGGATGTGCCGATGGACGAAACTGCGGCCGCGAACTCGTGCGTGACTTGGCCTCGGCCAAGCCGCGTCCACGATCTCTCCGAAGACCTGATCAGGTCGTGACCACGGCAAGTCCGCTGGAAGATCCGTGTCCACGACCCGTTCACGTCCCGCGACACGGAATGTCCCGGCACAGTCCGAAGCCCGGAACTTTCCGCGGTCAGTCCGCAACCAGTCCCCAGTCAGTCCTCAGCCGGGGACTCTCCAGTGCCGCGGCATGTCCACGCCCACCTCGCGGAATTGTCTTCTCCGTGTCCCGTCCTCGACCGTGTCAACCCCTCCATCAACTCCCGTCCTGCCATGTCCTCCTTTGATCCCACCAGCGTCCGCCTGGCAGTCGCCGCGTTTACACCGCGTCGTCCACAGAGATTCCAAGAACTGTCCTCGGCGAAGGACGTCATTGTCGAGTTGAGGCAGAAGCGAGCCTCCTACCGGGCCATCGCGGAACTGCTGACGCAGCATTGTCTACCGATCAGTAAGACGGCCGTCGCGGCGTATTGCCACGAGATCCTGGGCGAGATGGTCCGGCCGCGCCGAAGGCCAAATCGCAAACGTCCGGGCTCTGTCCCCGCGGTAGACGCACCTGGCCGGGACGAGGCCACGCCATCACCCGTGCCTCAACCGATTCCTTCGGAGAACGGGGAAGGGGCCGCTCCGCCGCGACCACGAGGGCCGCGCATCGCCCAAGTCCGGATGCTGAACCCACAAGCGCGATGAAACGACTCGTCCTGGTCATCAACGGCAAAGGAGGCGTCGGAAAGAGCTTCTTCGCAGTCAACTTCGTTCAGTTCCTCAAGGACCACGCCGTGGCCCATGTCGCCATCGATAGCGACAACGAGAACTCGACCCTGAAACGATTCCATCCCGACGCCCAATTTCTCGATCTCAGCCAGCACCGGGAACTCGATGCTATCTTCCAAGCACTCGAAACGACGCGCCTCGTGGTGGTGGATTGCCGGGCGGCTTCGACCGACCTGTTCCTCGACTATTTCACCGAAATTGATCTTCCCACCATTCTGTCGGCGCTGGATGTGGCGTTGACCCTCGTGATGCCGGTCAACCACGAGCTCGACAGCGTGGATCAGCTTCAGCGGTTGGCGGAACATCTGGGGAAAACGAGCGGCTACCTGGTCGTTCGCAATGCGGCCCATAGCGACAGCTTTGCCCTGTTCGATGCGGCCGAGATCCGGGTGCGGCTGAAGGACGAGTTGGCCGGGCGCGAGATCGAAATGCCCCGGCTTCAAGACTGGCTCGTCGAGGCCCTGAACCGCGAAGGCCTAACGGTTACTGGAGCCACGCAACACCCTGCCTTCAGCCTGCTGGATCGTCAGCGGCTGCTGACGTGGCAAAGACGGCTCTACGCCGAGTTCGATTCGGTACGCAAACTCCTCCTGCCGGACAAATGAAACGGCCCGACGACAAGGTGACCAGCTTTGACGACGACTTCGAGTCCGCGCTGGTCCAATGGCGGGAGAAGCACCGGCTGCGCGAGGATGACGCGGTGTTGTTGCTGGTGGATCTGTTCCGCATCCACCAACAGCATTGGGACGAATTGCGTCGCCGGGAATTGCCGTCCTTCGAGCAATTCCGGTCGGACATCACCCGGTTGGTCGAAACGGCCCGGGCAATCCAGGAACTTGCCACCGGCCTGCACGAGCGGCTTCAGAGAGGGGTTACCCACGTCCCGGCACCGACCGTAACGCGAACCGCCGCCTGGCTGGCCACACTAGCCGGCGGACTCGCGGGCTATTTGCTCGGGAGGGCTGGGGCGTGAAGCCTTTCCCCTTCGACTTGACCCAACTGCCGCCCGACTGGGTTCAGATTTTCCAGAACCCACGGCCCATCTTGATCCGGGGAGCGGTTGCACTCGCGATCCTGGCGTTCTGGCTCCTGTTCGTTCCTCGCCGGAAGACCGTTGGCGTCGTTCGCCTGGGAGGTTTGGTTTGGAAGCGCAGCCAGTTCTGTCGCGGTTGGTTGATCACCGGGGATACCGGCTCGGGCAAAACCAGTTCGGGTATCAACCAGCTGGCCCACCAGGTGTTCCAGAATGAGGCCCACTGGGGCGGCCTCTGCGTGGACGAGAAAGGCGTCTATTGGGAGACCCTGGCCGCCATGGCCCGGCACTACGGGCGCGAACGCGACCTGATCCACCTGCAGATTCGACCCGATGACACCGATCCGGACTGGACGCCCCATCATCGCTACAACCTGACCGGCGACCGCAGCATTCCTTTTTCGACGTACGCCAAGTTTGTCGTCGATACGGCCACCAGCCTGGGGCAGGGGGGCGACAAAGGCTTCTTCAAGAGCCAGGCCCAGACCCACATCGCCTATGGGTTGGAACTCCTCTTCGAACTACGCCGTCCGGTGACCCTGGTCGGCGTCTACGAACTACTATCGCGTCGTGATGACCTCGAAGCGGCCGCCAACGACCTGACCGATCTGCTGGAGACACCGCGGCGCCTCGCCGTCCGCGCCCATTTTCTCAATCGCTATCTCAATCAGCCGGAAGAGCAGTTGGGAGGCGTCCGGGAAACCATCGGCAACTACCTCCAATACTTTCTGACGCCCGAAATCGCCGAAGTGTTCTGCACCGACTCCAGCACGTTTGACTTCGCCGCCATCGACCAGGGCCGGATTATCCTCACCACCATGCCGCAAAAGTTTCAAACGGAGCGGCGTTACGTGAACACCTTCCTCAAACTCCTCTTCTACAGCCACGCCCTGCGCCGCTTTGACAAGTCCCGGGCCGAACGAGCCCGGGACAACCTCCTGATTCTTTGGGCCGACGAGGCCCAGCGCTTCATGACCGCCAGCGAAGATGGCACCAGCGACTACAACTGCGTGGACGTCATCCGCGAGGCCGGCGCGACCGTCGTGGCCGCCGCCCAGTCCACCACCTCGCTCATTCCGCCCCTCGGGAACGACAAATCCCGGGTGCTCACCCTCAATCTCCGCAACCGCCTGATCTTTCGGTCAGCGGACGAGGCTGATGCCGTCCAAGCCGCCGATTTCTTGGGCAAGAAACGGGTCATCAAGCGTTCCTGGGGCTACAGCGCCGGCAAGCGCAACGTGAACTACTCCGAAACCGAAGAGCACAAGCTCAAGCCCCACAAACTCCGCAGCCTCCGGGACCACGAGTGCGTCCTCGTCCATTGCGAACGTGGCTTCCGACAAGTGACCCTACCGCCCTTGGAGCCGGATGGATCCGTGGCAGCTTGGTTCTCCAAGTGGAGGCGCTGGTTTTGAGCCGGCTATGTAGTAATCGGGAGAGAGTAGGACAGGGTTCAAGCGTTCTCTAAATACTTGAGTGCCGTTACCGACAGAACACCTTTTCCTGCATGAAAGACACTAATCTGGAGGCGGTTAGATTGCAGCTCGCCCAGTCCTCCGAGGAGATCCGGAGGAAAAGCCGAAATGCACCTTTGACTGACGAGTGGCAAGATCGGGTGGAGACTCTCCTGAGGGAAATGGATCGCTTCATTGCCGTCTATTTGTCGTTTGCTGCCCTTGCGGTGGCGCGGGCCACTGAAGGGCGGAATTCATTCGCTGCGGCCAGTTGAGGCCATCCACGGCACTTGGGCCGATCCCTGGACGCTGGGAATTGTGGGAACCGCTCGCCCCGAGGGTAGAGTTACCTTGGCATTCTCTAATCACTGCTCTTTGCGGGCGGTCCGTAGACCGAGTTCCGTCCGGAAAGCCACTTTCGCCAACCTCCAAACAAGATGTTGGACGGTTAGTCCGTCCTGTTTTGGTCAATTCTCCTAGGGGACTCTCGGACTTCTTACGCATTCGATGCAGTTGGAAACTAGCCGATTTCTCGGGGAATTCTTCCGGCGAATCCCCCGCCTTTCCTGAGTTCAGCCACTTGGTGGGCCAGAGGGAAATCCACCGGCTCGAAGCCGCCCAGTCGCAGGCGATTTTGGATCGAAACGGCCAGCAAAACGATGTCTTCCTCCGACAAACCCGCTAGTTCTGGGAGGGGACCCAACTGTTGATTCAGTTCCACGAGTGCCCGGTGAATCATATCGGCGGACCGCCAGTTGCCGATCATCAGAATCCAGTTGGGGAACGCTGCAGGACGAAGTTTGTGGAGGATTGGTTGTTCGGCCTTTTCCTCGGTTACCAGCAGCAGGTTCACCGGCGAAACATTCATAAAATGAGCCGCTATACAATGCTAAAATACAAAGAAAAACTACAGCTGGAAGCTGGGCAATAGATCGACCCCATGGGAATCACGGGCGACGTGGACGATCAACGGGTGGAGGCGTAATGCCCGGCTGAAGTTATGGAAGCCGGGCAGCCCGCGCCCAGTGAAGTTGATTACCCTTTTGCGCTCAGATCGGCCTGCTGCTCAAATGAGTCGATGATGTTCTAACATGCTGTTTACCAGGAATTCGCTCTCAGCTCTCCAATTGAGCTAGCTGACGTTGAACACAGGCCGGACAGATGCCGTGGGTGAACTCGGCCTGAGAGTGGGCCTGCAGATACGATTCCACGTTCTGCCAATAACCCTGATCGTTGCGGATGTTTTTGCACCAACCACAAATCGGCAACAGGCCGCGCAGAGTGTCCACCTTGTCCAGCGTTGCCCGAAGTTCCGCGATCAGCCGTTGACGTTCCGCTTCCAGTCGCCGCCGCTCAGAAATGTCCCGAATCACCCAAACACGGCCGCCGCCTCCTTCCACCGTGGAATCCAGAGGGGCGGTGCCCACTTCGATGGACCGGCGCGGCCCGGTGGGAGGCCTTAATCCCAGATCCTGCTCCGGCGACGCTGGCCGGTTCGCGAGCTCGGACCACGAGTCGGGGGACTCCAGCGGAAGGAGCTCCGCGAGGGATTGCCCCAGACCGGCACCGGCCGGCAGGCCAGCAAATTGGCAGGCCAACTCATTGAGATAACGCACCCGTCCTTCCGCGTCGGTGGTGACCACGGCGTCGGGTAAACTGGCCAGGATTGCGGCGAGAAACCGTTCCGCCCGCCGGATCCGGGCCTCCAGGGAGTGGCGGAGCAGGGCTACTTCGAGGGCGACAGTCAGTTCGTTGTCTTTGAAGGGCTTGACGAGGTATCCAAACGGCTCAGCGTCTTTGGCGCGTTGAACGGTCCGGGGATCCGAATGGCCCGTAAGGAACACCACGGGAATCGACAGCTCGGAGGCAATCGCGGTGGCGGCCTCGGTCCCGTCGACCGTTCCTCGCAACATGATGTCGCTGAGCACCAGGTCGGGTCGGAGTTCCCGGGCTCGTTGGAGGGCAGATTCGGCGGTGGTGGCGATGTCCACCACGACGTAGCCGAGGCTGGTGAGTCGATGTTCCAGATCCAGCGCGATTAGCGCCTCGTCTTCGACCACCAGGATGCGCCGGGGGGCGGCTGCGGGGGAATTAGGCACTCGGAGGGCGCGGTTGAGCGAGAAGCAGGGCTTCCAACCGCCGGGAGAGTTCCTGGAAATTGAAGCCCTTTTCGAAGGCTTCGAGAATCTGGAGTGACTGAAGGTGGCTGCGGTCGAACTGGTGCAGATCGCCCGACACGACCACGAGGGGGACGGTCAGGCTGTGGCTGCGGATGCGGCGGGCCAAGTCCAGACCGGAAAGTCGCGGCATGACCAGATCGAGCACGACGAGGTCATAGGTCTGGTTTTGGAGGCATTCCCAGCCGGCCTCGCCATCGGGAGCCGTCTCCACCAGAACGCCAACCCGCCGGAGAAATATCTGCATGAGCGTACACACCTGAGGATCGTCATCGACGACCAAGATACGAAATCGCGGGGGAAGATTCGGAGCGGGTTCGACCGGGCCGGAAGCCAAGTCATCCGAAGTGCTCATGGATGTTTTTTAACGGATTTCGGTCGCCAAGGAAAGGGAGGATTCTGATCAGCTGAGAGGTAAGGGTAGGCGGGTTGAGGGTTGAGAGACGGGAACGGGGATCTGTCGGGAGTGACCTCCCGAGACGCTCGTCTGGGAGCGCCGGCGTCTCGCCGGCTTTTTCCATTCGTGTTTCTTCCGCGTGATTCGAGGTTCCGTTGAATAGCTGATTGCTGAGTGCTGAGAGGCAGGAACGGTAGGCGCAAAGCGGGAAGGACACGCGCAGTGCGACGAGGCGAAGCTCAGCCGAACCGTAAGTACCAAAGGCTGCTTCTCGGCATCTACCTCTCAGCTCTCAGCAAACCTAAAGCCCCCGCCGGCGAGATGCCCGCGCTCCCGGGAAACGGGCTTGGACGAGGAGGCCAGCCATGATTCTTCAAGACTCTAATTCCGGTCGGACCAGTCTCTGCTCTCCAATGTTTTGAGACCAGGGGACTGGGCTGGTAGATGGCAACCAACGTGGGGGGATGAAGGACGGAACGTCAGCGCATGATCAGGAGGCTCGGGCCGATGGGGACCGGGGTTGGCTGGGGCTAGCGGCCATGGGAGTTGGGGTGCTGCTGGCGCTGGGACCCCTGACATGGGCGCCAGACGCTCGGCTGGCAGGGGAGCCTTGGATCGGAGTGTGGGTGGGATTGGGCGTGTTAGCAGGAGCCGCGAGCTTATTCCGAACCCGCGAAGGAGCCCGGCCCCGAGGGTGGGATCGGCTCCTGGTCGGACTCGCCGCAGGGTGTGGGGCACTGATCATGCTCGGGAGTGGAACGGGGCCGGATCGAGGTGAGTTGCCGATGGATTTGGAGGCCCGATCGGAACTGGCGCCGGTGACCTTTTTGGCCTTGGGCGCGTGGCTGGTGGTGGCCGCGATCGGTTCCGGGGCGGTGCTGGGAGCCCAGGTTCAGTTTGGTCGTGCGCTCGTCGGCGGGTTGGTGGGGGCGATGCTCGTTTCAGTCTCGCTGGCGTCGATCCTGGGCCATTTGGCGTTCTGGGCCGGCCCGTCCTGGGCTGGTCGAACCGGACTCTGGCGCGAATTGGAGTCCTTGGGGATGCTGTTTTGGGGTGGTCAACTGTTGCGGCGGACGTGGACCCGACTGGAGACTCAACCGGAGTGGCGATATGGTCTTTTGCCGCTCGTTTCCGTGGCCCTACTGGCGACGGTAACCGTGTTCGGCGGAGCCGCCCTTTCCTCCGCCAACCGAGCCTCCCAAGGACGCCTGCACGCCAATGAAGTCCTGCTTCTCCTTAGCGGTTTGCGGGAAGATCTCAGCGGTTTGCGCGGGGAATTAGGGGGATCCAGGGAACCTGACTCCCTCGAAGCTTTGGCGGCACGGTTGAACGAACAGATGGAAAAAATCCGCCGAATGACGGCGGATAATGCCGTACAGCGTCAGGCGATCGCCGAATTGGAGCGGGTGCGAACGGAGTGGGAAACCTGGAGGCGGGACGTGACGGGGTCTTCAGGAAAGCGGTCGCTGACCCCGGCTGAGGCGGCGAAGGGACAGTCCCTGTTTACCGAAGCGATGGCCATCCTCCAGCGCATGGGTCAGGAAGAGCGGCGACTGGTGCAGCTCCGGAATCAGGCTCTGCAATTCAGCGGTCGCGAGGCGGCTTGGATGCTGTTTTCCGGAGGGACTGTGGCGTTGGGCCTAGTAGTCGTAGGGGCGTGGGTGCTGCGTCGCGAGATGTTGCGTCGGCTGCAGAGTGATACGGAGTTGCAGAGCATGCACGCGCTGCGGCGGGCCATTCTGAACTCCTCCAATTACGCATTTGTGTCAGTGGATCCCCAAGGCTTGGTGACGACGTTCAATCAGAGCGCCGAAACGTTGCTGGGATATCCTGCGGCGGAGGTGGTGGGAAAGGTGACCCCAATTCTCTGGCATGAGTTTCAAGAAGTGGAGTCGCGGGCGGCGGAGCTGACCCGGGAGCTGGGCCGGCCCATTTCTCCAGGCTTTGAGTGTTTCATCGCCAAGGCGCGCTTGGGTCAGGTGGATGAGCGGGAATGGACCTTTGTGCGCAGGGACGGCCAGCGACGCACGGTCTGGCTCTCGGCTACCGCATTGCGCGACGACCACGGACGAATCACGGGTTATCTCGGCGTTATCTCGGATCTGACGGAGCGAAAGAAAACCGAAGCGGAAACCCGCCGGATGCTCGCGATCATTGAGCAAAGCCCGGAGTTTATCGGTATTGCGGATTTGGAGGGGCGCCTGCGCTACTTGAATCCGGCGGCCTCCCAGCTTCTGGGCGGAGGGCTACGGGCAGACGGGACGGGGCTGAACCTAGGCGAGCTGCAGCCGGAGTGGGCGACCCGCAAGGTGCGCGAGGAAGGTTTGCCGCAAGTTCTGGCGACGGGGTTATGGGAGGGAGAAACGGCGCTGCGGCGGGGCGAGGGGCCGGAGATTCCGGTGCGCCAAATGCTCCTGCTGCATCGTAACCACGAAGGTCAGCCGGAAGCCTTGTCCACCATCATGCGCGATGACACTGCGCTGCGGGATCGGGAAGCCCGGCGGAGTGCGCTCTTGCGGATCAATCAGACCTTATCGGAGTCCACGGGCCTGGCGGAGGCGGCGGGTCAGATCTTGGCAGCGCTGGGCCAGAGCCTAGGGTGGTCGGTGGGTGGGGTGTGGAGTGTGGATGCGGGGGGGAAGCTGCTGGTGCCAGTGGCCTCCTGGTCTGACTCGCCGGCCCGGTACGTCGAATTCTTGGAGGCGACCCGGGAGAATCAGTTCGCATTCGGGGTGGGGCTTCCCGGGCGCGTTTGGCAGAGCGGCGCGGGAGTTTGGATTGCCGATTTGGCGGCGGAATCGCCAGAGGTATATCCGCGGGCGACTGCTGCCCGGAGCGTGGGGTTGCGGGGGGCATTTGCCTTTCCAATTGCGCTCGGTGGCCGAATTCTTGGGGTGGTGGACTTGTTTGGAACGACCACCCGGGCGCCGAGTCTCGAGGACCAGGAATTGTTCGCTTCGATCGGGGTACAATTGGGTCAATGCCTGGAGCGGTGGCAGGCGCGCGAATCACTGGCCACCAGTGAGGCTTTGTTGCGGCAGTTCATCAAACACAGTCCGGCGGCGGTAGCGATGCTGGACACTCAGGTTCGGTACTTGCAGGCCAGTGATCGGTGGATAGCCGACTATGGGCTGGATGGGACCAACCTGCTGGGGCGGTCCCACTACGACGTCTTTCCCGATCTTCCCAGCCGCTGGAAAGAGATTCATCGCCGGGTTCTGGACGGGGTAGTGGAGCGATGCGAAGAAGACGCCTTTGAGCGGGCGGACGGGTCAGTAGAATGGCTGCAGTGGGAATGCCAACCCTGGCGCAAAGCTAGTGGCGAAATAGGCGGGATAATCTTCTTCACCCAAGTCATCACCGCTCGGAAATTGGCGGAAGCTCAGCTGGCCCGCACCACCGAGCGGTTGCGGGTGGCCACGGTGGGTGCAGGGGTCGGCGTTTGGGAATGGAACGCTCGGGATGATACCCTGGTCTGGGACGATAATATGTTCCGGCTTTATCGGGTCCGTCCGGAGGAATTCGCCGGAAACCTGGCGGCGTGGACCCCCTCTATCTGGGAGGAAGATTCCGAGCGAGTGCTCCTGGAGCTCCGGACGGCGCTCGCGGGCGGTACCGCCTTCGATACCTCCTTTCGCATTCGGCATCCGGATGGAACCGTTCGTTATATTCGAGCTCACGGGGTGGTTGACGGTGCGGTGCCCCCGCAGCGGGTGATCGGAACCAACTGGGACATCACCGAGCAGCGAAAGGCGGAGGAAGCGTTGCGGGCGGACATCGAGCAACGCATGCGAACCGAAGAGCAACTGCGCCAGAGCGAGGAGCAGTTTCGACAGGCCATCAATTACTCGGCCATTGGCATGGCGCTCGTGAATCTGGATGGCCAGTGGCTGCAAGTGAACAAGACCTTGTGCGACATCGTCGGGTATTCTCAGGAGGAATTGTTGGGTCGCACATTCCAGGAGATTACGCATCCGGACGATCTCGAAAGTGACCTGGCCAATGTTCGGAAAATTCTGGCGGGCGAGTTGTCGTACTACCACATGGAAAAGCGGTACCGGCATAAGGATCAACGGTTGGTCTGGGTCTTGTTAAGCGTGGCCCTCGTCCGCAAAGTCGATGGCACGCCCCTCTATTTTGTTTCCCAGGTTCAGGACATCACTTCCCGCAAACACTCGGAGGAGCAGATTGCGGCGTCACTGCGAGAGAAGGAGGTTCTGCTGAAGGAGATTCATCACCGGGTCAAAAACAACATGCAGGTCATCAGCAGCATTCTGAGCCTCCAGGCCCGCTACGTCTCCGATGGAGCCACGCGGGCGCTGTTCGAGGAATGCCGCGGTCGGGTGCAAAGCATGGCGTTGATTCACGAGAAACTCTATAGGGCGCCCGACTTGGCGACAATTGACTTCGGGGTCCACATCCGGGAGTTGGCCCAGATGCTCCTGGTGTCCTATCGGGAAGTCTCGGGGCGGGTTCGGTTGGAAACGGCAGTGGAGTCGGTCGCTCTGGATATTGATACGGCTATTCCCGTGGGATTGATCCTGAACGAGCTCCTCACGAACGCCCTAAAGTACGGATTTCCGGCCGGCCGGGCCGGAGTCATTCGGGTCGAATTTGCCCAGACCAATCTCCACCACCTCACCCTCCGGGTTAAGGACGATGGCGTGGGTTTGCCGCCGGATTTCAAAATCGGAGCCTCCGCATCGCTAGGCCTGAAGATGATTGCTGGACTGACCCGGCAGATTGACGGCGAGCTTTCGTTTGCCGGGGAAGGCGGTGCCGACTTTCGGATCTGCTTCCCCCGGGTGCGTGACTTGGAATCCACTCCTTTATGAAAACCACAGCGCGAATTCTGATTGTCGAAGATGAAAGTCTGGTGGCGGATGATCTGCAACAGCGACTGGAGGAACTGGGCTTCCGGCCCATCGGAATCGTGGACACGGCGGAGAACGCGATTAAACGAGCAGTGGAACTGCGTCCCGACCTCGTGCTGATGGATGTCCATCTCAAGGGGCGGATGGATGGGATTGAAGCCGCTGTGGCCCTGCGCCAACCGCATGACATTCCAGTAGTCTTTTTGACGTCCCATGCCGATCTGGACACCTTGGAGCGGGCGGGAGTGAGCGAACCGTTTGGCTATCTGACCAAGCCTTTCCAGGAACGGGACCTTCTGGCTACGGTGAAGATGGCGCTGGCGCGTCGTGAGGCGGAGTCCCGGTTGCGCAAGTTGGAGCGCTGGCTGTCTACCACCCTCAACAGCATTGGCGACGCCGTCATCGCTACGGATGTATCGGGTCGGGTTACGTATATGAACCCGGTGGCGGAAACGATGACCGGTTGGAAATTGGATGAGAGCGTGGGTCGGTCCTGGGCCGACGTGTTCCGACTCAGCGATGCCGGGTCGGGTCAGCCGATTCGGAACCTGGTAAATCGATCACTAACAGAAGGGATCGTGGTGGAGCTGGGGGGAGAGACCAACCTAATGACCCGCAATGGCAACCTGACTCCAGTAGATGACAGTGTTGCCCCGATCCGAGATGAGGGGAACGCCCCGTGCGGATGCGTTATTGTGTTTCGTGACGCTTCGGAGCGGCGCAAGATGGAGCAGTCGGTCCGGCAGCATGACCGGCAATTGGAGGAACGGGTGCAACAGCGGACGGCGGAACTTGAGGCGGCCAACCTGGCGTTGCGGAGTACGAATGAGGAGCTCCGTCAGAAATCCCAGGAAATTGAAGTGATTTGTTATGCCATTTCCCACGACTTGCGGGCACCGTTGCGGGCGATCAATGGGTATGCGTGTCTGTTGGAGCAGGAACACTCCCAGACCTTGGACGAAGGGGCGGCTCACCTGTTGAACTTCATTATTGGTAACTCGCGGAAGATGGGTGAGATGATTGATGGATTCCTCGGGCTGATTCGCTTGGGTAAGACATCCCTCGTCCGTGGCCGAGTCGACATGACGGCGTTGGCTCGGGAGGTGGTGGAAACGCTGAAGGCGGCCGATCCCGCGAGCCGCGCTCAGATTAGCGTTCAGGTGTTGCCGGTGGTGGAAGGCGACCCGGTGTTGTTACGTCAGGTCTGGCACAATCTGATTGAGAACGCGCTCAAATTCAGTTCCCGATCGGAGACGCCTTGGGTATGGGTTGAGGGTCATTGGGAAGGAGGCGAGGTGGTGTATGAGGTGCGGGACAACGGGGTTGGGTTTGATTCAGCTTCGTCCGGTCGGCTTTTTCAAATTTTCCAGCGACTTCATTCCGAACAGGAATTTGGCGGACATGGTATTGGGCTGGCGCATGCGCATCGGATTGTGGGCTTGCACGGCGGGAGGATGAGCGCGGAAGGTAACGTCGGGCGCGGATCCATCTTTCGGTTTATTCTTCCCGGCGAAGTGCCACAGGCGCCGAAGCTAGCTGAGAGCTGAGGTCGGAAGGATAAGAGCGAATCGGGAAGGGGTAAGCAATTGAATCTAATGGAAAGGTCAGCGACGGGAGCCAGGCGTCGCTGGCGTTGTATTTGTCTCTGAGCGAACCGGCTGGCTCCCGATCGCTCGACTGACTGGTTCGCCAATTTGTGTCACGTCGCAACTATTTCCCTAGAAGGCTGAAGGTCCAGGCCCAAATTTCGAAGCCGTCGCTACCCAAAGACCAAACACCACGCAGCAGGAATGCCACAATCAGCCAACCGCGGCGGAGGAGAAAGTAGCCACATAAAGTGGGCACAACGAACGCTGAACCCCACGCTCCAATGCGTCCTAGGAGTGAGTCGCAGAAAAGGATGACTTCACGGGGAGGAATCGGAATCGGCCACACTGCCGTGACGATTGGAAGCGGGACGCCAAGGCCTGGTTCACTGGGGCACTGGGGTGATCTTGTTCGGCACTCACGTCATGCCTCTCCCCTCTTTAGCCTACCCGAATACGCCGCCATACATGCGCAACTACAAATGAGTATGGCGGCCAGGCCGACGATTTGGTAAGCAGAGAGTCGGATGAGAATTCTATGAGAGCCCCAAACAAGATAAGTGGTCGATTGGTAGCCTTGGATACCGTAATGCCTATAGCCCTGAATGCCAGCATAACTCCCCGCCTCAATCGCAAAAGTCCAATTGGGCTCATAGACATTTAGTTCCCCTTGCACGGTCCCGCACAACGATATGGCAAGGGCGCACATCAGCCAGAAGGGTGCGGTTGATTTGCGGCGCGTCACCATGGCCGACTTGCATCTCATCTTCTCAATTTGTCCTCGCGAACATTGGTCATAAGGTTTGTCGCGATGATTACGCCGTTCGTTACCTGCAGTTCCGTGACCCGTTCGTAAGTGTATCCCCCCGGCACGAGTGACTTTCGGCCACCGATAATGTGAATCAGCCCCGAGTACCAGTCGGCGTGAACTGGCAGTTTGCGACCGGGGAATAGGAACGAAACGGAATATGGCTGGCCGTTTGTCTTGGCGTGGAATGTCGCCAAGAAAAGCCGCAACTCCTTGACCTCCCAGGTCGCGGTGTATCCCTTGTAATTGGCGGTGCTCGAAATGTCGAAACGTGGAATCACAGGCAAGCGCCTCAAGTAGTCGTTGAGCGGGCGCTCAAGCATCGAACCCTGCTCACTGCCAAAAGTAATCGTGTCGCGTCCCTGCTCAGTGGCGAACGCCGGAACCGCGGCAAGCACAATCAGGAGTGCTCCAAAACGTTGGGTGAACGGTGGAAAGCGCATGGAGCCTCGAGTGGTCAGCGACGGGAGCCAGCCGCCGATGGCGTTGTATTTGTCTCTGAGCGAATCGGCTGGCTGCCGTTCGATGCACCGCCATAGTTTGGCCTTCCGAACTTTCCCATGAAAAGCTTCTCCGCTTCATTCGCAGGAGCAAAGCCTTGGTCGGCCGATTTCCTGACCCATCGATAGGACTCCGCCAGTTGTCTCTGATCGATGCTACTATCAATGCCATAAGAAGTCTTTTCAAAGAATCGCTTACCGATCAATGGCACAGCGGAGAATCCTGGCACTTGGGCGACCGTCGTCACAAAATTCGAGCGAACTAAACCGATTCCCAAATGGAATTGCGCCTGCGGCTCGCCGTGTGCCGCCTCCGAGGACCAGTCTTTGCCAGCCCCAGCTCGCACCCAATAAGAAAGATCTTTCGGATCATGCTCGCGTACTCCAGCGAAGTTTACTGCTAGGAACACGCCGATCACCAGGAAACCAACGACAACTGCGTACACGTGGTTCTTCATTCTTCCGCCGACGTCAGAGTTCACCGACCGCCTCTGGATGCAGTCGCTGGCAGCGAATCCAGCGTCGGATGAGCTGGGGCGCTCGATATCGGACAGGGCGGCGGCGGTTCGTGTAAAGCGATCGAGTTCGGCGGATGGCTCACACGTCCCTCAATGCTTGGGCCTCTTGAGTAGCACGGTGAAATGCGTCGAACCTTCTCCGCTCTGCGTCCACGAAACCGCCTCCCAACCCTCGGCACCTGCGGACTCGAGAAGGGGTTCAAGCCCGGGACGCCCCCTGAGGTCTGAACCCGTGTAGTGTTCATAATCCGATACTCGAAAGTTGATTGGGCGTGGGGCGCGGTCGCGCAACCCGACAGCAGTGCGCTGGTGACGAGTGCGCCGACCGAAGTTACACGCATGGCATCAGTTATTTGTTGTCTGAGTTTTGAGGTCATGATGTGTGATTCGCCGAAACGTCAAAGCGCACCGACCGCCGCAGGAAGCGGCCAATTGCGGCGGATCGAGGGGCGCCAGTTCGTGTGGAGCGATCTAGTCGATGTTGATAGCCTCAGAATTTGCTCTCTTGGGCCTTGGGCGCGAGAAACTCCTGCTGCTTGAGTTCTTCTTCTGCCACACCTGACCTGAAACCGTATCGATCACGTAGGCTGTCTGCCCGTCCCCGACTCCCAATTGGAACCTTCCGGGTTGATTGGTGTGCCTCAACGCGGCACCGAGGCAGAGGACTGTAGTAGCTCCCAGAACAAGTCCGGTAAGCAGGCTTCGCGGGTCTATCATTTTGTTCATGATGCGTGTCTCCGTTTTGCGTGGTTGTTTGTTGTCGAATGGAAGGGTCAGCGACGAGAGCCAGCCGCCGGTGAAGTTGAATTGGTCTCCGAGGGAATCGGCTGGCTTCCGTTCGCTGAACAGTTTTGTTCGCTGCCCTTCTCACCAAAAAGCTCATCGAAACGTCGACGCCCCTCTTCAGTACCACTGTCCCCTGACCAAATAACTTCAGACGAAATGCGCTGGAAGACCTTGCCATCCCATTTCCACACCGACGCAGTCCCTCTGCCTCCGCCATCGTTCCAGAACGTCATGATTCGTGGGGGGCCATCGGCGTCGACTGGAACGCCTCGGATCGTGTTCGTCCTGCCCGAAAGCTGCCCACCATAGAAGTGGAATTTACCACGTTTCTGAAATACAAGATGCGGTCCACCTCCGTTGCCATGTAGGCGGGGCGTGGTCAGGAACAACTCAGGTAAACCATCATGGTCGATATCGAGTTCGAAGCGCTCGATCTTCCAATCGTCCTTCGCTGCGTTTGGTTTGTCCGAAAAGTTGTCAGCGGCCCACTGTTCGGGATCAGAAATCGGCTTGTCATAAGCAGCGTCTAGTTTCCACACGTGGTAATACTCGGTAGCGAGTCCCCGCGACATGCTGTTGCTGCATACCCAGAGTAGACAGATAAGCGGCAAGATTTGCACGGCTTTCATCGTCATCGAACGCCTGAGCTCACCGACCGCCCCGGAAACGGGCGTTGGCAGCGAATCCCGCGCCCGATGAACCGGCGCGTTCGAACTCGAAACAAGGAGCGGCGGTTCGTGTGAAGCGATCTTGTTGGGCTGTTGGCGTGAAGTGCTCATCCCAGTGTCATCCAAAGCAAAAGCATCTGAAGCAGGCAAGTCACGACGGAAAGCAGAATGGCCTCGGTCACATCTTCGTCGAGCCACTTGATAAGCAGGGTGAAGAAGGCAATTGCGGCAAGCACGAAGCCGACCTTCGGGAGGAGGAGCTGGAAACTGCAGATAGTGGCGACGATGGCAGCTTCGCGGAATGTGCAGTCGAGACGGACAAGCTTGGTGGCAACCCAAATGATCGCCGACTGGCCGACGACGCTGATGGCGAAACAGAGAGTGGCGGCGATGAAACTCATGAACGGCCCAACGTCAGAGCTCGCCGTCTGCCGCGGGGTGCGGGCGCTGGCAGCGAATCCAGCGTCCGATGGACCGGTGCGCTTGAACCCGATTCGTGAAGCGGCGGTTCGGGTGAAGCGATTTGTTCGGCTCTTCGTCTCACGCCCCTCCGATACTCAGCAATAAAGTGATCTAGCGGATACGCGGTTCCGGTCCCATAAAGCTGCCCGTCCGCGCGGTCGACAATGAGCGGCGCGTTTCCGGCAAGGGCGTAACTCCTGTCTCCGGTAGCAACATACTGCTCGGTGTTGTAAGAGAACACCCAGCCGAAGTCGTAATCGTACTCCTTTAGGATGACCAACCTGTGGTTCGGGTTCTTGTAGCCTGGCAATGCGGAGCCGAGCGCATTCATCTGCCTTTCCATCCGAAGTAGGTAGTCCTTCACTCGCTCCCTCGCTGTGCTCAGGTCAATCATGGGCGATGCACTGGGCCAAACGTTTAATCTACGACTGCCAGTCGTATATCGAGATTGTAGGTGGCGTCATGGGATTCGCTGGAAGTTTCTCGCCATCAGGACACCCCCAGTAGGAAGTCCGCCCTCCGGTTCGTATATCGCGCACGCCAGTACGAACCGTCTTCCTGTTCGTAAGTTGTTCATGATGACCTGATTTCTGGTCCGATATACGCCTGCTGGTTCGTATTTTGAAAGTCGAAAACCCTTTAATGGCCACTTTCCGTGTACGGCACCCGGCGGTAGTCATGCCGGATCACCTCCGACGATTCGGCACTCCCCACGACGTCAACGGCATAGGCATGGAGGGTGTGATTGAGCGGCATGCTGATCGGTGCCGAATAAACCGAGTAGGTGCCCGGTATCGCTCCCAATGCCGCCACGCAGTAACGGATCTCTGAGCCAGCCGAGGAACAGGTGAGGACCACGTCCGGGCGGGCGTCATAAAGCCCTCCCCGCGGGGTGGCTACCGGGTTGGCCATTTGAGTGGTGCCGGCGGCGTGAACCCGGGAGGGTGACCGCGCCACTGCCCCCGATCTCCGACAGGCCCGCCTCGGTCACTCGCCCGCTTTGATCCATCACTCGGGCGACCACGTTCCAGTCTCCGTCCCCAAGTCTGAACACTGACACCACCTCGGCCTCTCGTCCGGTGACCTGCCCGACGAAGAGCGGCACGGACACGGTTCCGATTGAGGCCTGAATGGTCACGCTGGCCAGGTCCCCGGTTGGGTCCTCGAGGTGAACGGTGAACCGGAATTCAGTTGAAGGACCATAGTGCCTTGGGAACCGGCTGCTCCGGCATGCTCCCCACAGATCCAACGCTGGCCACCCAGCTGGCGGACTCTCTTCGAAGTGTGGCGGAAGGGACTCTGGCGGAAGTTCCAAAAGAAAGCTCGTGTCGAGGGTGACTCGCCCTATCTCGAAACCGTGATCCGGACGTCACCTGCTAGGAAAGTGAGCGCTCTTGTGAACACTTTATCGCCAATTGAATCAGTACGGCGTTGGGTACCTCCCCAATTTCCTTCCCTCATTGGGTGAGGGCTGGTTACCCATTAGTCGCAGTAGATAGTCAAATCCAAATAATCCAAATCTTCAGTAACTCCATGAAACCCCTCCGCATTCATCCTGTAGCAATCGCCCTTACCCTTTTGTCCTTGGTTGTCGTGACCACGCTTTCCGCTTTCCAATTGTTGGAATCCAGAAAGATGCAAACAAGGCTAGCCTCGCTCCAGGATCGACTGGAGGTAGCTAATGCTCAGGCGGCTAAAGCCTTGGAGACATCGACCCGGTTCGAAGAATCCCAAAAGGACTCGATAGCCGAAATTCGCGAGATTCTGGCCACACGAGCCAAGGAGAGTTCCGGCCAGACGGTCTCTCACCCCGTTCAGCCGCCGAAGATTTTTATTTACGGTGAAATGCAAGCCGAGTTCCCCCTCGACCCCAGCTCACCAATCCGTCTGTCTGATGCCCTAATCCGCGCACCCAGAAGCGAGTTTGCTGATTTTCGAAGAATACGCGTCCACCGCCTTGGTCCGGACGGAAACATGGATATCAAAATAATTGATGTTCAACGGATTCTGAAGGACGGGGATCGCGCCAACGATTTAGTGCTGCAAGGTGGGGACCGCGTGGAGGTACGACCCAGGACCTTTAACTTTTAGGCAAGGGACCCACAACTGGCGGCGGTGATGGCCGACTCGCTTCGGAATGTGGTGGATGGGATCCTAGCAGATGTGGCTACGAGGAAGTCGGGACGGGGACAACACGCTCTACTTCTTACTCCGGATTGATCGGGGCATTTGAGTAGACGTGGGCCATGCTTGTAGGAAACACCTTTACCACGTCGGGTTTGAGACGGATGACGCTAAATCCATTGGAGGCCAGCAGCACGTGCAGTGGGACGGGAATCGAACTAACCTGACCCGAATTGGTTCTGGTGATTGGCATTATCCGCGTAGAACCGTCAAGTCCGGGTGAATAGTAAGTAGTGAACGGGCGAGGTCGAACTTGCTGGAGCACATAGAGGGCAATTGCCAAATCCAATGACACGGGCGATCCGACTGGGAGGCTAAGGCCCGTATACTGAGTGCGTAAGCGGCCGAAGAAGTGGGTAACTTGAGTCCATGGGTTTTTGTACGATGGGGTCCCCGGCGAGATTGTATGCTTTCCCCATAGGGCGTCGGGAACTTTGCGGGCGTCGTGCCCAAGCCAATCGTCTGGACGCGCAGGTCCAGAAATCCTTGGGGGAGCAAGCGTCAGTGCGACCTCGCCGCGGTCCACCGTTAACTCTTCCACCGACGCAGGATTATACGACCTGCGCGACGCCTCAGAAATCAACTCGCTGGGGACCACCTTAAATGCCTGGACGGACGCCGATGAAAGCCATCTGTCGTCCGCTGGCAACACGGTTTCCCGTTCTGATCTTGTCTTCTCGAGCGAAGTCGTTGATGGCCCGCTGTTCGGAGTTGGCGAGATCATCACCAAAAGGACGAATACGAACAGAAGAACGGAAACCAAGCCCACCCACCATCGACGAACGAGATGTGGAAGTGCCTTCATTTGCTTGAACGCCAGAGCTCACCAACCGCCGCCAGAGCCGGGCACTGGCAGCGAATCCAGGGTCCGGGAACCCGTGCGCTCGAAGTCGAAACGGGCAGCGGTGGTTCGTGTGGAGCGAACTGTGCTAGGCGGCGTTCTCACTCTACAAGCTCTGACCAATCCGCCGCCGAAAGGCAAACACGTAAGCGGTGAAACCGGCTGCCGTGATCAGGATAAGGGCCGGGTAAACAACAGCGAGGTCGACGCGAATCGGTACACCGTCTGGCTTCAACTCGCGCTGCACTCCGAATTCGTAAAGCGAGTAAAGCAGCCAGAAACAGCCAGCGGCAAGAACGACAAACCGACTGAAAAGAAACCCTCTCCCACTCCGGACGCGAAGCTGAACGTAAGCGGCGACGAACAGCACTGCCGGCAAAAGAGCAAGGACGGGATGACGGATTAAAATGTCCATGGCGTGAGCCGCCTAATAACGTTTAATCGACGACTGCCAGTCGTACTTCAGGATTGAGGAGTGGTGTCACTTGGTTCGGTGCAAGTTGTTTGCCATCAACACACCTGTCGTCGGAAGGGCGCCCTCCGGTTCGCCAGATCCGACCGTCCTCTTGTTCGTAACTTGTTCATGATGAACTGAGTTTTGATTCGATATACGCCTGCCGGCTAGTGTAGCGGAAACCGCAAATGCTCTGTTCATTGGGTTTTCTGTCTCTATCTTGCCAGTCGTTGGCCCATTGGTTACCAGCCAATAGAACCAAAAGTAGTCTGTTAATTGGAATGGCTCGCCAAAGACCTCACAAAGCTTCCGATTAAGCTACTAATCCACTCATCGGGTATTTCAAACGGAGATCGAATTCTGATCAAGACTCGTCCTTGGACTATTTGATAATAGCTTCTTGGGCAGGCAATCACCGTGGCCGAGCCTCGCCTGGAAATTTCAGCTAGTTTACAAACATTTTTGGAAGTCTCGTCTAAAACCCACTCAACCGCGTTGGTCCTAGCAGGGATCCGCTCGATATCGATTTCGATTGGCACATTGACTTCCCTTGATGGCAGAACTTCTAGGACAGCTACCATGCTAGAGTTCTCGCTAGCTACTCTATAGTTATAGCCAACCAGGGCTTCTCTCGCGATTTCCTTGAACAAAAGGGCAGGTGACTGAGAAATGTGTCGCGAAGGTCTCGCCAGGCAGCCGAGGAGAGTGATGCTTACCACTGCGAATACGATCGTTGGAATGCGCATAACGTATCCGCGGTGGCCAGAGCCAAGCTCACCGACCGCCGCTGGAACCGGGCGCTGGCAGCGAATCGAGCCTCCGGTGAATTGGCGAACCCAAAATCGAGACGATGGGCGGCGGTACGTGTGCATCCGATTGTTAGCCTTCCCTTTTGTACATCCCGACAATTGTCTGGAGTTCGACCGCGAATTCATAAACCGCACCCGGGTCTTGGCTATCGACGCCTATTTGACCGTCTTCGTCCTGGTCAAGAAATATGTAAAGCAGCTTTCCACGCAGGGCGGTCAAGTCCCAATCTCCAGAATCCGACACTCGTTTGAAAGACAAGCTCTCACCGACCTGCTTCGGTCCTTTGATGCGATCAACGACCGTCGCCCGTATCTCCACCTCGTTCTTCGCACTTCCGGTCATCTCTGCATGGTATACACAAACAAGATAGGCCTCGGCACGACGGTCGAGGCCATACTGAACAAAAGCTTGGGCTCTAGAACCGACTTCCCCTGTGCGTTCTCGCGTGAGAGGGTAGACGCATCCGGTAAGCCCCGATATGAGTGCAGCTAGCGCAATAAAAACCGGGAGCGTTCGCATATTTTGGCTAACGCAGAGGTCAGCGAAGGGAGCCAGCCTCCGATGACGTTGAATTCTCCAAGCGGCGCGGCTGGCTTCCATTCGACTAGGTTCAATGTTTCCATCCACTTTTCCCAAAGATTATGTCGTCTTCTGATAACTCTACAAATTCGCGAGAAGTGACGTAATACAGTCTCTTTCCAAGCTGGACGAAACGCTCCCGGTCATCATCGGAAAGCCGACGTGGAAATGGCGCTTGCCAACGAGAGATTACTTTCCCGTTGTCAATGCTGACTGCATAGAAACTCCGGATCCACTCCCTTTCGTTGTTGTGAATCAACCAAGATGCGCCCCGCCAAGGACCTCCATTGTAAAATTCGGCGACGGAAAAGATGATAAACTTAGATGTTATGGCAATTCCCAGAGCATGACCGTTTGCTGGGCAAGGAATATCCCAGAGCCTCTTGCCTGTGTCCCAATCAATCAGGTGGTAACGGTGTTTGTACTCGAGATTCGTGGAGAACAGAGACCTTAGAGTTCCCGGCACCCAGCCCACACAACGAGGGTTTGGACTCACCTCGAATGATCGCATCTTGCCCTCTCGCGTATAGAAAACGAACGTATTTTCTCCTGCGATCGGACGCAGAACCGCCCCTACACCATCAGGTGCCGCGATGGGGGAGTAACCGGGATCGTCGCAATCTGCCCGGAATTGGAGGCTTCCACTGGAGTTTAGAACCATTACTTGAGGAGTTGTCTTTGCAGCTTCTTTCCAGATGAGCATTGCTGCCGATCCATCTTTGCTCAGTTTCACTCCCTCCGCGTTGTATTGAAAGAACGGACCTGATGTTTTGGCTAGTCTCCCGTGAACATATACGTCAAGGGCAATCTGTCCGGGTTCCGGGTGGAATTGGTAAACGAAAGTGCGACTGTCCGAGGTGGAAGTGATGTAGTCCGCAGGCCCGGGATTCTTGGGAAGTACAATCCTCCAAGCCTCGTTTACTCCAAGAATGACCTCCTGGTCGTTCTCACGCGCAGTAACGAAACCCGGTTGGAAGTCGACCACGCCTATTGTCCTTTCCCCTCCGTCGTCAGTAAACCATGTGGCCGTCGTAGTCCCTTTCTCGCCGAACCCTACTTCCGAAATCTTGACATAAGGAGCGATCCAGTAGGCGTTGGCTCTGCCGATGCTTACCCCAGGCAAGTCCGGCATTGCCCCCAATGGTTCGCCTGCAATTCCCGGATGGGGAATCACGATTGCCGCCAGAAACAAAAGTTTTATCACGAGGACTTTTGATTTCATCTTGCGTTGGGTCTTTGCTCGATCTCCGCCGAACGCTCCGGATCAGTGACCCTGCGCCGGCGGTGTTTGAACTGCATTCGAGACGCAATCGCGGGGTTCACTGCATCCGGTTGTGTTAGCCGATTCATTGATAAACTGACTCCACTGGCGACCATCCGATCGGCAGTGATCGCTGCGCTCCGGTCAAGGTCCGATCGGAAAAACGGAAGTAAGACTCCGTCATCCAGTCGAATCGGACGGTCGGCTTGCCATGACGATGGAATGTAGCTGTCGATGCGTTGGTGTCGAGAACGACAGTCCCGCTCCGCCAGTACCAGTCCTCGTGATCATAATAGAACCAACCCCACTGCTTGCCTGGCCGCCGATAAACGAAACTGGTCGTAAACGCCTCCGGTCCCCAATTGAACTGTTGGACAATGCACATTTCTGTCCCGTCAGGCGAGACGCTTCGAGCAACAATTCGTGGACCAACAATGTGGCGAGATGCAAATGCAGCCAAAATCAACGTCGCCACGAGGAACGTGATCAATAGGACTCGACGGCAGATGTTCATGATCGGCTAACGTCACAGCTCACCGACCGCCGCCAGCGAATCCGACGAGTCGGTGTCTTCGAAATCGAAACGACGAGCGGCGGTTCGTGTGCAGCGATCTTAGCTGCTTTTGTCACGATCATCTTGTTGTCTCCTCTCTTTCAGTGTCTTCGTCGCTCTCTGGCTCGCTGACGCTGACCATAATAGAAGTCCAGGGTCGGAGCAGAATGACAAGAATGAACGGTCGTCTTTGGTTCGCTGCAACGACTCAGGCCGCTCGGCAAGGAGCAGTTCCCTGAAGATGACGCCGAACTCCAGACCACAGTCGAAACACCAATTGATAGAGCCGCCGCCTGCGCGCATTTCTCCAGAGAATGCCTCTCGCCCGCAGAACTCGCACTTCTTCCCGACGAGCGATAGCGCCTCGATTTGCTCCTGGTCGAGCATGTTCAAATCAAACCCGGTGGGTGGAGCACAATCCTCGCACAGGTGAACGGACTCCTCCTCAGCGCCATCCACGACAGTGGTGAAATGAATCGTGGCTTCATTTTGATGACATTTGGCGCAGAGCATGGCAGCTAACATCCGAGCTCATCGACCGCCCACGGAATCGGGCGGTAGCTGCGAATCCAGCTTCCGATGAACTGAGGCGCTCGAGGAGGTTCGTCGGTTCTCGGTGGAAAAGCCTGAGGTTGATTTGCGGCCTAGCTCAAGCTCCGTGAGCCACGTAACTGCAAGCAGAATGGGCGAGATGCCAATAACAAATACGTCCCACAACGGCCCGCCGAACGAGAAGAAGAGCGTTCCGATTAGGATGCAAAGGGTGAAGACAAGGATTCTGAGTGTCGAAGGTTTCATGGACTGAGTTCTGGATGGAGCGTCGCTGTTCAGAAACGCATAGTCAATCATCCCCAGGCTCGACCCGAGGCGCAGTCCCGTTCACTGGAGTAGCCTAGTTGGTGTCTTCGCAGAGTTGGATTTCGGGAAGCATTTGAGGACGGACTCGCCGGATATCGCGAGATATCCCGGCATCTGGCCTTCAGAAGCCACTCTCGGCGTACGGCAACCGGCGGTAGTCGTGCCGGACCACCTCCGACGATTCGGCACTCCCCACGACATCAACGGCATAGGCGTGGAGGGTGTGATTGAGTGGCATGCTGATCGGTGCCGAGAATACCGAGTAGGTCCCCGGTGCCGCTCCTAATAAAGGCACAACGCTGTAGCGGATCTCTGAACCCGCCGAGGAGCAGGTCAGGACCACGTTGAGTCGGGCGTCGTAGTACCCGCCCCGAGGTGTGGCCACCGGGTTGGTCATTTGAGTGGCAACCCCTCCGATCAGCGCGGCGCACCACTTGAACATGCGCATGCGATCAGCGGCAGAGGATTGGGGTCGGAGCATTCGCCCGTACACGTCATGGGCCAGGGCGCCGGTCATGCGCCAGCGCAGGTGATGCCGCTGAGGATGCTGCCCCAGGGGAGCGAGCCGCGTTCGGCTGCGGTTGAGCGGGGCGTCGTCCCGGTCATTCCGGCCGCGGCACCCGGAGCCGAGGTGTCCAGAACCTTGGGCAGTTCCAGCACGACCTTGTCCGTACCCTTGGCGCCGGTTCCCTCGTAGAGCGCGGGCATCAGATTGCGGCCCATCACGCCGAAGACCGGCGGGAACACGTAAAACACCCCAATCAGAATCATCACCCACATAGTCGTCCTTTTGGCGGCCACGCCGTCGGGATTGGTGTAGAAGCGCACCAAAATGTGGGGCAGTCCGGCGGTACCGCAGACCAGCGCGATGATGAGCGAGTAGGTGTAGAGGAGCGCGTAGGGTTTGACCTGTTCGCCTTCCAGTTTGGCCGCTTTGGCCGCCTTGGTGGTGAGCGGACCGAACGGATTCAGCCACGCAGCGTCCGCCGGGGCTTTGGCCGGGAGGGGTTGGCGCAGGGTGGGATATAGCGGGAGAACTAGATGCTTATGTAGTTCGGACTCTGGATAAACTGGCCCATTCTTTAATTGTACGGGGTTTACCGAAGCGAATCGAGCAGCATCAGATGTGCGAAAGATCTTCGCGGCATCACCCGCGATATGGACAAGGGTGTACCCGTTGGCCGCCAAAAGGTCGCGAATAGCCTCCGGACCTTTGGTTGCCGCCGTGGGTGAATTGGTGGCAGGCCTGATCAAGGACCCGAGAATAAGACCAGGGGAAAGGTAAACGGTAAACGTAGTCTTCGGCGGGAACAGGTACGTCGGGTAGATACCGGCAAGGTTATCCAAGGCGATACCCGATGTCGGCGGGACGAACGAATCCCATCGGCTGTGCGCAGAGTTGTATATCCGCTGAATCCAATTGAAGAAATCGCCGTTGTTTCGGTGGTTAAACCTAATCTCGGTCCAAAACTCCCCGGTTTGATCCTTTCCCAACTGAATCGGAGGCAAACTCAAGTTGGGACTGATTGCTGGGATGGGGGTTGGGGCTGCGTATTCAAGCCCGACCTGGGGCGGATTGCCCAAGTCTTCCACCAAGGAGGGGAGCCTTTCGTTTGCCTGCGGAGCGGGATGCGCCCACGCCTTCATTGCACCGCTCTTGGGTGGAGAACCGCTTTGCTCCTGCAACTGCCGGCCGTAGCCGCCGTACACCGCCATCAGCACGAAGATCGGCACCGAGATGGCGAACATCTTCAGCCAATACTGAAAGGCCTGGACTAGGGTGATGCCCTTCATGCCGCCGACGGCTACGTTGAAGGTGATGACCACGCCGACCAGCACAACGCCGACCCAGTACGGCAGGCCCTTCTGACCAAACCACGTGATGTCCTGGAAGATGTAGGAGAGCGTGGTGCCGGCCCCTTTCATCTGGGGCATCGTGTAGAAGAAGCCGATGAACAGGACGAAGATGACGGCGATTTTGCGGAAGACGGGCGAGTCGTAGCGGCCTTCGGCGAAGTCGGGAATGGTGTAGGCGCCGAAACGGCGGAGGGGTCCGGCGATGAAGAGGAGGAGGAAGAGGTAGCCGCAGGCGTAACAGATCGGGTACCAAAGGGCGTCGTAGCCCGAACTCATCACCATACCGGCGATGCCCATGAAGGAGGCGGCCGAGAGGTACTCCCCGGAAATGGCGGAGGCGTTCCAGCCGACCGAGACGCCGCGTCCGGCGACGAAGAAATCGGAAGCGGTCCGGGCCTTTTGGGCGGCCCAATACCCCATCCAGATCGTCGCGAGCACCGTGATCGCGCTGAACGAAAGAATCCAAGGGTCAAACGCAGCGAACATTTGGAAAAAGGGAAGCGGTGAATCTGAAAAACAGCGCCCACCTCCTGTGAGGGGGCTGATGGTGAAAGAGACTGGCAAGTTTCTTAGAAGAAGGAAAACCGGAAGAATATCTGCCCGAACTAATGACTCTTCGCATTTGGGCCGAACATGTGTGGAGTTGTGACGCATTTTCGCCGAGACGAAGACGGTTGCATGAAACCTGACGTGAGGGCTTCACCTGAGCCGGAGGCCATCCAAGTGAAAAACCAACAACTGGGAGAACGACTCGAATCCCAATGTTCACGTAAATTGCCGTTGCGAATGATCGCCCGGCGGCTTTACTCCGAGAATGCATTCAGTCGCTGGTTGGGCACGCTCATGGGCCGTTGGATTGTGGGTGGTTTTCGTACTGGGGTTTGTCACTGGTGGGGCGTTGGGGGCTCCGATCCTGCTGGGTGAATTCAAGGCGGGTGGCGATATTCGAAGCTCTCCTGCCGTGGGTCCGGATGGATCGGTCTATTTCGGTACGGACGCCGGGGAGTTTTTCGCGCTGCAGGCCAATGGGTCGATTCGCTGGCGGGTGACGGTAGGTGCGGCCAGTCAGTGTTCCCCCGCAGTGGCCCAGGATGGAACCGTGTACTTCAGCGCGGAGGATGGACGTTATCGCGCCCTGCGCCCGGACGGTTCCGAGAAGTGGTCGCTCAATTTCCAGGCGTCCGCCGCACCCGCGCTGGGCACCAACGGGTGGGTCTACGTGGCCTCCCAGGGCGGTCCGCTCTACGCCGTGACCAACGGAAGCATCGCCTGGCAAAAGGAAATGGGAGGGACGTTCCGCTGCTCTCCGGTTCTAGATTCGGAAGGAACCGTTTACGCCGGAGGAAATCAACGGTGGCTCCGGGCCTTTAAGCCGAATGGGCAGGAACTTTGGGGACGGCAATTTGAGGCGTCGGTTATTGGCCTAGCCCTGGACGCCGACACGATCTATGCCGCCGTCGGGCGTTGGCTTGTGGCGGTGACTCGTACTAACACCCTGCGCTGGACCTATGATTCGGGCGGCGGCGTCCTGAGCGGTTCGCCCGTACTCGCGGCGGACGGGACGGTTTACGTGAACTCCACCCAGGGATTTCTTCATGCGGTCCGGCCCGATGGAACCCGCCGCTGGCGTTTCCAGACGGTGGGCATTCCCTACAGCACACCTGCCATTTCCTCAGATGGAACCCTCTATTTCGGCACGGACGAGCGGGTGCTTCACGGAGTAGGCCCCGACGGCGTCGAGCGCTGGCGATATGAGGCGTCGGCCAGCCTGAGCAGTAGTTCGCCGCTCTTGACGCCTGAGGGCTGGCTCTACGTCGGCGGAGGTCAACGAACCCTCCGCTGGTTTGATACCCAGACTCCTCCTATGGAGTCTCCCTGGCCTATGCAGAGCCGGGATCCTGCCCGTACGGGAAACTCCGCGACACCAGCGGCACTTCGGGTGGTACTGTTGTCCCCGGAGGATGGCGGCCGATCCTTGCTGGGTGAACCGCTGGAGCTGGAAGCCATCGTGTCGGGCGCGGGATCATCGGTGACCAATCTGGTGTTCCGAGACGGCTCTGTGGAGCTTGCCTCGCTCTCCACACCGCCGTATCGGTTTCTCTGGACCAATGCGCCTTTCGGACAGCGCCAATTGCGGGCGGTAGCATTGGCCACCGACGGCCGGCGGGTCGAGTCCCGTGCGGCGGGGCACTGGGTGGACACCCGGCTCACAGTGCGCGTGGTGTCGCCGACGGAAGGTTCGGATATCCTGCTGCCGTCGGTCACCGAAGTCGCAGTGGAGGCCGTCGATCCGGACTCCCTCGTGACGGGGGTCGCTCTCTTCGCGGGGTCGGAGCGGGTGGGGGTGGCCAATGGCGGCCCAGGAGTGTCCGTTTTCCGATGGACCAATCCACCGCCAGGCCTTGCGATTCTCACCGCGGTGGCGACGAATGCCCTGGGGAACGTGCGCACCTCGGCGCCGGTGTCTGTTCAGGCATTCTCCTCGGGTGCCCTAGTGGGGCGACCGGAGACCTACTCGGGGACGGAGGATCTTCTTCTCGAGGTGAGCCCTCCCGGTGTTCTGGCGAATGACATCAACAACAGTGCTGACCGCGCGGACGCTGTGCTCGTCACGCCACCGGCCATCGGTTCCCTCGTTCTCTCAACCAATGGCGGGTTTCGTTTTGTTGCCCCGACGAATTTCTTCGGCGAAACCTTCTTTGAGTATCGGTCTTTGGCCCCGGGGCGAACCAGTGCGGTCGTCCGGGTGGACTTGGTGTTGGTTGGTATCAACGACGCGCCTATTGCCGTTGATCAGCAGTTTATCGGTGTTGAAGATCAGGTGCTGGACGTTGAGCTGAACCCCAGCGATGCCGATGGCGATCCGTTGACGCTGGAAGTGCTGACGCCGCCCACCCGGGGGTGGCTGGGCTTTTCTAGCGCTTCGGCTCCGATTCGTCTGGTCTACACGCCGTTCCCGAATGTTTCCGGCCAGGATCACTTCAGTTATCGCGTTCGGGACGGGGCTGTGACGTCTTCGGCGGCAAAGGTCACTTTGGGGATGGCTCCGGTTCCTGAAGTCCCGCTGGCCCGCCCAGATTCCTATTCAGTTTCCCTCGGGGCCGCACTGGTAGTGTCGTCGGCGGATGGAGTCCTGGGAAACGACTTGGATGCGGATGGGAATGGAATGACCGCCGTGATCGGGTCGCCCACGCAGCATGGAACAGTCACTCTGGCGTCGGACGGTTCATTTACCTATGCGCCGGACGCCGATTTTCAGGGAATCGACCGCTTCGAGTACCGGGCAGCCAATGCGGTAGGCCTTGGGGACATCGTGACGGTAACCCTGCGGGTGGGCGATCCGCAGTGGACCCAGGCGTTTGCGGCGTCCCCGCCTTTGTCCTGGGTCAGGTCGGTCTTGGTGAGCACCAACGGCAATCTGTGGGTGGGCGGAAGTGCTATTTCGCAACCATGGACGCTGCTGTCGGCGCGAGGGGGCGGGACGGCGCGGTGGGATGGCGTCCAGTGGCAGACCCTCGGCAACCCCACCTTCCACGGACCCGCTGGAGCGGTACACGCGATGGTGGAGTGGCGTGGAGACCTGATTGCGGCGGGTTCATTTAATGAGGCCGGTGGTCGTCCGGTTCAGAATCTGGCGCGATGGGACGGGCATCAATGGCATCCCCTCGGAATTGGATTCAACGGCCCGATTTACGCCCTGTCCACGATGGGGTCCGACCTAATCGTGGGCGGAGATTTCACCGCTGGCGGTGGCGTGGTATCCACCAACCTCGCCCGTTGGGACGGCCTCGCGTGGTCGGCCGTGCCGGGAGGACCCGACGGTCCGGTGCGGGCACTCCTGGAATGGTCGGCGGACGACTTGGTGGTGGGCGGCGATTTCACCACCATGGCGGGGACCCCAATTCCGCACCTAGCCCGTTGGAACGGTGCGGTCTGGAGTACGTTTCAGTCGGGCCTCGACGGCTCGGTATTGGCTTTGGCCCGACAGGAGGACGATTTGGTCGTGGCTGGTCGTTTTCACCGGGCAGGCGCGGTGGCTGCGACGAATGTGGCCCGGTGGAAGAATTCGAGTTGGGAGCCGCTGGGAGACGGAGTCTCGGGAAGCTATGTGGGCTCGCTGTTGATCCGGGATGCGGAAGTCTGGGCTGGCGAAGGCAACGAAACGGGGATCCGCGACCAGACGGTTTCGATCCACCGTTGGGATGGCACCAACTGGACGACATTGCCCCCACTGGGAAATCCGGAATACCCGCAGGTCGCTGCAATGGCCCAGCGGGGCACAGAGGTAATAGCTGGCGGATTTTTCAATCAGGCCGGGACCAACGTCATTCGCCAACTTGCCCGATGGAACGGTGAGGCATGGTCCGGATTCGACCGCTCCATTTCCGGACGGGAAGTTCACGCCGTTCTGCGGCAGGGGACAAATCTGGTGGTCGCCGGCGACTTCACGTCAGCCGGGGACCAACCAACAGTTAACCTCGCGAAATGGGATGGCAGCCGCTGGGGCAACGTGGGCGGTCCGTCGGTGGGCATTCCCGACGGACCGATCCTGGCGATGGTGTCCGGGGACGGGGAGGAGATCTTTGTCGGTGGCGATTTCACCCAATGGGGAGGCAAAAACCTACAGCGCCTCGCCCGTTGGGACGGTGCGACATGGAATCCCGTGGGTGGCGGTGCCAATGGACCCGTGCGGGCTCTTCTGAGAACTCCAGACGGCGGGCTTTTGGCGGGTGGGGGTTTCAATCGAATTGGAGGGAAGAATATCCTCGGCCTCGCCCGTTGGGATGGCTCCCAGTGGTCTGCCTTGGGTGGCGGCCTGAGCGGTTCCGCTGAAGCCATGGTTTACCGGGGCACGGATTTGATCGTCGCGGGGGGGTTCCTTGAGGCAGGGGGCAAAACAGTAAATCACATCGCCCGGTGGGACGGGGCCGAATGGCATTCGCTCGGGGCCGGAATCTCGCCCAATGGATATGCCGCCGCCCTGGCAGTCCGTGGTAATGATCTGTTCGTCGGTGGTCAGTTTTCCCAGGCCGGCGAAGTGTCAGTCGCAAATGTAGCGCGCTGGAATGGGGTGGGTTGGTTTCCGGTGGCTACCAGCATGGCCTGGCCTGGGCGGAATCTGGGCGTTTACTCCCTGGCGGTGGGCGGAGACGCGCTCTTTGTCGGGGGCGACTTCGCCGAAGTGGACGGCGTCCAGGCCAGGGGAATTGCCCGGTGGCGGAATGGTTTGTGGTCCGGGCTCGGATCGGGAATGGGAACCGACAGCTCGGATGTTCGCGTCAATGACATCGCGGCGGATGATCAGGGCGTGATTTTGGGTGGATCCTTCCGGGGTGTGGGCGCGGAATTGCGGAATCTCGTGGCCCGTTGGGAACTCCCCCAAACGGCGCCCCGCGTAGCGTTGACGCAACCGACCAATGGCGCGGCGTTTCACATAGATCAGCCGGTCTTCTTTCAGGCGTTGGCCGAATCCGCCGCCGTCAACGTCGAGGTCACCCGAGTCGAGTTCTATGCGGACGAGGTGCTTCTCGGATCGGCGACCCAATCTCCATTCTCCTTCGCCTGGCCCGCCGGAGCGGCGGGGCGTCCGCTGTTGAGCGCGCGGGCAATCGATTCCCAGGGACAGGTTTCGTGGTCAGCTCCTGTGTCGGTGACCCTCCTCCCGCCGGAGAACAACGTGAATCCCGTTGTGACCCTCACGGCCCCGACCAATGGAAGTGTGCTGACCGTGGGAATCCCCTTTCGCGCTGAGTTCGTCGCCACGGATTCCGACGGTCAGGTCGTCCAAGTGAAGCTGTTCGACGGCCCACAGCTTCTGGGAATCGCCGTTCCTCCACAGAACTTTGTGACGGTCTCCAATCTGACTCGCGGGGTCCATCTCTTGCAGGCCGAGGCGGTGGATAACTTTGGCGCCACCTCGCGTTCCCTGGAAGTGCAGATAACACTGAACACCCCGCCGGAAGTCTACGTGGATCAGCCCCGCGAAGGTGAGGAGTACCCGCTTGGAGAGACGGTTCTTCTCCGGGCTGATGCGCGGGATTTTGAGGGGCCAATTTCCCGGGTGGATTTTCTAACCAACGGAGTATTTCTGGCCACGGCCACTGAATTCAGTTCGCCCAACGCGGTGTACCGCTGGGTAGCTCCGCCGGCTGGCAACTATGCGTTGACCGCAGTGGCCTACGATGCCGATGGCGCGGCGTCCACCTCGATACCGGTCGGATTTCGGGTGGCGGTGGCGAATCAGTTGCCGGTTGCCCGCTTGCTTTCTCCGCTGCCCGGACAACGGGTCAGCGCTCCCACCAATCTGGTCCTGCAGGCCGAGGCGTCGGATCCAGACGGGACCGTGCGGGCCGTCGATTTCTTTAACTACGACCAATATTTGGGAGGCGTCACCAATCCGCCGTTTGCATTCGTCCTGCGCAGCGTGACGGCTGCCGACTACGGGTTCCGTGTTCGCGTGACCGATGATCGGAATGGAGTCGTGTGGACGGAACCGAACTTGATCACGGTGACCAACGATCCGGGCCGCATGCCGCGTTACATTTTGACGGACTTAGGAACGCTCGGTGGGGATGAAAGCCGGGCGTGGGGAATCAACAATCTGGGCTGGGTCGTTGGCATGGCTGAGACGGAGCGCGGGGACAAGCACTCCTTCCTCTACACCAACGGTGTTATGGTGGACCTGACCACCCGGTTTCCGGTGGTGGGATTCAACAGCGATGCGCTTTCCATCAATGATGCCGGTCAGATTGTAGGTTTCCCCAGTACGGACAGCGAACTGGGCTACTTCGTAGAGTTCAACGGTACCAATCACACCATCCTCAGAACACCCGAGGTTCGTCGAAATTTCCCGCGGTCGGTCAATGCCTCAGGGCAAGTTGTGGGGACTGCGGATACCTATGATTTGCAGACGCGCGGATTCGTCCTGAAGGATGGCCAGTTCTCAATGATCATCCCGACCACCGGCGAGTCGACTGCCTTTGCCAGCAATGACGGGGGCACGGTGGTTGGCCGAGTCGGCACCGTCTCGGGCGTTCGCGCCTTTGCGCAATCGCCCGATGGGGTCCGGGGACTGTTGGGGACGTTGGGTGGTTCCTTCAGTGAGGCGCGGGACATCAATCGCGATAGAGTGATTGTCGGTAGCTCGATGAACCCAGCGGGACAGTTGCGCGGGGCCTTTTTCTACAATGGATTCGTCGTCGACCTCGGGACCCTAGGTGGAACGCAATCCACCGCTACGGCGGTCAACCTCCATGGCCAAATTGTCGGGAATGGCGACACGCCCTTCTCCGAGCAGCACGCGTTCCTCTGGCACGGATGTGTGTTGTACGATCTCAATCAATTGATCGGTACCAACAGCCCATGGACCCTGGTATCGGCGACTGACATCAACGACCGCGGCCAGATCGTCGGGACGGGCTATCGCGGAGTAGATCGCAACGAATCTCGAGCCTTCCTTCTGACGCCCGCCCCGAATAGTCCGGTAAAGCCCGAAGACAATGTCCTTCTCGGAGTTCGCGGCGACTCGTTCTGCGCGTGTCTGCCGGTAGCGTCGGGCCAGCCCTTCGTCATCGAGGCTTCTCCAGATCTCCGTTTCTGGACCCCAGCGTCCACCAACTACAACCGAGATGGCCTGCTAGATTTCTCAGATCCCCAGGCCGGGTCCAATGGCCAGCGGTTCTATCGCTTTGTGCCATTGTCGGAATAGGCGGCCGATCCTGACCTCATCTTGCCACCTCAATTGAGCCTCAATCGAAAAAAGAAGCGGGACGACCATAAGGACTACGCGAAGCTTTTGAACACATGATCCAGGTGCCATTGGAGAAATGCACGGTGGCCATCCACTACCCCTCGGACAGATACTCGGGTTTCAAGCCGTAGAATTCGACCCGAGGTAGCATCCAAACGCGGCGATACAACGACCTGTCCAGTATAGGCAACCGTGATAAGGCCCTGATCGAAGGCGGCGTCGAGGTGGGGTGTCAGAAGCAGGCCATTGTAGATGTCGAGTCGTTCGGCGTCGGTTTCGCAGGCAGCCCAAGGTTTGATATGGCTGGCGCGGAGCAGTTCATGGACGGCCAGCCCCGTGATGGAGCATAGGCCCTCCCAGTAGTCCAAGAGGCCTTGTCGGAAAATGTCCTGCCCCACACGCTGGATGACCAGGCGCTCGGCTTCGGTTGTTCGTGGCAAGGTGGCTGTCCGGGTGATGAAAACGTGCAGCAGTTCGTCGGGAAGGCTCTTACTGAGTTGAAAGGCGCGGCGGATCAGGCGATGGACGGTCGGAATTTCCGGAACGACACGGGCTGCGACCGCCCCGATGGGAAGGACCTCCTTCAAGGGTTCGACAAATGGACCCAACGCCTCGCGACGTTTTGTTTCGAAAGCGCGATGGCAAATGCGCCCCCTGCCGAAATGCCGAGCCAAATGGACAACGGGCTTCGGGTGCTGGCAAAGGTCAGCCATTCGCCCGCCGCCGGAAGAAAGAGGAGCCGGCATAGCGAGTAATGATTACGATTCGCGAGCCAACCGTGGAAGAGTGGTCGAGTGGGAACGAACACCCGGGATTGATTGGTCCAAAAGTCTCACGATTTCGTTGGATTCGGAACAGCAGGGTAACGCGCCGCATCCCATTGGGTGACGATTCCTCCCAACGGGGTATTACCGGTTCCGGTCGACGTTAAGAGAACAACTTCCAGTGCCCGGTGAACGACGAACTTGCCCATGACTTCGTCCACCGGGTCCTCCAGTTTCGCATAGCAGAAGATGCAGACGTCCCGGAGATCGGGATCCTTCTCCTCGACGACTTTCTTGACCGGGACGGCCTCGAGATCAATCACCTTGTTTCCCCCCTTGGCTGCCCGTCCGAGCCAACGCACGATCTCGTTTTCGGTGATTAGTCCGCGGAAGCGGGTGCCTTCCAGGACCGGGAACTGGGAGAATCCATGGTGGTACGCCAGCGCCAACGTACTGGCGAGGGAGTCGTTGGGAGCGACGCAGAGGACGTTCTTTCTGTATCCCTTTGAAACCGGCTCCGGGTGAAGAAGTTCGTGCACGATCTGCCGAAGCGATCCGAGGGA
This sequence comes from Verrucomicrobiota bacterium, assembly GCA_017309115.1. Classification (GTDB taxonomy): domain Bacteria; phylum Verrucomicrobiota; class Verrucomicrobiia; order Limisphaerales; family UBA9464; genus UBA9464. The sequence goes on along the minus strand of JAFLEF010000004.1, from coordinate 25,528 downwards.
ATCAGAAGTGATGGCGATCGGGTAACCTTTGGCGAGGCCACGCTGATGGGTCAGCAGATTCCGGATCTCGGCAAATCCGCGCAGTTGGTTGGCGGGTTCGGCCCATTGGGGATTTACCGTTACGTATTGGCTGATCAACCCAGACACGCTCGTCTTGTCGGTAGTCGTCAGTCCTAAACGTCGCTTCAATGCCTTCTCGGCATCTGTGAACAGGCTGAGAAAATCCTCTATGTCACGGTGTTGCTGTGCGGCGATTTCTCTTGTGATGCTCATGAGTACTCGTGGTCTCGTGGATCATTCGTCCGGCGCCAACTGGGCGTAAAGTTCGTGGAGTTTGCGGCGAAGGACAGCTTTGGACGGAAGGGCGGTTTGGTATTCTGCCACAAGCGTGGGCGACAGGCTTCGGCTCAGCGCGTATTCCACGACCTCGTTGTCCTTGTTGGCGCAGAGCAGCACGCCGATAGACGGTCGTTCGTGGGGTTTCTTCACGTCGCGGTCGAGCGCTTCGAGGTAAAAGTTCAGCTTGCCCAGATCTTCGGGACGAAACTCCCGGACCTTCAGCTCGAACGCCACCAAGCAGGTCAGGCCTCGGTGAAAGAAGACTAGGTCGATGGCGAAGTCTTGGTTCCCCACCTGCACCTGGTATTCCGAGCCGACGAAGCAGAAGTCCCGCCCCAGTTCATTGATAAAGCGGCCGAGATCGCGCAGGAGAGCGCGATGGAGGTCGGCTTCCGAGTGATCCGCCGACAGGCCAAGGAACTCCAACGAATAGACGTCCTTGAACTGATCGGCTGCAGCCGGGTGAAGTTCTCTCAACGCTGTTGAGAGTTTTGGCGGACCGAGCACGGACCGTTCGAAAGCGGAGGCGGCGATCTGTCGCGCCAGCTCCCGGACGGGCCAACGTTTCGTGGTCGCCATGCGGAGGTAGAACTCGCGTTCCTCCGGCTTCTTCGTGGCACTAAGGATGTGCAGGTTTGCCGACCAGGGAAGTTCTCTCAACAGCGTTGAGAGTTTCGGCAACTCCCGGTAAGCCTCGAAAAACTGGCGCATCCGCCAAAGGTTCTGTGGGGAGAATCCGCGCGCGCCTGGCTGGGTGCGAGAAAGGTGCGACGCCAGTTCCGCGACGGTGCCTTTTCCCCAGCCGTCGCGCTTGATGCGACCGCTGATCGCGGCCCCGATCTTCCAGTAGAGGTCAATGAGATGGATGTTAACCGCCCGTCCGGCATCGCGGCGGGCGGTCTCAATGAGCGCCACGATCTCGTCAAAGGCAGGATTCGTTCGGGCGGCAGGAGTCGCCATTCCTGCCTCCGTCCCGCCTTTAGTCGATACCTGCAATTGTCTCGTCAGTGGTGAGCCCTTCTTTCGGGTTGGGTTGGTTCGAGGGAAGGCGGCCTTGCGTGTCGGCATTGAGGCCGACCTTCTGGCGGGGCGTTTCTTCATGGAAGACTGGGCAAGTCTCAAGTCTGGCCGCTGTTCGGGTCCAGGCTCGTTATGTGGGTCATGGTCTCCTCGAGGGAATCCGTGAGCAAAATGGCGCGCGGGAAACCTTCCTTGGTCCGCTCGCTGGCAAGTTGTTGCAATAACGGCCAGACGGGTTTGTGTTTGCGGTCCACGACGCCAAATCCGCTCCGGTTCCAATAGGCCGAGTCCAGCAGGACCATGGGTGCGGGCGGGCCGTAGGTGCCGTAGTAATTTTGGCACGCGTCCTGAAAGATCTCCTGCACGGTTCCCGCATTTCCCTGGGCGAAGACGATCCCGTGAGTGGCGATCGCCAGCAACCCCTCTTCGCGAAGGCTGTTCTCGAAATACTTCGCAATGTGGGTCGCAAACACGTTCGGTGGCTCGTGGCCATAGAACCATGTGGGAATCCCCACGCTTTGTCCGGCGACTTTTTGTAAATCTCGCTCAAATGCTTCGAGGAGATCCACAGCCGGGGCCAGCCATTCGCCGCTGTTCCAACGGACGGAGCCGGGAGCTATCGGTTCCACCTTTGGCACGGACTCCAGTCGCCTCACGGCGGTCCGCAGTTCGGCTTCGGGGCGATGCGCGAAGTACGCCCCCAGGTTTCCTGCCTCCATTGCGCCGGGACCGCCGCCGGTGGCGATGAGGTAGGCCTGCTGCGACAGCTTCCAAGCCAGCAGCGCCACGCGCATGTAAGGCGCATCGGCCTCCGTAGGATTCCCGCTGGCGTCCTTAACTTTTTCCAGACGCTCCAGATCGTGCCCTCCCATAATGGCTACGACCTTTTTCCAGGTGACGGAATCGGCCGGGTTGGGTTTCAAGAAATCCTGCAGGGCATCTTCTTGCGAAAAGTCGTGAAGCCGGAACAACAGCTCGTCCGCGAGGCTGATGTCCGCGCGCTTCTTCTTCGTGGTTTCGGCCGTCGCCGCCTCGTAGCAGAGCCAGTCGCGGCAATTGCGATACGAATTCGGGTTGGTGCTGACGTAATGGTTCAGAAGATCGCGCCAAGAATAGACGGCACTCTGATAGGGGTCGAAAGGAAGGCCCGGCCGTGGCGAAAAGATCAGGCAACCCGCCTCGGTCACTTTCTTCGCCAGTAGCGGACCAAACTGGCATCCGATGAAGCAGGTGGTCGTCGCCAACCCCTCGTGAGCAAGCGATTCATCCAATGCGGTAAGGTCAAGGGCCTGAATGACAATCTTCCCCCAATCACGGTTGGGCGTTTCGAGGAATTCCTTCAGGCGATCGAGGTTTTCAATTTCATTGGATTTCATTGGCGTTTTGGGTTGGTTTTGGGAATCAGGATTCTCGAAGTGGGTTTGGTGGGAGGTGCCGATGCGGGTGGACTCGATGGATGTCTTCACCCAGTCTGAATTCGGCAAACGAGCAAGGAGCGACGAGCTCTGGTAGCCGCCAAATACAAAAGGGAACGCTTTCGAATGGCTTGTTCCGAGACTTCGCCAAGTTGACCAAACTTCGTCGCCTTTTCCACCGCCAACGCCGGCGAATCGCCCAGGAATTCGGCCAAGGGTTTCGCGAGACTTTGTTGCAGGGTCAACACGACAATACGCTGCGTTTGTTTTATGGGTATCGTTCGCATTTGGAGCCGTTTGCGTCAACCGACTGACGCGTGAAGGAACGTGAAGCAACAAGGACGGCGGCAGCCGCTTTGGCATCGTGTGGACGAAGATTCAAGGACGTGGCGGTGGAGATTTTCCGCCGCGGCCTGAGCCGGTCGGAAACTCCCGCCAGCCGCGCAGTTTCCCGTCGGTTGAAGCTGCCCCTCATCGAATGCCGTCACCCGGCGACTCCCGCGATGGAACTCACGGCGAACAAAGCGGCTCAAGTGCTCCTGAAACAGGAAGTAGCCTCGGCCGATGAAGCTGCCCCACGTTAACATCTGGCTCGCGCTGACCCTCTCCCAGCACTCGCATCACCGCGCCACGCGAGCCTGGCTGGACGCGGAGGAGGAAAGGGCCAGCCTCTGCTTTTGCCGGGCGACCCAGCAGGGATTGGTGCGACTGCTCACCACCGCCGAGGTGCTGGCTTCCTACGGGAATCCACCGCTCACCAACCGGGAAGCGTGGGAGGTGTACGAGCATTTCATGGAAGACGAACGCGTGACCTTCCTGAACGAACCGGAAGGCGTGGAGGAAACCTGGCAAAAGCTGGCCATGCGGGACACTCCTTCGCCGAAGGTCTGGATGGATGCGTGGTTGGCCGCCCTCGCCCTCCATTCCGGTATTCAGATGGTCACCACATACAAAACCTTTTCCCAGTTCAAAGGGCTGCACCTGGTCGTTGTGAAAGCGAAATGAGCTTCCCACGGTGTCCGAGTTACAAGGATAGCGGTCTGGAGTGGCTCGGGGAAGTGCCGGCGCATTGGGAGGTGAAGTGCATAGGCTACCATTTCAACGAACGGCGTAAGAAGGTGAGCGACAAGAATTATCCGGCTCTATCCGTCACAAAAACCGCCTAAATGTGAGTTTGTGTGGGTAGGTGGGAGGGGATCTCGGAGGTCGAAGGTCGAAGTGACGGTGAAAAGCGACGAGATAGATCATGGTGGTGAAGTACTCGACGGTGCGGAAGCGCGCCACAGACTCCTCTATCCGGCGGCGCCCATTGCAGTCGCCCCCGTTTCAAACACTGGACCCAGAGGACTTCGGTAAACGAACCGGACTTCGTCTGCGGAAGGTGGAAGGTGAGCATGCCTATCGTCGAGGGATGGTCCGGATTCGTAAGCCCTCCTTGATGATCAGGGACTAGGCATTGCGGGTACGATATTGACATGCCATCGCCCTCTGCGCGGTGTCATGGCGTATCAGCCTCACAGGTCCATCGATTCCAACCGCTTCTTCCTTGAAGCCCAGTCCGGGCAAACGTTGCCAAGTTCCGTGTAAAAGGCCTTCCCATGGTGGTGATGCTTGAGGTGGCAGATCTCGTGGGCGATGACGTAATCAATGCACGCAGACGAGGCCTTGATGAGCTCGGGATTGAGGCAGATCGTGCCGTCCTGAAGGGCACTGCCCCAGCGTTTGGGCATCCGCCGCAGGCGCAATTTCGGCTTTGGTAAATGGCGGTGGCGACACCATTCAGCCCAGGAAGCAAGCCGTCGCTCGAATTGCAGCCGCGACTGGCGGCGATACCAGGCTTCGAGCGCTTGTTCGACCTCGTATTGGTTGGTCTTGGGGGTCACAACGTGGAAGTAGGCACCTCGCAAGAACACTTCTTTTACCTCGCCCTTCACAATCTTGAGGCGGTATTGACGGCCGAGGTAGCGATGAGTCGCCCCGTTCACAAAGCGGAGTGCAGGCCGGAGTGCGTTCATCTCGCCGAAGGCGCGACGCTGGGTCTTGATCCAGCCCATCCGCTTGGCAACTCGGGCCACAATGGCTTCGAGGGAGGCCTGATCCGGTGCCACCAGTTCTAGACTGCCATCCGGCAGTACGCTGATGGCCAGCGTCCTGCGGCGCGAGCGTTTAAGCCGCGCCGGACCGGCGGGCGTATCAACGATCTTGAGCCTAGACATCGTCCGTGCGGTGCATGGCGATGCGGATCACGGCCTCAATGATGGCGTCCATCTGAGCGTAGCTCAGCGTGAAGCCCTTCTCCTTTTGCAGGTGGAAAAGGAAATCATCGAGATCGTTTCGCATGCGGTTCTGCGCATCCACATTCTCCCGCCAACGCACAACGGCATGCTTGCGGATGATTTGATCCATACTCACGGCGGCTTCGGCTAAATTCTCGTCGGCTGGTGGCGCGGGACGTTTCGCTTCGCCGCTGTAAGCCGGACTGGGTTCCCGCAACACGCTGCCCGAATTCTCCCCGGATGTTCCGGCCTTTGGTGCAATCTGTTCCTTGAGCGCACCGAAGAGCGCCCGCGACAGATCGTTCTGCTTCAGGACCTCGGGGACATCCTTGGCATTGCCGCCGCGCACCTCCTCCATGATCTCGGTCACTTTCGCGAGATACTGCGCCTCGCTGATCCGCTGGGCTTTGTAATCGTCGATGGCCTGCTGGAGCAGCGCGGATAGCTTGCGGTAGAAGAACGGGTCTTCGTCCATCTTCTCCGTAATGGTCTTCTTGGTTCGGTTGGCAATGGTGTCAGCCTTGGCGCGGGGGGATATGGCCTTCTCCACTTCCGCTTCGAAGGCCTCGCGTTCGAAGATGTTCACCGGCTCGACCACCTGGATGACCTCTTCCGCCTGCACATAGGTATTCAGCAGCTTCTGGATTTGCTTCTCGTAGTCGCGGTAGTCGATCTCCTCCGCGTAGCGCAGCTTCACGCTGGCACGGAGTTTCTGGAAGAAGCCCGCGTCCGCCTTGTAGCGCTTGACCTGGTCTTCCGGCGTGGCCTTCACCCAGTGGATGCTGGAGGAGGCCAGCTTCAGCACGCGGCTGAACTGCCATAGTCGGGTGTAAAAGTCGTCGCGCTTCTCCTTGTCAGCCAACTGCACCTCAAACGCCTCCTCGTCCTGCTTGTTCCTCACCTCCTTGAAGACGTCCCATAGCGAGTCGTGCAGGCCGGGCAGCTTCTTGATCTCCTCCGCGATGTTCGTCAGCGTGCCTTCGAGGTCGTCCGCGTCGAACTGCTCGTCTAGGCTGCTGTAAAGCTCCAGCGCCTCGTGCAGTTCGGTGACTACGCCGTAGTAATCAATGATGTGGCCGAAGTCCTTTCCGGGATGCAGCCGGTTCACCCGGGCGATGGCCTGGAGTAGCGTGTGGCTTTTCAGACTTCGGGCGATGTAGAGCACCACATTGCGGGGCGCATCAAAACCCGTGAGCAGCTTGTCCACCACGATGAGGATTTCCGGCTCCTCGCCTTTCTTGAAGGCGTCGATGATGCGCCGATTGTATTCCTTCTCGGTGCCATACTTCTGCATCATGGCCTTCCAGAAGAGCTCCACGCTCTCGTCTTTCTCCGCCGTCTGATGCTCCTCCGCGTTCTCGATCTCCGTGGGGCCGGAGATGATGACCTCCGCGCTCACCTTGCCAAACTGGTCAAAGAATCCCTTCAGGAGCAGCGCCTCCTTCTTTCCCGGTGCGGTGAGCTGTCCCTTGAAGCCTGTGCCCTTCCACTGGCTGACGTAGTGCTTCGTCACATCCCAGGCGATGAGGTAGAGGCGGCTATGCAAGCGGTTGAGTTCGTCACGGGCGGCAAACTTTCGTTTCAGGTCGGCCTTCTGCTCTTTGGTCAAGCCCTCGCACAATTCGTCAAACATCGTGTCCACCGGCTTGTCCTTCACCTCCTGGAGGATGTGGCGGCCCTCGTAGAGCAGCGGCACCACAGCCTTGTCGTCCACCGCGTCGCGGATGGTGTAGGCAGGTTCAATGAAGCCGCCGAACTTGGTAGCGGTGCTCTTTTCCTTCTTCATCAGCGGGGTGCCGGTGAAGCCGATGTAACAGGCATTAGGCAGCGCCTTCTGCATCTGGATGTTCGCGTCACCGTATTGGCTGCGGTGGCTTTCATCCACCAGCACAAAGAGGTCGTCCTTCAGCTTGTTCAGCTCGCGAGCCACCTTGGCGGCGGCCTCGAACTTGAAAAGCACCGTGGTGATTACGGCGACGCGTTCATCGCGCAGCAACTCGATGAGATGCGCCCCGGTCTTGGCCTGCTGCGGGTACTTGCCGCATTGGTGGAAGGTCTTGGTGATCTGCTCGTCGAGGTCGATGCGGTCCGTCACGATCACGATGCGCGGATTCGGGACGCTGTGATCCAGCGCCAGCGCCTTGCCCAGTAGAACCATCGCCAGGGATTTGCCGCTGCCCTGCGTCTGCCAGATCACCCCGCCCTTGCGGCGGCCTTGAACATCCCGCTGTTTGACGCGGTCGAGCGTGGCCTTGATGGCAAAGTATTGTTGGTAGCGGGCCACCTTCTTCACTGCGCCTCCCTCATCGTAGAGGATGAACTGGCGGGCCAGCTCGATCAACCGCTCCGGGCGACAGATGGACCAGAGCAGCTTGTCCTGCTCCGTGGGCTCACGCTCGTGCATCATCTGGTCCTCGAAGGCCTCGCGCGCGTAAGCAAACAGGCCTTTGAAGAGCTTCGCGTGCTCCTCCGGTCGTGGCGGGGTGTTGATGATCTGACGTACCGTTTCCGTTGCATCGGGCATCTCCCGCCACTTGGCCCAGAATTTCAGCGACGTACCGGTGGTGGCATAGCTGCCGTCGTTCTTGTTCAGGCCGAGCACGAGCTGGCTGTAGAGAAAGAGCTGCGGGATCTCGTCTGCCTGCCAGTTGCGGATGCTTTGATTGATCGCCTGCTCCAGCGATCCCTTTTCCTCCGACCGCTTGCACTCGATGACCACGAAGGGGATGCCGTTCACAAAGCAGACGATGTCCGGCCTGCGTGTTTCGTGGCTGCCGGTGCGCTCCACCTCAAACTCGGCGGTGACGTGGAAGACGTTATTGCGCGGGTTCTGCCAGTCGATGTAGCGCAGCGTGAATCCCTTGGACTCATCGCCGATAGTCTGGTCCACGCTTTTTCCCAGGGTGAGTAGATCGTAGACCTTCTCGCTGGTGCGCACGAGGCCTTCGAAGGGCAGGTCCCGCAGTGCCTCGATGCCCCGGCCGATGTTTTCCTCCGAGAACGCCACTTCCCGGCCTTTAAAGAGGATTTTGTTCAGGCGACGGAGCTGCCCGGAAAGCACTTTCTCCAGGATCACCCGGCCCAACCGTCCGTGGCGCTCCACCGCGCACTCCTCAGGGCTCAGGTAGGTGTACCCGAGCTGCTGCAGCGTCCGCAGCGCCGGAATTTGGCTCATCAAGGATTCTTGGAAGAAGGGGGGCATGGCGTTGGCATTTCCGTCTTCAATCCACCGATAACTTCCGCACAGTTTTGATGAATTGATTGAAGCTAGGAGACTTGTTCTGACCAGGCTGCATGTGTGGTGTAATGTTTTGTGCCCAGTTGCTTTTCTCCTGACCGATCCGCCTCCATCCCTCTTTTTTGAGCGTTTCGGAGCCGCCGTGGTAAACCGCATCCGCGAGGAGTTCCCAGGTTCCGCAGATGGAATCCTGCTCGTAATTCTTCATCACAGAGGTCTTTGCGTACGGGTAAGCGGACCGAATCGCGGGCGGGTCCCCCAGAAACCACGCTTCACCTTCCTCAATGGCCAGACAAAAAGCGTGAGCCGGACAAGGCCGGATGTTGGTCGTCAGTGCTTTGAGTTCCGCCTCGAACCTGGCCTTGTTCCGGTCATCCAGATCGCAGACGACTATCACCGCCGCAGGATAACAACTTCCATACTTTGCGAAGGCCTTTCCATACCCAGCCAGCAGACGCGGGATTTGATCCAGAAGGATGCGTTTGTTGGCATCCGCTGTTGGCCTCATGCCTTTGGGAATGCGGCCGATGCCCTTGTAGAAATGGACGTTGAAGGTATGGCCGTCCGCTTCGGGCAAAAGCTCCGGCAGCAGCAGTTCCAACATTACCTTGCCGGACTGATCTTCCGTGAGGAATTCGAAGTGCATGGCTTACTTGCTGTCGAGATAGTCGCTGTACCAGAGGCCGCCGAGGGGGAGTTCCTGATTGACCATCTCCACCACCACCGGGTCCGCGCTGGCTCGGCGGACGGTGGAAAAGCCGTCCACTTGCTTCTCGAGAATCCAGACCTCCTCCGGCTTCAGGGCATCCACAAAGTAAGGCTGGTGAGTGGTGATGAAAACCTGCGAGCTGTGCCTCTTTCCAGTGGCATGGAGGCGAAATTCATCCGCCAGAGCGGCCAGCAGCTTGTGATAGAGACCGTTCTCCGGCTCTTCGATACAGATGAAAGGAGGCGGGTCCGGGTCTTCCAACATCAACAAGTAGGCAAAAACTTTCAGCGTGCCGTCGGACATCTGCTGCGCGTAAAAGGGATCTTCGAAACCACGGTCATTGAAACGCAGAAGAAGGCGGCCATCCGCGCTTCTTTCCGTATCGATCTTCTGGACACCGGGAATCTTCGTCGCGATCCGGTCAAGGATGCGCTGGAAGCGCCCTTTGTGCTCACGCTCCATGAACTGCACGACATTGCCCAGGTTGTCCCCATGCATGTTTAGGTGCTTCTGCGGCCCTGCCAGTGGCAGACTGCGAGCGGCATCGGGCGTAAAGTAGCTGAGATACCAGCCTTCCATGAAGTGCCGGAAGGCGGCGATGCGTGGATGTTGGACCAGGGAACCGAGCGTGGCCACTCCGAGCTCGCGTTCGCTGCTGAGTCTGACCTCCTCGGACTCAGCACTCTCGTGCTTGGCGCTCTCGATGACCTCCTCAATGTCCATGGTCTCTTGTTTCTGGCCTTCGTACTCACCTTTCCAAGCGATGCCACGCCCGCCAGCGAGCCACAGGAAGGAGTAGGGTCTTCCGCTGCTCTGTCCCTTGCGTCTCTGGCGCAGGCGTTCACGGGCCACATAGGGCCGGTCATGGCGTTCACTCACATCAATCGACAGCTCATAAGTAATAGGGCGATTGTTGCCGTCTTCGCGATAGTACACCTCAAATTCAATGGGGCCTTCGCACCCCCGCGAACGCATTCGCTCGAAGCCGCCCCTCTCACGCATGTCGCAGGCCTCCTCGACGCCGTTTTTGAGGCAGTCTGCCAAAAAACCAAAGGCATCAAAGAGGCTACTCTTGCCCACCCCGTTCTGACCGATCACAACCGTCATCGGTGTGAGCGGCTGCTTGTCGCGGTCGTTCCAGAGTTTGCCGAGTTGCACGTCTTTGAGTGTGCGGAAGTTGCGGATGCGGAATCCTTCGATGAGCGGCATATTGTTAGAATGGATGACTAGTGGATGAAAGTCACTCAGCAGATACGCGGACTTTTCCCGTCAGCAGGCGCTGCATCAGGCCGCGCTTCTGCTGGTCGAGGGCGATGCGTTGGGTGCGGAGGAGGGTGAGTTGCTGGTCGGCGGTTTGGAGGATGGCGACGATCTGGCGCTGCTCGCAGATATCTTCTGGAAGCCTTACAGTGCTCTCGAGAAATGCTTGGAGATCGAAGTTCAGGCGTAATCGCTCCGCAAAGAATCCATTACTCGCGAGGTAGGCGAGATGCTTGAGTCTCGGCGTGTGTGCCAAAAGATCAAAGAACTTGATGTCTAGGGCAGCGGGATCAGCCGGAACCAGAACTTCGTACTCGTCATTGACTTCAAATCCCTCGAACTCAGGCGGAACAACACTCATCCCTCCATACGTTATTTGGCGGCGAGAGATCAGAAAATCCCCGGCCCGAAGTAGCTTGGCAGTCTTTACCTTGATCTCCGTTGCGGGGAGCTCGGCACGATCAAACAAACCGCCATTGTTTCGACGCACCCCAGCAAGTCGAACCATGCGAGTCTCATCCCACTTGATGTAGCGATCTGCGGATTGGAGGAGTCTGCTTAAACGCACTAATTTCCACGGCGCGGCGAATCCTGGAACCCGCCTCTTGCCGGTGAGGAGCTGCTGCATGAGACCCTTTTTGCGGCGCTCATGGGCTTCGATGAGGGCGTCGAGCTGCATCAGGGCCTCGTCCCACGTCGTCAGGATGTCGGCGATCTTACACTGTTCGGGGAGGGGTGGGAGTTCGATCTCCGAATCGCGCACCATTCCGGCGTTCAAATTTGGCTGCGCACCCTGCACAATTCGCAACAGCTTACTCGTAAGATTACGGAGGAGATATGCCAAGTAGTCATCTTCAACTCGTGACCGATCTGGCACTACCGCGAGAATGGCTTGATTGATGGCTGCCTCGCTGCGCGTGCGTCCTACCACACCGGCGGTTGCGCCATACAAGGCTAGCAAGGTTGCGCCTGCCGGAACGAGTTTAGCGGAAGAGTTTTCTAATCCTTCTTGAGTCAACGTCTCTTCCGTAGTCTCAACCCAACCCGCGTTCAACTCACCAGACTTTATCCAAGGGATTGCTCCCCCGAAATGCTCCGGTCTTGATCGGTTTGGCGTTCCTCCTGAGAACGTGGAAGCAACTTCGCCAAGTAGGCAAGTTGTCCATCCATAAAGCTGCTTCATACCCCCAATTCGTCTAAGTATGCCTGCATCTTCGCCCGCACTTTGGCGAGGTCCGATTCGAGGCGGGTGATGTCGGCCTTCACGGCGTCGAGGTCGATCTCGGCCTCTTCCTCGAAGGTATCGACGTAGCGGGGAATGTTCAGGTTGAAGTCGTTGTCGGCGATCTCCTGCGGGGTGGCCCGGTAGGCGTATTTTTCCACCGTTTGGAAAGCCGTGTAGGTATCCACGATCTTCTGCACCTGCTCCTCGCTGAGGACGTTCTGGTTCTTGGCCTCCTTGTATTCGCGGGAGGCGTCGATGAAGAGCACATCGCCGTGGGTCTTGCCTTTGTTGAAGAGCAGGATGGCGGCGGGAATGCCGGTGCCGAAGAAGAGATTCGCCGGCAGGCCGATGACGGCCTCCAGCAGGTTTTCCTCAATCAGGCGCTGACGAATTTTGCCTTCGGCCGCACCACGGAACAGCACGCCATGCGGGACGACGACGCCGACCTTCCCCGTGCGCTCGCGGGCGGTCTCGATCATGTGGGTGATGAAAGCGTAGTCGCCCTTCGACTTCGGCGGCAGGCCGCGATGGTAGCGGTGGAAGGGGTCCTTCTCCGCGTCCTCGTGCCCCCATTTGTCGAGGGAGAAGGGCGGATTCGCCACGACGACATCGAACTTCATGAGCTGGTCGTGCTCGGTGAGGCGGGGATTGCGCAGGGTGTCTCCCCACTCGATGCGGAAGTTATCCATGCCGTGGAGAAACATGTTCATCCGGCAGAGGGCATGGGTGGTGCCATTCATTTCCTGGCCGAAGAGGGCGAAGTCCCGTTCATCGGCCTGACGGCCCACTTTAATCAGCAAGGAGCCGGATCCGCAGGATGGGTCGCAAATGGTCTGTCCCTTCTTCGGCGCGAGCAGGCGGGCGAGCAGGCTGGAGACCTGGCCGGGTGTGTAGAACTCGCCCGCCTTCTTCCCCGCATCCGAGGCGAAGCGTTCCAGCAGATACTCATACACGTTCCCGATGACATCCTCCTCGCCAACGACGGAAGGGCGGAGATCGAGCCGGGGATCGGCGAAGTCCTGGAGGAGGAGCTTCAGACGGGAATTGCGGTCGCGGGTCTGGCCGAGCTTGGACTCGGAATTGAAGTCCACCTCGCGGAAGACGCCTTCGAGCTTCGCCTTGTTCGCCTCCTCTATGCCCGCGAACGCGACATTCATGCGCTCGCCGATGTCGGCTTCGTTGCGCTGGGCGTAGAGGGAGTAGAAGTCGCAGCCATCCGGAAGCTGGAAGCGCTCGCGGGCAAGACGGCGGCGTACGCGCTCTGCGTCACCGTTGTATTCCTTCAGGTAGGCGTCGCGATGATCGCGCCACACATCGGACATGTATTTCCAGAAGAGCATCACGAGGATGTAGTTCCGGTAGTTCTCGGCATCGACAACGCCACGGAAGGTGTCACAGGCGCGCCAGGCGACGTCGTTGATTTCGGATTGGTTGGTGCGGTTCATTTCGGAAAGAAAGGTTTAAGGGATTTGGCGGTCTGGATGAGCTGATGATTCAGCAGTCGGTTCTTCAACTCGGCGATCCGGGACGTCAGGCCCCGTTCAGTGATTTGGAGTCGGGACAGTTCAACGATCAGCCCCTGCGCCTTCAGGGGAGGCAGCGGAATGTTGAGATCGGTGAGTGCTTCCCGCTGGATGATCTTCACGTGGGTGCCGGTCCTTCGTTCGTCAAAATGGCGGGCTGCGTCGTCGCTGCGGAGGTACCACGCCAGGAACTCGGGGAGGAGTACCTGGTCATCCGGACGGAGCAGGAAGAACTGGGCACCCGCCAAGGCGTCCTCGTAGCCGAACCGGAACACGCACGCAGTCGTGCGCGCACCCCGATTGGGAAAGAGAACGTCTCCCGGCCTGAGCAGCAGCCCCGGGCTGATGGACTCTTCCGGGCTGATCCGGTCGAATTGATCGGTGATCCACTCTCCGTCCTGTGAGATGTCACCAATCCGAACCAGTCTGAACCGCCCATTGGGGACGGGACGGGCTGCGTCCCGTCCCCGCAGGGTGGCTCCCATCCGAACCTCCGCGATGGAGCCGAGCTTGGTCATGCAATCACGGGCACTCCGGAAGGCTCAGGAGGTTGTTGGGGTGTTCACCGTCTGGCTCGGTCTTCAGGTAGCGGTTACCGAAGCGGCTGGTCGCCACGATGACCGCAACCCTCCGACCGGCAACACTAACGAAGAACGACCATTTTCCGGCATCGATGCCGGCAATGGCCTCCTGCTGACCCAGCTTCCACCGCTGCCCGCCGTGGACGCCCCCAACATTGAGGATGCGTTCATGGGGGTTGGGGCGGTCGGACTTGTTGATGCACTGTATCTGCACTGCTTCTGCCATGGGGACGGATCTCCATTCGGCGAACTGGCGATTCCGGGTGTTGAAACCGAGCCGCCCTCGAGGTAAGCCTTGAACTCCTACATTCGATGCCACCCTCGAGGTGGTCTCGGTCAAAGGCTCGGCGGACACTCGTCTGCCGGGCCTTTTTGCTCAGCTCGGACTCAGCATACGTGGTTTGTGTGACCTGTCAAAAATTGGTTTTCGATCACACTTGCCAATCGTGATCGAGTGTCTCTCCAAGTTGCCGCAATCGCGGGCTCGCTTCGGTCAATGATTCCCGGGAAATCCACGCCATTCCCCAGGGTCCGGAAGTTCTAGGGGGCCTTCCATCGCGCATGGCCGTACTGGCAGTACTTCTACGACCTGAACCAGAACAGCCTGAATACGATGGTCCTGTGCTGCCTGCCGAGCGTGACGGCGGTGGCCCGCCGCGGGCGGCCTTTGGTGAACTGGACCCCTTGGAACTCCTGCGGTGGGTCGCCGCCGACTTTGACCCGATGAACGCCTCTGCGAAAGGGCGGGTCTTTCGGACCGAGCTATCTACGACCGATTGAGGGCGGTGTTCGAGTCCTGCGTCTTCCCATGCGACGCTCCCCCGCCGGAGCAGGTGGGTGGAGGTCAGTTTCGGCTTAAATGGGCGCGGTTCGAACAGGTCGGAATCAGCCCATTTACGCCGGGTTGCCTCGGGCAACTTCCAGCGAGATCTTCTGGATCGCTGCGACGAATGCCGTTTTGTCATTGGAGGCCAAAATCGTTAGGGGACAAGTCATGGCGCAGGCAATTCTGCCGGCGTGCTCGAGCTCCATTGCTTGGGCAAACTCAATTGCGATCACGTCTGGCGCGTTGCCATCCCGCCCCTTGCGATGATCGTGAATAACGTGTGGTTCTTCGACTAAGACCACGACGGCGCGGATGTTGAGCGCTTCAAACACATCCACGGGAATTGGTTCCACGTGTCCTGCCGTGGTAGGAATGGTGAAATGGCCGTCCAGAAGGAGCACTTTTTCGCCAGTCGTAAAGAAAGTCGACACCGCCTGAATTAACAACCGTTGGTTCGCAGCCGGGCTGACGACGGCTTTGCCAGTGGTAGAAATTGCCTCAGCCTGTTGGCTCTTGATCATGGCGCTGGCGGAATGGTGCTGGATACCGAGCGCCCTCGCTGCCTGTTCGCAACAAGTGGACTTGCCGACCCCGTGTACTCCGCCAACAAAAATGGTGTGCATCGCTAAGGACTGAGCAGGTTCTGGAGCTTACTCTCTTCCACGGACGTGAGGTACCGAAAGGACTGTGGTGGACGTGATTCACGCGGAAGCAGCTCGTGAAGCGCCAAAGGTTTCTTGAGTCGTCGCACCCCCGACAGATGCAATGCCACTCCGGTTCTCTTTCCCGTGAAATACTTGAGGAGGTGTTCAAGTGTAATTCCAGGGCCGTGTGGTTTCGCGTATGCCCATAGCGCTCGCGGAGTCTCGCGGACCGTATTCTTGATGGCGGCAATGCCAACGAGACGCTGCTCGGGCGCAGTCGAGTAGATCAGGATTCGCGTGACCGGACGTGCAGCCCACGTGCGACGGAACTCGATCCGCTTCTCCCCTGACAGAATGTGGGCGACGTGTTCAGGGTGAATGGAAATAAGGGCGGTACTGCTACTGGTCATTGGGGGAAAAGCTTCTGGAATGCTTCGTGTTTGATCTTGGTGATGCTCTGCGGCGCTCCCTTGAGGATGTGGTTCACCTCCAGCCAAGCCTGGCTTCGCGGCGAGTCGAGATGGCGAACAAGCCTGAAGAGCAGCGCACGCGTCGGCTTGCTGGCCATGCTTGCGATTTCGTTCATCGAATACACGGTCCGGCGCTTCACGAGGGCAGCGATGTCATCTGCATGGTTGAGCGTCGTGTATTGCTCTGCCACTCCGACGCTGGTGATGGCGCGCTCATCGCGCGAGCGGTAAAAGAGGAGGATGTCCCCCGGATTGATCTGATTGGTCTGCGCGTGACACAGGTAGGCGAGTTTGATCGCGTTGCCGGCCCTGTTCGAAGGCTGGAACGACTGAAAGCGCAATTGGCGACTGTCCGGTGAATCGTAATCAGGGAAAAGGATCTCGTGAAAACCAGGTTGAATCGGAATAACGTATTTGCCGATATCTGGACCGCTGCGGAAGTGTGGAAAGTATCTGCGCAGGTAATCAAAAGGCGGCAAGGCCTCGTCGGGGGGCGCGACTGGATGCTTCTTCAGGTAAACGGCGTCGCGGTTGTTGGAACCAGGGTGCGTTCCTACATTCTCGAAGCCGAAGCTCTCCAGCATCTCAAACAAGAGGTGATGCTGATCCACGTCCCCGTGGATGAAGATGTGTTCGAGTTGGTTGGCACTGGCGTAACGGAACGCTGCCTTCAGGAACAACTCGCCGATCTTCTGCCCCCGCACGGACTCGGCCACTTTGAATGTGCAAAGCTTGAGCGCGTGGCCAGGAAGCGTCAGCCCTCCTTCTGCAATGAGCTCATCGGTTTGCCGGTCGTAAACGCAGAGTGCGCCGATGCGTTCCGATGTCTCGAAGGCCACCCACGCCCGTTTCCCCTGTCGCGCCTTTTCGCGAAACCAATCGTCGAAGCCATGGTAGGCAGCGCGCAGGCTGTCGAAGAATGTCGAGCCGAGGTGGGGCGTGAGGAATGACAACTCCTTATCCTCGATATTCGGGAGCGTGACGCGCTTTGTCTCGTGAAGGCGCCGCAACCAGTCGCATGCTGTCTGGATGGTTAGGACGCTCTTGACCAAGCCGCGCGCGCGCGCCTTGTCGTGAATGCCGCGATCCTCGGTTACGAGGGCGTGGGCCGCAGCACAGCCGAGGGCGTAGAGGATCTCGTTATCTGCCGAGTCGTTGGGGTTGGTTTGGGGCGTGTTCCAAGGGCATGGCAGACGGTCTTGGATGCGGGTGTATTGACCGAGGCGCTCCATGGTGCGCTGGCGCCGCACCAAATCTTTGTCGCGCCTAATGTCGTCTTCGGACGCCGGATGGTAAACGAGCTGATGCCCATTTTCTTGGGCAAGGCGCACAAAATGCGCCAAGCTTTCCTCCAAGACGATCTTGGAGTTTTCCAACGGAATCAGGATGTTGGTATCAAGCAGGAAGCGCATGGTGCAGCAACGCTTCGAAGAGGCGGTGGCTTTTGGCTTGGGTGGTGGTGGGCTGCGCTTCCGGTTGGTCGCACAGGGCCTCGATGCCGGTGATGACGTTGCTCTCCTGACCGTAGACGGAGATGTCGCATCGGTGATGTTTCGCTTCGCGCAATTCCCGCGGTGAGGCTTCGTGGTTTCGCTTTGCGCTATGGCGCATTCCGGTACCGCCGTGGGATTCCACGAACTTTTCCTCCTGCACGAATCGCACACGCGAGGGACCGGAACCGCAGGTAGGATCGTAGCGGCCCTTGATGGGGTTGAGCCGGAGCTTGGCTTGAAAGCCAATGATCCAGACCACCTTGGTCACGATCTTGGTAGTGAGTCGCATGTCTTGCGAGCGAGTTGTCCGCACAATTTCTTCAGAGCTGCTTACGGCAGAACAGGGCCTTATTGGGAGAGGAATCTCTCCAGAGGTGGCAAATCCCGGACGCTACGGGGAATGACGACCAAGTCTTAGGAACCCCGGTACGCGATGCCGAACCGCCCCCCAACTAGGACTTCAAATAGCCGTGATTCACTTCTTCGCCGTTCGCAGGCAATCGACCACCTGCCGCAGCAGGCCGTTGGCCCGGGTGAGCTCGAGGATGGGGCGGCCGGGCGGGACGGTGTTGAGGAGATCGGTCACCGCGTTGAGGGCGTCATCGAGGCGTTCGCGGTCTTTCGGCCCCAGCGTAGCGGCTTCCCAGCGGTCCATTTCCCCGGAGACGGTCAGGGCGTGGCGGAGGGCGTCCTCCGAAACATGCCCCTGCATCCAGGCGGTGAAGACCTCGACCACGGCGGCGTTGTGGCGGTGGTCGAGAACGTCCTTCAGGCGCCAGAGGTTCAAAGCGTGGTGTCCGTTGTACAGGGACCAGAGGAACCGCCGGAGATGAACCCCTCTGTGAGTGTCGGGGTGCTGGGCGATAGCGTCGGTCAGAACGGCCAACGAAGCCTCGGCGGCCTGGCGCCGATCCTCGCGCCGCTGGAGTTCGGCGGCGGACTGGAAGGACGGAGTGGATAGGAGGGCTTCCAACACGTTCCGGATCGCCTCGGGCGGCGCCTCGTTAAGCTCGCTGCGCCAGGCCTTGCCGCCCCCAGCTGGTATGGCGAGGAGGTTGGTGCCGGTGAACCGGAGGGTGGCCCGGCCGTTGCCAAAGGCGTCCGGAGCGGTCCGCCGGAAGCCTTTGGCCTCAAGGAAATCACGGAGCCAGGGTTGATCGACGAAGGGTGGACGGGCGAGATCGGCAGCCATTGCCGACTTTTATCACGGGAACGATTCCTTCCGGAAGGGGGCATCGGCGTACTCCCACAGAAGCGGCCTTTACCCCCATCGAAACCGGCCAAAGCCCGAAACTTTTCCAGCCCGTTGGTGGGGGTCACATACGGCGTTGAATGTGACATAATGGACGTCGGAGGTGTCGGTATGGGCGTGAAGTTTCGGGAGTGGAATGGGATGCAGATGACGTTCTGGGCGGGCATGCGCGAGCCCGTCTGGTTGGTTGCGGAGATAGCCCGGCGTCTGGGCGACGTCCCCCGGGCAGCCCGCCGCTGCGGAATGCGGGTATCGCAATTGCGCGCGTTGCTCCAGTACGTCCAGAGCCATGCCCGCCGGATCGAGTACGAACGAGAGCTGGCGTTGGAGTCGGGATTCGAGCTGCCGCCGGTGGAAACGCCGGTGCTGACCCTGGTGTTCCCGGCGGAACAGCTTCAGTGGCGTCGGCCGGAAGTGCCGGTGCCAGCAACGGAATCCCATGGACTTGCTGGCCCGTGGCGAGTGGCAGGCACTGGCGGACGTTGTGGATGACATCCTCAGTGGATCCCCTGGCTGATGCCCGAGGCCGAAAAGTTTGTCCCGCTGCCGCCGCTGCCGCCAAGGGCAGATCTTTAGGAGCCGTAATCGACTCGCCGCCGAAAACGCGTGTGTTGCCGGCCGTACTTTCGGTTCAATCGGGGAGTCCCGAATAGTGTTCTAGAAAAAATTGAGCTTTGGATTGTGCCGGCATGTTGGTGGTTTGGATCGCCCATGCCTGTATTGCTGGCAGAAAAATTCCCGTATCAGCTTTGGAGAAGTTTCCCAAGCTGGTGGCGTTGAAGAGGGCACTGATGGTATTGCCTGGAATGGCGGCGTACACGCCGAGTTGATTGGTATAGGGCCGGGTGTTGGTCACGCACTGCATTAAGGCGGGCACTGCGGGACGGCCAATTCCAGCCAAAGCGCCAGGAACGAATGCGGGATTTGCTTCCACCATGGTCAGTAGCTCGAGAATGGCGGGCTGTGCGATTTCACCCAACGCTTTGAATCCCACCGTTGCACGGTAGTCGCGGTAGTAGGCATCTCGGACGCGCCACTGGATGAGTGTTTGCTTCTCCAAAAACTGGTTAAGCCTGAATCTCAGAAGATTTCCTCTACCTCCGCTTTGGTGAAGTTCCCGAAGAAGCCACGGGATGGCGTTTGTCCCTATGGCGCGGATTGCGGCGATTTGATTTGTCCCCTTGGTTTGCTGCCTGAGTGAGTCGAACTCGCACAACTCATCAAGCCACGAGGATAATCGCTTCCCGGCGAAGCTCGGTTCAGCTGAAACAGCGCTCCTCCAGGCAATCGCGTAGGTCAAGACAGCAACCCCGAACAACAGTGCCATTACCCAGCGTTTTCCCATGCTCTGAAATGTCAGGCTTGTAGGAGGTATGTGGTGCTTTTGAAAGGATCAACTTTTCAGCATGATTCGTACCTGTGGTCGGAGAACGATCTGCTGGAAGATCCTGGATAGGGGCGTGGCGTAATCCAATTGGTCGAATCGAGTTGATCGATTTTGGCCAAGGTCGAGGCGCGTGAATCCGGTTGGCGATGGTGGGGCGGGGGCGGAGCGTTCAAGGATCTACGGGTCGGCTCGGCAGACGCTCGCCGCTTCCGTTCCTCGCTTGAGCGTTCCGCGCCCGCCCGGGGCGGGCATTTAGGATTTCACGCGGGGAAGTGTCGCGGTGCGAAGAGGAGGATGCTGGGGAGACCAGGGTGATCTCCGATAGCTGGCGCGGCGGAATCACATGTTCTGTGCTTGGCATTGCCGGCCGGGGCCGAATCGGATACAGGAAATCACGGCGACGATGGTCGCCCTCAACGAATGACGTAACGATTCGATCAACAATTTTGCCTGCAACGGTTCGGTCCCACGAGAAAACCGCGAATTTTGCCAGTGGACGAAAGAACCGCCGGAGCACGCCCCCATCGGGCGCGGCTCGGCGTGCTTCTTTCAAGGGCGCTTCGCGGTGCCTCTCGTGGGGGTGCGTTGGGTCCGCGCCTTTGCCTTTCTGACGACATTACACCCGGGCCGTTTGCTGCATTGACCGCAACTACAGGGGTTCTAAAACGCCATCGTGAAATCGCGATGGTCTTGAGAAAGTAAGGTTTTATGGGAAAGACCATCGAGATCTCGCGGTACCGCAACGGGCAGGTGCGGGAGCGGATTCCGCTTCAGGACTGTGCACGGCATGGGCGGGTTCAGTCGTGGCATCGCAATGGCGTGCTGGCGTCGGAGGAGTTTTACGTCAACGGCCGGCTGCATGGGATTGGCCGGCAGTGGGACGAGACGGGAAAGCTGCTGGGGGAGTTCACTGTGGATCAGGGGACCGGTGTCCAACGGGAGTGGCACGACAACGGACGGATCAAGGTGGAGGTTTGCCTGGTGGCGGGGAAGTTCTGTGGGCCTAGCCGCATCTGGCTGCGGGATGGGACGCTGCTTTCCGAACGATTCTTTCTCCAGGACCGACCCGTTTCGCGGGCCCAGTACAGCCGGGCGGTGGCGAAGAATCCCACGTTACCGCCACCCGGAGCCTCCGTCACCAAGCCACGTCCGTCGTCGCGCGCGACTGAACGCCGGGTTCACCAAGTGTTTGTCGAAGGTTTGCTGGAGAAACTCGGTGCGGTAGAGGCGCGGAGTTGGCTCAGCGGAGTGGCCAAGTCCAGGCCGAGTCGGTCGCTCGGGCGGTTCCGTTCCGGGAAGGCCGCACTCGAGTTGGTGACCGCTCTTTATGAGGCGGGCGCTTTTGAAGTCACCGTTCCCGGGATTTACCGCGACCGAAAGGGCAAGGAGTACGCCGATTGGCTGCTCGTCCGACTGCCTCGACTCAAGGCCGTTCGCGGGCGGATCCGGAAGGCCTGTCGAATCCTGAAACAGAAGGAGCTGGGGGCTCTGTTGCCCGAAACGGACTTGGGCGAAACCCATCTCGTTCTGGCCCTGGAATAGGGCACGGCCGTCAGCGCACCACCAGGCAGTCGCGGGCTTCGTCCACGCTCAGAACATCGCAGGCGGGGCGATTCTCGAGCAGGCATTCGGCGACGGCATCACCCACCAGTTTTTCGACGGCATCCCGCATGGGGCGGGCGCCCAGCTTGGGGTGAAATCCCTTTCGCACCAGGAAGGGCAGGGTGTCGGGGTGCAGTTCGAGCCGGTGTCCGCGCTCGCCCAGGAATGCGATCTGCCGTTCCAAGAACTTGCCGGCGATCTCCAACTGGTGGTCATAGGCGAGTCGATGGAAGACGAGCTTCTCGTTGATCCGGGCGAAGATTTCTGGCCGGAGTGACTGCTGGGCGCGGGTCAGGACATGGCGCTCCAGGGTCGCTTCGTTGGAGTGCTGAAGGCTCATCAGCTCGGCGGAACCGATATTGGAGGTCAGCCAGATGTAGAAGCCACTGAAGTCGAGGGTCTGGCCGGTGGCGACGGTCAGGCGGGCGGCATCGAGGAGTTGGAGGAGCAGATCGAGGACGCGGGGATGCGCCTTTTCGGCTTCGTCGAATAGGAGCGAGCCTTCGGTAGCTCGTTCGCGGATGGCGCCCAGAAATCCCACGTCACCCAGTTTTGCGCCGAGCAAGAGGCCCAAGGATTCCTGCGTCTGGTATTCGGACATGTCGAAGCGGAAGAGGCGGTCGGCGCCAAAAATGTGCTGAGTGGCCACCAGGACGACTTCGGTTTTGCCCACGCCCGTGGGGCCGAGCAGAGCAAAGGAGCCGCGGGGACGCAGGGGATGACTGAGTCCGAGTTCGCCGCGGCGGATCACGGAGGAAATCCGGGGCAAGACCTGGGACTGACCGCGGATCTCGCGCGCCAGGACGGCGTCCAGAGTCTGGAGTTGGATCAGCTTCGAGGAGGACAGGGAAGGGGACATGTCCGTGTCCTTACCACGGACGGGAGTGCGTTTTGTGTACCACATACATCTACGCCGGTGGGGTCGGTGGTAGCTCTTTATCCGTGATCAGCGGAATGAGCCGCGGGTCCGAAAAACAAAAACGAATTCACCATCTCCATGAAGCTTACCCACCGTTTAAGTCCTCAGTCTACCGGCCGTCTTCGCACGGTTGGATTTCTAGCCGCCGCCCTCGCGCTCAGTTCGATTCGCGGCTTCGCGCAGGCGTTTGATTCCACCGACCTCAAGACCGGCATCAGCAACAGCCTCGCCGTGATCATGATGTTCGGGTTTGTCCTGGGCATTGCCGCCGTTATCGCCGGTGGCTTTGCAATCCGGCGTGGCGATGTGGACCAGGGGAAGATGTCGATCATCGGGGGCGCGATCATCGCGGCGGCCCCGGCGGTCATCTTCGCCTTCTTCCAGATCTTCGGCATCGAGGACAACAGCTCGGTCGCCATCGGCGCGTTCTGATCAGACCCGGGCCGCAGCGTCCGGTCTCTCGGGTTCGGCCCACACCACTCCACTCCTTCAACTCAGTGTTCCTCATGAAAACGGATCTTCGGCTCACCGATTCCAATGCCGCTTCCGATTCCGCCGGGCGCACCTGGGGACTCGATGGGAACCTGTTCTGGTGGCTCGTTGGGGGAGTTGGTGCGGGGCTGACCCTGTTCTTCGTGGTCCTGGTTGGCGCCAAAGCCGGCCTGATGACCGCCTTCGGGGTCGCGGTCGTCCCGGTGCTTGTCTGCCTCGCCTACATTTTTGGGCTCCGGCAGGGCAAGCCGCCCGGGTACGACCGCGACTGCCTGGAATTCTGGCTGACGGGTACTGGATTCAGCCCGGAGATCCGGACGGTCGCGTCGCTCCGCCACCCCCTCGCCGAGGAATGACCATGGGAACCTTGACCCTCCGCGAGCGAGAGCGACGCGAGTTGCTCGCCACCTTGGACACCGCCGAGAAGGCCCTGCGGCGGAATCTCCACCAGCACGGCCTTGACCCGGCAGCCCGGGCGCACCTGGAACGTGCCCTGAGCCACGTCCACGAAGGCTGCCTCGCTATCAACGAACCCAGTCGGGCCCGAACCGTGGACCAACTCCATGAGGATCTCACCAAGGTCGAACAGCTCACGCAGTCCCTAGTGGCCCGGGCTCACCGCAACAACTCCAACACTCCCCTTTGACTATGTTCGAACGCGCTCCCAATGGGTATTTCGTCCGAGACTTGGTGGTCTTCAATCACCTGCGTCGCGGAGGTTACGTGGCCAAGGGCTTCGTCTTCGAAGCGCCGGATCTGACGAATTCTCCGATCGGTGATCTCAATGAGTTTCAGGATCAACTCTGCCTTCTGCTGGCCTCCCTGCACGAGAACCAACGGCTCCAGGTTCAGTACTACTGCGATTCGGATTACCGGACGGACCTGCTGCGCTATCAGGCGGAAACCGAGCGATGCAGCAATGTCTGGACGCGGCGTGCCCGCAATGAGCGATTCACCCGGTACTGGAAGGCGATGGCGGACCGAAAGCTACGCCGGCAGCGGGTGGTTCTCTACGTCTCACGGGCTCTGGAGAACGTTCCGAAGACGTTCCAAACCGGCGCCGCCCGCCGCGACTATTACCGCGCCTTGCTGGATCAGCTCCAGACTGAGTTTGAGCACGTCCACCGGCATTTGCTGGAGATCTTTGGAAGTACCGGCGCCCGCGTGCTGCCGATGGGCGATCTGGATCACTTCCGGCATTTCACGCGATTCCTCAATCCTTCCCTCAACGAACGGTTCGACTTCGATCCAGCGGACGGCTTCGTGCCGGAACTCTCCATTCAGGAAAATTGCTGGCACAGCGAGGGCAATGGGCAAAGCGATTTCGGATTCTTCCTCGATGGGCACTATCACTCGTTGATCGTCCTGACCCGGTGGCCGCGGACGACCTATCCCGGAATCATCCAGCGTCTCACCAATCTGCGGCTGCTGGACTACACCATCACGGTGAATGTGGATCCGCTGCCGGTGACCCGGGAAATCTCCAAGGAGGAGAAGGAGCACGACCGGGTGGCGGGCGACTACGCCAGCGAGAAGAAGATCTCCCTGCTGACCGTGATGGAGAAGAAGGCAAAGAAGATTCACGCGCTGATGCAGGGTCAGACGATTCCGTTCCACGCCCTGTTCGTGATTCGGGTGTGGGACAAGACCCGGGATGGATTGAACGCCAAGGCGGGAGCGATCAAGAACGCGGTCAACTCGATGAACGCGGCGCAGTACTTCGAGAGCAACCTGCCGAGCACTTCCAGGAACCTCTTCTTCCAAACTTGGCCGGGTTGGACCTGGGGCCGTTACCAACACCGTAAGCTCTACGCCGAGCACCGTTACCTGGCGGACCTGCTGCCGGTAACCAGCACCTTTACCGGTCACCTGGCCACTGCCGAGGCCATCTACGACGGGCCGGCCAGCAACCTCATTGGGATCGAGACCTTCTCCGGCTCCGACGACAACAAGTCGCCCCAGCACGCAGTGCTCTTGGGCATGTCCGGGGCTGGAAAGTCGGTCACAGTCTGCGATCTGCTGACGCAAACGGAGGGGTACTTCGGCTACACGGTCATCATCGAGGAAGGCCTCAGCTACGGCATCTACACCGCCACGGTGGAGGAGGGGGCTCGCCCCATCATCATCCATCCGGATGGCGACCTGACGATCAATTACCTCGATACCAAAGGGCTTCCCCTGACGCCGGATCACCTGTCCGCCGCGACCGCCTTGGTAGCGCGCATGATCGGCGTCAGCGCGCAGGAGGATAAACAAATGCTCCGCCAAGCGCAGATCGCCAAGTACCTCAACCTGCTGTACGAGGATGCCTTCCAGGACTGGTGCAAACGGCGCCATGACCGGCTCCTCGAACTGGCCCGTCACGCCCTCACATTGCAGCGATTCCGCGAGGAACGCATGCCGCCCGGAGCGACGAGCCTGGAGACTTTTGCGGACTTCCGAGACTGGAAGGCGAGCCACCCCGACGAGGCGGAGAACTATCAGCGTCAGGTGCCTGAGGCCGCGGCGCTGAAGTTTCTCAAAGACCCCAAGACCAGCAAGGAAGTCCGCAATCTCGCCTTCGCGCACTTTGGCGCCGACGAGTTCCCAACCCACCGGATGCTGCAGGAGCTGATGATGCTCGATCCGATGGGAGCCGAGCGGGATCAGATCATGGAGATCGCCACGCTGCTGCTCCCCTGGTGCCGGGACGGCAACTACGGCTGTCTCTTCGACGGCACGAGCAACCTATCGTTGACCGGTCGGATTGCCCACTTCGAGTTGGGCTACATCCCGGAATCGGCCAAGGAACTCAAAGCGGCGGCGGGCTTCCTGATCACCAACCATGCGCGGAAGCACATCATGACGCTGCCCCGGG
>JAFLEF010000039.1 GCA_017309115.1 Verrucomicrobiota bacterium | reverse complement strand
CCCGCGTGCTCGCGGCGAATGCTGGTGTGCGGGCCGTCCGGCTTTGGGAAGATCCCACGGCGAACGCGGGTATAATGGCGGCAAATCGGGAGTTTCGCAGTGACAACGGAGACCTGATCGTCGGTGTCGAGCAGATGCTGCCCCGGCGCAAGCTCTACGATGCCCGCAAGGCCAGGGCCGGCGCGGAGCGCGCCATCTTCGAGGCGGAGACCCGTTCCGCTGCGCTGATGCTGGAAACGCTCGTGGCGCAATCCGTCATCGAACTCGCGCTTGTGGATGAGATGCTCGGCATCCAGACGAACCAGCTCGCGTGGCTGGAAAGCATGGCGGCCAACGCGCGCGAGAAGCTCAAAGACCCAATGGCGAACGCCTCCGAGCCGCTTCGCATCGAGAGCGAAGTGGCGCAGGAACGGCAGAAGATTGACAACACCCGGCGCCAGCGCACACGGCTGGTTCGTCAACTCAACATCCTGCTGGGACGAGAAACGGATGACGCCTGGCCTGTGCTGCGGCTGCCAGACTCCGCCACGCTCACGCCGGCGCTCGCTGAAGAACTGTCACGGCTCTATCAGGTCAACCCGACGCTTCAGGCGCTGCTCAGCACCGCCGAGGCCGCGAAGTCCGACATCGAAGTCGCGAAGCGCGAGCGCAGCCCGATCTTCTCGCTGGGCGTCGAGTCCAGCGTGTATTCCGGCGGCGATTTTCGGCAGGCCACCGTGGGCGCGAAGATGACGCTGCCGTGGTTCAACAATTCCGTCTATCGCGCGAACACCGAGCGCGCTCTTCGTCAGCAGGCGGCGGCCGAAAAGGATGCCGAGGCGCTGGCGCGGCGGCTGCGCGGCGAGGCGGTCGCGGCCCACACCGAGGCGGAGACTTCGGCGCGGCAGGCGAAGACATTTTCGGAGGAAGTCATTCCGCGCGCCTCGAAAGCGGTCGAGTCCACGCAGAACGCCTGGATCAGCTCGAAGGCCAGCATCCTCGAAGTGCTCGACGCGCGCCGCGCGCTGCTTAATTCCCGATTGGAGGAACGTCGCTCCGTCGCCGCGCACCGAGCTGCCTTGGAAGTGCTGCGGTCCATCGTCCCGCCCCAATCCATTCCCTGACCCGCTTCATGAAAACCTTCCCAGCCATTCTCTTGTCGCTCGCGGTCGCCGTTCCGGTGACGTGGTTCGCGACGCGGCAACTTCACCACGACGGCGCGAATGCTGCCGCGAACTCCGGCCAGCCTGCTGGAAGAAAGCTGCTCTACTACCAGAGCGCCATGCACCCGTGGATCAAATCCGAGAAGCCGGGGCGTTGCACCATCTGTGGCATGGAACTGACACCGGTGTATGAAGGCGACTCCGGCTTTGACTCGGCGGGCGGCGGCGATGTCGTGCCGCTGACGCAGACGATGATTCAGGTGGTAAAGGTGCAGACTGCCGAGGCGCAGACGCGGCCGCTCAAGAAGACGCTCACCGTCGCGGGGATGGTGGACGACAACGCCACGCGGCATCGGGTGCTCTCGGCCTACATCCCCGGTCGCGTGCAGAAGCTCTACGTGAACTACCTCGGCGCGGAGGTGAAGGAAGGGCAGCCACTCGCCGAGTTCTACAGTCCGACGCTGCTGCAAGCCGAGCGCGAGTATCGCACGGTCAACGGCGAACTGCGCTCGGCGACCGCGCTCCGCCTGTTGCAGATGGGTTTGACCGCCACGCAAATCGAGGCGCTGTCGCAGAAGTCCGGCGACGCGCTGACCTCGCAGATTCTCTCACCCATCGGCGGAACGGTGGTCGGGCAGAGCGTGTATGAAGGCCAATACGTGCAGGAGGGCGAGAAGCTGTTCGAGATCGCCGACTTCTCGACCATGTGGTTTCAGTTCCGCGCCTACGAGCAAGACCTGCCCTGGATCAAGCTTGGGTTGAAGGTGGACATCACCACGCCATCGCATCCCGGCAAAACCTTCACGGGCAACATCACCTTCATTGATCCGAACTTCGACGAGGTGACGCGCTCGACCAAGGTGCGGGTGGAATTGGAAAACCCCGTCGTGGAGGGACGCCGCCAGTTGCTCCATCGCCTCTATGCGGACGGCCTCGTGCATCTCGAAGCGCCCGAGGTGCTCACCGTGCCGCGCACCGCCGTCATCGAGACCGGCCCGGAAGCCGTCGCCTACGTGGACCAGGGCGGCGGCGCGTATTCGAGGCGCGTGCTCAAACTCGGTCGGCGTGGCGACACGCTCATCGAAGTCGCCTCCGGCCTGAGCGCCGGGGACAAGGTGGTGGTCAATGGCAACCTGCTCATCGACGGACAGGCTGAGATGAACCGCGCGTTTGCCGAACCCGCCGCCGTGCCTGCCACGACCAACGCCATCTTACCCGCGTTGACAGACGCCCAGCGCCAGGCGGTGAAGGATTTCCTTGCGTTGGCGGATGCCCTCGGCGGTTCGCTCGCCGCCGACAAGCTCGACGAGTTCAACATACAGGCGGCGAAGACGCACGCGGCCATGCCGAAACTCATGGATGCTTTCGTGGACGCGGACAATGCATGGCATCCGCTCCTCAAGAACATCGAAGACGCGGGCCACTTGGAGAAAGCTGACGACCTTAAGGCGGCGCGGCGAACCTTTCATCCCCTCAGTAACGCTGCCGTCGCGCTCGCGCAGGCGTTGCGTCATAGCGAGAAGGAGTTCGCTTCGCTGAAGGTGTTTCGCTGCCCGATGACGAAGGCGGTTTTTCCAGGCGCACCGGCCTCGGCGGAGTGGATGCAGCTCAAGCCCGTCATCAGCAACCCCTACATGGGCGTGCAGATGAATGATTGCGGCACGGAGGTCAAGTGAACGCCCGCGACATCACCACAATCCTGGACGCACTATGATTCAACGCATCATCGAATGGAGTTTGAAGAATCGCTTCCTCGTGTTCTGCGGAGCGCTGCTGCTCATCGCGCTCGGCGTGCGCGCGGTGTTCAAGACGCCCGTGGACGCCATCCCGGACCTCACGGAGAATCAGGTGCTCGTCTATGCCGACTGGATGGGTCGCAGCCCGCAGGAGGTTGAAGACCAGGTGACGTACCCGCTCTCGACCGGCCTGCAAGGATTGGCCGGCGTCAAGGACGTGCGGGCTGTCTCCATGTTCGGCTTCTCGCTGCTCACGATCATTTTCGAGGACGACACGGACACCTACTTCGCCCGGACGCGCGTGCTGGAGCGGCTCAACTATCTTCAGGGCGCGATGCCGGAAGGTGTGAAGCCGCAGCTTGGCCCGGACGCGACTGGACTTGGCTGGGTCTATCAATACTACCTCGACGTGGACGCGAGCAAAGCGCCCGACGGCGGCTATGACCTCGGCAAGCTCCGCACGGTGCAGGACTGGCACATCCGCTACCAACTCGCCAGCGTGCAGGGCGTGGCCGAAGTCGCGAGCATCGGCGGCTTCGTGAAGCAGTATCAAATCGAACTCTCCGCCACGAAGATGCGCGCGGCGAACGTCACGGTCGGCGAGGTGATGGCCGCCGTGCAGAACGCCAACCTCAACGTCGGCGGCAAAACCATCGAGGAGAACGGCGCGGAATTCGTGTTGCGCGGCATCGGCCTGATTGAGAGCACGGAAGACCTCGAACTCATCCCCATCACGGCGATGGAGGGCACGCCCATTTACATAAAGGACATCGCCACCGTGCAGATCGGCGGCGACTTCCGGCGTGGCGCGCTCGACGTTGACGGGCACGAAGCGGTCGGCGGCACGGTCGTCATGCGGACAGGCGAGAACGCCAAGGCGGTCATCGAGCGCGTGAAGGAGAAGATCGCGCAAATCTCCAAGAGCCTCCCGCCGGGCATTTCCATCAAGCCGTTCTACGACCGAAGCACGCTCATCGAGCGCACCATCGACACGCTCAAGCACGCGCTCGTCGAGGAAATCATTCTGGTCACGCTCGCGCACATCATCTTCCTGTGGCACTTCCGCAGCATCCTCATCGTCACGCTGCCGCTGCCGGTTTCGATTCTGATTTCGTTCCTGCTGATGAAGGAGTTCGGCATCACGAGCAACATCATGTCGCTCACGGGCATCGCCATCGCCATCGGTGTATTGGTGGACGCGGCCATCGTGGTGACAGAAAACGTCCTGCGGCACTGCGAAAGCGCGGAGGATAAGAAGGGCGGACGACTCACCCCTGCGGAGACGTGGCACGAGACGTTGACCGCCTGCCAGCAGGTGGGACGGCCCATTTTTTTCGCAATGGCCATCATCATCCTCGCCTTTGTGCCGGTGTTCGCGCTGACCGGTCAGGAGGGCAAGCTGTTCCATCCGCTCGCTTGGACGAAGACCTTCGCGATGGTCGGCTCGACGCTGCTCGCGGTGACGCTCGTGCCGGTGCTGTGCAGCCTGCTCGTGCGCGGCCCGTTCCACGGCGAGGACCGGAATATCGTGATGCGTTTCCTGCTCAAGCTCTACGACCCGGCATTGAATTGGGCGTTGAACCATCGCAAGACGGTGATGAGCGCGGCGGTGCTGCTGCTGGCCACGGCGTTGTTGACGGCGTTCGGTCTGCCGCGCGCGTGGACGAAAGACCTGCGCGACCGGGGCTGGCATCGCACGGCTGATTTCGCTCAAGGCTTCGGCAAGGAGTTTATGCCGCCGTTGAACGAAGGCGGGCTTCTCTACATGCCCGTGCTGCATCCCAAGACCGGCCTCAAGGAAATCCAGCGCGTCATGTCGTGGCAGGACACGGTGCTCGCCAGCGTGCCGGAAATCGAAACCGTCGCCGGGAAGCTGGGCCGTTTCGAGACGCCCACCGACCCCGCGCCCACCGAAATGTTGGAGACAACCATTACGCTCAAGCCGGAGTGGATTCCCACCAACCGCACCGTGCTCGGCTTCATCAAGCTCCCGCGTGTCGTTCGCAATCCTGAATGGCGTGAAGGGATGACGGTCGAGAAGTTGAAAGCCGAGTTGACGGAGAAGATGAAGCACGTCCCCGGCTACGTGCCCGCGTTTCTCCAGCCCATTGAGAATCGCATTCTCATGCTCTACACCGGCATCCGGGCGCAGGTCGGCGTGAAGATTTACGGCGACAACCTGAGCGCGATTCAGGAGAAGGCTTACGAGGTCGAGCGGGTGGTGAAGCAAATCCCCGGCGCGGCGGGCGTGTCGCCGTCGCGTGTGCAGGGCAAGCCTTACCTCAATGTGAAGGTGGATAGAAAGGCGCTGGCCCGTTACAACCTCAACGCCCGCGACGTGCTCGACGCGGTGGAGGTCGCGGTCGGCGGCAAGAACGTCAGCGTGACCATCGAGGGCCGCGAACGCTTTCCCATCCAGGTGCGCCTCGAACGCGGCGAGCGTGACGACATCGAGAAGATTGGCCGCATCCTCATCGCCTCACGCGGCCCGATGGGTGGCGGCGCGATGGCCTCGGCTGGCGGCGGCGGTGGAGGCATGAGCGGCGGCATGGCGGGCGCGGTTCGTCCTGCCGTCAACATCGGCGGCGCGGGCGGAGACAGCCAGCCGCTCACCTACATCCCGCTGGCGATGGTCGCCAAAATCACCCGCGAAGTTGGCGCGAACGAAATCGCCAGTGAGAACGGACGCCTCCGCGCCTACGTGCAATCCAACGTGCAAGACCGCGACCTCGGCGGATTCGTCAACGAAGTCGAGCAGGCGCTGAAAAAACTCGATTGGGGCAACATGACTTACCAGATGACCGGCGAATACGAAAACCAGCGCCGTTTCGTGAGGACCATGCAACTCGTGTTCCCGGCCGTGCTGCTCATCATCTTCGTGATGCTCTACATGGTTTATCACAGCGCGCTCGAAGCCGCGCACGTCATGCTCGCCGTGCCGTTCGCGCTCAGTGGCGGCGTGTTTCTGCAAAAGCTGCTTGGCTACAATTTCAACGGCGCGGTCTGGGTCGGTTACATCGCGTTGTTTGGAACAGCGGTGCAAACCGGTGTCGTCATGGTGGTTTATCTCGAAGAGATGGTGAAGAAGCGCATGGCCGAACGCGGCGACGCCTTCAATTACGCCGATCTCGTGCAAGCCGTGAAAGACGGCGCACGCCTGCGCCTGCGCCCCAAGGTGATGACCGTCGCAACCATCGTGGCGAGCCTGTTGCCTATCATGTGGAGTCACCGGCAGGGCGCGGAAGTGATGAAGCCACTGGCCACGCCCGTCATCGGAGGGATGATTTCCAGCCTCATCCACATCCTCATCGTCACCCCCGTCATCTTCCTCTGGCTGCGGGCACGCGAACTCCCGTCGAGTTCCGCGACTGCGCACGCTGTCACGTAAGCAACCAACAAACAGAACACCACAGAAACATGAATGCCACCAAGTCCCCCGCCACCGTTGCCGCGCTCGTCATTGCCAGCGCGCTCATGGTCACTGCCGCCTTCGGCATCGTCGGCTGCTCCAGCAGCGGCCACGATCATTCCAGTCATTCCCACGGCAGCGCCGCCGCGAAACCCTATCCGCTGACCAAGTGCATCGTTTCAGACGACGCTTTCGATCACGGTAAGCTGGTCGTCTTCGTCCACAACGGTCAGGAAATCAAACTCTGCTGCCAGGACTGCCGGAAAGACTTCGATAAAGACCCGGCGAAGTATCTCTCGAAATTAACCTCCAAGTAAGTTCCCTATGCAACCGAATCGCGCACCCGCATCGAAAGCTAGAGTATTCCCGCTGGCCATCCTTGCCGCGCTCAGTCTCGCCATTGTGCAAGCCGGTGCGGCAGTGAGCATCGAGCGATTGCCGGAGTCGGGCCTTCAACCGCAGGCCATCGCCGCGCCGGATGGCACGGTCCATCTCATCTACCTCACTGGCGAAGCAAAAGCCTCCGACATCCTCTACCGACGGCGCAAGCCCGATGGTGGCTGGTCCGATCCGCTTAAAGTTAACAGTCAGGCGGGCAGCGCCGTGGCCATCGGGACGATTCGCGGACCGCAGTTGGCGCTCGGACGCAACGGGAGGGCGCACGTCGTTTGGAACGGCTCGCAGTTAGCCGAACCCAAGGCGGTCAACGGCGGCTCGCCCTTGCTCTACGCGCGACTCGATGACGATGGCCGGGGCTTTTCCGCGCAACGGGACTTGATCGGCCGCACCCACGAACTCGACGGAGGCGGCTCGGTCGCCGCCGATGCCGAGGGCCGCGTGTTCGTGGTCTGGCACGCGTCGCCCGCCGGCAGCAACGACGAGACGAACCGCGCGGTGTTCTTGGCGTTGTCCACGGACGACGGAAAGACCTTTGCGCCGGAACGCGCCATCAATCCGGCCGGCAGTGGCGCGTGCGGCTGCTGCGGTTTAACGGCATTCGCCAGTCCCAGCGGCGAGGTCTCCGTTCTTTTCCGCACCGCCCGCACCATGATGCAGCGGGACATGGCGTTGCTCGTTTCCGCCGATCACGGCAAGAGCTTCAGAGAAACCTTCGCTCATCCGTGGTCGGTTGGCATGTGCCCCATGAGCAGTGCCGCGATTACAGCGATTGGGAGAACGACCATGGCTGCGTGGGAAACAGCGGGCCGCGTCCACCTGGGCAAGTTCTCTGATGTAGAATGGAAACCCGACCTGCGCGCAGTAGGGCCGTTGAAGGGAGCGAAGCATCCGCGCCTTGCGACCAACGGGCGCGGTGAAACCTTGATGGTCTGGACGGAGGGCACGGGCTGGCAACGCGGCGGCTCGCTCGCGTGGCAGATCTTCGACGCGCAAGGCACACCGACCGACGACAAGGGAAAGCGCGACGGCGTCGCCGCGTGGAGTTACGCGACCGCCTACGCGCGACCTGACGGAGATTTCGTCATTCTCCACTGAACCAAATAATTTCTCCGCCGGTTGGCGGTGAAGCACCACGAAAACAGAAACAAAAACAGTATGAAGTTCACGAAACACATCCTCACTGCGGTTCTGCTCACCGGCCTGGCTGCCGGAGTCCTGAGTGCCCTCGCCGACGACAAACACAAAGACCACAAGGCCGATGAGACGAAGCCTTATCCATCCGCCAAATGCCTGATTTCAGGCGAAGCGTTGGGCTCGATGGGCAAGCCCCATGTCCTTGGAGCAGATGGGCAGGAAATCAAATTCTGCTGCAAGAACTGCGTGAAAGACTACGAGAAGGACAAGCAGGGCTACGCCAAGAAGCTCGCGCAGGCCGAGGCCAACGCCAAACCGTATCCGCTAAAGAACTGTCTCGTCACCGACGAAGGCTTCGACCATGGGAAGCCCTATGTATTCGCCTACGAAGGGCAGCAGATCAAACTATGTTGCAAGGATTGCCTCAAGGACTTCAAGAAGGAGCCGGTCAAGTTCCTAGAGAAAATCGCTGCGACAACACTCGGAAAGTAACCCCTTTTCAAAACCGGGCGCGGCAAACAACCGCCATCACTCCTTCAGAAAAGAAGGCGGGCTTCCCAACAAATCAAAGCTTCAAGAAACACGACATGAAAACCACTCGACGCGATTTCCTGCAAACATCCTGCTCCGCATTCACCTTGGCCGGTTGCGGCCTTCTGATCGAACAAAAGAGTTTGGCCGATCACCCAATTCCAGCCGGGGGCTACCCTTTGGTCTTCCCCCCTGAGTTCACGGGTGGTGTCCTGGAAGCGAAGGTTGTCAACCAAGAGATTTGGCCGGGGTTCCCCACAACCGCTCTGGCCTTAAACGGTTCCTTGCCGGGGCCTACCATCCGAGTGAAGAAGGGGGACCACTTCAAGGCGCGGGTGCAAAACAGCCTTGGCGAGTCGCTCGTGCTCCATTGGCACGGAATTCTGGCCCCCTCGGAGATGGACGGAAACCCCCGTGACGCTGTCCCTTCCGGTGGCTTCTATGATGTGGAGTTTCCCGTGAACCAGAGAGCCGGCACCTATTGGTATCACGCGCACACGGACAAGTTGACCGGTAAACAGGTGTATCAGGGACTGGCCGGATTCTTCATTGTCGAGGATCCGGCGGAAGATTCCCTTGCCCTTCCGAAGGGTGAGTTTGATGTGCCGCTGCTCATTCAGGACCGAGTGAGCAATCCGGGTCACACGCTGGCCTATTCCCCGATGATGGATGATATGGTGCTCGGTTACTTGGGAGATGCGACGACTGTGAATGGCGTGCCCAACGCCACGCTGTCGGTTACTCGGTCGCTGTATCGCTTCCGTCTGCTTAACGGCTCAAACGCACGCGTGTTCAGGATTGCCCTTGGCGACAACGCCCCGTTCAAGCTCATCGCCAACGATGCCGGATTGTTGGCGGCTCCAATTGAGGTCACTTCCATCTTCCTGGCTCCTGGGAACAGGGCCGAAATTCTCGTGGACTTCACCAGCTTTCCCCACGGCTCGACCGTCGAACTGAAGAGCCTCGCGTTCACAGGCGACACGACGATGGGAAGTTCTCAAGGCACGGCGCGGACGTTGATGCGCTTCGTCGGCCAGCACATTGGAAATGGGGGCACAGCTCCGTCAACGCTGGTGCCCTTTGCGCCGCACGACCTCTCAGCCGTCAAGCGCACCCGACAGTTCATGATCACTATGCCGGGAGGCGGTCATGGCGGAGGCCACGGCGGCGGCATGTCGGCCGATCTGATCAACGGGCTGGTCTATGAAATGAACCGCACGGACTTCATGGTTCCGTTTGGCGAAATCGAGATATGGGAATTTCAGAACATGGCTGAACACATCCATCCCATGCACCCACACGGGGCCCTGTTCCAGGTCGTCTCGCGTTCGACCTCGCCCACACTCCCACCAGAGGACACCGGCTGGAAGGATACCATTCTCGTTCGTCCGGGAGAGACCGTGCGAACGTTGGTAAAGTTCGACTCCCACGAGGGTGCATTCGTCCTTCACTGCCACAATCTGGAACACGAGGACGGAGGCATGATGCTCAACTTTGATGTCACCCCATCGACTCCACCGATTGGAGGACCACAATTAGACATTCGTCACGAGGCGGAGGAAATTGTGGTTATCGCTCCTCACGACGCAACAGCCTATCGTCTTGAGGGAGCGCCTCACGTAGGGCACGAAGCCCTTTGGACTCCGGTGACAGTTAGCCCCGTCCACTCCGAGGCAGGCATGGAGTTTCGGATTCCGGCAGGTGGAACAATGCGATTCTTCCGGCTCATCAAGCCGTGAACGGAGTTCGTGCAAACTACCGTCGCAATCAGCGATTCGGCGCCTCGGTCAAAACGTCCCTCCGATTGATCAATCCACGTCGTCGCCAATCGAGTAGTCAAAGCCACCGTGCTAGCTGCATACATGACACGTCGCTTCCACCCTTTCACGCAACCGGTGCCGAGCGCGATACAGCCGGACGTTGAGGTTGTTGAACGTCAGCCCAAGCGCCGAGGCGGCTTCCTTGGGCGGCGTGCCGTCGAGATCCACGCGATGGAGCACGTCGCGTCATTGTTTTGGGAGGCCGGGCAGACGGCGGTGCATGCACTGGCAAAGCACGCGCACGTCGCGACGCTGGAAGAGGTCAGCGAACAACGAGTATTCTTATGAAGAGCGATCCAATTTGTGGAATGACCGTGGACGAAGCGTCCGCGCTGCACGCCGAGCGCGATGGCGAAGTGCTTTACTTTTGCAGCGAGCATTGCCGGAAGAAGTTCCTCGCCCAGGCTCCTACGGAGAACAGCGGTGGTTCCTGCTGTGGCGACGCGAAGAAGTACGAGCTACACGACCACGCCGAGCACGAACACGGACACCAGCACGGTACGAAGGAACATTCCTGTTGCGGCGCAAAGTCCGGCGGCGACTCCCACACCGACGCACATCACGCGCATCATCCTCACGTCGCGAGCATTACTCCATCAGCGGCGGCGAAGTATTTTTGTCCAATGTGTCCCGGCGTGGAATCGGACATGCCGGGCGCGTGTCCGAAATGCGGCATGGCATTGGAACTGAATCCGGCCTGGAAGCCCACCGCCAGGACGATTTACACCTGCCCGATGCACCCGGAGGTCGAGCAGGATCATCCGGGCACTTGCCCGAAGTGCGGGATGGCGCTGGAAGCCAAAACCATCACGCCGGAGGTCGCCGAAGATGATTCCGAGTTGCGCGACATGACGCGGCGCTTCTGGGTTGGCGCTACCTTGACGTTGCCGGTGTTCATCGTGGTGATGGCGCATCTCGTTCCCGCGTCGAGTCACGCCGAGTGGGTCAGCGGCGACGTGTCGCGGTGGGGACAGTTTCTGTTGAGCACGCCCGTCGTGCTCTGGGCCGGCTGGCCGTTCTTCGTGCGCGGTTGGCGCTCGCTGGTGAACCGCAGCCTGAACATGTTCACTCTGATCGCGCTGGGCGTCGGCGCGGCTTACGTCTTCAGCGCAGTGGCGATGCTGTTCCCGGAGGCGTTCCCGCCCGCGACCGGCCACACCGGCAAACCCGCGCTCTACTTCGAGGCTGCCGCCGTCATCACCGTGCTCGTGCAGCTTGGGCAGGTGCTGGAGCTTCGGGCGCGGAGCAAGACCGGCAGCGCCCTTCGTTCGTTGCTGAATCTCGCGCCGAAAACCGCGCGGGTCATCCAGGGCCAAAACGAGTTCGATGCGCCGCTGGACTCGGTGCGTGTCGGGATGCGCCTGCGCGTGCGGCCCGGCGAGAAGATTCCCGTGGATGGCCTCGTGCTCGAAGGGAAAACATCCATCGACGAATCCATGATCACCGGCGAGCCGTTGCCGGTGGAGAAAGGTCCGAGCGACCGCGTGACGGGCAGCACGCAAAACACGACGGGCAGCATCATCATGCAGGCCGAGCATGTGGGCAGCGAAACTGTCCTCGCGCGCATCGTCCAGATGGTGGGCGACGCCCAGCGCAGCCGCGCGCCGATTCAGGCGCTGGCGGACAAAGTGGCCGCCTGGTTCGTCCCGGCGGTGTTGGCGATTGCCGCGCTGACCTTCGTCGGGTGGTTCATGTTCGGGCCAGAGCCGCGCCTCGCATTCGCCATCACTAACGCCGTGGCCGTGCTCATCATCGCGTGCCCGTGCGCGCTCGGCCTCGCCACGCCCATGAGCGTGATGGTCGGCGTCGGGCGCGGCGCGCAGATGGGCGTGCTCATCCGAAATGCGGAGGCCATCGAGAAGCTGGCGAAGCTCGACACGCTCGCCGTGGACAAGACCGGCACCCTCACCGAAGGCAAACCGAAGCTCGCCCAAGTTTTGCCGGTGAACGGATTCGGCGAAGCGGAACTGCTCCGCCTTGCGGCGTCGCTTGAACAAGCCAGCGAACATCCCCTGGCTCACGCCGTCGTCGTGGCGGCGCGCGAACGGAAGCTTTCCCTCGAAGCCGCGAAGGACTTCCACTCCACGACCGCTGGCGGCGTGTCGGGCACGGCTGCGGGCCGCAACGTTCTTGTGGGGAAGCCCGCCTTCCTCCGCGAACACGGCGTCACGGACATCGCCGCGCTCGAAGCCATCGCCTCCCAGCACCAGGCCGAAGGCGCGACCGCCATCTTCGTGGCGATTGACAGCCGGGCCGCGGGCGTGTTGACCGTCGCCGATCCGGTGAAGTCCACCACACCGCAGGCGCTCGCCGAACTGCGCGAACTGGGCATCAACGTCATCATGCTCACCGGCGACAATGTGCGGACCGCCGAAGCCGTCGCCCGCAAGCTGGGTATCACGGATTTCCAAGCCGGTGTCACGCCACACGACAAGCACGAGAAGGTAAGGACACTCAAGGCGGCGGGCCGTGTCGTCGGCATGGCTGGCGACGGCATCAACGACGCCCCGGCGCTTGCCGCCGCCGACGTGGGCATTGCGATGGGGACAGGCACGGACATCGCGATGGAGAGCGCCGGGCTGACTTTGGTGAAGGGCGACCTGCGCGGCATCGTGCGGGCGATCCGTCTCGGCCGGGCCATGATGCGGAACATCCGGCAGAACCTGTTCTTTGCCTTCATCTACAATGCCCTGGGCATCCCCGTCGCAGCGGGCGTGCTCTACCCCGTGTTCGAGATCTTGCTCAGTCCCATCCTCGCGGGCGCGGCGATGAGCCTGAGTTCCGTCTCCGTCATTGCCAACGCGCTTCGACTTCGGCGTACCGCTTTCTGAGTGCTTTCTCTCCAGCTATATCCTCCGCGACGCCAAAATTTGGGGGACACAAGACAATTTTCGATGCGTGGTTCTCCGAGGGATTCGCCTGCCTGCGGCGTATTCATTGTCAAGCGTAGCAACAATCTGCTCGCCGAAACAATAGCACAAACTCAAGGAGAATAGATGAAACTATTGAATAACTACATCCTCAGGACTGGAATTGCCGTGGTGGTCGCCCTCGCGGCCTGGCTGCCCGGTAGCCTCAACGCGGCCGAGCCGATGAAACCGATGAAGGGTGCGGAGCATCTGCTCATGCTGAACAAGGTCGAGACCAAGGAGCAGGCGGACGCGCTAAAGCCCGACGACACGGTCGCAATGGTCTGTGCCAAGTGCAAGACGGTGTATGTCACGCGCGTCAAGCAGGGTGTCAAAGGTGCTCAATTACTGATGAATATGAACCGTCCCAAGGAGTTGATCGGGACTCACGACTGTGCCGGGTGCAAGTCAACAATTGAGATCACTGGTCAGCGGATCGACAAGAAAGAGGTCCTCAAGCATTCGTGCAAGGCATGTGGCGACGATTCGGCGTTTTGCTGCGCCACGAAGCCTTCCGGTGGACCGACAAAGGGCATGGAACAAGACAAGAAGTAGTTGGTATTTTGTGCCGGAGCGGCGCGTGATCTATCGCCGCCGCTTCGGTCCCCAGCGTTTCAAATTACTCGGCAGCAAGATTGATTCAGTGTATCTTGGATGATGGTCGCGGATCAAAACATTCCAGCTCTCCATGGGCTTGGAATGGCCGTCGCTCTTTCGGGCTCGCCCCACCAAAACCTGAGTCCGCTGCGTCGTGCGACCAAATACGTAGGCTCCCGCATACATCGGGTGCCGAAGGATCTGCAGCACGGTGTGGTAGGCCGCCTCCCGCCATTCGATTCGGCAGCCAGCGGGTCCTTGGCGTAGGACCAGCAGCTTCAGTCCTGCCTGCGCCGTCCAGAGGAAGACCTGGCGCACACTTCCAAGCTCTTGGAATTTGCGGAACACGAGGCGGATCGCTTCGGCGATACGCTCGTCGGGATCGATTTCAATCCGGCCCAGTTCATTCCAGCAGTATCCTGGGGGTAAAGCGAAACGCAGTTCACCGCGTTGAGCCTTGGCGTCCCTTGCAGCCAACCCTCGCTGTCGAAGGAGACTTACTGATTGGTGAGCGCTTTATGCTACAATGGTTGGGCTGATCTCTCGGATTTGGGGCAGTACGCCGGAGGAAACTGTCGCCTAACTAACTTGCTCACCTGGCAGTAATTCGTAATCCGACATCGTCCCCTTCAATCCCAACAGAAGCCGATCATTAATCAACCGGGGATCGTAAACGCCGTCATGATCGACGACCAAAGTTCCGACCAAAGACCAAAGCGCAGAGATCGATCAAGTGGTGCCAGTCGCGTCCATTACGAGCCAATCGCGAGGCCTCGATGCTAAAGACCGCTCCCACCGAACCTCCGCAGACCGACGCCACCAGCTTCTGAAAGCCCGGACGTTCCATGAGGCCAGAGCCGGAACGTCCAAGGTCATCATCAATGGTCGCAACGGTAGCGAAGCCCCATTCTCGGGCGGTGTCACTTAGCCGGAACGATGCCGTTGAAGAGGAACCACCGATTGGGAAGTGATTGGTGGTAGATGAAAACAACGCAATCGGAGGGCACACGCCCGGTTCACCAATCGGTGGCCGGAGGATTTGAGATCAGGGGAGCGGGCAAGGCAATCACGGTTGGGTTCACCGAGCAGAGGCTTTCCCCTCATGCGGGGAGCGCGGTCTTCTGGGGGTGGCTGCATCCGGCCGGGTGGGTGGAGAAGCTGAGGGCGGCGCTGCCGCACCGGGTGCCGGAGTCCAACAACAGTCTGCTGCCGATAGAGAAGGCGCTGGCCTTCGTGCATGGACTGCTGTGCGACGCGCGCAAGCTGACGCATGTGGCCTACTTGCGGCGGGACCCGGTGGTGCCCGAACTGCTGGGGGTGCGGCGGGTGAGCAGCCAGTCGACGTTGTCGCGTTTCTTTGGCGGCTTCACCTCGGCCGGGGCCAACCTGCGTTGCTTCCGTCCGCTGTGGCGCTGGGGAATGGACCGGCTGCCCAGCGCACGCAACGGGGGCTACACCCTGGATCTGGACTCCACGCGGCTGCTCCACGAGGACGGCCACCAGGAGGGGGTGGCCGTGGGCTACACCGCCAAGGGGCTCAAGCCGTGCCTGCATCCGCTGTTGGCGATGATCTCGGAGGTGCGTCTGGTCGCCCAGCTCTGGCTGCGGCCGGGCAACACGGCCTGCGGCTCCAACGCCCGGGCCTTCTTCCTCGACCTGTGGGGGAATCTCCCGCGCCACATCCGGCTGCGGGGGGTGAGGGCCGATTCGGGCTTCTACCTGCCCGAACTGCTGGAGCTGTGGGAGCAGCTGCGCCTTCCCTACGTGGTGGTGGCGCAGTTGAGCCAGCCGATCCAGAAGCTCCTCCGCGGGGACCTGAAGTGGACCGCCACGGAGATCGACGGCACCGAGGTCGCCGAGCTGGACTACCAGGCGATGAGCTGGCCGCACCCCCGCCGCCTCGTCCTGATCCGTCACCGGGTACGCGAGGAGAAGGAGGGGGGCCGTGCGGGCAAACGCCTCCTGGACGTGCCGGGGCACCGCTTCCAGGCCCTGGTCACCAGCCTGCCGGGGACAACCCACACGCCCCTGGCCGTCTGGCGCCACTACAACGGCCGGGCCGACTGTGAGAACGTCATCCGGGAACTGCGCGAGGGCTTCGCCCTGGCCACCCTCTGCCTGAGCGGCTTCTGGGCCACCGAGGCCGCCCTCAGCCTGGCCACCCTCACCTACAACCTCAGCGTCCTCTTCCAAAGGCACCTCGGCTGGCAGAAGCACTCCACGATCAGCTCCCTCCGATTCTGGATGTTCGTCACCGCCGGAGTCCTCAGCCATCCGGCAGGCAAGACGACCCTCAAACTCGCCGTGCCAGACAAGGAACGCCACTGGTGGCGAAGCCTTTGGGACAAGATCTCCAGCCCCTACCCCAACTGCAATGCAGTCGAATCCAGACCCTCACTCACCCCAAATCCACACTCGTAAAACCCATTCCAACTGCATCGTTCCGGCTTAGGGCGTATTGGCCCGCTTGCTTTCGGTGCGCTCCAGAACTTGTCCCATGCTCGATTGGCGCACGTAAACAACGGCGCCCCGGCGAAGATGCTCAGGCGTGATCTTTGGGTTCATCGACGTCTTCTTGTTTTCCCTCGTTTACGCTCGGATCTCCGCGCAGTGCCTCGCGGAACAGATCCGCCAGGACGTTGAGTAGTTCCTGCCTTTTTAATTCGTCGAACTGCAGAGGCGGTTCCCGGTGTAGCGCCAGCGTGAACTGACTGTCTGGTGTGGTTGGTGGTCGTTTCATTGGATCTCCTTCCTTTCTCCATCCAATGATCTCCCGAACAATGGCGGCGCCAAGGCAGGCCGTAGCACAGCGCGCAACTGGCTGAGGGCGGCAACCGAGAGCTGAGGCCGGCCCAGGGACATCGCCAGGCACACGGACACGTCGGTCATCCAAGCAGGCAGCTCTCGAGAGACACCGGGACTGATCTCCACATCGACTGTCTCATCGCCTCGTCGTCCCCTGCGGCGTACCACGGGTAGCTTTTGCCCATGCAGGGGATGCTGCCATCGGTAAGCGATGACAACGGTGCCGAATCGGTATGTTGAATGTCGTTTGGTGCCGCCGCCGGTTGGTGAACACGAACAGGGCACCGGTCTGCGGTGTCTCCTGCAGGCGCTCCGTAACCAGTGCGTGCAGGCCGTCGAAGCTCTTGCGCAGGTCGCACGGGTCCAGCGCCACGAACACCTTCAGGCTTCCCGCAAAACTCAGCTTGAGGCGAGCCCCCGCAGCAGCGCCACCACCAGCGGCACCTGGGCTGGACTGGTGAACCGAACCCGCACTCCGGCGGGCAGCTCCATTTCCACCGGAGCGAAAGTCTCCGGCGGCGGCACCGCAGCTTCCACGAACCGCACCGCCTGAGCTTTCCCCGGCCGTCCGCGCCGATGCAGCCAACCCGCCAAGGTGGGATACTTCACCCCCACCAGCCGCGCGAACCCGCCGCGCTTATCCCGCTCTGGTCATACGCCGCCAGGATCTCCGCCCGCTGGGCGATCGAACGGCGCACACGCCCACGGGCGTCCGCACGCAGCAACGCCAACCGCCCCTTCGTCGATGTCATAACCCATAGCCTATGAATTCTATGCTATCGCCGAACAGGGGGGCCACGAATGACGATTACGGAACGGACACCAAAACGGACACCAAACGGCTTAAAGTGGGTTAGGATCGGTTAGGGTGGTTTACCTTGTTTTCCTCGGAAAAAATGGCATTTTGAGCCCAGTCGCTGCACGTCAGGCGGACGATTCCGACCCTCGCCTCCAAGTCGCTTATCTACAGGTAGTTGCAACGCGACTTCTCGTCAACATCTCGGGTTTGCACAGACAAGCCGATTCGAGGTCTATAACGAGGCTTATCTCAGATTCTCCGTGCGTTGCAGCGGATTTAAGGCGGATTCCTCGCGAAGAGGATAATTCAACCCGCAACGAATGGTGTCACCGGCCGCGCGGAGCGAAGGAGTCAACGGTGGAGCGCAGAGCGCAGCGGCGCCGAAGGCGCGAGCAAATACCTTGACCCGAAAGCGGAGCGCGGACGGCGGCCTTCCGATGCCTTATCGATCCTCGACGTCCGGTGACCCCGGGTGACCCCGGGTCAAGCCGGCGAGCTTACTTGCCGAAGAAGCCCGATCGCCGGATGATGAGCCTCATGGCCCATCACACGGACCGAACCTCCCGCCGGATTGCCCTTCTGAAAGCGTTGGCCCATCCGTCCCGGCTGGCGATCGCCGAGGCGCTGCAGTCCGGCGAGAGGTGCGTCTGCGAGTTGACCGAGCTGGTGGGTGCGGACATGTCCACCGTCTCGAAGCACCTCAGCCTCATGCGGGCCGCGGGTCTCCTGGAGATGGAGAAGCGCGGGCTGAACGTCTTCTACCGGCTCCGCTGTCCCTGTCTTCTTGACTTCTTCGAATGTGTCGACGGCCTGTCGCCTGCGACTCCGGTCCTCCGTCGGCGCAAAATCCGGTGAGCCTTGGGCAGCAGCCGCGAATCTGGAGGCTTTACTTGGCGAGATCGCCAAGTAGTCTCGCCTTGTGAAGACGTTGCAAGTTTACGATCCACCCATGTGCTGCTCCACCGGCATTTGCGGCACCGAGGTCGATCCCGACCTCGT
This sequence comes from Verrucomicrobiota bacterium, assembly GCA_017309115.1. Classification (GTDB taxonomy): domain Bacteria; phylum Verrucomicrobiota; class Verrucomicrobiia; order Limisphaerales; family UBA9464; genus UBA9464. Next base: position 58,707 of record JAFLEF010000039.1, on the reverse strand, counting down.
GAGTTTCGCCGCGCTCCTCGGGCAGATCGCCGGTTCAGGCGTCAAGGTCGAACGGTACAACCTCGCCCAGCAGCCGATGGCCTTCGCCCAGAGCGCGACGGTCAAGGAGGCGCTGAACCGCGAGGGAATGGAGGTCTTGCCGCTGATCTATCTCGACGGCGAGGTCTACTTGCGGGGCCGCTATCCCACGGGTGAAGAGCGAGAAGTCCTGTTGCGGAAGGCGACCACATGAACCCGCGCCCCTTCCAGCCCGAGCCGTCTGCCGCCAGCCGTTTTCTCTTTTTCACCGGCAAGGGTGGCGTGGGCAAGACCTCGCTCTCCTGCGCGGTGGCCCTGAAGCTGGCTGAGGCCGGGAAGCGTGTCCTGCTGGTCAGCACCGATCCGGCATCGAACCTCGATGAAGTGCTCGAAACCCGCCTGAGCAACCATCCCACCGCCATCCCTGGCGTACCTGGCTTGGATGCGCTGAACATCAATCCGGTGGAAGCCGCGGCGGCGTATCGCGAGCGGCTGATCGGCCCGATGCGTGGCATCTTGCCCGAAGCGGCACTGCGCAGCATGGAGGAGCAGCTCTCCGGCTCCTGTACGGTGGAGATTGCGGCATTCGACGAGTTTTCCGGCCTCATCGGCAACGCGGAGGCGGCGAAGGATTACGACCACGTCATCTTCGACACCGCGCCCACGGGCCACACGCTGCGGCTCATGAGCCTGGCGAAGGCCTGGGATCAGTTCTTGGACAGCAACACCAGCGGGACGTCCTGCCTGGGGCCGCTGGCGGGGTTGGAGAAGCAGCGCGTGATCTACGAGGCCACGGTGAAGACCCTGGCGGATGAAAAGGCCACCACGCTCGTGCTCGTAAGCCGTCCGCAACTCGCCGCGCTGCGTGAGGCAGAGCGCACTTCAAAGGAACTCCGCGCCCTCGGCGTGGCGAACCAGCAGCTCGTCATCAATGGCGTGTTTGAGACGCAATGCCCAGAGGACACGACTGCCCAAGCCATGCAACAGCGCGGGGCCAAGGCCCTGAGCGCTGCGTCCGCTTTCATCTCCAGCCTTCCGACCTTCATCGTGCCGCTGCGGGCAATCAACATCCTCGGCATTGGCGGCCTTCGGGTGTTGTTGGGAGGAGATGGCACCTCAGCTTGTGCCGCACCACCTGCCGTCGATGCGTGGATACCGCCAGAGTTGCAGAGGCTCTCTGATGTCGTGAGCGGCATTGAACAGCGCGGCCACGGCGTCATCATGACCATGGGCAAAGGTGGCGTGGGCAAGACCACGGTGGCCGCTGCCATCGCCGTGAGTTTGGCCAGGAGCGGCCATCGTGTGCATCTCAGTACCACCGATCCCGCCGCGCATGTGGCGCAGACTTTGGCGGGTGAACTGGACGGGCTGACGGTCAGCCGCATTGATCCTGCCGCTGAGACCGCCGCTTACACGGCTGAAGTCATGGCCAATCAAGGAGCGCAGATGGACGAAGCGGGTCGCGCCTTGCTCGAAGAAGACCTCCGCTCGCCCTGCACGGAGGAGATCGCCGTCTTCCGCGCCTTTGCCCGCGAGGTGGGTCAGGGCACGGATCGCTTCGTCGTGCTGGACACCGCGCCCACCGGCCACACGCTGCTCTTGCTCGACGCCAGCGAGGCCTATCAACGCGAGCTGGAGCGCCAGGCCCGCAGCACGCAGCCAGAGGAAGTGCTGAAGCTGCTGGAGCGCCTGCGTGATCCTGCCTTCACCCACATCCTCATCGTCACCCTGCCGGAGGCCACGCCGGTGCATGAGGCCGCCGCCTTGCAGGAGGACCTGCGCCGCGCCCGCATCGCGCCGCACGCCTGGGTCATCAATCAAAGCCTGCTCCACAGCGGATCCTGCGATCCCTTGCTGCAACGTCGCGAGCACAACGAGCACCGCTACATTGCCGAAGTCGTTCAAAAGCAAGCCACCCGCACCGCCTGGCTGCCCTGGCAGGCCGAAGAGCCGACCGGCCCCGAGGCGCTGGCAAAACTGTCTTTGTCAAATCTCCAACCCGCACTGACATGAGCGCCGAAAAGCATCGCGAAGTCCTGCACTACGATCCGTCCCGCCCCTGCTGCGAAACACCCGCTTCCGCGGATTTGTTCCCTGACCTGCGCCATCTGGCAAACAATGGGGAGAATCGCGGTCGCGTGGCCTCCATCTTCATGGAGTCAATCGGCCTCGGTATTCAGGGGCGTGACTTAACGGTGGATGAAGCAGCCTGGAAGGAGTGCGTCAAACATCCCAATTTTCGAGCCTGCTACGATCTCAGCATGGCCAAACTGGCTCTGCAGAATGCCATGTTGGGGATTTAAGAATGCGCGGTCCTGTCCACCCTAGCTCAACCACCTCCATAGCTGCACGACTTGTGCGAACAGTTGCCCGGCGCAGGCGGTTGCTTTTCCTGCCAAAAGCATCGAGCAGCAGCACATCACGGGGTTTCTCAACGAGGTGCGCGGATTGGTCCGCGACAACCAGCTCGTGCTGAACGATGAGCGGAAATGCTGAAGCATCCCGACAATTTTTACGACTGCGGATGAACAAAACGCCAAAACAACTCGACTTCTTCGAGCGCAACCTCTCCGTCTGGGTACTACTGTGTATGGCGGGTGGCCTCGCCCTCGGAAAACTGCTGCCTGACCTCACCACCCGGCTCGCACATTGGGAGTTCGGGAAGGACTCGCACGTCAACATCATCATTGCGGTGCTCATCTGGCTGATGATTTACCCGATGATGCTCAAGATTGACTTTGGCGGCCTGCGCGGTGTTGCGAAGAAGCCCAAGGGTCTCCTGGTGACACTGTTCGTCAACTGGCTGGTGAAGCCCTTCAGCATGGCGCTGCTCGGCTGGACCTTCATGCAATGGCTGTTCGGCTCGGTGCTGGGTTGGATCGAACCGGATACGGCGAGAAGCTACACCGCCGGACTCATCATCCTCGCCGCGGCCCCCTGCACGGCGATGGTTTTCGTGTGGAGCTACCTCACCGATGGCGACGGTCCCTACACGTTGGCGCAGGTGGCCATCAACGACCTGATCATGGTCTTTGCCTTTGCGCCCATTGTCGCCTTCCTCGTCGGCGTCAGCGGCGTGACCGTGCCCGGCGGAGTGCTCGTCGCGTCCGTCGTTGTGTTCATCGTAGTTCCGCTGGCGGCGGGCTGGATGAGCCGCACGGCGCTGATCCGCGCACGGGGCATCGGCTGGTTCGAAGGAAATTTCCTGCCGCGGTTCCGTCCTGTGACGATTGTCGCTCTGCTCGCCACACTGGTTCTGATCTTTGCCTTCCAAGCCGAAAACATCACCACGAACTGGACGGCCGTGCTGCTGCTCGCCGTGCCGATCCTGATCCAGGTTTATTTTAACTCCGGCCTGACCTACGGACTGATGCGGCTGTTCAAGGTGCCGCACGATGTCGCCTCGCCGGGGGCACTGATTGGCGCGAGCAACTTTTTCGAGCTGGCCGTCGCCGTCGCTATCACGCTTTTCGGCCCCACCAGCCCGGCTGCTCTGGCCACCGTCGTCGGCGTGCTGGTCGAGGTGCCGGTCATGCTTTCCGTCTGCCGCGTGTGCAATGCCTCGCGCGCCTGGTATCAACGGGCCTTGCCCGCGACCCCGCGGTGAATTCCCGACCTCAATCCAAAACAACATGACCTATCTCTACGAGACGATCCCGGCCAGCGAGGGCGATCCGGTGAAGCAATTCGAAATCAAGCAACCAGCCAGTGAGGCACCGCTCACGAAGCATCCCGAGACCGGCGAGCCCATCCGGCGCGTGATCCTGGGCGGCTGGGGGCTCATGACCAGCAAGGTGGACGGAGATGGATCACCGGCTGGCAGCTGCGGCTGCGGTCCCAGCGGGTGTTGTTGAAACAACACCGGCATCACCATGAAGAAGATTGAAATCCTCGGAGCGAATTGCGGGCGCTGCAAGGCGTTGGAGCAGACCGTACGCGAAGCCGCCGCACGTCTGAACCTTGAGTGCGAGATCATCAAGACGACCGACCCGATGAAGTTCATTGACTATGCCATCACGGCAATACCTGCGCTCGTAGTGGATGGCAAACTCCTCATGGTCGGACAAGTTCCGAGCCCCAAGGAGATGGAGGAACTGCTGACCGGAAAGGAGCAATAGCTCATGACATCCAATTCTATAGGCTTCGTAGGTGGCGGACGGATCGACCGCATACCCGGCCTCTTCGGCATCGGCTCGGCCGCGCCCGTGCTCGCCTTTGCCATCGCCCTCGGCATCTCGCGCGAGGCCGCCGGACGCGCCTATAGCAGAATCCAGTCCGCCCAGTCATGGCTCAGCCCGGCCAGCGGCTGGCTGCTCCTCCTCATCGGCGTCTGGCTGTGCCTACGCCACAGCCTGCGTCTCTTTTGATTTCTCACTACTCATCCCAAACTCAAATGAGCAAACCCACCATCCTCATCCTCTGCACTGGCAACTCCTGCCGCTCCCACCTCGCCGAGGGCATTCTACGCGCCGCGCTTGGCGATGATTACACCATTGCCAGCGCCGGATCAAAGCCAGCCGGTTACGTGCATCCATTGGCCGTCAAGGCAATGACCGAGATCGGAATCGACCTTTCATCCCACACGTCGAAGCACATGAACGAGTTCCTCAATCAACCGGTCGAGACCGTCATTACCGTATGCGGGAACGCTGACCAAGCCTGCCCCATGTTCCCCGGCCAAGTGAACCGCCATCACTGGGGATTCGACGATCCCGCGCACGCCACCGGCACGGAGGAGGAGATCATGACCGTCTTCCGCCGCGTCCGGGATGAGATCCGTCGTGTTTTCGAAGCCTACGCCGCCGGCCGTCTCGACCAGTCCAAGCAACGCCTCTCCTGAGTCGCCCTCTCATCCATCTTCCACATCATCCACAACCCAACGAAAGCCATGAACAAAGTCACCCTCATCCTCTTCGTCTCCACGCTGCTGGCAGCCCCGCTGTCCGCCAAGGACTCCGATGTGCTTCCGCCGCTCCGCCCCGTGGTCTCCCAGGTCACGCAAGAATTCAGCCAGATCCCCGCAGAGCGCCAGAAGGCGCTAAAGAAGGTGGCGCTCTTCATTCGCTCCAAGATCCAGGCGAAGGAGGATCCGCAGCTCACCTTCATCTGCACACACAACAGCCGTCGGAGCCACCTGAGCCAGATCTGGGCGCAGACCGCCGCGGTCTACTACGACGTGCCCGGCATCAGAACCTTCTCCGGTGGGACGGAGGCCACCGCCTGCAACGAGCGTACCGTCGCCGCCCTGAAGCGTGCCGGATTCGACATCACCAACTCCACTCCCGGATTGAAGAACCCGGTGTATCTCGTCAGGTACGGCACCGCCGCCGATCCCATCCATGCCTTTTCGAAGATCTATTCCGGCGAAGGCAATCCGAAGTCGAACTTCGTGGCCCTCATGACCTGCGACACCGCCGACAAGAACTGCCCGGTTGTGGAAGGCAGCGTCCTGCGAGTGCCCATTCCGTACGTCGACCCGAAGCTTTCCGACGGCACCGAGCAGGAGGTCGCCACCTATGATGAGCGATCCCGGCAGATCGCCCGCGAAATGTTCTTCCTCATGAAGCAGGTCAACCCCTGAGCCCTCGCCGGCATGAACCGCCTCCCCCTCCTCCTACTCGGCCTCGGCGTCTCCTCCGGTGCCTGCGCCGCCGATCCGCTCTCCGGCATGAACTCATGGGTGGAGGGGCGCCTCGCAGCCAACTCCGGATCGCCAAGCGCCTATCTTTTCCTCTTTCTCGGCGGTCTGCTCGCCAGCCTCCTTCCCTGCGTCTATCCGCTCTACCCCATCACCGCCAGCATCGTGAAGGGGCGCGCCGCCTCCGGTGGCGCACGATGGCCGCATCCCCTGGCCTACTTCGGTGGCCTCACGATCGTGTATGGGCTCTTCGGTCTCATTGCCGGTGCCACGGGCGGTGCCTTCAACGCCGTGCTGAGGCTTCCCGCGGTGAACCTTGGCATCGCCATCGTCTTCCTTGTCTTGGCTCTGGCCACCTGCGGACTCCTCCACCTGCACCTCTTTGGCGGTAGCCAGATGGGCGACAAAACCCCGGGCCTGCCTGGCACGTTCGTCATGGGCATGGGCGCGGGCCTGCTTTCGTCGTCCTGCGTCGGGCCCTTCGTGGTCAGCATTCTCATCGGGATCGCCAGCGGTGGTGCTGGCGGCTCTCAGCTTGGCGGCACCCTCGTCGCATCGGCCAAGATGCTCGCCTTCGGGTTCGGCCTCGGCTTCACCTTCCTCGTCATCGGCCTCTTCGGCGCACGGCTGCCAAAGGCCGGCAACTGGATGATCCGCGTCCAGTGGTTGCTCGGCGCGCTCATCCTCTGGTTCGCCTTCGTGTACCTCGAAAAGGGGCTTTCGGGCTACGGCTTTGAGTCCGGAGCCATCCGCCTCGTCTTCGTCGGTTCGCTCCTTCTGATCTTCGCCGCCTACCGCCTGCAGTCCGCTGAAGCCCTTCCCGGCCAACGCACGGAGCGGTCGCTGCTCGTGCTCACCGCTGTGGTCTCCGCCTTGGCGCTCGCGCGTGGCATCCTGCCCAACTCGGCGGTCGCGGTCGCCGGTCAGTCCACCGCTCCGTCCTCAGCAGGGCCGCGCGTCGAGCAAAAGGGAAAGCTGACCTGGTTTCTCGACAAGGAATCGGCCCTCGCGGAAGCCAAGGCGCAGGGCAAACCCGTCTTCGTCGACTTCTTCGGCAGCTGGTGCGCCAACTGCAAGGCCTTCGAGGAGATGACGCAGACCCAAGGGGAACTGGCCACGGCTCTTGCCCAGGCCGTGTTGTTGAAGATCCGTGACACCGATCCCCAGTTCAGGACATGGCAGGCCGATCCCCGTTTCCCCGAGCTGAAGGTGGGCCTGCCCTTCTTCGTCATCATGGATTCCGGGGGAAACCTCCTCTACAAGACCAGCGACTACACCCGTACAGATGAAATGGCGCTCTTCCTCGAACGTTGAGGGCGCTTCCCTTCCTCGTCTCAAAGGAGGGAGCACACCTAGTGTGGGCACTCGGCTGTCTGGAGTTTCATGGGCGGTATGACGGGTTTGATCATCGGAAAGCCATTCTCCCCATTTTCCCTGAGCCGGCCATCCCAAGGGGCCGACCTCTTTCGCGCGGACGGCGGCCTTCCGATGCCTTACCGATCCTCGACCTCCGGCGAACTGCATCCGTCCGGGAGAGGTCATCAATGGGGCTAGAGCCGGTGGGGCCGAAGCGAAGCGCACCCTCGGTCGCGGTCCCCACCGGGCGACTGGGGCCCCGTCGATGGGCGAACTCGGGCAGGCTGGACTGGTCGAGAGTTTCGCGAGAAGAGGTCTTTGACGGGGTTGCAAACTGCATAGGATAAGTGCTATAGTTAAAGCATGGCTTTAGTTGAAAGGCACAACATACTCCGTCGCTTGCAGACGGAAGTGCCCAGAGGGGCCCCGGTGGAGACGGCCCAACTGGCCGCCTTGGGAGTCTCGCCAGCTTTGGCGCATCACTACCTGAAGTCAGGTTGGCTGAGCCGGTTGGGGCGGGGTGTCTTCCGGTTTCCAAACGACAATCTGCGGCAAGCCGACTGCCTGCAATTTCTGGCACTGCAGGTCGCTGGATTTCATGTCGGCGGCAAGACGGCGCTCGCCTGGCGGGGCTTCGGGCACAACGTGCCGGCCCGGGAACCGTTGTGGTTGTGGGGAGAACGCAACCTCCGTCTCCCGGATTGGTTTACCGAACGTTTTCCGGCCCGCTACACCACCCGCACCCCGTTCGCTCCCAGCCTGCCTGTCGGAACAGGTTTGGAGCCGCTGCCGGATCAGCCGGAGGGCGTCCGCGTTTCCGTCCCGGAGCGCGCGTTGCTCGAAATGCTGAGCGAGGTCGGCATCCATCAAGGCGTCGAGGAGGCCCGGAACCTCATGGAAGGCGTCCGCTCGCTGCGTCCTGAGGTGCTCTCCCTGCATCTGCGGCACTGCCAGCGCGTCAAGGTGGCCAGACTCTGTGTCCAGTGGGCGGAGGAGTTGCAGCTCCCCTGGGCGGAGGACGCTCGCCGGGCGGCGGCCAAGCACCTGACCGGCAGCCGATGGTCCGGCCGGCTTAAGAACGGAACCCGGCTCAACCTCTCCTCATGATGGAGGCGAGGATACCCAGGCCGTGGGCGTATTCCCTGTGACGATTCCAGGGGTGTGCTTGCGTCGTCGTCGCCTTTGCGGTATCGGCGTAAGAAAAGGATGAGATGACGCTCCACCAAGTCAAACAGCAGGAGGCACGCAACCGCATGACGGCTTTGCGATCGGCTCGCCGTGGGCGGAAGCAGGCGGTGAAGCTTCAACGCCGCGCGTCGCTGGTGGGGGACGTCACCTGGCGGATCACCAACTTCAAGCAGGTGGCCCGGGCCATGGCCGGCTGGGCGCGCACGTGAGGTTTTCACTCCGCGAGTTTTCCGAAGTCTTCAAGCTGCGGAATGCCGCGGGTCGTCCCTACGTCCTGATTGGCGGTCAAGCCGTCAACTATTGGGCGGAGCGCTACCTGAAAAATGAGCCTGAACTCGAGGGCCTTCTGCCGTTTACCAGCGAAGACATCGACTTCAAGGGGGGCTCGGACGACGTCCGTTGGATCGCGCGTCAGTTGGGAGCGCAGCCTATCTTTCCGCCCACGGTGGCCATGACCGCCTTGGCGGGTGCCGTCCCATTCCGGATTGGTGACATTCGATCCAACATCGAAGTCGTCCGGCGGGTGCCTGGGGTGACCGGGAACCTGGAGGAGACGGCCGTCGAAGCCGAGTGGAACGGGCTCTCCATCCGGGTGATGGATCCGATTTCCTTGTTGGCATCCAAACTCGAACTGGTCGCCAAGGTCCCGCAGGAGAATCGGCGGGACGCCCTGCACGTGATGATCTTGTTGCCGTGTGTTCGAGGATTCCTGCGGGAGTTCCTCGGGGAGGTGGAGGCTGGACATGTGCCCGCCGCGCACTTGTTGGGGGCGGTGAATCATGTCCTCAAGCTGACCACCACCCGGCGTGCCCGGAAATTCGGTGAGCAGCATCAGGTTGACTGGTCGGCGATCCTGCCTTTGGCAGCCATCAACGGCTGCACGCACCCGAAGGTTCGGCGGTTTCGCGAGCAACAACTGGAAAAGGGGTATCTCGACCGGGCTGCCCAAGTTCCACCCCGGAGTCGCGAGGAGGACTGAAGTGTGCCGATGAGGCTGCCCGGACTCCGGCGCTGCTTCAACGTGGCACCCGCGGTGGAATTGGGGTGGATGGGAGTTACGGTGGCATCCGGTGAGAAGCGTGGGTGAAAAGGCGAGATTCGGGCGCGTTTTCAGTTCGCAACACGGACACCGGAACGGACACCGGAACGGACACCAAACGGCTTAAAGTGGGTTAGGATCGGTTAGGGTGGTTTACCTTGTTTTCCGAGGAAAAACGGGCATTTTGACCCCAGTCGCTGCACGTTAGGCGGACGATTCCGACCCTCGCCTCCATCTGCAACTGTTACACACACCGAGTTTAAGTGGTGCGGAATGGCCACTCTCAGTGAAAATGTCAGCAGCGCGGGGTCGAAAATCACTATTCGCGTGAATCCGGCAGGACCTCACTGAAACGCACCGAAACCCGCGTACGTCTGCCCGACCGAGCTCCGGCAGGTTCTTCGACAAAGAACGACCAGCCTCAAAATTCAATTCATCCTATTCCACCACGCCAGCCTCGACTTCAAACTCACCGGCGGCGCATACGGCCAGGTGGTGAAGGGAATTCTGGCGCAGCGGCATTCTCTTCATTCCATTTCCCCGTCACTTGTGCTTGGATACCAAGCATGCAGCCATCGTGCATGGTCCGGACTGTTCCTGCGAAGATCGCGGCTCTGGGCTGTGCTCTGATTGGGTTGCTGGTCTCACCGTGTCTGGCCGAGACCGACGGTGAGAGCGCGGAGGAGGCGGCGCAGCGGGCCAACGCGAGGAAGGTCTTCAAGGAAAAGGTGGGGCCCTTCGTAAAGACCTACTGCACGAAGTGCCACGGCGGTGGCCGTGCCAAGGCGAACGTCAACTTGGAGGTGGACCTGAAGGAGCCCGGCCGCGGTTCCGCATTCCTGCATTGGAAGAAGGCCGTTGCGAACGTCAAGGTGCAGGACATGCCGCCGGAAGACGCGGCCAAGCAACCCACCGACGAGGAACGCCGCCAATTCATTGATTGGATTGGCCAACTCAAATACCTGAGCCCGAAAGATCCGGGTCCCTACGTGATTCGTCGCCTGACTCGCGTGGAGTATGGCAACACGTTGCGCGATCTATACGGCGTGGACCCGGCGATCGCCGACGGGTTGCCCGAGGAAGCTGTCGGGGAGGGTTACCTCAATTCGATTTCCCCGATGCAATCGGAACTGTTCCTCGAACTGGCCAACCAGGTCGTTGAGCAGATTGTTGCGCCGGAAGGCAAGGCGCCAACCGCGGTCCAGAAGCGACTCTTTGGCAAGGTACCATCACAGGGCGCCGATCTCCGCGAGGCGGCGAGGAAGGTGGCTCGCACGCTCGCCCGTAAGGCCTATCGGCGACCGGTGTCCGATGCGGAATTGGAAGTCTTGGTGGACGTTTACGATCTCGCCCGGGAAGACAATCTCAGCCACACCGCGTCGCTGGGACTGATGCTCAAAGCGATTCTTGTCTCTCCCCAGTTCCTCTTCATCACGCCCGCCGAAGTGGTCCAATCGGACAAACCCATCGTGCGATTGGATGACCACCACCTGGCCTCGCGCTTGTCCTATCTATTGTGGTCGGCACCGCCCGACACCGAGCTGTCCGCCCTGGCCGACAAGGGCGAACTGCACAAACCCGGGACGTTGCGGACCCAGGCCGAGCGCCTCCTGAGACACCCCCAGGCCCGGGCCTTGTTCGACGGGTTCGGTGCCCAGTGGCTGCGGGTGCATGACTTGGAATCCCAGGTTTTCGATCCGAAACTGTTCCCCCATATGACGCCGCCACTGCGGGAAGCGATGATGAATGAAGCCCGTTTGTTCTTCGAAAGCATCGTCCGCGAGAACCAACGGATTATCAGGTTTGTAGACAGCGATTACACCTTCCTGAATGAGCCGCTCGCCGAGCTATACGACCTCAGGCCATCCATTCGAGGGCCTAGGATGCGCCGGGTCAAACTGGAGGACCCCAACCGGGGCGGCATCCTCGGCATGGCGGCCACGCTGGCGGCAACCTCGTTCCCGACCCGGACCAGCCCCGTTCGTCGGGGCGTGTGGGTGCTTGAGCAGATCCTTGGTGAACGCGTTCCGCCACCGCCGCCTGACGTGCCCAAGCTCGACGCGCAGGAAGTGAAGAGCGTTGAGGGTTTGACGCTGAGGCAACGGACCGAACTCCACACGAAGGATCCCGTCTGCGCCAACTGCCACCGGGTGCTCGACCCAATCGGTTTCGGTCTGGAGAACTTCGACGCCATCGGTCGGTGGCGTGAGCGGAATGACGCCGGGGTCGCGATCGACTCGGCAGGAAGACTTCCAACCGGTGAGGCCTTCTCCAACCCAGCGGAATTGAAACGACTCCTGGCGCAGCGGGAGGCCGACCTGGCCCGGAACCTGACCGAACGGTTCATGGCCCACGCGCTCGGGCGACCGTTGGAAGGCTACGATGAAATTGTCATCGACCGGTTGATGGCCCGAATTGCCGAGGATGGCTACCGGGTGAGAACGATCGTCACCGAAGTCATCACCAGCTACCTGTTCACCCATCGTCGAGTTGAAGACTGAACCCCATTTGCCACGACCAAAGCACCACCATGAACACCAGGAATCACCCATCTCTTGTTGATCGCCGCACTTTCCTGAAGGGAGTCGGGGTCTCCCTCGCGCTGCCGTTTATGGATTCTTTGGCCGCGCCCACGGCGACGGCCACGCCTCCGGTACGGCTGGCGTTCATGTATATGCCGCACGGGGTCATCATGGATCAGTTCTGGCCCAAGAGTCAGGACGAATTCCTCCACTCACCGCCGCCCATCATCCAGTCCCTGAAACCGATCATGGATCAGTGCCTTATGATGAAGGGCATCTCCGGCGTGCCGACCGAACCTTTCGGCGGGGCCCCGCACGCGCTGGAGCTGTCCACCTGGCTCACCGCGCGCTTGCCCGACGCCGACTCCCGCAACCGCATCAATATCTCCATTTCTGCCGACCAGATCATGGCCAACTATGTCGGCGCCCAGACCCTGCTCCCTTCGCTTGAATTGGCCACCATGCCCCAAACCTGGAAGGAGAATCAGGAAGGCCTGCATGAGGGATACTACAACCACTGCAGTTTCCGGTCGCCCACCCAGCCCGTGCCGGCCGAGACCGATCCCCGCAATGTGTTGAACCGTCTTTTCGGGAAGCGCGGCGAGGAAGGAAAAGTCACCCGGGCCAACCCACTGGATCGCCGGATGCTCGACCGGGTGCTCGGCGGCGCCCGCGATCTGCGTCGCACGCTGGCCAGGGGAGACCAGCACAAGCTCGACGAATATCTCGACAGCGTGCGCTCAGTGGAACGCCGCATCGCCGCTATCGAAACCCGCCAACAGAACGCGGCTCTGGAGAAGAACGGTGTCGGACCTTCCAAACGCCATGCCACCGATTCGGCGCCCATCGAGGTGAAGATTCCCGAGGGCGACAAGCGCAGTGAATACATGCAGGTCATGTGCGATCTCACCATCCTCGCTTTCCAGACGGACACCACGCGCGTCAGCACCTACATCGGCTCCCGGCCCAACGGCGCTTCCTACCCCGAGCTGGGATTTTCCAACCAGCACCATTCGCAGACACATTACGGCAGCGATCAGGAAATGATCCGGAAGGTCGCGGCCATCAACCAACTCAATGTCGATCAGTTCGCCTACATGGTGAAGAAGATACACGCCCTCCAGGAAGGCGATGGCACCCTGCTCGACAACTGCATCATGATGTGGGGCTCCGGCTTGGAAGACGGCGACAACCACCGGCGCGACAATCTGCCCTTCATCATTGCCGGCAAAGGCGGCGGATCCATCAAAACCGGCCGCTTCCTGTCCGAGGTCAAAGGAAATCAGGGCGACCTGCTCACCACGCTGCTCACCTGCGCCGGCATTCCGCTGGACCGCCCGATCGGCATCGCGACCAAACAGATCGCGGAAATGATGACCTAGTGATCACGGGCGAGATTCCATCGAGGCGACCCAGACTCTTTCGGACTTTCTACTCTCAACTTTCTATTCGCAACTTCCCTCGCTCACAACATCGCCGACCGCACCCAGGTCACCAGATGACTCCAGGCGAAGACGAATTGCATCACCGTGTAGCCGCACCAGAGCAACGCGGTCGCCGCCGTTACGATCAGGGTCCAGCGGAGCAACTGTTCCGCGATCGTGTCCCGAGCCGACTCCAGACTCGTCTTCCAAAGCGGGCGAGTTGCCACCCGCCGATTCCCCCGCAATGCCGGCCTGGTGGGTCGAATCCGAATCTCCGGAGAAGTCTGAGCCACCGACCGCTTCGTCCGCGGGGCAGCCAGTACTTGGGCCATATCATCGAGCAGATTCAATTTACCGTTCATCGTCGTCGTCCTCATCACGCACTCTTTACGCCGCAGCTCTTCAGAAAGTTTCAGAAAAATGCAGCCGCCAATCATCTCTGAGTCCTGACGGGCGAGACTGGAAAACGAGGGATTCTCCACTTCTCCGGGTGCCTTTTCCTGAGGTTGATCCGTTTCCAACGCTGACAGGAATCGGGCCTGGTGCACCGGGCTGCCACCGTCGGATTGCTTTGGGAAACCCTCACAAGCCAATCCAAACTGTCCCGTGAAAGTGAAAGTGGACCTTCGGATAAGCGACCGCCGCCCTGCCTGGAGACTCTCCAGCAGATGTCTGTATCCGAAACGGAGGGCCGGTTCAGTGCGGCGACCTTCGGATGCTGGCGTTTATCCCCACAAACCGATTCTTGCGTCGGGGCCGGCAACTTGCTTTCTTCGCCTGACGCAATAATGGAAGGGTGGCTGAGTGGTTTAAGGCACCTGACTCGAAATCAGGCGTAGGATAAAACCTACCGGGGGTTCAAATCCCTCCCCTTCCGCCATGCCTACCAACGACTTACGTAGGATTTAGGGCGGTTTCACACAGGATTCCCACCGGTTTGCTACAGTCTCAACGCAATGAGACGCGGCAAAGCCAAGGGCAAGCAGATCAAGAAGGGGTCATTCGTTGCGACCCTCTACAAGGCGAAGCGAACCATCGCCGGCCGACCGTACCACTACTTCCGACTCGCCTACCATGAACCGGGCGGGAGGCGCGTCATCCGGGATTTCGGGAACGAAGGCGACGCCAACAAGGCAGCGACCGATGCCGCCAAGGCGTTCGCCCTGGGGCGTCCGGATGCGCTGAGCTTCCGGCCTGAGGAACGACAGGAATACGACGCCGCGGAGAAGCTTCTGGATGGAACGGGGGCGTCAGTCTACGCGGCCGTGCAAGCGTACATCGGTTCCCTCTCCGGTCAGACCTATGAGCGAAGGACAGTCGCGGAGGTAGTCGCGGAACTCATTGCCGACGCCAAAGCCCGCAAGCTGAGTCCTGAACACGTTTCCGACACGTCCAAGCGATTGGCTCGGTTCGCGGATGATTTCCAGTGCCAGATTGGCGCGGTGACCCCTGCCCTCCTCTTAAAGTGGCTCCGGGGATTGAAGGCCCAAGACGGCACCCAACTGTCGAACCGGACCAAGTTCAACTTCCAGCGTCACGTGGTCGGCCTTTTCCGGTTCGCCGCTCGCCTCCGGTACATTCCCCGAACCTTGGCGGATGAAGTGGCGGAGTTGGACAAGCCAAAGCCGGAAGCGGCCAAGGCGGAAATCTTCACGCCCAAGGAATGCGCCGCGATTCTGAACAAGCTTCCCGACGACATGATTCCCGCCTTCGTCCTGGGGGCTTTCGCTGGCCTCCGTCCGGCCGAGATTGCCCGCCTGGATTGGTCGGACATCCGGATGGAACAAAAGGTCCTGATCGTGGGCGCCCACCAAGCCAAGACGGCATCCCGTCGCGTTGTGCCCCTGTCTGACAACTTGGTGGAGTGGCTCCTCCCCCACACGGGAGAAGGACGCATCTGCCCAGTGGAGACCCCCGGATGGATGGCCCAGAAGTTCACGGACGGGGCCAAGTTGGCGGGAGTGGACTGGAAGCGGAACGCCCTGAGGCATTCCTACATTTCGTATCGGCTCGCCATCACTGCGGATCCCGCCCGGGTTGCCACGGAATCCGGGAACTCCGCCGCCATGGTGCACGCGCACTACAAGGCCTTGGTCACCGAAGCCGAAGCCAAGTCTTGGTTCGACATCCGCCCCACCACCCCTTCCAACGTCATCGCCTTACCCGCCACAGCATGAAACCCGGGAACTACCTCATGCACGTCACGCCCCCGAGTTCGCGCCCCTATACCCTGCCCGTCCGCATCGAGCTTTGGCAGGGGGAACTGTCGGTGTTCACTCCGTCGGGGTGGCACTACCTGCTTTGCACCTTCGGGCCTGAGTACCGATTCGAACCCGCATGACCCCTTTCCTCTCCGAACAGAAATGCCGGGGCCGGCATCGGAGAGACAAGCACACCAACGCCACCCCGCCGCAAACGGGCGCCCCGGCACAGCACAAAGACAAGTATGCAAACGACATCCAGTCAAACTATCAGGGAAGCCACCCTTCCCGACGGCACCGTCTTAAGATTCGCCGTCGATGAGGAGATTTTCCCGCGGTGGGAAGGCGTCGAACTCTACGATTCTCTCGTCAGTGAGGGCCGGACAGTGCGGACCCGACGAACCGGTTTGGCCCTTCAAGAATTGCACGAACTTGGCGGCAAGTACCTTCTTGCCATTCGTCCGCTTGGTCCTGACGGGAGGCGATTCAAGGGAGCCCCTGAGGTCCGGGAGATCTCTCAGTTCGAAGCCATCCGCATATTCATGGATTGGCACGGCACCGACTTGATGACCGAGACGGTGTTGAACGCTCTTCGCGGAGAGGCGAAGTTGGCGAAGATCAAGGGCCGCATGTCTCGCGTTGAGATTCGTGGCGGACTCGCTCAGGCCCTTATCGGCCAAGCTGAGGCCCGGGGCGTCACCGAGGAAGCGTTGCTTCACGAACTCCTTCTGGCTGCCGTTCGTGGAGGTGGCCGATGAACATCCGAGACGAAGTCGAGGCGCAAACACGCGAACTCTCTACGGAAGAACTCGCTGGCTTGGTGGAGCGGTGGCGGGCATATCTCGCCAGCCTGGAGGCTGCCCTCCAAGCACGTCGCGAACCTTCGTCGCGGACACGTTGCCGATCTCGCTTCAACCGGAGGAGGTACCAATGAAGTTCCGGGGACTCTCCATCGACGACGACGACCCGCGCGTTCCTGGATCCATCGAGAAAAGACCGCGAACCGTTGGCCCGATTCCAATGTTCGGCCGAATCATCAGCCTCAAGATCGAGCCATCAATTCGCCAACGCGTTGACGAGTTGGCACGGGCGAAGAGCCTGACAAGATCCGAAGTTCTCCGACGGCTGATTCGGAAGGGCCTCGCGAGCTAACACGACACACGACGGGCAGGTCCTACCCCTGCCCGTCAGACTTTTATATGGAACCCGATCCCGCACTCTGCTCAATCGCCGCCGTCCTGGCGGTCCTGAAGCTTCTGAAGCCCACGGTGGACGATGCCACACTTCGCGAGGAAGCGGAACGCCTCTGGATCGAGCAGTACTGGAAGCTCATCAACGCCAATGAAGAAAGGCGGAGGAAGATTCTGATCTATCCTGCGCGGAGTGAGCGTCTGAAGCAGAGCCTCCTACGGACCATCAAGGGACGGACCAAGGCCAAAAAGGTGGACCGTTTGGATCGATGGTGGACGGAAACCGGCCAGTTCGAACTGGCCACTGCTGCCAATTCCGAAGACGCCGACATTCTGAAGAGTCTGGAAGAATCCTACTCCGCGTGGTGGGCCAAGGATGTTTCCCGAACAAACGCAAGGAACGGCAAGACTGCTCACACTGACAAAAAAAAGGCTTGCTAGGTATTTTGGGCATCTTTCGTGCGAGTCGACATGCGTTCGCCGACTCGGCCGCAGTGCATTTCAGCTTTCTCCCTGATTTCGCTGTCCCGGGAGATCAGGAATCTGTCCCCAATTCTGCTTTCGCATCGGACCGAAAGTCAGGAATTGGGGCGTGCTACAAAAAGCGCTGATGAATTTAAACGCTGTTCAAGCCCTGCCTGACCAGCTCCTCAATGAGAAGGAGTTGGCGGAGAAACTCAAGATCACTCACCGGAGCGTCATCACTCGACGGATGTCCGGGGACTTGCCCTTTATCAGGGTGGGAAGACTCATCAGGTACTCTTGGCCCGATGTGGTCGCCCATCTTCGGAAAGCCCACAGTCAAAACTGATCGATCGCCTGGACAACGGGACTAACCCACAAACCGGTTTATATGAGACCCAGGAACCCCAAAGTTAAACCCCGGAAGCGCCAAGGCATCTCCGGTTCAGGACTTCGGAAGATCGAGATTCGCTACCGGGAAAGTGAAGCCTGCCGTCGGAGGGTAAGGTGAACACTGCCCTACCGTCCCCCAACGCGTCCGAGGGCGTGGCTGTCGAGATCAACCAACTCCACCACGACAACGTGGTAGCCGCTGGCCAATGCCTACAACGCGCCATCCGCATCGGTGAACTTCTCACAGAACAGAAGGCGAGATTGAAGCATGGCGAATGGCTTCCTTGGCTTCGCGCCAACGTGAAGTTCAGTTCCCAGACGTCCGACCGTTACCGGGCCGTTTATGCCAACCGGGACAAATTCCCCACTGTGGGGAATATCGGGCTAACTGAGGCCTACAGGATGCTTGCCCAGACTAGCGAGCCGTCACTCGCGGAATGTGAAGCCACCGTTGAGCGTGGATTGCGAGAGATCGAAAATTTGGTCAACAGCGTCCGGGCAAATCCGCACTTGGCTAGCCAGCTGGAAGAAGCCCATCGGAATTCCCATGGTTCCCAGAAGAATTACCTGTGCGCTGTCCTGGAGATGGTCAAGGACGGTTTCTCGCGTGAACGAATTATCAACGCTGTGGAGGTTGCGTGAATCACTTCCCGCTCGCCCTCCTCGCGTGCGGCGAAAGCATTGATGCTCGGGGCGATATGATAGTCGCGTGGTCTAATCATTCCGCTGGAGAAGCCGCCCTAGAAAAGATGGAAGATGAGCCGAACCTCTCAGGCCACCCCGGCTATGAACAGTTCACCGCCGATGAGCTTAAGAAGTACGGCGCGAAGGAATGGATACTTGGCCGGAGCGGCCGCACACATTTCTCAAACTTCCGGCATCACTCTGAGGCTCTGCGTCAAGCACAAGAGCAAGTTCGTAGAGTTCAGGCCGCTGCCACCACTACTTCTCCGTTGGTCAGAATCGACGACGGGATTCTTGCAGACTCGTTCGGTTGGTGCGGACGAACTCCGAAGCTGGACTATAGGGAACTGGCCGTGCTGATGGCTGTTTACTCGCTCATCGGATCGAAAGCCGTAGATCATTCCCGACGCGACCAGATCCTTTTGAGGTGCCAAGGGTACTGGCAGGAAGCCCAAGCAAATAAGCTGGCGCCGAAGCGAGCGGACGGTTGGTTACCTCCAACCCTGAGCCAACTCCGATACACGCTGGACAGGCTGGAATCCCGGTCACTTCTGGCGCGGCTCCAGGCCGACAGACGGACCGTCTATTTCTCCAGGGTGTGCGACTACACAGCCATGGCCAAGGATGTTGCCGCGGTTCATTCGGCCAGACCCAAGCAAGTGGCCGCCCGGAAGGCTGCTGAGTCTGAACTAAAAGGCCTTCTTGGCCAGAAACCCCAATGAATCCGACATTTTCACCGCAATTCCCCGCAACTCGCCGCAAGTCACCACTGAGTCACCGCACCTTCGCCACACTATCACCGCAAGTGTCACCACAACCTTCGCCGCAAGTGTCGCCGCAAGTGTCGCCGCTTCAATATGTACCCCAATCAGTACTCACAATAGGTGCTCACAATCCCTACCTACAATACGCCTCGCGGCGGATTCGTTCGGGGGAAGATTCGGCTGATCGTGGAGAGGAAAGCAGAGCATGAGCACCCAACCTGTCATCGTGGTGGACAGTCGAGAGCAAGACCCGCTGGCCTTCCGGACATTGCCGTCAGTCCCCGGAACGCTGACGAGCGGTGACTACAGCTTTCGAGGCGGCGAGGAGCTTTTCGCCATCGAGCGGAAGTCTATCGCTGACCTGGTCGCCTGCTGTGCCGGTTCAAACCGCGAACGGTTCGAACGGGAATTGCACAGACTGAGAGGCTACCGGTTCGCCCGACTGCTGATTGTCGGATCCGAGCTGGAAATCGAACAGCACCGGTACCGCTCAGCGCTCCCACCCAAGTCCGTCCTTCACTCCGTCCGAGCATTCGAGGCGCGTTACAACGTCGCCACGGTTTTTGAGCCCTGCCCTGAACGCGCTGCCGCCCTGGTTGAACGTTGGGCATACTGGTTCGCCCGGGAATGTCTCAAGTCCGCTGAAGCTATCAGCTCCAGCTCCACCCCATCCTTCTCACCGTCCAACAATTGACCATCCATGAAAAATTCGCCTGAACTCAAAAACCTAACCCGCCACATCCAACGCGCCGATGCCGCGCTAACCGCCTTGACGAACTTTCGCCACGACGGACGCCCACTCAGGGGCGGCGAACGGGTCCTTGCCCGGGCGCTGGCAGATGCTGAGAGGGCGGGCGAGATCGCCAAGGCCATTCGAGAAGCCGTTGAACAGGCAGTCACAACCAAACCGTGAACGCGTTCACCAGACAACGATTGATCGAGACCGCCGAGGGTTCTGAGCCCACCACAAACCGCGAGGATTCGGAGGGGTTCGACTGGGCCGAACTCGAACGCCTCATGGGGGAGGATGAGCTGGAGCCCATCGAGTACCAGCGTCTCGCGTTCGCCCTGGGTCGCATCCTGCGCTGGGTCATCCTGGGCAACGCGGCCGGTAGAAGCGCGGGCAATTCAGGCAGGTCCAAAGACCGGCGCCATGTCATCGCCGACCGCGTGCTAGCGTTAGCCTGGACCATCAACCCGGAGATCTTCGACGGGCGCCCCAGCCTCCGCACCTTGGCCAAGCGCTACGGGGTCCACATGTCGGTAGCCTCCCGAACCGCGAGACGCGCAACCGCCGACTTCGGCCTCCAGAATCGGGAACAGATCGAAATGCGGAAACGCACCAAACAGGAGCTTTCACCCGAGGAAATCCGGCGAAACTGAGTTCAGTTAGGCACACGGAGGGCGATAGGTGAAAGGTGTATATCATGATCGATGTTTGTCCAAATGCGCTTGTGACGATTGGCGGACTGGCCAGCTTATCTGGTTTGCCGCCACAAACCGTCGCGAGACGGATCGAGAAGCTCGGAATCGTCCACGATGAAATTCTGCACCGTGGGCACGAATCCACCGCACCGCTGTACCGTGGTGCACGGGCCAGTGAAATCGTTCAATCCCTCCTGTCTCCCCCCAATGACCACTAAACAGCTTGCCGACGCCATCCTTTCCGGGGCCGAGACGCCCGCGATTCTGGATGAGGCCGAGACCGTGATGGTCTTGGCGGAGATCCGGGACCGGTGCCGGATCGCACCTACCTCAGCCGGTGAGACCGGAAGGCTTGCAGCCGACCTCGCCGCAGCAAATACGCGGGCCGAGAAGGCCGAGAGCGAGTTGGGAGCACTCCGCGCCGAAAACGCGAAGCTGAAGGCCAAGGACGCAGACTTCGAATCCCGTGTTCACCTGCGGGCAGCACAGGAACTTTGCAGAGTCGGAATCCGAGAATCGTCCGTGGCCAGTCCCCTCCCCACTTCAAAGCCGCCGACAGCGACGGAAATTTGTGTCGCGGAAATGGCGCGGATGGCAGCGACCGCACCCGTTCAACCCGTCCCGCCCTCCCAGTCCATTGATGACGACGAGGAGTGACTCGAACACCAACCGCAACCCGCAAACACGTTCACACGATGCCAGACGACTTCGATGTTCCGTCCAACACCCCTGAGGCCAAGCCGGCACCCGGGGAACCCGACACGAACCCCCGCGCCCGTAAACCGGCCAATCCTACTGAGATCGCCGCATCCATTGAGCGACGACGCGAGGCTGCCAAGGAATCCGTTCCTGCCGTTCCTGCCGCTCCCGCCACGCCCGTTCCAGAGGCCCCAGACAGCCTGCCGGCAGATATGCAAAAAGCGGTCCTGCGGGCGTGTCGAGCTGAAGCGCAAGCCCTGCTGAAAGCATACGCAATCTTCGTTGATCACGACGCGAAGATGTACGGACTCATCGACGCTGAGTCGGCCCGGAAGCGACGCGACGCCATCACCGAAAACATCACTTTGGAGAACTTCCAGGCCGTTTTGACGGAATGGACATTCTTGAGCGTGGTTGCTTCTCGGCCGGACGGCTACGGCCTGCTCTTGCGAGCGGTTGAACTTTGGCGGATGCGCGAATTCCAGGCCACCACTGAAGCCGCACGCGCGTTTTACAGGCGCATTGCCGAGGAAGTCGAGCGGCTCAAAACGCAGGCGGCAGAGGCGGAAAGGGGATTCTTCAGCCGGCTTTTCGGCGGAAAACAGACCGGCAAGAGTGCTGCCGCTGCTCTCGTCGCCCAACAATGCGAGCACCTAGCCCACGTCGGACCCTGTTGGGACCAAAGTCTTACTGAGGGAGTTCGCAATATCGGGTTCGCCGGTGCGGTCCACGTGCCCGGAGTGTTGTTGGAACTTGCCCAACAAGCCGTCGGCCTACCCGAATGATGATCTTCGGTGCCCCGCCTCCCGTGCCTCGATTCATTGGACATGGGCGCAATCCGGCTGAGTGGTCGGATGGAGGCGGGGCGCCTTTCCTCTAAACCCGTGGAGATGTCGTCACCAGTCCAAACCGGAAACAAAACCGCGTGGTACCCCCACCGGTGCGCAGGGCGCCCCCTCCCCTCCCCCCGGGTAGGAAGTCTCCTTTTCCAGCCCCCAGGCTGCTCGTCCAGCGACCTAGCTACATTCTCGCAGTGACTGGGGAAAAATGAATGTTCCATGAAATTGACGCCTAATCCCTTCGGCCTGGACAGCTTCGCGCAAGGCTGGGATGGCTTCTGGAAACGCCTCGTAACTCCTGAATCGATAAAGACTTGGGACGATTACTTTGGGAGCTTCGACCCTCACAAGGAGTTCGATTGGCAAATCGTGACGTTGTGGAACAGCGGCCGAGAGATCCGCAGAATCGTGTTCCATGTTCCACTTTCCACCGCCCGGGAGGCTTCTGGGCGTGTCGTTCAGGGTTGGGAACACCCGATGACTCCCGAACTCCAGCGACTTGAATTTGAGGCGCTCAGGCGCCAGCACACACCAACCAAAAAACCAAGATGATTGTCGAATTCCAGTTCCATGGCGCCACCGCACCGACGGGGCTCGCCTCCACACACACAGTCGAAGCGCTGCCTCAAAAGGGTGACACCGTGACGTTCGCCGATGGGAGCCGCTGGGCTGTCTCTGAGATCGTCCACGACATCCGGGAGAGCACGACGGCCACCGTCGTTCGCGTTGGACCTTACGCAGAATTCCGGAGCGCCCGGTAAACGCGTTGGCAGTTCACCACTCAACGACCAAGTTACATGTCCACTCAATCTCTGACAGTGAAGCTGGGCCTCACGGGGCTCGACGGAGTGACCTCCGGATTCAAGCAACTCCAAACGACTGCCGCCAAGTCGGTCACTACCCTATCGGGGTCGGTGGTTGGCCTGAATCAGCAAGCCGAAGGACTGAACAAGTTCCGATCATTGATGACTCAGTTTGCTGCCGAAGGGTCCAGCGGACTGGCGCGTCTCACCGGGCACGTCTCTGCCCTGGGGCAATCCTTGCACGTCCTGAGCGGGACCGTAAGCAACACGACCCTTGGCGGGATCGCAGGCTTTGCCGCCCTGGCCAAGGGTGCTGAGCTGTACTTCGAAGGCATCGCTGCAAAGGCCGAGGCGCTCTCGACCCGCCTGGGAACTCTGTTCTCGCCGGGTCGGGACATCGTGGTTCGGGCTCGGGGGATCAGCTCGGAGGATGATCGGGCCAAGGTAACCTCCGACCTAGATGCGGAGATCGAGCGTCTGAGCAAACGCCGCAACGAGCTTGTGCCACTCGCGCGGAACCCGCTCAGCGGAGGATGGGAGAACGCGAACAAGGAGCTGACCCAAGTTCTGGCTCAGATGTCCGCTCTGGGGGGACTCCGGGAGAAACTGACCGGGACACTCGGGGACGAGACGATCCGCATGAACCAACTGGCCCAAGCCAACAAGGAGGCCACGGCCTGGTTGAAGGCGAACGGAGAGGCCACCCAACGACAGATTGAAACCCTGGAGCTGTCCTCCTCGCCACTCGAACGGCAGGTGGAACTCTTGGGGAAACAGAAGCGTGCCCTGGAAGAGTTGTACGTGAATACCTCGGGAGCATCACCGATGGGCGAGCGTGCGCGTCTGGAGATCCGCCGTGACGTTCTGGAGCTGGACCGCCAGATCGGAGACGTTGAGTCTCGGATTGCCCAGCAACAGGCTCAGGACACCGCAGAGAGCAAGCGGCAGGTGCAAGAGATCAACGCGGCGTGGCGCCAACAGGTTCAGGAGTTGAACCGGGTCGGGGCCGAACTTAGACGCAATGCGGAGGTGCGGCTTGGAATCGAGGCCAGCCTCAGGGAGCAAGTTCGGGGTTCAACCTTCGCCGGGAACGCGGCCGACAACTACGGATCGCTTACCCTGTCAGGGATGCAGGAACAGGCCAGCGGCTCGGGTGGATTCGGGGCGGGCGCGGTGGCCGGCCTGCAAAACACGATGGCGAGTTTAGGAACGACTGCCAGCCAAGTAGGGACAGCCATTCAGACTTCGATTGGTGGCGTGCTGGCGGGAATCGAGACCAGCATTCAGGGGCTGGTGATGGGAACCATGCGCTGGGCCGATGCGTTCCGGAACGTCGGTGCCGCCATCCTGTCCAGTGTGGTGTCGGCCTTCTCCCGAATGATCGCCGAGATGGCGGTATCGTTCGCCTTGTCGAAAGTGTTCGGGTCCGCGATGAAGGCTCAGGCGGTATCGTTGGGATCGGCCTGGACAACGGCCGCTATCAGCGCGTCGATCGCGTCCTACGGTACTGCGGCAAGCGTAGGTCTGGCGGCGTTCATGTCGGCGCAAGCGGCTGGTCAGGCTGCCAGCATCGGACTCAGTTCTGCCACCGGCTTCCAGGAAGGTGGATACACAGGGGGCGGTGGCCTGGGTGAGATTGCCGGCGTTGTCCATCGAAGGGAATTCGTCATGGATGCCGCCACCGTGGAGCGGGTCGGGGTGCCACAGCTTCAGGCAATCCAAGACGGGGTTGAACCTGCCGCTGCCGCTTCTGGCTCCGGTGGCGGGTCGGTGAATATCGCGACGTTCGACTCCCGTATGGATGCCCGACGCTGGGCCTCCTCCCAGGACGCGGAAACGTGGTTCGTCGATATGGCGCGAAGGACCGCCCACAAGACCCGGTGAAGGACGATTCAAGAAGGCCCCGGTTGGCTATCCGACCGGGGCTTTTTCTTTTCCGGTAAACCGGTTTGCCGGTTGAGTGCCGGCGCCGGAATTGGGGGCCAGTGGCTAAGCCACGCCACCTTTGAAGCCTACTGCAAGGAGCGGTGGGGGATGAGTCGAAGCCGAGCGAATCAACTAATGGACGCCAGTGACGTTGTGCAATCCTTGTCCACAAATGTGGACAAACCCACATCCGAAGCCGTTGCCCGCCCTCTCGCATCCCTGCCACCTGAGAAGCGGGAAGAAGTCTGGAACAAGGCCCTGGAGATCGGCGGAGGCAGGCAGCGTTTGCCGTGGAAGCGGAGTCGATTCTGAAGGCCATCCGGGAGGCTCAACCGAAGGGCGGCAGGCCAAAGGAAGAGGGAAAACCTCCCCAACAAATTGGGGAAGTTTCAAGTCATGCCCGCGAATCCTCCGCCCGCGTCGCCGAGATGTTCAACACGTCCCTCACGTCCCTGCAATCCGGTTGCGGGAGGCATGTCAGTCGGATTACGAAAAGAAGTCCGGGCCAACTGGCGGACCAAAGCCCGAGGAGAGCTTTCTTCAAGCCCCTTGGGCTTTGCTGCTTTGCACTCCAACCCTCCCCTGAAGCGTTTTTCCCAGACTTTCACACGTTTACACACCGGGGAGGGAGAAGACGACGGAATCACCCCCCGAGCATCACACAAATTCACACGTTCTAAACAGATTTTCCTTGCATCTAGTTTCACTGGAAAACTTCCAAAACCCCAACAAATCGCGTGTTTTTGGGGCTTTTTCGCAGTTTCAAATCCCTCCCCTTCCGCCACGTTTTTTCCAGGAGTAGCCGCGGTCTCAATCACGATTACAGCCACCTTCTGTGGTCTGGCCATGGGTCGAGATGCGCTTGCGACAGGAATCAGAGTCAATCGGCCACTCCCCCTCAGCCTGCGGCAAGGGTTCGTCCCAAAAGCCAAGATCACCTCTGCGTTTTCAAAGTATTGCTTCCCTTGGATTCCGGCCCAAAGTCGATCAATGCCTTTTGGAATGGGTCCCCTTCACGGAAAGCTCGTCACACATCGTCCCACCGGGCGAATCGGAATA
Organism: Verrucomicrobiota bacterium; assembly: GCA_017309115.1. Taxonomy (GTDB): domain Bacteria; phylum Verrucomicrobiota; class Verrucomicrobiia; order Limisphaerales; family UBA9464; genus UBA9464. The sequence continues at coordinate 33,077 of JAFLEF010000039.1, read as the reverse complement.
GCGAGAACCCGGACTGTCGCCGACGGGTTCGAGTACTCTTTGCTTCTCGCCAATGGCGAAAGGACTGAGTTTTTGCCGGGCAACGATTTGAAGCGACCGAAACGGGCGCAGCGGGAAGAATTCGTCAACGCTAAACGGGCCAGCGATCTGCTAAGGCGATCAAATGAAGGGACTCAGAGTCAGAACGATGACGCCGGGGAACGCCCGTGTTCCATGAACATTGATCCGGCATAGCGGACTGTATTTGTCCCCGTTTCTGGTCAACCGATGATGCAGTCCCTCTTTGGGACTCCCAGGCAAGGCGCCCGGGATTATTCAAACCTAGGCGATTAGTCTCAGGGTCTTCGCTTCGCCAGCGAAGGGAAGTTCAGCCGACCACGAAAAAGTTCTCCTCTGGTTGGGCAAGTAGCGCCCGTAGCCTACGCGACAAATTGCCGCATTCCAGCGCCTTGTCCCCAATCCGGTTCGGCGGAGACTGATGGATATGTCGAAATCGTCGTCACTCTGGATTTGGTTCAAATGCTGGGCGGTCTCCGTGAGCCTGACCGGAACACTGCTGGGGGCGTCCATCGAAGACGTCCGTAAGCAGATCGATCCCGCCACCGGCAAGCCCAAGGACTCCACAACTTCCTTCTCCGTAACCGGCGTTGTCAGCGCCCGCGCCACCGTGGAAGGCAACCAGGTACTCGCCGTTATCCAGCCAGTTGGAGCCGCCGGTGTTCCCCTACTGATTAGCGCAGCCGACGCGGCCAAGATCATCCCCCGCAATGACGTGACTCTGACCGGAACGCTTCAGGAAGGTCCCCACGGTGTGACCGCCCTCAAGGTAAAAGAAGGTTCGGTCACGTTGAACCAGACCAACAAGGCATTCGGATCTGCGGAGCCACGGGGCGTATCCTTCTTCCAGGATGCCTCATCGCTGGAAGGCCGATACGTCTCCCTTACCAACGTCACCTTTGTCGCCCCGAAGTTCGACGGTTCCGGCCTAGCCAAGGTCAAGGGTGAGGGCGGCGAAGTTCTCATTTGGCTGACCCCAACCCTCAAGGACCGCGATGTGCCGGCCGGCGCCGTCAACGTATTCGGCGTGCCCGTCAAGCGCGACGGCCAATGGGTCCTCCTGGCTGCCCGATTTCTTTCGGTCAACAACCGCACAGCCCAGACCCTCGCCACCAAGCACACGTGTATGACCTGCCACAATCCCGACATCAAAGCGGTCGGACCGGCCTATCGCGATGTTGCCGCGTCATATCGCAATGATCCTGACGCGGTAGCCAAGTTGGCGGCCCAGATTGAGAAAGGTGGTGGCGGCAAGTGGGGTGTCGTTCCCATGCCTCCCTTGGGCGCGAAGGTCCCGGTCGATGATCGCCAGCAGCTGGCCCAATGGATCTATGGGTATCGCTGGGACGCGCTTTTGGCGGAGTAGACAAACGGGAACTCACTTTTCCCATTTTCTTCCGAACACGATCGGGCTTTGATCACTCGTAAATCCCATGTTGCGATCCGCCGCCTGGTTAGTCGGAACTTGAACGCTGACCAGATGGCGATGTTCGGAACCGCCACATTAAGACTCAATTCCTCAAAATACCTCTGCTCATGTCTGACTCCTTCTCTCGCCGTGATTTCGGCCGCTACACCGGCGCCGCCCTAGGCGGTCTCCTGCTCGGTTCCAACGCCCTCGTTCAGGCCGCTGAAAAGAAAAAGGCGGTCAACGACCCGGCCAACATCCTGAGCGATCCCCACGTCTGCCGGGGCATCAATACCTGCAAGGGCAAGGGCAAGGGCGCCGACAACAGCTGCGCCGGCGTCGGCAACTGCGCCACCGCCGAGGCCCACGGCTGTCACGGTGACAACGCCTGCAAAGGCCAGGGCGGCTGCGGGGAACATCCAGGTGAGAACTCCTGCAAAGGCCAAGGCGCCTGCGAGGTGCCCCTCAACGACAAGGCTTGGAAGAAGGCTCGCAAGACTTTCGAGACCCAGATGACCAAGAAGAATCTGAAGTTCGGACCAGCGCCGGAAAAGAAGGCCTGACCTGCCCGGCCCGTCTGACCTCATGCCCCTTCCCCGCCTGGGTCTGCCCCATCTCGGACTCGGCCTGGGCCTGCGGACCGCCCACTACCACCACATTCTTCAAGAGTGGCCGGCAGTGGATTGGTTCGAGGCGATTTCCGAGAACTACATGGATTCGCGGGGCCGTCCCCGCCACGTCCTCAACCAGGTCGCCGCCCGCTATCCGGTCATTCTACACGGGGTGTCACTGTCGATCGGCAGCACCGATCCCTTGGATTGGGACTACCTAGGACGCCTCAAGGCCCTGGCGGACGAGATCCAGCCCGCCTGGGTCTCGGACCACGTCTGCTGGACCGGTGTCGCCGGACAAAACACCCACGATCTGCTGCCCCTGCTGCTCACCGAGGCGAGCCTAAAGCACGTCGTCGAGCGGGCCCGAACGGTGCAGGATTTCCTAGGTCGACGACTGGTCTTGGAAAATCCCAGCACCTATATCGGTTTTCGTGATTCCACCATGCCGGAATGGGAATTCGTAGCTCGACTGGCGGAAGAGGCCGACGTGGGAATTCTGCTCGACGTCAACAATGTCTACGTATGCGCGGTCAATCATGACTACGATCCGCAGACCTTTCTGCGGGCCATGCCGGCCCACCGCATCGTTCAGTTTCATCTGGCAGGCCACACCCATCGCGGTACGCACATCATTGACACCCACGATCACCCGGTGGTCGATCCGGTTTGGGAACTGTACCGCCTGGCCCATCAACTCACTGGCGGAGTGTCCACCCTCCTTGAATGGGATTCCAACATCCCGCCTTTCGAAGTCGTCCATCGCGAAGTTCTCAAAGCCAAACGGTACGAATCAGGCGAGACCGTGCCCAACGTTCCCGATTCCACATCCCATCTCTCAACTCTCCCCGGTGGGGCGAAGCTTCCGCTGAGCCGATCTGCGACTCCGTCCACTCTCTCACCTCTCAACACTCCACCTCCAACTCCTTCCCTTCCCCAGCCCCTCCATCGCCGTTGGGCGGAGGTGCTATGAGTTCGCCCAATCCACCGCCTGACCTGAGCGAAGTTCAGCGCTGGTTCCAGGCAGTCATCACGCATCCCTCCGGGGTGGCCCGAGGAGCTGCGGCTCACTCGGCTGACGGGTCAGCAGGAACGCCCCTTCAGATTGCGGACCGAATCACCGCTTCTTCAAAACTCGATGCCGAGTCCCGTCTCTCGGTCTATGCCGACGCCTATTACGCGCGACTTCTGGAATGTCTGGGCGACGTCTATCCCATACTGGTGCGGACGGTAGGCGAGGACGTATTCCACGAACTCGCCTTCGACTATTTGCAGTCGCATCCTTCGCGTCGCTACACGTTGAATGTCTTGGGCCAGGAGTTCCCGGGATTTCTCGCCCGCGAGCGGCCTCCCAAGGACAACACCTGCGAACTCGACTGGGCTGACTTCGTGATCGACCTCGCCCGCTTCGAATGGGCGCTGTTCGAAGTGTTCGACGGACCCGGCCCGGAGGATCTGCCGCATCTCGATCTCTCTCAGTACGCCGGGAATCCCGACACCTTTGCCGCCAGTCGACTGATCTTGGCGCCTGGAATGCAGTTGTTCGAAGCGGCATTCCCCGTCAGTGACCACTTCAACGCCGTCCGGAGCGCCCCCACTGACCCTCAGCCCGAGTGGGATCTCCCCGCTCCGGTGCCCACTTATCTCGCGCTGTCCCGACGTGACTACGTCGTGCGCCGGCATCCGCTCTCGGTGGGCGAGCACGCCGCCCTGTCCCGCCTCCAGAGCGGCGCCACGATTTCCGACTCATTGGAAGCCGCCTTGGCAATCGAACCGGTCGCACCTGCCCAGATTCAGGCATGGTTCTCCCGCTGGGCCCGCGAGGGATTCTTCATCGCCGTGGAAGAGGGAACCGAAATCGGTTAGGAGGTCGCGAAGCGTTTGGAATGCGGCGCCGACGTTTGCTCGTTGCCGGAATTGCATAGCGATTTGCGTTGCCAACAAAAGGCGGGTGACCAGTCTTTCTCCGATACGATCAATCAGACGGGTTCATATCAAGTGCTCCTAGATCCACTATCCGAACCCGACATTATTCCGGATTCCCTCCCAATGCTCACCTCGTGACGACCAACCCTTCCATCCTGGGATTCGTCGACAAAGGATTGCTCCTGGAGCGCCAAACCCAAGCCAGCGATTCGTTGTCGCCTGGATGCCGGGTCAGCTGCCCGCACCTTATTTCCTGGGCGATCTGACCTCCCACCGCGTTAACTTCCTCCAACTTCACCTCAAATGGGCCCTGAGCCGTCCGCTCCGGATGTTCCTAACACTCCCTTCCCGACCCACTTGGAGTCGGAGTTGGAGTGCGAAGTGGTCTTGGCTGCGGCTGATCCAGAGATCTACCGACGAAATGCCTTCCGCATCTTCGGAATCGGAGTCGAAGCAACGACCCGCGAACTCGCGCGTCGGGCCAACCGGGTCAAGCAATTGGCGGAACTGGGTGTTTCGATTGAAACCGGGCATGGGCCGTTGCCGTTGAACCCGCCCCCAACGCTGGACGACCTACGAGCAGCCGTCCAACGATTCCAGGATGCAGAAGAACGACTGGTAGACGAGTTCTTCTGGTTCTGGCCTTCGGAATTCGACAACTCGACCACCGACGCCGCCGGGACAGCGCTTCGCTCGGGAGACATCGCCGCAGCCGTAGAGATCTGGACCGAAACCGAACGACGTTCCGAACACTCCGCGGTGGCCACCCACAATCTGGCGATCTACTGGCATCTTCGGGCTTTGGATTGTGAACGAGCCCCATCAGAACAGAGCCACATCAAGTTCACCCGGGAGGAAGTGGACGCCTGGTGGATCCAGGCCCAATCCCGATGGGAACGGCTACTGATTGACGAGCCCTTTTGGGAACGGTTTCAGGCGCGTCTTCGCCGACTCCGGGAACCACGCCTGACTTCCGGATTTGGTTACCGGTTTCGCCGCACCCTACCCCTGGCTTTGGCTCTGATTCACGGGCAGCTAGCTCTCCGATACGCCAAAGCCGGGCGGAGTGACTTGGCGACGATCCATGCCCGATACCTGCGGGAGCGGACTTCGAACCAGACCGAGGCGCGTCGAGCGGCGGATCGCCTCCTGAAGGCCTCCCAACATCATCTCCTCGAAAGCTCCCGCCGTGCCGAACGAGATGCTGCTGCCGAACCAGCTGAGGGCCACCGACACGCCGACGAACTTCTCAGTCTCGCCCTTCGCCTGCTGCCCTCCTTCACGCTCCTCGGCGTTGAACGAACCTCCCACGATCTGTTCAATGGAATTGCCGAAACTTGCCATCGGCTGGTGGTCCGACATTTCGAAGCGACTCAAGATGGCCCGACGGCGATTCAGAACCTCCAGAAAATGCTGGAGTTGGTGACCTCCAAAAACCTGGAGGATCGTCTGGCAAAAGACCTCGACTTTCTGGCCGCCCGGTATCCCGCCCCGCCGAAGGTCAGTGACATCCCGAGGGCCGCCTCCTCCCGGTTCGCCTGGGACCAAACGGAAGAAGCCATTCTTCGACGGCATTTCGGTGAATCCCGGCTGGATGTAATCCTCCGCCGTCTCGAAGAACTGGCCGAATCACCGGTGCCCGATCAAGCCCTTCGTCTCATCGAGAACACGCTGTTGACCAAGCTGCTCTGCGCCGTGTCCGAATTACCCCCAAACCAGGAGTCATCCCGGACCCTCACTTCCGCTGCCCTTCGGGTTTTCAGGATGCTTTCGCTGCGGGCCGCCCGGCATTCAGATTTCGCCACGGCCCTTAAGGCCAACCAGCTGGCCTACCGTTTCGCCCACTCACCCGAAGATCTCAATCTGCTTTCCCGAGACACCCACCGTTTTTCCCGTCAAGTCCCGGAGTCCCCGCACTCAGCTGAGGACTCACCGAACTCGTCTTGGAATTCAAAACGACAGTCCAGCAAGGATAGTTTGGCCGACTGGATAGTCCGGGTGCGCGACAGATACTTTCACGGAGCCACCCTCGATCAGGCCATTGATGAACTGAATCTCCTTCGACACACCAACGAATGGCCGTCGGATCGCCTGAACACCTTCCGTTCCCGGTGGTTTGACCGGCTGCAGGCAGCCCTCAAGGACCTCGAATGTGCACCCGAACTCCGCGATCGACTTGCCGCTGCGACTGTCTCCCTTCTGCGAACACTTTCGGCTCAGGCCATCCAGCAAGAAGGCGACCCGGTTACAGCGCATCAGGCTCTGCAACTGGCCCTTCTTTTTGCCGTCACTCCAGAGTTGAAACGGAGTCTCGAGGCAGATCTCAACCATGGTGCTCCCCGAAGCCCGCCCCGAACGGTCTCTGTATCCACTACCATTTCCGTGGGATTCCTCATCGTTCTCGTGCTCCTGGTGATTTGGGCCTTCCAAAGCAGGAAGGTGGACCCGGTTCCAGGGTGGGGTCCCTCGTCGCTGCCAACTCAGTAGCCGTAGCGGTATACACCTTCCCCGCCATGAACAGTTCCCAGCCCTCCCCCGATCCGACAGTCCCCATCACCCCCGAAACCCTGAACTCATGGAGCCACTCCAAGAAAGATGAGGCCATTCTGAGTCTGCTTCAGGTGCAACGCGAACTCCTCCAAGAACTCGCCAAAACGAGACGGGAGCTCGACGCCCAGAATTCCAAGACCCTCCGTACTAGCTTGGCCGTTATCGCCACGCAGACCTGGAAACTCCGCGCCCGATTGCAGGGTTACAGGACGAGTCAGCCGACTGCCGACCTGCAACGTTTGTTCCGACATGTGGAAATTCTTCAGGACACGTTCCAGGACCTTGGCCTGCGCCTCCACGATCCCGTCGGCGAGCCATTCGATTTCGGTCTTCCTTTGACTGTGATCACCAGTCAACCCATCCCGGGCGCGACCCGGGAATACGTCCTCGAGACCGTCAAACCAACCATCTATTGGGACCATCGCCTCCTTCAGCCTGGGGAGGTCGTCATCGCTGTACCTGAAAAGTAACCGCCCCATCCATTGCCTGATCCCTTCCCTGACACTCTCCCTGCAACGTCCTCCTTTCCTAATGAACCGCACAACCATCGATTTCGGAATCGACCTCGGAACCACCAATAGTGCCATCGCCATCCTCAAAGGGGTTTCGGCCGAAGTTGTCAAAAACAACTCCGACAGCGATATCACGCCCTCAGCGGTCAGCCTGGATCGTTCGGGAACCGTCCAGGTTGGCCACCGGGCACGAAACAAACTCATCTACTCGCCTGAGGATGCCTATTCCGAGTTCAAGCGGAGGATGGGTACCGAACATCGTTACGAGTTTAAGTCCTGCGGACAGGTGCGAACTCCTGAGGATTTGTCGTCCGAGGTGCTCAAATCCTTGCGGGGGGATGTCCAGCAACGTCTCAATGAATGGATTGACGCCGCGGTCATCACGGTTCCCGCTGCCTTCGAACTGCATCAGTGCGCTGCAACCCGGCGAGCAGCCGAACTGGCCGGATTCCTGGAGAGTCCCCTGCTCCAGGAGCCAGTAGCGGCCGCACTGGCCTACGGATTTCAGGCAGAGGAAGAGAGGTCGTATTGGATGGTTTACGATTTCGGCGGTGGCACCTTCGACGCGGCTGTCATCAAATCCGATTCCGGTATCATCCAGGTCGTAAATCACGGAGGAGACAACCATCTAGGCGGGGCGGATATCGACTGGGCAGTCGTGGAGGAGTTGATCGTTCCCCAACTCCTCGAACAGAATCTACTCGATGATTTCAAGCGGGGGAATCCGAAGTGGCGCCAAGTCTTTGCCAAACTCAAGCGGGCCGCCGAAACCGCTAAAATCGATCTCTCCCGAAGTGAGCGAACTCTTCTGGAGACCTGTCGATTCGAGGACGACATGGGCCATACCATCGAATTCGAGGCGGAGTTGAAACGCGAACACGTGGTCCGCGTCGCCGAACCCATCATCCGCCGCTCGGTGGAGATCTGCCGGCGAGTCTTGAAAGAAAAGGAACTGGAGCCCAGCGACATCGACCGAGTCATCCTGGTCGGCGGACCTACGCTCGCGCCGTACTTCCGCGAGCAGCTCACGCATGAACTGGGAATACCGCTGGATCTGACGGTGGACCCGCTCACTGCGGTGGCCAAAGGTGCGGCGGTCTTCGCGGGCACCCAGAAACGCACCCTTGTGCGGCCGGCCTTCAACCGCACAGCTCAAGACTTCCGCCTGGAGATCTCCTGCCCACCCATGGGCATCGAAGATCAGCCCAGCGTCGGCGCCCGGGTCAGTTCCGAAGCCGTGAGCGACTTCACCGGATTCACGGTGGAGATCGCCAACCACCAGACCCAATGGCGGAGCGGCCGCATCAGCCTGCGTCCCGACGGCGTCTTCCTGGTTTCGGTCCATGCCGTTCGTGGTCAACGAAACACGTTCTCAATCGAACTCCTCGACCCCCAAGGACAGCGTCAGCCGATCCTGCCCGAAGAGTTTCACTACACGATTGGATCGGTCGTCGAAGAACAACCGCTCATCCACTCACTGGGACTCGCGCTGGCCGATAACCGGTATGATCGCTTTTTCCCCAAGGGATGCGGCCTGCCGCAGCGATCCACACGAACCTTCAAGTCGCTGGTGGCCTTGCGAAAGGGCCAAGGGGGAGAACTGCTTCGAATTCCCCTGGTGGAGGGCGAGAACGACCTCGCCGACCGGAACCGCCGGGTGGGGGAACTATTGATTCACGCATCCAAACTCAGTCGGGATCTGCCTTCGGACAGTTCCATCGAGGTCTCTCTTTCAATCGACGCAAATCGACTCATTCGTATCACGGCCTACTCGCCCCTGCTGGACGAACAGTTCGACGTCAGTCTGGACCTGAGCCGACACCAAGTGGATCCGAACCTTCTGGCGAACGATTTCAAAATCGAATTGGACCGGTTTGAATCGCTCAAGTCCAACCAGACAGCGAGGTATCCCGGCTTGGAGGGCCAGGTTCAGGAGCGATTTGAGCAATCGCCACTGGTTCCGGAAGTCCGCCAACTGCTGGCGGCGGCGCCGGGTGATCCCGACGCCGCCACCAAATGCGAGCGGCGTCTGTTGGAACTCAAACTCCTGCTCGACGAGATCATCGGCAGCCTCGAATGGCCGGCGCTCACCGCCCAGGCCAGGGACACCCTCAGGTCCACCCAAGCAATCGCGGAGAACCGTGGCTCACGGCAGGATCAGGATGCCGCCCAGGAACTTTCCAACGAGATCGATGACGCCATTCGCGCCCATTGCCCTGATCGGCTGCGGAAGCTGATCGAAAGTACGGGTTCTCTGTATTTCCGGGTCGCTTCCTCGGATCCGGAATTTTGGGTCCAACTGTTCAATAACTTGGCCGCTCAAAAAGACAGCATGACGGATGTGACCCAAGCGGAACGCCTGGTGGAACATGGCCAACTGGCAGTCGCCGAACGCCGCATCGAAAGCCTGAAAAGCATTGTCCAAGCCCTGTTCAGACTCCACCGGCGACCCGGAGGCGGATTGGGCCAACGCGGGTATCAGTCCGGCCTGATCTAAACTTCGCAACCTCACAAATCCGATCGCCGGATGAGCCCTTTTCGTTTCCAATTGCTCATGTCGGGGTGAGGCCCTGCCTCCCACCATGAAGCCGGATCCATCCGAACAGTCGATCTTCGCGGAAGCCCTGGCCCTCGAGGACCCTCAACTACGGGTCGCCTTCCTCGATCAGGCCTGCCTAGGCCATCCGGCTCTGCGAGCCCGCGTCGAAAACCTGCTGCGCGCCACGGAACGCGCCGGACGCTTCCTCGAAGACGGCCCCACCACCCCGGGTCTGGATGCTCTTCCCCTCGGTGATTTGACTGGCACGCCCGGTGAACGAATCGGTCGCTACAAGCTACTCGAAGTGATTGGCGAAGGCGGCTGCGGGGTGGTCTATATGGCGGAACAGGAAGAACCGGTCCGACGCCGCGTGGCCCTGAAAATCATCAAGCCGGGCATGGACTCCCGGAGCGTCGTCGCCCGCTTCGAGGCCGAACGTCAGGCGCTGGCGATGATGGACCATCCGAACATCGCCCGAATTCTGGACGGCGGCACCACCCCGCAAGGCCGTCCCTACTTCGTCATGGAATTGGTCCGCGGCATTCGGATCACCGATTACTGCGATCAAGCGCGGCTGACGACCACCGAACGGCTGCGGCTCTTTGTTCCCGTCTGTCAGGCGGTTCAACACGCCCATCAAAAAGGCATCATTCACCGGGACCTTAAACCCTCGAACATCCTCGTCACGATCAACGACGGCATACCAGTTCCCAAAGTCATCGATTTTGGCATCGCCAAGGCCACCGCCCAGAGACTCACCGACAAGACGCTGTTCACCCAGTTCCACGCCTTCATCGGAACTCCCGCTTACACCAGTCCAGAACAGGCCGCCTTGAGCAGCGTCGATGTCGACACCCGGTCCGACATCTACTCCCTGGGGGTCTTGTTGTATGAACTATTGACGGGCCGTCCGCCTTTCGACGGACAAGAACTGCTGCGATCGGGCCTGGATGAACTGCGCCGGATTCTGCGTGAGGTGGAACCGCCCCGGCCGTCCACCCGACTCGAAACGCTGGACCTGCAGACGGCCACGGAAATGAGCCGGCGTCGCCAAGCCACGTTCGAGGACCTCACCGGACGAATTCGCGGGGACCTCGACTGGATTGTCATGAAGTGTCTCGAAAAGGACCGCAACCGCCGGTACGAGACCGCCAACGGGCTGGCCCTGGACATTCAGCGTCATCTGGGCAGCGAACCTGTTGCAGCACGCCCACCCAGTGCCGGCTACAAACTCCAGAAATGGGTCCGCCGACATCGCTGGGGCGTCGCCGCAGGATCAGCCGTGGCTCTCGCCGTAGTCATCGGATTGACGGTCAGCCTATGGCAGGCCGCACGTGCCCGCCGCGCCTTGAATGAACTGCGAGCCACAGCACCTGCCTTCGCCGAACAAGCCCGGGTTCTCACTGAGCAGGAGCGTTTTGACGAGGCCGTGGAGAAGCTCGACTACGCCGCCCGACTGCGTCCCGATGAAACTCGATACCCGCTGGCCAAAGGCGATCTGCTTCTCGCGCAACTCAAGCTCAGCGAAGCCCAGGCTCAGTTTGAAAAACTGCTCCAGAAGGATCCCGGAAATTCCCGGGCTCAGCAGCAACTGCAGTTGTGCTCCGAGCTGCTCTCCGCACCCACCGGGACCAATGGCGCCCTCTCCCGGGACAGCCTGCTCCGGCTCCGCCGGGCTCTGGATCAGGATCAGCGGTCCACCGCCGAACTCATGCCGGTGTCGCGTCTGTTAGGTCAGGAGGATGCCCTGTTGCGCGACTACTGGCTGACCCGTCTACGGGATTTGCCAACCGGCCCCGAACGTCCGCTCGCCGAGCGTCTCACCCAAACTCCCTCCGGCCGGCTTGCCCTCGATCTTTCCGGGGCCCGGGTGACCTCACTCTCTTCACTCACGGGAATGCCCCTGGGTGAACTGCGGCTGACCGATTGCACAGAAGTTCGCGACCTCGGACCGCTGCGGCAGTCCCCGCTCCAAGTTCTTCATCTGGGCCAGACCCAAGTTCGGGATCTTTCACCCCTGCGGTCCCTCACCAACCTTCATACGCTCTTTCTTCAAGGGACGCCCGTATCGGAATTGAAGGCCCTGCAAGGTCTGCCGCTCGTGAGACTGCGCCTCGATCAGTGTTCGGGAATCACCGACCTTGATCCGCTCCGGGGAATGCCCTTGGAAGAACTCAATCTACGCGGAACCCAGGTGTCAGATTTATCGGTCATTGGCTCGCTACCGTTGCGCTCCCTGGACCTGACCCAGATTCCTGCTCGAGATTTCTCCGCCCTTTCCGGAAGACCCCTGCAAACGCTAAGCCTGCAGGGAACTCGGTTCTCGGATCTTTCGCTGCTACGGGGAATGCCCCTTCGCAAACTCCTGCTCAATGGCTGCGACGAAGCCAAAAACTACGCCGTTCTATCGGATCTGACCGATCTGGAGATTCTCCTGCTGCCGGTGTCCTTTCGCTCGCTCCCGGAGTCCGAACAGGCCGCGATCAATCGACTCCGCACGCATCCCAAACTACGACAGATCGGAGTCGAGATCATGAGTGGCATGCTCGTGCAAACGGCCCAGCCCAGCGAAGCCTTCTGGCGCGATCGAGAGATCGAAGAACGCATCGCGGCACCGCTCCGAGCCCAGGGCTTGTACGGATTTACATTGGTCAAATTCCCGAAGGGCACGTATTCGCTCAGTCTCAACGGTCAGCCGATTCGCGATCTTTCCTTCCTTCCGACCAATGCTCCGATTGTTCACTTAAGCCTGCCACAAACTCAGGTGTCGGATCTCACTCCAGTCCGCCATCTGCCACTCGAACGTCTCGACCTGACCGATACCCCGGTCACGAACCTGAGTCCGTTGGTCAATCTGCCTTTGGAACAACTGTTCATCGCGGGCACTCCGGTCTCCGATGTATCCCCCCTCCGCCATCTTCCCCTGCGCACTCTGTTCTTCTCGGGAACAGCGGTAACGGATGTGTCTCCGCTCGCGTCTGTGACCAATCTGGAGGAAGTTCTGCTCCCCCGCAGCGCCACGAACGTAACCGTCCTTCGCTCGCTGCCTCGCTTGAATCGCATTTCCTTCCTTTGGCATCCCGTTACCGCCCGCGCCGCCGAATCGGCCGAAGAGTTCTGGCAATTTCAGGCGTCGCAGACGGAGTTGTTCCAGACCCTCCAGTCTCAGGGCATTCAATTCAGCGCGGGCGCTGCCCGCAGCGGCGGCTGGCATTTGGAGATTCACGATCCGGCCTTCACCAACACCGCCCTGCTTCGGGGTCTTCCCCTGCGAGTGTTGAGCCTGGACGAATCCTCTGTGGCCGATCTATCGCCATTGCGAGATTCCAACATCGAGATACTCGACGCCCGGGGTACCCGCCTCACCCACTTGGAGGCCTTCCGCAATTCACCACTCGGCGCCTCGGTGCGGGAACTGCGAGTCTCGCGAACGGCCCTGATTGATCTCACTCCCCTGGAATCCTGCTCCAAACTCGAGTTGCTCGACATCGGCACCACCCAGGTTGCCGATCTCAGCCCGTTGCGCAGACTGTCCGTGCAACGGCTCTATCTCACCGGCTCTCCCGTTACCGAACTCGCGGCCATAATGACCCTTCCCCTGCGGACACTGTATGTCGACGGCTGCGCCCATCTGACCAGCGTGGCTCCAGTGTCCAGCCTCATCCTTCTAGAGGAACTCATGCTGCCCGAGGGCGCGGCAGACATCGGCCGGCTACGAACACTTCCGCGGCTCGATCGAATCAGCTTTCGCTGGAAAGCTGGGGTCGGTCCCGAACAGACTGCCGCCGAGTTTTGGAGGTCTTGGAGCGCCACAACCCCATGAGCGAAGTCACCCGGATCCTGGACGCCCTCGACCAGGGAGAACCCTTGGCTACCGAACGTCTGCTTCCGCTGGTGTACGACGAACTCCGCCGTCTGGCCGCTTCGAAGATGGCGCGGGAGTCCGCGAACCACACGCTTCAGCCAACTGCTTTGGTTCACGAGGCCTGGATGAGCCTGGTGGATTCGCCCCATCAGACATGGAGCAATCGGGCGCACTTCTTCGGCGCCGCAGCGGAAGCCATGCGGCGAATCCTAATTGCCCACGCTCGCCGCAAGCAGACCCTGCGGCGCGGGTCTGATCCGGAACGGGTGGAACTGGACGAACTCCACTTGGTTGCTCCGGAATCCGAGGACCAAATGCTGGCCTTGAGTGACGCTCTGGACCGCTTTGCCCAGCTTGAACCCCGTCAGGCTGAATTGGTCAAACTCCGCTACTTCATTGGACTGACCATTGAAGAGTCGGCCGAGCTCCTGGGCATTTCTGAAGCCACCGCCAAACGCTGGTGGGCGTACGCGCGGGCCTGGCTGTTCCACGAACTCAATCCGTAGCGCCTGCCGCCGCCCGTCCGGCCGCCTGCCCGTTTGCGTCACCGACTCAACTGCCGAGCCGCCGCGGTACGCAACCGTTCATCCGGAGCGGCCACCAATTCCGCCACCCAATCCCCGTTGGGTTGCCCAAAAGCTTCGCCCAGCCAGACCGCCTCCAGCCGGGCCCGGGGATCCGTTTGCTTGACCAGCCAAGGCTTCACCTCAGGCAGGACCGACGCCCCGCCCCGTTGACGCAACACTACCCGGGCCTGTTCCTGTTCCCAGCCATTCTTGGAAAGCGTGAGATCCAGCAAGGCAGGCGTGGGGAGCCGCGTCAGATCCTGACGCGCCACTTTGGGCGCGCCAGCCGCCGGACGGTAGGCGACGCGCCAGATGCGACCGTGCTCGTGATCGCGGCGCGGATCCCGAAAATCGACTTCACCATGCTGAATGATCGGATTCGACCAGTCGGCAATGTAGAGCGCGCCATCCGGTCCAAAGCGCAGGTCGATCGGTCGGAAGGTCACGTTCGTGGAACGCAAAAGGTCGGGCATTTCCTTGGTTTGAAACGTCGAACCCACATCGGTCAGGGCAAAGCGAACCACCCGATGCGCCCGGAAGTCGCAAGTAATCAGGTTCCCTTGCCAATCGGCCGGAAACATCGGGCTGTGCACAATTTCGAGGCTGGCGAACTTCGGATAGTTGCCCGGGCTGATGCTCTCCGCCTCGCGCCGCATGTCGGCATAGGTGAAGTAGGTCGCTCCTTCCATCGCGTGATAGACGCCCTTGAACCCCGCACCATCCGTGAAGAACGAATTGCCGTACTGATCCCAGTGGTGACCCCACGGATTGCAGCCGCCCTTGGTAAAGATCGACAGATCTCCATTGTCCGGATTGTACCGCCAAATCCCCGCGCTGTTCAGCCGGCGCACCCCAAACGGCGTCTCAATGTGCGTGTGAGTGTAGATGGATTGGTTCAGATAGAGATGCCCGTCAAACCCCCAGCGCAGCGTGTGCAGGTTGTGATGGGTGTCCTCAGTGCCAAAACTCGACATCACAATCGTCCGCACGTCGCCCTTACCATCGCCATCGGTGTCCGCGAAGTGCAGCAACTGATGGCTGGCCGCCACGTAACAGCCGCCTTTGCCATCCGGAACCACGCCCGTCGGAATGACCAAGCCCTCCGCAAACACCGTGTGCTTGTCCGCCTGACCGTCACCATTGGTGTCCTCCAACACGATCACGGCATCCTCGGCGTCCTGACCCGGCTTGATTTGCGGATACAACCGGGAGCTCGCCACCCACAGGCGTCCCTGCGGATCCCAGTTCATCTGGATCGGCTTGTAGAGCATGGGATTCTCCGCCCACAACGACACTTCAAAGCCGGGTGCCGTCTCGAAGGTGGGCACCGGCTGTTCCTTGAAGTTAGGATCCCGATGCTCCCGGCTGGCTTCGTCCGCAAAGATCTTCTTCACCTCGGCCAGCATGGCCGGGTCTTGCGCCTGCAAATTCCGCAACTTGGCAATCCGCGCATCCCATTCCGCAATCAGCGGATCAAACTTCGGAATCTCCACGGCATTCTGCCCCTGCTCGTGCTTCCGGAAGCCGAACAGATACGTCCAGTTCGCCGGCCGCCAGCGATGGAAGAACAGCTCGTTCTTCTTGCGGATCGCCGCATTCAACGTCTGCAGTCCATCGGCGGTGAACTGCACGTCGCCCCCCTTGGGAGGCAGGGTTGCTCCGACTAGACCACCGGGTTTTCCGCCCAGGCCCGTCGCGACCTTGCCCGCCACGGCCACATACCCGGCCGGCTCTGGTACCACGCCATCGGCGCTCGGCACCGACATCCCGGCATTCCGGGAGAAATCCTGCACCGGGAGCCACAGAGCCCCCTGCTCCCGAGCGACGCTCTCCAAAGCCTGCTGGACCGCAGCCAACTGACGTTCCCGCGCCTCGGGCTGAACCACCGTCGGCGCCGGACCATCGGTGGGCCGAACCGCGGGTCCGAGAAGAACGAAGCGGACTTTCTGGCCGCTGACGTCGTCCACCGCACGCATCAACTCCACCAACTGTTTCTGGAAGTTCGCCACCACCTCCGCCGACTCCGTCGCCGACTTGGCCGCGGCAGCTTCGAGCGACGCCGTCATGCCGTAGCTGAGGATCGCCACGGTGGGTTTCACCAGTGACACCTGTTCCTTGACCCGCTTCAACCAATCCTGGCCGGACTTGTTCCAATCGAAACTCGCCCGGGAACGTCCCAGCGGCGTGTCCGCCGCCCACCCCAGATTGCGGAACGTGATCTGGCGGTCGGGATAGGCAGTCGTCAGGGCGGTCTCGAGCAATCCATAGTCCACCTCCCGTTCCATAAAGGTATCGCCCAGGAATAGCACCCGGTCACCTTCCTTGAGTTCAAACGGGGCTTCCGCTGCCCGTGGTGTGATCAGGCCCAGGACCAGCATCAACCCGGCGGACATCAAACGTAAGAGGCTCATAAGCGCGGTCGTCGTTAGTCGACAGTCGACGGGATGGGGAAGAATCCCATTCATTCCCAGCGTCGACGGACTTCGCCTCATGAAAGTCGGGGCGAAATCGGGAAGCAAGCACGCGACCGGGCAAAGTCACCGGCACATCCGAGCCCCGCTTCCCTCAACGCCATCGCACCGTCTTCACGAAGGTCAGCAAATCCGCCAATTCCTGACGGGTCAACGCCTGGTCAAATCCACCGGGCATAATACTCACCGTGCCGGGGCGGACTTCCTTTACGTCCGACCGGGCCAGATGCTGTTCCGCCGCCGGACCTGTGACCAGAATCAGTTCCGAATCCGTCTCCCGCCGCAGAATGCCGTTCACCTCTTCCCCATCCTGGAGAACGACCGTGGTGGGCTCGTAGCTGCGCACAAAGCTGACGCTGGGATAAATCAATGCCTCCAGCAGGTCGCGTTCGCTGCGAACTTCGCCGATCTTCGTCAATTCCGGTCCGACATTGCCTCCCAGGTAGCCAATCCGATGGCAACTGGCACAGGCCGCTTTGGAACCATTGAACACCACCTGGCCGCGACGGGTGTCGCCGCCCAACTGCTTCAATTCCGTGAGCAGGGAATCCAACTGGGCCGCCTGCTGCGCCGCCTCGGCGTTCAACTCGGCGAAAAAGGCAGCGGCGAGCGGTTGAGTGGCAGCCGGGAATTTCGCCAGAAATGGCTTCAGCTGTCCCGGCGTCAAGGCCCGGGCACTGGGCGATTCCCGCAGGGCCTTCACCAAATCGTTCCCCAGGGCTTCATCTCCCCCTCCTTCGTAGGCGCTGACCAGTTTAGTGAGTTCCAGCGGACCCGCAGTCTTCAAGTCTGCCAAAAGTGCCCGCAACTGATCCGAAGTCAGCTTGCTTCGCGCCAGTACGGAGGCCGCATTGACCCGCACCACGGGTTCTTGATTGGGCGACAAATGACTGCGAACAAACGCAAAATCCTCGGCACTGAGAGATGCTCCGGAGGGCAGCACCGCGAGGGCCTCCAACCGCACTGATCCGGGCAGTTCTTTCTCCCGGGCCACGCTCAACAAGGCCTGTTGCACCGCCGCATCCCGCTGCACGGCCCGGGCGGCCTTGAGGGCCACCGACATGAATTGGGGTCCACCCTCCTCATGCAAGGCGAGGGCAGAACAAACGGCGGGAGGCCAGGCCGTCGGAAAGTCTTTCAGGCCGGCTTCGGCCACGGCTTTCAAAGCAGCGATCCGGGCATCCGCCGGGAACACCGGTTGCGCAATGAATTCGGCCAGCAACTTCTGTCCCGCGGATTCCCGGGTCAGGATTCGCGCCTGCGCCAAGGCGGCGCCCCGATCCGGAGATCCCGCCGGCGCCAGCAACTGCTCCCGGAACCAGCCCGCCAGTTCGCCGCCCCATTCCGGATGCCGACCCAGGATCCAGCTGGCGGTTCTCCGCAGGGTTTCATCCGGAACACCCAGGAATCGCACCACTTCCGCCGGGCGCAGATCGCTGCCGTCCATCTGATCCAACGCCACCAACGCGGCTCGTTGCGTTCCGGGTTGCGCACTGTTCAAGCCCGCCCGCGTTTCCTTCGCCGCCGCGATTTCAATCAAGGCGAAGACATAGGCGTGCGCGAGGAACGGATCCTGCGTGGCTCCCGAGGCCGTCAGCAACGCCGGAACCGAACCCCGATCGCGCAGCCGACCCACTCCTTCCGCAGCGACCCGCAACACCGGGGCCTGGTCAGCCGATTGCAAACCATGACGCTCGATCAACTCCCGGAAGCGCGCCGCATTCTGGGGATCATTTTGCCAGACCGCCCGCTTCACCGAAGTGGCCGGAGCCTCCGCGGCGAGCGTCGGCGGTTCCGCCAATTGCCGCGCCCGGGCTTTCCGTACTTCGGCGGACCACGCCGGCTGGTCTGACTTCCGCACCCGATAGATCGCTCCCAAAACGTCCGGCTTGGCGAGCTGCGAACTGGGACAACATAGCTTGTACCAGCCGCCGGTATCCACCACGAGCAGGTTGCCGTCGGGATCCTGGAGGACATCCGTGGGATGAAAATCGGGGTTGTCCGATGTCAGGAAATCCGTCGCCGTGGTCGCGTAGGTGGCGCCATTCGGGCGGAGCTGATGCCGGGTGATTTTGTGGAGATTGAAACTGCTGGAATAGGCGTTGTCCTGGAACGTCGGGCCCCAGGCGGACCCTTCGTAGCGCATCAAGGCGCACTCCGCCGCCGGCCCGGCCTGGAAGAACGGATGGAACACGTCTGGGCTGGTGCGCTTCACCCGGCCGTCTTCCAACACATCGTTCTCCTTACCGAACACACCTCCGTAAATGGCATGGGCCACGCCATCCCGAAAGCCCGGCTGACTGAAGTCGATGAACGTGCTGCTGAACAGAGTTTCCCCGTCCGGTGTGAAGGCAATTTCCACTGGATTGTCCATCCCGCCATTCATGATGACGTCCAGCCCGGAACCATCCGGCTTGGCCCGGTAGATGTGCGCCGCCTTATCCTTTAGCGTGCGTCCATTGGCCAGCAGGTGGGTCTGTTCCGCAAAGGCTCCTTTGGTCCAATAAAGGTAGCCGTCCGGACCCAGGTGAGGCCCGTGAATGTCGTTGGCGCAACCGGTCAGCGATCCGCCCTTGAACCATTCCTCCCGCTTTTCGGCCACCCCATCTCCGTCGGCATCAGTAAACTTCCAAATGCTGGGCGGTGCCGCGACATAGACCGATCCGCCGTGCCACAGGCAACCCTGCGGGAACATGACCTTCTCGGCATACACACTTGACTGATCGAACCGACCGTCCCCGTCGGTGTCGACGAGCCGCAGAATCCGGTGATTGGGATGTTGCAGTTGCTGATCCGGCGCCTCATTGGAGCCGGAGGATTCCGTGACGTAGAGGCGGCCCTGATCATCGAAGCTCGCGCTGACCGGGCGCTGGACTAGGTTGGTGCCGGCAGCGAGATCGACTGTGAATCCGTCGGGCACGCCGAAGCGGTGCCCATTTAGGGAAAACTCGGCCGCGGACAGCGTTCCTGCCCCCACCATCATGGCCCAAACAACCCGGGGAAACTTCACTTCGGAAGGCTACTGATCCGAAGCGAATTTGGGTAGCGGGGAATGGCTTCCCCTATCAGGGACCCGTTTCCAGGCAGGGCGAAGTGGCGCTGGGTCGTCCCTTATGGAGTGCGGTAGCGAAGCCGGCGTAGCTACCGCGTTCTCATTTTCCTAGGCCGGGTCTGGAGCGGCAAGCGGTAAGCGAGTTCTCCACTGCCCCATTCGTGCTTCTTTGAGCCCATTCGTGGTTTCCAAGGTTCCTGTGGGAATCGGCCATGGCTATTTGAAGTCCGCTCCGCTGAGGACTAGGAACCGGGCCGGAGACTTCATCGTTGTGACGGCGAATTCGAGAGCGATCCCGGCCAGGAGTGGGACCGGAGCCCGCCCGCCAATACCGGGAGTTGGCCAACCTGCTTCCACTTTCTCCTTTGAAAACCAGAGTTCCACTCCGGGAAACGGATTCTCACGGCACCAGTTCGGATCGGGAGTCACTTCGTCGCCACCAAACCACAGCGACAACCGGTCGTGCGACTGGGCGAGACGAAACGCGCCGACCCGCAATTCGTCCGGACCAAGCGCGTATCTGCCCTTCGGGTTCGGTAGTCGGTGGTGAATTCCCTGCAGCGGCAGCCCCCCGTGGTCACTCCAAAAGCTCTCGAGGGCCGTGATCTTTCCGCCGCCATCCAGATAGGCACCCAGCAAGCCACCACACCAGGGAGTCAACTCGCCAGACCGCCGTGGGCCCCAACCCAACAGAAATCCTCCCCGAAGGAAATCGTACTCAAACTCCAGTACATCGTGAGTTTCCATATGGTTTATTGGCCGACATGAGGAAGAGCGAAGCGGCACCGCGTCCTCTATGCACCTAGTTCCTCAACCCTTGCGGTCCGTTATCGAGGCGCCCTATTGACAGAGAAGTCAAAGGCTCGCTTAGTTCAAATACGCCGGCGATGTCCGCTTACGGAATCTGAGACCAACGGGGACCGAAGTGGGGCATGCTTTTCAGATCAATCCGATGAACACCACTTGGTCCCCTCGGACAAGACGACTCCAAGCTCGAGCCTTCACCCTCATCGAACTGCTCAGTACGGTCGCAATTATTGGGGTTCTGGCTGCCCTGCTCCTAACCGCCATTGTCAGCGCGCGCGCCAAAGCTAAGGGGATCGTGTGCCTTAAAAACGTTCGGCAAATGGGTCTCGGAATCACCCAGTTCACAACCGAGCATGGCGAGTATCCGCTGGGTTTGAATCGGGGTCGATCGGAGGGAAAGAATCCCGAGCACCGGGCTGGTTGGATGGTGTCGGTCCAGTTCCAGATCGAGCCTGGTTTTATACCGATCCCTGGTACCGATTGGATGAGCAGCGGCATTTGGGATTGTCCAGCGACCGCCAAACCGGATTACTGGCCTAGGAGCCTAGGGTACATTGAATACGGCTACAACGCGAACGGCCTGGGGGTCGGAACGAATGGAACGACCATAGGAATTGGTGGCACCTTCAACGCGATGGCACCCAACACCAGCCCGCCGGTGAAGGAAGATGAGGTGGTCAATCCAAGCGGTACTCTGGCGGCCGGGGACGGGTTCACCGGTTGGAACGGCGTGGTCGAGGATGGCCATTGGTCCATGTCCCGTTGGCCTTTGGCGGAGGAAACGTTAGGGAGCACCCAGCGATCTCAACGCCGACACAAAGCCCGAGCCAACGTAGTCTTCTGTGACGGTCACGCCGAATCACTGACCCTGAAGACTCTTTTTACCGACACTTCCGACGAAGCGCTTCGGCTGTGGAATCGAGACGGTCTCCCCCACCGGGAGCGCCTAAAGGAACCGTGAGGAAAGGCGGCAAGCGGGAAGTGAGTGCTCCACCCTTCCTGATTCTTTGCGGCCATTCGTGGATTCGTCCCCCGATCGCCGGGCTTGGTTTGACTCGGCCGGCGCGATGGGTCGAATCATCGCTCCAAGACTCCACCCGCGCTCGGCTCCGCGGAGCCGAGCGCCCGTGGACTCCTGACGCGTCATTTGCCGAGACGCGAACGGCTCAGTATAACGTCGCCCTACCCACTCAACTTTCGACTCAGACGAGGAGTCCGACCCTTTGACCGCTGCCGAGCCCTCGCCCAGGGGAAAGCGGTAGCTACGCAGGCTTCGCGACCGCACTCCATAGGACGGCTCCGCGGAGCGTCGCCCTACCGGGGGGGGCGGCCATTTTCCCAAATCGTTGGAATAGCCTCTGGCCCGGATTCCAGGCATGCTGCTCCGGTCATGGAGTTTCGCGCGTTTGGATGGGTGCTGCTGGCCGGCTTGCTAGCAGTTGGCTGCAAGAAGCAGGAAGGCGCTACCGGTGCCGGAGCGAGTGCCGGCGGCGGCGGGTTTGCGTTGCAGGTGGTGGCGGTGCCGGTCAAGACCGAACCCGTCGTCGAGTCGGTCTCGCTCATCGGCAACATCCAGCCCAATGAAATCGTCGACCTCAACGCCGAAACCGAAGGCATCGTGAAGGAAATCCGCTTCCAGGAAGGCGAAGCGGTCAAGAAGGGCGACGTTTTGGTCTTGCTGGACGACACCAAGTTCGCCCCGCAATTGGCCGAAGCGGAGGCCCAGTTGGAATTGTCCCGAACGTCGTTCGAGCGCGTGAAGCAGCTCTTCCAGGACAAGCTGATCTCCCAGCAGGAATATGACAACGCCTCCGCTACCTATGCCGCCAGCGAGGCGACCGTGGACTTAAAACGACGAGAGCTGCGGGATACGAGGATTGTCGCCCCGTTTTCGGGAAGCACCGGGGCCCGTCGAATCAGCCCCGGACAAGTCATCACCAAATCCACCCGACTCACCCAACTCGTCGACTTGGAAACCGTAAATGTCGAAGTCGCCGTTCCGGAACGTTACCTGAGCCAACTCAAGGAAGGTCAGACCGTCGAGTTCAAGGTCGCCGCCTTCCCCAAGGAAACCTTCCGGGGCGAGGTTTTCTTCATTTCGCCTCAACTCGACGCCGGGACGCGCACCGCGCTGGTCAAAGCGCGCATTGCGAATCCCGACCGCAAGCTCCGGGGCGGCATGTTCGCCAACCTGGAACTTCGCCTGCAACTGCGCGACGCGGCCTTGGTCATTCCCGAACCGGCCATCATCAACAACGGCGACACCACCCTGGTCTTCGTCGTCACCTCCACCAACACCGCCTTTATGCGGCCCGTAAACACCGGACTTCGTTTGGCCGGCAAAGTGGAAATCACCAAGGGACTCTCGGCCGGGGAAGTCGTCGTGGTGGAAGGTCTGCAAAAGCTCCGCCCGGGAGCCCCGGTGACGATCAGCACCAACTCGTCGGCGCACTACCTCAACTAACCCCGCCATGATCCTTCCGCGCCTCTCCATTCAGCGGCCGATCTTTGCCCTGATGATGAATCTGGCCTTGGTGCTCTTTGGCATCATCGGTCTCACCCGGCTGCCAGTCCGGGAATTGCCGGACATCGATCCGCCCATCATTTCCGTCACTACCGTCTACCCCGGGGCCAATGCCCAGGTGATCGAAACCGAAGTCACCGAACGCCTCGAGGAAGCCATCAACAACATCGGTGGCATCAAGACGCTGGAATCCGAAAGCCGCGAAGGTGTCAGCAGCATTTCCATTGAGTTCGATCTGTCCCGCGATATCGACGTCGCCGCCCAAGACGTGCGCGACCGAGTTTCCCGGGTCCGGGGTAGCCTGCCGGAAGACATCCTTGAACCGATCGTCGCCAAGCAGGATTCCGATGCCCAGCCCATCATCTGGCTGGCCTTGAACAGCGACCGGTATTCCCCGCTCGAACTGACCACCCTGGCGGAACGTCAGCTCAAGCCCCGCTTCCAGGGTATCGACGGCGTCTCGTCCATCACCGTCGGCGGCGAGAAACGCTTTGCCATGCGACTCTGGCTGGACTCGGAGAAGATGGCCGCGCGCGGTGTCACCGTGCTGGACGTGCAGAATGCACTCCGCGCCCAGAACATAGATCTCCCGAGCGGCCGAGTGGAGAACCTGGACCGCGAGATGACCATTCAGACCCGCGGGGAACTGAAGGACGCCGAAGAGTTCAACAACCTCGTAATCCGGGCTGACGGCGCGAATCTGATCAAGCTTCGGGACATCGGTCGCGCCGAAGACGGTGTCGAAGACTACCGCACCATCGCCCGCGCCCGGGGCAAGCCCTGTATCTTCCTGGGCATCGTCAAACAAGCCAAGGCCAACACCGTGGCGGTCGCCCAGGAAGTGAAACGCGAAATGGAACGGCTCCGGCCGGGGCTGCCTCCCGGCACCGATCTGTGGGTCGGGTTCGACTCCAGCACCTTCGTGGAGAAAGCCATCAGTGAAGTCTGGGAGACCCTGGGCATCGCCTTCGTGCTGGTGGTGCTGATTATCTTTCTGTTTCTCCGTGACTTCCGCTCCACCCTGATTCCGGCGGTCGCGATTCCAGTGTCGCTGATCGGCACCTTCGCCCTGCTCTACGCCTTCGGATACTCGGTCAACATCCTGACCATGCTCGCTCTGGTGTTGAGCATCGGCATCGTGGTGGACGACGCCATCGTCGTGCTGGAAGCGATTTTTCGGCACATTGAGGAAGGCATGCCGCCGATGCAGGCCTCCTTCAAGGCGATGGAGGAAATCAGTTATGCGGTCATCGCGATCACCATCTCCCTCGTGGCGGTGTTCACGCCGCTGGCGTTCCAAAAGAGCACGACGGGACGGCTGTTCATTGAGTTCGCCCTGACCGTGGCCGGCTCGGTGGTGATTTCCGCCTTTGTCGCCCTGACCCTGTCACCGGCCATGGCGTCCCGGCTTCTCAAACCGGTTCACAACAAAAAGCACGGTGCGCTCTTCAACTTCTTCGAGCGCACATTCAATTGGATCACTTCCCACTACGTTTCTGGACTCCGCTGGGCGCTGCGGCACCGACTGGTGATGGTGGGGGTCACCGGCGCCACGCTGTTGTTGATGGTTTTGGCCTATCGCGGACTGGAGCAGGATTTCCTGCCGCTGGAGGACAAAGGCCGACTATTCACTCTGGTCATCACTCCCAATGGATCCACCAGCGAATTCACCGATCGTCAGCTTCGAAAGGCCGAAGAGATCATCGCTGGGATTCCCGAGGTCACGAGTTATGGTGCGATGGTCGCGCCTGGATTCAATGGACCCGGTCAGGCGAGCCTGGGAGTGGTCTTCGTGACGTTCCAGGACCGAGCCCTCCGCCAACGGTCGGTTCAGGAGATCGTCAACGGTCCGGGCGGCATCGCTCAACGGCTCATGATGGAAGTCGAGGGCGGCTTGGCCATCGCCAACCTGCCGAAATCCATCGAAGTCAGCTTCAATAGCTCCCCCTTCGAATTGGTGCTCCAAAACCAGGATCTCGATGCCCTCAGCAAGACTGCGGATAGCATGGCCAACCAACTGCGCGGTCTGACCAATGAAACCGGCGAACCACTGCTGAAAAATGTCCGCGTCAGCTACGAAATCAACAAACCCGAACTTCGGATCGCCATTGACCGCGGACGCGCCGCCTCGCTGGGAGTCAGTGTCGCCGATATTTCCCGGACCATGCAGATACTCTTCGGCGGACTCGACCTCAGTCGAATCAAGCGCGACGGCAAGGAGTACGACGTCATTGTGCAACTGGAACGCGATTCCCGGCTGCGTCCGTCCGATCTCGATAAGGTTTTTGTCCGGAGTGCCACCGGTGACCTCGTGCAAATGAGCAGTCTCGTCAATCGGTCGGAAGGCGCCGCGCCCAACTCGATCAGCCATTATGGACGACTGCGTTCAGCCAGCATCACCGCATCCCCGGGATCCGTTCCGATTGGCACCGTCGTCAAGCAAGTGGAACCGCTGCTGGCTCGGGATCTGCCGGCCGGCTTCCTGTACGCGTGGGACGGCGACGCGCGCAATTTGGCTGAGGCGTCCACGGAGATCTGGTGGGTGCTCGGTCTGGCGGGAATCATCGTGTACATGACCCTGGCGGCCCAGTTCGAGAGTCTGATCCATCCTTTCACGGTCATGCTGGCGCTGCCCCTGGCCTTCGTTGGCGCTTTTGGCTCGCTCTGGCTGCTGTACTGGCTCGGCAAGATCGATGTCATTCCGGACATCCCGGCGATGAATTTCAATCTCTTCAGCCAAATCGGACTCGTCCTGCTCGTGGGACTCGTTACCAAGAACTCGATTCTGCTGGTCGAGTTCGCCAATCAGGAAATGGAAAAGGGCGCCAACGCCTACGATGCCATGATCGAGGCTGGCCGGGTTCGACTTCGCCCTATTCTCATGACGGCGTTTTCCACCATTGCCGGCATCCTGCCGATTGCCATCGGCTTCGGCGCGGGAGCGGAAAGCCGGCGGCCGATGGGCGTGGCCGTGGTGGGCGGCATGCTCACCAGCACCTTCCTGACGCTGTTCGTGATTCCCGTGTTCTACATCTTGCTCGGACGGCTCACGCATCGACGTCCGCAGCCGCACACGTCTGATCCCGCACCTGTGGGTCTAACGGAAGTTCCCGCCAAGTGACCCGTCCGGGACAATCGTCGGCGCGAGGTTCCTGGTGCAACCGCTGGCCTCGCGGCTCCGCTCGTTCGGACGGTTCTTTCTTTCGCCCCACCGGCCAGTTTCGCATGCTGGCCGGACATGCGCTTTCTGACCGGGATCCAGCCGAGTGGCGCCCTCCATTTGGGCAACTACTTCGGCGCCATGAAGCCCGCCATCGAACTGCAACAGCAGGGCGAGGCGTTCTACTTCATTGCTGACTACCATTCGATGACGACGCTGACCGACGCCGCTAGGCGCCGTCAGTACACCCTCGACGTGGCCCTCGATTTTCTGGCCTGCGGCTTGGATCCTCAGCGGTGCATCTTCTGGCGTCAGAGCGCCGTTCCCCGGGTCACTGAACTGGCGTGGTTGCTGAGTACGGTCACCCCAATGGGCCTGTTGGAACGCGCCACAAGTTACAAGGACAAGAAGGACAAACTGGCCTCCGGCGACATTGAGAAGGTGAACCACGGACTGTTTGCGTACCCGGTGCTGATGGCCGCTGACATCCTGCTCTTCGATTCCAACGTGGTGCCGGTGGGCAAGGACCAGAAGCAGCATTTGGAAATGACCCGCGACATCGCCGCCAAGTTCAACCAGATCTACGGCGAGGTCTTTGTGCTGCCCGAGCCACGAATTCGCGAGGAGGTCGCGGTGGTCCCCGGCACCGACGGTCAGAAGATGAGCAAGAGCTACGGCAACACCCTGGAACTATTCGGCGAGGAAAAGGCCCTCAAGAAGAAGGTCATGAGCATCGTTTCGGACAGTCGGCCTCCCGCCGAGCCCAAACCCGATGCCGAGCAAAACACGGCGATTCAACTGTTGAAACTGGTCGCGCCCCCGGAGGTGTATCAGCTCTGGGTGGACAAGTTGCGGGCCGGCGGGACGGGCTACGGCGACGTCAAGAAGGTGCTCTTCGAACACTACTGGAACTTCCTCGCCCCAGCCCGCACCCGTCGCGCGGAACTCGCCGCCAACCTCGACTACGTGGAACAGGTGCTCCAGGACGGCGCCCAGCGCGCCCAGGCCGTCGCGGATGGCGTTCTAGAACGAGCACGGCAGGCCTGTGGACTCTGAGAAAAGCTGAGAGCTGAGAACTGAGGGCTGAGAGAAAAAGAAGGGCAGCCACTCCAAGCTCCCAGTGCGGTTCCCTATTCGTGTTTCTTTGCGCCCATTCGTGGTTCCAAAAGTTTCCGTGGTAGGGCGAGGTTTCACCCAGTCGGCACACCGCACCGCCTCACCACTCCACTCGCGAACGGCTCCGCGGAGCGTCGCCCCACCGGTTTCCCCTTCCGAC
Organism: Verrucomicrobiota bacterium; assembly: GCA_017309115.1. GTDB lineage: Bacteria > Verrucomicrobiota > Verrucomicrobiia > Limisphaerales > UBA9464 > UBA9464. Next base: position 5,753 of record JAFLEF010000039.1, on the reverse strand, counting down.
CTCTCAGCTCTCAGCTCTCAGCTCTCAGCTGACGAAGTCCGTGTGCGCCGCGCGAAGTAAGTTGCGCTCGCCAACAGGCAGATCGCGCCCAGAACCGACATGAACCAGGTGAAGCCCATGAAGAAGCCAAACCGCGACACGGATCCCGCCGCCAGATCCTTGTACAACTGCACACCCACCGAACCCGTGTAGCCAATCGCATCCGCCAGATAGATCGCAAACACCGCCGTCCCCACCACCCGCGTGGAGGCCATCAACCGCTCGAACAAAACCGAACCATACGGCACATAAGCCAAATACGATCCCAAGCCAGTCAGGGTCATCCACCAAAACCCGCTGATCAATCCCGCCTGCAACAGCGCCGTCGACAACCCCAGCAAAACCACCCCACCCGTCATGATGCCAAAGGCGCAGAGCAAACCCGTCCGGTTGTTTCTCACCAAATTGAGCATCGCCAAGACCGCCATCACCCCAAAAGTCACAATCGTTTCCGCCCGGGAAATGATCGACTTGTTGTTGTTATCATACGGATAGCCCAGACCTTCGAAAATCTCGACTTGGTAGTTGTCGCGGAAGTCCCGGTACGCCGTCAGAAAGAAATACGCGACACACAACACCGTCAGTCCGAACGCAAACTGCTTCACGAACGCCAGTCGATCCGCCCCCTTCATCGGTTCGCGCTCGGCCCGGGCCGCCACATCCGCCACATTGGGCCGGGGCAATTGGTTCAACAGCCAAACCGAAGCCAAGAACACCGGCACGAAATGGAATCCCGCCACCGCCGGCATCCACCCTTCGCTCACCTTGCCGAGCAGACCGGCCACCGGCGCGCCAATCCCGGGAATCACTGACCACCACTTGGCGACGGTTCCTTCCATCAGGGCTCGGCCGAAGTCCTTCACCACGCCGCTGGCCATGATGTAGGACAAGCTGAGACCAGCCAGCAGCAGTTCGGACGTTCGCCGCCCCTCCAAATACCAAACCACCAGACCCCAGATCATGCCTAGGGGAAGGCCGTTCAGGAAGATCGCGGCCACCTTCCAGTCGTTGGGTACAAGGCCGTAGAGCACCAGCGCCGCCTGAGCTATGCCCACCAAGCTGACCAACATGAAGGCGCGTCGGGCGGGAGTGACTTCGGAGCAGACCTTGATTCCGATATACTTCGACAACGCGTAGCCAATGATCTGGCTAATCACAATGGCGGTCTTCAGCGCCACCGCGGTGCCAAGAAAATACTCCTTCTCAAATTTCGCGGCCGCAAAGGGCTTGCGAAACGCGTACATCGCGAAGTAGGTCGAGAACGCCGCCACGATGGCCACCGCCACAAACACGGGGGCAGGCGCGCGTTCAAGCCACTGGGTCAAAAAGCGGGTGCGGACAGGGCCCGAGGACGGAAGCGACATGCCACGGGCAGCAAACCCGGTTCAAGCACCCCGCCGCAAGCCGCCAATGCAACTCCCGCGTCACTTTTGCGCGGCACTGCTCTCCCGAACCGCAACACTCCCCGGGAATAGGCACCCGAAAGGAGTGGCCACGGAACGGATCGACCAATTCCGGACTGAGCGTTGACGGCCAACCACCAGATGCCGACTCTCGCCCGGTGCGGCCGCGTTCAGATCTGTCTTCGACCTCACCCGACTCCGGAAGCCTCCGGGGACGCACTGCCGCCACGGCAGGTTCGCTGACGACGCTGGCGGTGCTCACCACCGGTTGCGATCCAGTCATCAACTTCTACGGCTCTTTCTTTCCCGGCTGGGTCATTGCCCTCGTGCTGGGAATTGTTCTGTGCGTGCTGAGCCGTTGGATTTTGGCCTGGGTCCGTTTGGAGCCCCATCTGGGGCCGCTGATTTTGGTCTATCCCGCCCTGACGTTTCTGTGGGCGTGCGCGAGTTGGTTGGTGCTGTTTGGACCCTGACCTATGGCGGAACCCACTCCCTCCCCCGCGCTAGTCTGGCTCGGCCGCTTGCTCGGCCTGGCCATCATCGCGGGCGCCATCGCCGCCGGTTGGTACGTCAGCTGGATCGGATTCTACAATCCGCGAACCAACGACGCCGAGGTACGGGCCAACCTCATTGGCATCGCCCCGCACGTCAGCGGTCCACTGGTGGAATTGCACGTGGTGGACAACCAGGAGGTCAAGGCCGGCGATCTCCTGTTCGTTATCGACGCCCGCCCCTACCAAGCCGTGCTCGCCAATGCCGAGGCCGCCCTGCTGCTCGCGCGGGCCGAATTGCAGGCCATGTCGAATTCGGTCGCCTCAGCGGTGGCCAACGTCCGGGTCAAGGAAGCTGAACTCTCCCTCGCCGAAGCCGATCTCAAACGCTACGAACCGTTGCTGAAGGATCAGGCCATCGACGCCGAGTCCGTGGATACCGCCCGAACTCGTCGCAATACAGCTTCGGCCGAAGTGGATGCCGCCCGCCAGGAGTTGCTCCGGCAACAAAGTCTGATCGGTCAGTTCGGCACCTTGAACGCGCGAATCGGCGCCGCCGAAGCCGACGTTCAGGCGGCCCGGTTGAACGTCGACTATTGCCAAGTCCGCGCTCCGTTCGACGCCCGGGTAGCCAATCTTAACATTGCCGTTGGTCAGTACGCCCAGGCTGGACAGCCCATCTTCGTCCTCGTGGACCTCAATCAATGGTACGTGGTGGCAAATTATCGCGAGACATTCCTGGAATCCCTCCGGCCAGGGCTCCCAGCCGACGTATTTCTCATGGCGTATCCGGGACAAACCTTCCGAGGAACCATTCAGGGCGTGGGCTGGGCGGTACAAACCCAGGACGAAGCGGCCTTGGGCGCCCCAGCCCAGGTGAAGCCGGATTTGAATTGGGTCCGACTGGCCCAACGCATTCCCGTCCGAATCGATCTGGGCCGTCCCCCTCCTGAATTTCCCTTCCGGATGGGCCTGTCGGCTGTGGTGACCGTGCGGTCCGCCCGCGAAGCCAACCGCGCTGCCGGCAACACGAACCAGCCATGATCCCCTCTTCCCACCGAGCCATCCCAGCTCCCCGGTGGGAATCCTCCTTTTTCGCGTTTGTCCGGGAGGAACTCGCGCCTACCCCCGCCCGCTGGCGCGCGACGCTGCGCCTGACGACAATCGCCCTACTGGGTATCGCTCTGACCCAGTATCTTCACCTGCCCGGCGGTCTGTATCTGGTGATCTTTCTTTTCGCCGTGAACATGCCGGACGCCTGGCCCTCGCTGAGCAAGGCGGTCCTCCGGGGCCTCGGAACCCTGTCGGGAGGCTTCTTCGTGATCTTCACCATTCTCGCGTTTGCCGATCAACCCTGGTGGATCTTCCTCACCCAAGCCGGCGTCATCGCCGCCACCCTCTTTTTTTCCCGGACCACGACGGTTCCCTACGCCGTCATCCTCAGCGGATTCACCTTTGTGCTGTTGCTTCCCAATCTGTCGGGATCTCCCACGACCTCCCTCGACAGCGCCGTATGGCTGGTGGTGATCATTACGCTGGGATCAGTTCTCGGCACACTCGCCCAGCTGTACCTTTGGCCGGACAACCCGGAGCAATTGCTCCTCGGCCAACTGGCTCGACGGCTGCGAACTTCCGCCGAAATCCTGGACCGGGTGTTGCAAGCGCCCAACGGCCCGCCACCCACCGAATTGACCCCAACGGTCGCCACTCAACTCGCCACCCAGTTGGATCTCCTGGCCAGCGCGGAAGCGCGCAGTCCCTGGCTCCGCCAACGCCATCCGGAACAAGCCCGACTGATCACCACCCTTGAACGGCTCCTGCTGGACAGCCGGAGTCTGGAGAAGGTGGTTTGGGATTCTGGCCAGCCGCTCACCGCCGATCAGCAACAGGAGCTGCGGCAGATTCGCGACGAATGTTCGCTCCGCGCCGAAGCTCTCGAACGTGAGGAAGCCCCAGCCGAAGTGCGCGTTCCACCGCCGTTTTCAACTGACGTTGGCGCCGATCCCGTCCCTACCCTTCTCCGCCGCCTTCGGCAAATCCTGCAGATTATGGATGCCTGTCTCGGCTTCCTCCGACTGGGGCGCCAGGAGGCGACGTCCTGGAAGGACGGCCTGGAACCGCTCCGCGAACCCCTGTCGCCCCGCCTGCTCTTCACCCCGGCGTGTCATCAGAAGAATTACGATGCCCTGCGTTACGCTCTGAAGGGAACGCTCGCAGGAATGATCTGCTACCTGATCTACCACGCGCTCAACTGGCCCGGGATCTCCACCAGCGTTGCCGTGTGCATTTTGGTGGCTCAATCGAGTATTGGTGCCGGCTACACCCGCGCACTGTTGATCTTTGGCGGAGCTGTGGTGGGCGGATTGGCCGCGCTGCTGATGATCGTCATCTTGATGCCCAATTTGTTTGGGCTGGCCTCCTTTCTCGCGGTGACGCTGGTGGTGGTGTTCGCGGCAGCTTGGATCAGCACCGGCACCGGACGGACGGCCTACATGGGCGTCCAAATGGTCATGGCCTTCTCGTTGGTGGTCTTGGCCACGCCCGGTAAAGCTCTGGCCCTGGCGCCGGCGGGCGACCGGATCGTTGGAGTTCTTCTGGGTATCGTGGTGATGAGCGTCATCGACCTTGCCCTCTGGCCCAGCTTTGCCGGGAATGGACTGCGTCGAAAACTGGTCGAGACCTTGCAATCCCTCGCCCAACTCGCCCGCGTCAGCTCGACGTCCAACTGGATGAATGCCCGTTCCGCCGCGTTCCAGGTGCATAGCAACGTCGCCGCCGCGTTGAATCTGTACAGCGATTGGCAGCTGGAGTTCGGTCAGGAAGCCCGCAAATCGGAGTCCGAACGGGAACGACTGCTCGACCTGACCTATCGCCTGGAGGATCTTTTCCTCGCCCTGCTGGCCGTGCTGCGTCAGCGCAAGATTCTGCCATTGGATTCCCGTTCGGGGCCCGAATCCGCACCGGCCGCGGACCAACTCATTGCTCGCACCTTGGACACCCTTGCCACCTGTCTGACCCAGGGAACCCCGGGACCGAATCCCCTGCGTCTTGCTTACCAACTACCGGAACAGCAGCCGGCCGACGTTGCGGACGCCTACCGGGAGCTCCTACGGTACTATCAGAATCTCGAGCGGGCGGTGAACGACGTTCAGATCCACGCCCTAACCGCCTTCTCCGCCCCGTCGATCGAGCCCGCGAACGCGTCCCCGCAGCTGATTGTGAAGAAAGCTGAGAGCTGAGAGGTAGGTAAGCGGTAAGCGGTAAGCGGTAAGCGGTAAGCGGTAAGCGGTAAGCGGTAAGCGGTAAGCGGTGAGCGGTAAGCGGTGAGCGGTAAGCGGTGAGCGGTAAGCGGTGAGCGGTGAGCGGTGAGCGGTGAGCGGTGAGCGGTGAGCGGTGAGCGGTGAGCGGGCGAGGCTCCAGAGCCTCGCCCTACCACTCTGCCCCCTCCGAGCTCTCAGCTCTCAGCTTTCCCCCGCCCCCGTTGGCGACGCTCTGCGGAGCCTCGCCCTACCATCGCTTACCGCTTACCGCTTACCGCTTACCCGCTCAATCACCCGTCTCGAGACAGAGTCGCGTGGCAATTCTCGACGCTGACCAGCAATTGTCGGTTGGCCTGGCTCCGCCGGCCAACCGGGGACGGCCCAGCGGTCCATCCCTACCTTCCGACCTCTCAGCTCTCAGCTCTCAGCTCTCAGCCGTAACAATGCAGTTGGCGGTTGTCACCGTTTGGTGGATTGATTGTTTTTGTGAAAGAAACCGATCAATCAGCGGACACACGCCCGGGACACCAAACGGTGACTCCGAAAGTTGCGTTTAAGAG